>CAZCYD010000001.1:0-4005 GCA_964502735.1 uncultured Pseudobdellovibrionaceae bacterium
TTTCATGACTGGAATATAGTTTCATGACCCAACAAGGACACGCGCTTTGAAGTTTGACTAGTTGCATGAGATATATTAACTTCCTAACTTGTAGCACAAGTCAACAAACAAAGAGGGTATATGGCGGCTAAAGTTAAACTTTCCAAAGATGGTTCTAATATTGATTTCTCAGCTTCTGAAACAATCCCTGCTTCTATTAAAAAATTTAAAAAAAGCCCAGAAATAGAAGGCTTCTACAGATTTGTTTATGAGAACGACCTCCAGAAGGAGGCCTTCCAAATACTAGCTAAAATTAGCGTTCGAAGAAAATCAGAAAAAAAACGCTAACTATTTCGGACACTCCATCCGATTTTTCATCTCTTAGAATTTTCAGATACCTCTAATTGCACAACCTCAATGCCAATCTCTTTGCATCTTCTGTTTTAGAAAATAGGAGATTGTCTGTGAAACACTTTAATTCTGTGCTTAAAAATCAAAAGGGACAAGGATTGATTGAATACCTTATTCTAGTGGCATTCATGGCCATCGCCTGCATAGGAGTTATTCGGGCTCTGAATCATACAATCAACACGAAGTATCAAGAAATCGACTTTGCCCTAAGAGGAACTGAAAAGCACATAGAGCGGGAGAGAGTCAATCACACTCTCAGCAAAAAAAGAAGTCTCAGCGACTTTATTAGAGGGGCCGGAGTACAGCGTGGTCAATAATAAAGGACAAGCTTCCATTGAAGCCACGCTAGGAATCCCACTGCTTTGGGTCACTATTGCCTTAATTATCTGGATTCAAGGCAGTGGACTAATGAAGGCATGGGTTGAGCACTTTACCTATGAGGCTACAGTATGTTTAATCACTTATCCCAATACAGCAAACTCTTGTGAATACAAATTAATGAAAACTCTCCAAGCTCTTTGGCCACGAGGACAGTTAAATTTAACTTACAAGAAAAATAAAAGTTCAGCCCGATTAAAAGGAATTTTTCAATTAGGAGGCCGTTCAAAAATTGCATTCACTCACAAGGTAGACATAAATTGAACTCTAGAGGGCAGGGAATTGTTATATTTATAACTATTCTTCCTGTAGCAGTAAGTTTGATATTTCTAACTCAGAAGACTTACACAATTTTATTAAAAAAATCACAAACCTCACACATCTGTCGAAAAGGACTTCTAGCATATCAAGAAGTACAACAGCAAGGACTGAACAAACTTTTGGAACTCAACCCTTTAGCTTCTCAATTGCGACTCAAGCGGAGCTTAGCTGAAAAAGCTTATCGTACAGCCATAAGGCTTGGGCAACCCAAGGCCATCGCCGCCGCTCTAATAGTTAAAACTAAAATTATAACAAGACAAAAAGCGCTAGCTACAAAACAGAAAATGATACTGGAACAAACAAATCTATCCTCACATTTTATTCTAAAAAAACTCAAAAATGATTTGAAGAGTGTTTTACATCTAAAGGAAAACCCACAATTAAAAGGGAACCTTTCCTTGCAAGTTTATCCCTCACCTTCAAAATCCGAATCACCGAATTATATCACAAGAACAAATTTCACCAAGAAACAGAACTTACAAATTGTGTGGAACCTTAACTTGTTCACAAACGCAGATAATTTTAGTCAATTTAAAACATTCCTGTCTAAACCCATACAAGTTAATTGTAGTGCTAGCCTTATTAAGGAGGATTTAAAGTGGATTCCCACGTTAAGCGAAACGGTCAAATTATAATAGAAATTCTATACATAACTCTTCTTGTTGCCAGCTTTACTGTGGTGGCACAAAAAATGAATACGTCTTGGATAAAAAAACATAAGGAGCATCAATTTAATAAAATAGAGACAAAAAATGGAAAAATTAGATTTCTTAAATAACAATAAAGTTCTTACAGTTTTGGGTGGTGGAATAATACTTCTAATCATTCTCAATAGCTACATTTCGAATCAATCTCACACTATAGATGAAGTTCAAACTGAGGACATGACTACATACATCCCCAAAGGGTTCCGACTTGTCCCAATTAAAATTGAAAATTACAAGAGTTTAGACCAAATTCTTGGAAACTATGGAACTGTAGACGTTTATTTTCAGGATATCAGTTCAACTCCAAAAAAAATCACTAAACTATTGGCTTCCAATGTGAGGGCTATCAGAAGCCAAAACGACCCTTCTTCAATAGGATTATTAGTCCCTAAAAGTGAAGTAAAGTCATTACTCACACATTCAGGACCCTTTACCCTAACAATAAATAACAGCGATAACTCAGAAACGATTTTTGAAAATTCACAGCCGAAAATGAAAAAAATGAGAATTTATTACTCGCAATAACAATAGGAAGTCAGTATGGTATCTTTTTTAATATTTTTTTATTCAATATTCTCTTGGAGCGAAACAACACCTAAAATAGAAAAAGACATTTTAATTAGAAGTTCTATAGTTAATCACCAACAATATGATAATTTTATACAAACTCATCCCGAGTTTACAAGTTTCAAAAATTTTTGGTTAGATGGTCTTCAAAAAAAATTTATTGGAATTGAACATAAATACAAAAGAGCCTCAAGTGAATTTTTTCTTGGATCTTTTTCAGAAGCGCGCCATTTATTTAAATCCATTGTTCAACAAGCTCACTCGTTTGATTGGAATCTGAACTCTCGTCAGATAATAAATTATAGTTATTTCCGCCTGGCACAGTTAGAGGATGATAAATTCGAAAAATGGATCAAACTTGCATATTACTTTGACAGTTCTATTCCACCAGACTCGCAAAACTTTCCCCCTCCATTTCAAAAGATGTGGGAAGACCTTAAAAAAGAGAGTTCAAGAATAGACAACCTATTTCTTTGGAGACCTAGTTTTGACATCGGAAAAATTGATTATATCTTTGTAAATGGAAGGGAGTTCAATTATTATCAATTTGAGCCCATAGAGCTTTCACCGGAAAACAATCGAATAACTCTTATCGGAAATAATGGCTTCGTTGAAACTCTAATTGGAATTCCTAGAAAAATTATAAATTATAAATGGAAAACTAATAATCTAGCTCAAGGAAACTGCGCTCAACCTAATGTCTCAGCATTAGATTTCACAGAATACAAATTCTCTATTCTATATGAGGACAATTGTGTTCGTCATTTTTATCAAGGGCATATCTTGCCCCTAACATTCAAACCCGAGTCAAAACTCGATAATTTTTCTACAAAAGACTCACCTCATTTTCAATTCAATAACTTTTCACAAAACAAAAACAAATCCTATTTTAGTTCAAAGTCCAAAACTTGGATTTGGCTTGGAGTGGCTGTCGGCAGCTTCATTGTTTATGAACAAATTAGACGAAACCAAAACTCATCAGAGCTTAATGTCCAGGTTAGCCCCTCTCACAGAAAGGGGCCTTAGACAAAACTATCTTCCTAAAATTACAGAACCGCTGCCTCCGGTTGGCGAAGTTCCCCCTCCGACTCCTCCTGTTCCACCCTGAATCGGTAGTACGGAATATGGGAGCGACCCACCATATAAAGATCCGGAAGATATCTCGTATATTTGTAACTGAATTCTCATTAATTCTTGAGTTAAACGTCCCACCATTTGCTCCTTCTGCATATACTCTTGGCTAGCTTGCATTTGATACTGCATGTGCTGTTGCATTTGCTGCATGTATTGCTGCATATAGAGCTGCTGCATCTGCATACCGCCCAAGGCACCACCCATCATACCACCAGCTGGCCCACCCATCATACCGCCAAATGGATAACCGCCCATCATACCGCCAAATGGCCCGCCCATCATGCCTCCAACTGGATAGCCACCCATCATGCCTCCAACTGGATAGCCACCCATCATACCGCCAAATGGATAACCGCCCATCATACCGCCAAATGGATAACCGCCCATCATACCACCAGCTGGGCCACCCATCATACCGCCAAATGGATAACCGCCCATCATACCACCAGCTGGGCCACCCATCATACCGCCAAATGGATAACCGCCCATCATACCGCCAAATGGATAA
>CAZCYD010000001.1:4105-139052 GCA_964502735.1 uncultured Pseudobdellovibrionaceae bacterium
CAAATGGATAACCGCCCATCATACCGCCAAATGGATAACCGCCCATCATACCACCGATAGCTCCGCCAATCATCATGCCACCACCAGGAAATCCTCCACCCATAAAGGGGCCGGGAATCCCCCACGGACCCATTCCTGGCATATAAGGACCCATGCCCCAGGGACTACCATAAAGGTATCCCGGGTAACCAAAGGCTCCGCCCATACCTCCATAAATGCCCGCACCAAAAAGTCCACCAACACCACCCATACCAAATGGGCCCATAGCACCACCGTAATAACCACCAGCACAACCAAACCCACCGGCTCCTAGTCCACCGAGTATCCCTCCATAAATTCCTTGCATAATAAAGGGATATGCCATGTTCGAAGCTATGTATGGGGATGTAGGCCATCCTAACCTGGCATTCTGTTCAGAAATACTACGAGCCCCCCTGTAACCCATGTAGGCGCCAAGAATAGGTAAACCTATCCCCGCTACTAAACGAATTGTGTCAGAGTGTCGAGACGCCCATGAACAGTTCACACAGTCTTTAGCTTCGGTTTCTTCTTCCGAAGCTACAAAAGTTCCATCCTCTATCTCTTCCTTAATGTCCCTACGACGATCACTAAGGTCTCTCTTTAAGTCTTTAATTCTTTCTTTTAAATTTTCTATCTCATTTTGAGCTGTTCTAAAGTCCGCAGCGTCTTTAGAGAAATTATTAATCCAATTCTTACATCTTTGCTGATTAATTTTAGGCAGTGCTGGAGTCGTGCTACATATCGCATCGTTCACAAATCCATCTCTCATATTTTTAATATATTTATTTGTCCATTCATCTCGAACCCCAGTATAGCCACCAGCACCATTCTCTACACAACCCATGCTGGCTTTTTCAGACACCGTAGGCGCTCCATTCATTAAACAAGCCCCCTCATTAACACAAAATTCACCACTTAATCCATGTGGGTTGCTTCCCTGGCAGGCCGGACTTATAACTGAGTAATCACCGCCCCTATAATCAAGTTCACTGTTCCCATTTTCGATATGGTCAACGACTTGACTAGCGGCATAGGGCTTTAAATATCTATCTGAATCTTTTTTGTAATCACGAATACGCCTTTTTAGACGATCACGCTCTCTAGAATAAGCCTGCAGTTCTTTTTGAGCCTCTTTTAATTCATTCTGAATTTCGCGATATTCATAATCTTTATCATACATGGCAGATGCGGGCTGAGGGCCGTATCCGCAATTGTCAGCTCCAGGAGCTATTCCATGGCCATATATTTGGCTAGCGTAGGCTAACGCAGATTCACTCATAAAAAACATGGGAATTACTGAGACTAAAAATAAATATCGCATGAAAGAATTCTCCTAAGTTATACACTTTCTGCTCAACATGTTTTCGTCATAAAAAGCTACAGACTTGACCTTTAGAAGCTAATCATGACTATCGTCCAGGGAAGTCCAACAAAAATGTTTATCTCCCCAAATGAAAATCAAGCCCAGCCCAGCCTAGCCTAGCCAACCCAATCCCCGGACCAGTCAAGCTGTAAAACCATAAAAAGCAAAGTCATAAAAAGAATACAAATTTAAGACAGCTGCCTTCAAAATGGTGGCCCCTTGAAACTTTCTTCCCTAAGTACAAGATTAACTGAGCACAAACTAATTTACTAGTGTCGTCCACGAAATGGTTCTACACCTAGACGTAGGAAAGTTAGATCAACAAAAATAAAGAATAATTTGTGCCTTAAATAGAAGTGGATTCACTAGACTTACTTCTACAGCTCTATATTTTGTGCAAGACTTCCTCAGTTGTTAAATTTGAACTGTAGAAGTATGCTTTCTACATGAAACAAAAAATGATGTATGAAATACTTTTGGTCGATGACGAGTCCGATAATGTAGAGGCACTGGGAAGATTATTCAGAAAAGATTATATTGTTCACAAAGCTCTATCAGGAATTGAGGCCCTAAAAATTTTAGAAAATCACCCCCAAATATCTCTCATATTAACTGATCAAAGAATGCCTGAGATGACAGGAGTGGAACTCTTAAAAAAATCAATAAAAACACATCCTCACTCTTTTCGAATTCTTCTAACTGGGTACACGGATATTGAGTCCATTGTAGAATCGATAAATTCAGGAGAAGTCTACAGATATTTAAGTAAACCTTGGGACCCTATTGATTTAAAAAATACAATTGATAAAGCTGTTGAAAAATTTCGACTGAGAAAAGAGCTAGTTGAAAAAAATGCACAACTTGAGTTAGCATTAGGAGAACTCAAAACCTTAGATCAAGCCAAAACAAATTTTATGATTCTTATCAATCATGAGTTGAAAACTCCACTTACTATTATCAGCAGTTTTTTAGATTTACTCAAAGAATCTGACTTAAATGATGAACAAAAGCTTTATGTCGACAGAATTGATAAAAGCCGTCTACGACTTCATCAAATGGTGGAAGCCTCTATGGATCTCATTTCTGCAGAAACTGGCAAAGTGACCATACAAAAAAAATCTATCAAAACCAGGAAAGTCGCTGATGAAATTTTTGAAGAATTTCAAAATCTAAAAAATCATGAAAAATATGAACTCCTATCTGATATTACTGAGGGATCAGTAAAAATTGACATAGCGATTGTCAAAAAAGTTGCGAATCGACTTCTTGACAATGCGATTAAATTTACACCGGATTCAAAAAAAATTGAATTAAATATTCAAAACATAGAAGGAACACTTCATCTTCTTGTAAAAAACCAAGGCCCACATCTAAACAAAGAAACCATAAATAAAATACTAAAGCCATTTTCCATAGATGGAAATATAATGAACCACTCACAAGGGCTAGGCTTAGGCTTAAACGTCTGCCAAGCTCTTCTCAAGGCACATGGGAGCCAACTTAACCTAGAATCCACAAATGGAACTATCACAGCCTCATTTCCTTTGATATAAAAAGCCTTGTAAAAACTAAACAGAACCTCAGCTTCTTGAGGTAAACTCAACAACGAAACTGATCAGATACTATCTTGCGAATAGAATCCGTAAAATTATTAGTTCATAAAAAATAGACAAATCCGGACAATGTACGGACACCTAAATGTCTATATAGAAATTAAATTTGATTTTCCAAAACTTTTCTATTTGCATATTAAAATTCAATATGCTCATAAAACTTCTTTTTTTTCTTCTTCTATATACACCACTACAGGCTTCCACTCTCATTATTGGTATTGGTGAATCTGTATTTATTGATACACACTCAAAGTATCCCGTAGAACTTGGTCACCGTAATATTATTGTGGCTGAGGATTTAGGAACTAAAATAAAAATTACAGGAAAGCAATTAGGACGTTCTTATATTCAATTACCATCAAAAAGAATACCGGTTAGTGTTGTACATAAAGACTTTGTTGATCTACAAAAAAATCTCTCTCAACTTGTTAGTCAATTCCAAGGCCTAACCTTTGTCTCTCAAAAAAACTCCTGCTCTATTAACGGAGAGCTTTTATCAGTCCAAGATTGGGAGGATATCTATAAGTTACAAAAACAGTATCCTGTGAATTGCTCCTTTGAGGCTTCAATCCATCCGTTAATAAGAACATCTGTAAAAAACAAACTGTCTAGATATCTAGATGAAAATCACTTATCAAGTGCTAATATTCAAATAACAGAAACGATGAAAATTCAGATTGCCAAGTTAACAAAAAAACAGACAAAAAAAGCCCAAGAAGACTTAAAACCATGGGGTTTGCACATTCATGTTATGGAAACCGTACTTCCGCGTCCAGACCTAGTTCAAGTTAAATTGCTTCTTGCAGAAGTTAGCAAATCACATTCACAAAGTCTGGGACTTAACTGGAGCCAGAACTTTCAAGCAAATATTTTACCTGGAAACCATGTAATGGGAAACTGGTTAGTCACACTCAATAGCTTAGAGCTAGACGGAAATGGACAAATTTTAGCCTCGCCCTCCCTAGTTGCCGAAAGTGGTGGACAAGCTGAGTTTTTAGCGGGAGGTGAGTTCCCGATCAGAAATCGTGGGTATATCAATAGCAATATTTCTTGGAAAAAGCATGGGTTATCATTTAAAATCAAACCACGAGTTGATTCCAGCCTCAGAATTTTCTTAAGCATTGAAACAGAAGTTTCAATGCTAGACTCGCAAAGTGCTGTTGATGGAATTCCTGGTTTGAAAGTGAGTCGGCTCCATTCACAATTTAATCTTAACGATGGACAAACCGTAATACTGTCTGGATTAATTCAACAAAGATACGGACTTGCCCATGAAAGCCTCCCTTTGCTCAAATCTATTCCTATTTTGGGCTCTCTTTTTTCGAGTCGGGACTACCAACAAGAAAAGTCAGATTTGGTAATTTTTGTCCAACCCTTAATTTTAAAGGAAAATACCTCTGTTGATTTTCCGAAAAGTGAGCTACTACATGACCGCTGAAGATCATCCCCTCAATTCTCTGTTTGAGGATCACGAAGTTTCAGAAATAGTTGTAAATTCAACTTCCGTTATTTACTACGAAAAGGATGGAAAGTTCTATAAACACACTAATAGCTTTAAAAGCCCGCAAGATTACAAATTGTTCTTACATAAGCTCTGTCAAGCCACCAAAATGCAATACGATATTAACACCCCATTTGCCGATGGTTATCTCCACCCCTTTCGAATACATTTAGTAGCTCCACCTCTAAGTAAAAATACCCTTTTAACTATTCGCCGCCTCAAGACAATCCCTTGGACATTAGATGATTTAAAGTCTAGCGATTGGGCTGATGATGAGCAACTTCATTTTCTGAGAAATCTAATACTTACTAAAAAAAATATTCTTGTTATCGGACCGACAGGGTCTGGAAAAACATCATGTATAAGTGCACTACTTAGAGTCATTCCAATCACTGAAAGAGTTGTCATTATTGAAGATACTGAAGAACTCGTAGTACCGAATGAACTCAGCGTAAAACTACTCACAAGAGTCGATCTAAATGGTCACCTTAAGACCTTTACTCAAGAAGATCTTATAAAGCAATCCCTACGGATGAGACCACACAGACTTGTAATTGGAGAGGTTCGAGGAAGAGAGTCCAAAGACCTCTTACTCGCGCTTTCGACAGGACATCCTGGCAGCCTGTGTTCATTACACGCGGATGATCCCCACCAGGCCCTTTTGCGCCTAGAGATGCTAGTTAAAATGGGGGCTCCGGAATGGGAGATTCAATCCATTCGTAGACTTATATACTTGTCAATGCACTACATTGTAACTTTAGGTTTTAAAAATGAAAAAAGATCTCTTATTAACGTGCATAAAATTGCTGGATTAGAATCCAATGGTCTCAACATTAGCAAAATCTATTAATGATATTACACCATAACGTCAATATATCTTCCTATATCAGGAACATCCATATCTAAAGGCTTCTCATTTTCAAAGTTGATGACACCCACGTCGTCAAATGGAATAGCAACTGTTGGTGGAGTATCTGGAACAAAAGTTTGATCGTACAGAATTTCTGACACCAGATCCTTTTCTTTATTAATCTGAACTTGGGACTTGAAGAACTCATCTGCCATCTTTTGGATTTCACGTGCTTGTTTTTGATCTTTTGATCTTGCCTCAGAAATTTCATTGTGCTGCTGAAGCGCTCTGTGGGCCGAACGAGTTATCGAGTTGCTCATCAGATTTGACTCCCCTAAGGGTCTTCCAAAACTAGGAGCCCCTGGTCTTGCCGCACCAGATTCTTTTAAATCAACAGAGGTCAAGCGAGAAGAACTCGGTAGGATTCCACTAATCTTTTGCACAATACACCTCCATGTGTATAGACTTACCAACTTTGATCTGTCTACTCCTCTTATCGGTCCCTTGTTTCAAAACTATACAGGACTATGGACCAAATTCTTCGCTTTCTCTAGAACATCACTGTAAAGGGAGTACTTATACCAATTCCAAGAAATAATTGTCTAAAATCTTATGAATGCACCTCACGCGCAGTTCCGCAGCCTCAAGGCTGCGGCTGTGTGAGCATGAGGTGCATTCATAAGATTTTAGACAATTATTTCTTGGAATTGGTATTACGTTTGAGTCATCTATGATTTGACCTACGGCTTGACGGCTTCAGTAAGTCTAAGACCTAACTCTAATAGTTGAGTTCTGTCGACTTGGCTAGGGGCTTCAGACATCATACACGAAGCTTTTGTTGTCTTTGGAAAAGCAATGACATCTCTTATGGCATCTGTACCACACAAAATCATTATTAAGCGATCAAATCCCCAAGCTATTCCTCCATGAGGAGGAGTTCCATAAGATAAGGCCTCGTTAAAAAATCCAAATTTCTGCTGAACTTCCTCTTCTGAAAAACCTAAAGCCTGAAAAATAACCTGCTGGACTCGCTGCTGGTGAATTCTTATACTCCCACCACATATTTCATTTCCATTGCAAACGAGATCATAGGCCTTAGCTTTTATTTTTGCATATTGACTGGACTCGCCATTTTCAAGAATAGAAAGATACTCATCTTTTGGTGCTGTAAAGGGATGGTGAACGGCGACCCACCTAGAATCCTCAGCCGAGTATTCTAAAAGCGGAAAATCTGTTACCCACAGAAATTTATCTTCAGATTTATTTATAGCATCCATTTCATTAGCAAGATAAGTCCTGAGGTGGCCTAATGCTGTACAAGCTATGTAAAAATTATCGGCAACGATAAGTGCGCCACCATGATCTTCTCCACCCAAATAACTAAAAATTTCTTGTAATTTCTCCTCGCTAAAAAACTTGGATATTGGAGATTGAAGCTGACCCTTATCGTCTTTTTTTATCCACACTAAACCTTTGGCACCCATTTGTTTAACTAGATGAGTTAATTTATCAAGTTGAGCACGAGAGTAGTTACCCAAACTGGGAATGGCTATACCTTTTATGCTATCCCCTCTGGCGATTACATCATCAAACACCTTAAAGCCACAATTTTCCAAAATAGGATTGAGATCTTTTAACTCCCAAGAAATTCTAAGATCGGGACGGTCTGATCCAAACCGGCTCATCGCATCGTCATAAGACATCACAGGCACAGGACCAATCGTAACACCTTTAAATTTTTTCCAGATTTCGCCTAATAGCTTTTCCGTCATACTCATAACGTCATCTTGGTCTACAAAGCTCATTTCAATATCAATTTGACTAAACTCAGGCTGTCTATCTGCGCGCAAGTCTTCGTCGCGAAAACAACGAGCCAATTGAAAATACCGATCAAACCCACTAATCATCAACAACTGCTTAAGAGTTTGAGGGCTCTGAGGTAAAGCGTAAAAGTTGCCGGGATGAACACGCGAAGGCACTAAATAATCTCGGGCCCCTTCAGGAGTACTTTTATAAAGTATTGGGGTTTCAACTTCCCAAAATCCATTGTCAGTTAGAACTTTCCTAACCAGCTGCATAGCCTCGTGGCGGAGACGCAAATAGTTTTGAGTCTTAAGCGAACGTAATTCCAGATACCTATATTTTAATCTCAAGTTTTCACTTACTTTTTCATCATCAATCTGAAATGGAGGCGTGTTGGCTTCCGACAAAATAGAGAATTCAACTACTTCTACTTCAATTTCTCCTGTTTTGAGATTTTTATTAACCATTCCCGCAGGACGAGCTTTAACATTTCCCCTTAAAGCCACGACGTATTCACCGCGAACAGTCTTAGCCAACTCACAGTCAGATTTGTTGGGGTCAATTACGACCTGAACAAGCCCCGTCCGATCTCGCAGGTCCAAAAAAACAAGGCCACCATGATCTCTTCGACCGTTCACCCATCCCATCAAAACAACATCTTTACCCTGGTCGTTCGCGACCAACTCGCCGCAATAATGACTTCTTTTTACATTTTTTACAAACTGCATAAATTCCTTTAAACTGTGGCTTGGCTAAATTTTTATAATAATTCTTATAATATGAGGAAGTTGGAACCTCCACACTCCTCTCAATCTATATCTCATGGACAAGTCGACTGTAAAGGTCTATGTTCTCGATATGCCTAAAGTAATAGTAAAAAAAGAAACAACCCTATTGGCCACTGAAACCTTTAATAAAATTAGCAAAATGCTAGAAGAAGACGCTCAGCTGCGAAAGCTGGACCCCAAGTACTCCTGTAATTTTGATGCGGACTCTTTGTCTGGAACAGCTAACGGAAGTCAATTTAAAGCTAATATGACAGTAAAAAACTCAAAAGAAGGATCTTCGGTAGAAATAATTGTAGATCTCCCCTTTCATCTCGCTCTAGCGAAAGGTGTAGTGGAAAAAACTTTAAGAAAAAAAATGGATGAAGCCCTTGGGTAATGGTGAGTTAGATCAATAACCCAAACTAAGTAAGACTAGACTAGACAACACAAAATAGATAAAGAAAAAGAGTTTAATGACCAAAAAAGAACAAAAAGCCTTATCTACCAAACAAGACCGGGAAAAGGAGAGTTCGGTTCTCCACCCTGTTAAATCTGAGGCTACTCGTAGTGTCTCGCAAGAAGATGAAACCTCAGCCCTAACTTCAACGGACCCGGTTTCAAAATATTTATCTGAAATAAGAAAGTACCCCCTTCTCAGTCGAGAAGAAGAAGAAATGTGGGCCAAGAAATATCACGACACCAAAGACCCCAAAGCCGCAGAAGTTCTTGTGACATCCAATCTCAGATTCGTGGTCAAAATTGCGGCAGAGTACTCCAAATTTGGAGCCAAAATGATTGACCTCATTCAAGAAGGCAATGTTGGACTTATGCACGCTGTAAGGGAGTACAATCCCTACAAGGGCGTAAAACTTATAAGCTATGCTGTGTGGTGGATTCGTGGTTATATTCAAGATTACTTAATGAAACAATACTCTCTGGTCAGAATTGGAACCACACAAAACCAAAGAAAACTTTTTTATCAACTTCAGAAACAAAGGCGAGAACTTGAAAATCTGGGCTACGAAGCCGGCATCAAGCAACTAAGTGGGAAGTTAGATATTCCCGAAGAAGAAGTAAAAATCATGTCTCAGAGGATGTCCGGTCGAGACATCAGCCTGGATCAACCTATTAGCGAGGATAATACCAATACACTAATTGACCTTCAAAGCGATCAGTACGAAGTTGCAATAGACGAGGAGCTTGGCCTCACTGAAGAGCTTCATCTGCTAACGGAGAACATAAATAGAATTCGGCCTCACCTGAGTCAGAAAGAAGTCTTTCTATTAGAAAATCGCATTCTGTCTGATGAGCCCTTAACTCTCCAAGAAGTTGGAGATAAATATGGAATTACACGAGAGGCAGTTAGGCAAATGGAAAACCGCCTAATCAATAAAATTAAAAAGGAAATGCTCTCAAGCTAACCTTATCGCTGGCTATCAACACTCAATTTTAATTAACTGCTTTTTTTGGTGGAGCTACTTTCCGATTACCACTTGGTGCAGTCTTCTGCCGAGATGGCCGCGTGTATTTTTGACACTCCTCAAGTATCTTTACCGCCCTGAACACATTTTCTGATGCTCCATTCGCGGCTTCAGCAGGCAAGAGTCTACCAAGGTTTAGATGAAGACCCTCAGCCTTTAACTCATTAGCGTGCGCATGAATAGTGCTGGTAATACTTTTTAGCTTTTCTGTACACTTATCCAATGGTATACCGTCAATAACCTTTAAATCATCTATTTTTGTACAAAGTCCGCTATCATAAACCACATCTGTGTAAATTTTTTTTTCTTTTTTATCACCTGTTGAGTCAACGGCCTGTCTCTCATCAAGAATTCGATCTACGTAACACTCACCATTCTTTTCATTCATCACTACTCGACTCTCGGTGATTACCCATTCATAAGGTTTCTTTGGGAGCTTTCCTCCATCTAGTATTCGCTGATTTGCCTCATTTCTAGGGGCAAATTCATATTTATATGTAAGCGTTTTTGAAACAGAATCAAATATAACTTCATCCTCAGCCCATTTTTTATCACTTAATGTAGATGCGCCCAAAAATCCTGATTTAAATTTTATTTTTTGCGCCGATGGATCTGTACGATCTTCTGAAATTACTCTAAGCCTGTCTAAACTACTAACTCGCAACTGATTATTTTGGTCGATATTTATACTTATATCAATTGGGATTATGCTCTCAATATTTAGACAATCAAAACCAGATCCAAAAGTTGAAATACTCAACAAAGTCACTGCTGAAAAAAAGATAATTTTCATCATATTTACCTCAACTAAATTGGCATTGAAAGATAAACTTCTCACCACTAGCATATACTCTTTCAAGATTTCTACAATTAAATACAAGTTATATGGCTCTTGGTCCGGATAGGATTCAAGAAAAATGCTGAGACAACTTAGCTCTCAATCTGGTTATAGCTTGTGCATGCAATTGAGAAACTCGACTCTCTGTTACCCTAAGAATTCGTCCTATTTCCTTAAGATTTAGATCTTCATAATAATAAAGCGACAGCACCAGTCGCTGGCGCTCAGGTAAGTCTTCAATAGATTGAGTTACTATTTCTTTAACTGATTTTAAGTTTAACTGATTAAATGGATTATTTATTTTACAACCATCAAGAAGGTTCAAAATAGACTGCTTATCGACTGTACTAAAAGTCGCTTGTTCATCAATGGAGAGCACACTAACTGGCTTGACTTGATTAACAAGATCATAAAACTCTTCAATACTAATTTCTAATTTTTCAGCAATCTCTTCATCTGTAGCACTTCGCCCCAACTCCGCTTCTAATTGAATTAAAGTCCGATCTAAAAGTTTAGCCTTATCTCTAACGGATCTTGGCACCCAATCTTGAGCTCTTAACTCATCCAAAATAGATCCACGAATTCTAAATTCAGCATAGGTTTTGAATTTGTTATCTCGAGTAGGATCATACTTCTCAATGGCATCCATCAATCCAATCACACCACTAGAAATTAAGTCATCTAACTCAATATTAGACGGTAGCCTGATGGCAATTTTCTGAGCTATAAATTTAATAAGTGGAGCGTACTCCATTATTAATTTATCTTTTTGCTCAGGTGTAAGCTTGTTAGGCTCTTCCTTATATTTTCTTAACAGATTACTGCTATTTTCAGCCATATTTTTTCCACCCTTATAAACAGTCTATCAAATTGCATTTTTTCAATAAAGTCCTATTCTTTAGCAGGCTGGACGAACTAACTGCTCAAAGAAAAATTGCATACCGCCTTTTGCATACTTCAAATCTCTAAAATTGCTGATCTTTCCAAATATATTTTGAATAGCTAAACTCGACGGAGATCCAGGATTAATATCAACAATTAACTGTTGCGACTTTGTTGCCTCTCTCAGTTTTTGATCCATAGGAATAAAACCCAAATAATCCAAACTCACGCACAAAAACTTTTCAGCAACATCGCTCAATCGTTTATAAATCCGCAAAGCTTCGTATTCATCCTGTACAAGATTGCAAACTACAGAAAATTTAGTTTCTTTGTGTTTTTGATTTAATACTTTTATCAGAGCATAAGAGTCTGTTAGGCTAGATGGGTCTGGCGTTACCATTACAACAATCTGTTGTGCAGCAGAGTTTAAATATAAAACATTATCAGCAATACCTGGAGCCGTATCAATTAGCATAAAGTCATACTTATTTTCTAACTGGCTAACCTGATCCAATAGGAGTTTTTTCTGGTAAAAATTGGTATTCTGGAGTTCGTAAATTCCGCTCCCTCCTGGGATAAGGTCAATATTCGGTTCTATTGTGAAGACGGCTTCTTCAAGAAGTTTCTCTCCAGCCAAAACTTTGTCTATATAAATATTGGGCCTCACACCAAAAAAAACGTCGACATTGGCCATTCCCAAATCCCCGTCAAGAATCAAGACATTAAATCCCTGACCTGCTAATTGAGCCGCAAAATTACAAACAAAACTCGTTTTGCCAACCCCCCCCTTGCCAGAAGTTACACTAATCGTTTTTGTAAAATTTTGACCATACTTCATTTAAGACCTCTTTCCTTGAAGTTTTGTTAATTTAAATAGTAAGTCTACAACACGCTCTTTCGTCGCCATTTCAAAATCCTCAGGTATATTGGCTCCGATACCAAAGGAGTGAAGTGGTAAGTTAAACTTATTTTGCAGATTTAAAATAATTCCATGTTGAGCAGAAATATCAACTCCCGTCACAATTAAATCTGTTGGGTGAACTGCCTGATATCTTTTAAGAGTTTCAACGGCATCAATATTTTTTGCTGTCGCTGACTGAACATAATGAATGGCAACCTCCCTATCACTAACTTTAGGCAATAAAGATGATAAATACTCGACTTCCATTTCTGACTTTAGAGACAATCCCGGAAAATCTACTAGGACATGATCAATGCCTGGCAATGCCTGTTCAATTTTTTCCCAATCATTTTGTTTTTTAATAATAATGAATGGTACATTAAGTATTCTGGCATAGATTTTTAACTGCTCCATAGATCCAACCTTATGTTGATCACAAGTTGCAATAGCTACATTTTTTTTCTTACAAATAGCAAAATAACTTGCCATTTTTACCAAACAAGCAGTCTTCCCATGCCCAGATGGACCAATAAATGCATGATATTTCTTTTCTGAAGAGCTTTTTTCACTAACTACATAAACTGTATCTAAAATATATTTTGCGACCCATGCGTTAACATATGCAGATCTCTTTAATTGATCTGGCGATAAGCTTTTCTGGGCTGTTTTAAGAATTTTCACAATTAGATCTTTATCTATTCCCTTTTTCTTTAGTTTGGTAAATATGGAGCTTAACTCAAATGGAATTCCTTCTGCTGCTCCAGGGTGCATGGTCACAAACGATTGTGGAACCTTTTGGAATTCAGAAATAACTCTTTTTAAATATGATATTTCCGCCTGCATAGCTCTTAATTTTAGTTGTTCTTCATCAAAATTAGACTTTTTTTCACTTCTTTCAAAAAATTGTTTTTTGGGTTTTTCCCCATCATTGATAAAGCTTGCAGCCTTGAAGGCTTCAGCAGCTGCAGACTTAATCCTTTGTTTTGAAGCTTCTTCAATAGAGGCTCTATCAGTCTCTTCATCGTCTATGTCTATGTATCGAGTGCTCGTTATTGGAGCTCTTTCATGCGCTTGAGAAATTCTTGTAAAAACTTTATCAATAAATTCTTTTTGCTTCGTGGCTGGTATTTCGGAGAATCTTCTTCTATTCATTTCATTAAGTTTTTTTTCAGCCAACTGTTTTTTCTTTAGTGTTAATTCAGAAACTGCCGCAGTAACTTCGACACTATTTCTTCCCGCTATACCAAATCCACCACCAATATCCTTTGCAGATAAGATTATTGCCTCAGGTCCCAACTGGGATTTAATCATATTTAGAGCTTCTTTCATTGTACGAGCTTCGAATTTTTTAACCTGCATTTGCCATCTCCACTATGCCAACAGAAGCAACACTAGCTTCTGCAGTAAGCTCATTATGGGATAATACTATTACCTGCGGTATGAATCTGGAAATTAACTTATATATGTGTCTACGAATAGTTGGACTAGTTAATAAAATTGGTTGTCCAGCAATTTCTGGGTGAGTTTCTATAGTATTTGCAACTTGAGATATTAGCTGCTGAGCTTGTCTCGGGTCCATAACCAATTGAACTCCTTGTTCTGTTTGTAAAAGTGAATTGGATACAAGCTCTTCGATGTCAGAGCTTAAAGTCATAACCTGCACAGCCCCTTCGTCATCCACATACTTAACCGTAATACTTCTTTTTAATCCTTTCCTAACAGCTTCAGTAAGTACATCTGTGTCTTTTGTTCTTTGAGACTCATCTGCTAAAGTCTCAAAAATTGTAAGCAGATCACGGATAGACACCCTCTCTCTCAATAAGTTTTGTAACACACTCACAACTTGCCCTAGACTTAACTGGTCAGGGATTAACTCCTCCACTACTTTTGGATATTGCTTTTTAAAATTATTTATTAAATTGTCTGCTTCCTGACGACCCATAAGCTCATGAGCGTGATTTCTAATTATTTCAGTTAAGTGTGTTGCCATAACCGTCGGAAGATCAACAACCGTGTATCCAGCAATGTCAGCTTCTTCTTTTTGAGCTTTAGTTATCCATATGGCATCTAATCCAAAGGCTGGTTCTTTAGTGGCAATTCCGTCAACTTCATGAACAACGTTACCAGGGTCCATTGCCAACAAACAGTCGGGCTTTAGTATTCCTCCAGCCACTTTATTACCCTTAATTAGAAATCTATACTCCCCGGCCTGGAGCTGTAAATTGTCTCGAATATGAATACTAGGAACAACAATACCCATTTCTACAGCAAACTGCTTGCGGATACTTACAATTCTCTCGAGAAGATCTCCAGATTTATCTGATTCAACAATATTTATCAAACCGTAGCCAACTTCTAGCTCAACAAGATCTAAAGGGAGTAAATTCTCTACATTTTCTTTCTGAGGTTTTCTTGCCTCTTCTTCTTCTTTTAGAATTTCTAAATCCTCTTTTTCCTGATCAAGTTTATAAACAAACCAAGCTATTCCTCCCATTATAGCCCCTATGAAAAAAAATGGGGCTGTTGGTAACCCTGGGATAATACCCAATGAAAATAAAATCCCGGCAACAATCGCGATTGCTCTTGGTTGAACAAGAAGTTGCCCCGCAATGTCATCACTTATGTTCGAGTCTGATGAATTTTTAGTTACAACAATACCTGCCGCTGTTGATATAATTAGAGCTGGAATTTGAGATACTAATCCATCACCGATAGTTAGCATTGTGTAGTTCTGCGCCGCTTGTGCTACACCCAAATTCATTTGAAAAACACCGACAATAAGACCACCAAAAATATTTACCAAAGTAATAATTATGCCAGCTATAGCATCTCCGCGAACAAACTTACTGGCACCATCCATGGAACCGTAAAAATCAGCTTCCTTTTCGATTTCTCTTCGTCGCTTTCTAGCCTCATCTTCCGACAATAACCCGGCATTTAAATCAGCATCTATCGACATCTGCTTTCCAGGCATTGCATCTAATGTGAATCTTGCAGCCACCTCTGCAACACGACCAGAGCCTTTGGTAATAACAACAAAATTTATGACTACAAGAATAACAAATACAATAAGTCCAATAACATAGTTGTTTCCAACAACAAAATTTCCAAAAGCTGTAATCACCTCACCAACGGCACCTTCACCTTGATGCCCATTTGTCAAAATAAGACGAGTGGAGGCCACGTTTAAAGAAAGGCGAAACAGAGTTGTCATCAAAAGCAAACTAGGAAAAACACTAAAATCTAGAGACTTTTGTGAGTAAAGAGCTACCAACAAAATAAGTAGAGAAATAGTTAACGACAGAGTTAGAGAAATATCTAGTACAAAAGCGGGCAATGGTATTAACATAACCGCCAAAATCATAATCAGGCCAACGGCCATCATTAAATCCGTATTTTTGGCATACTTTTCGTATCTTTTTAAAAAATGAAATAAATCATTCATACTTCATTACTTCCTTTTCTTTCTTAATCTGTATACATAAGATAAAACTTCAGCCACAGCGGTATACAACTCCTTGGGTATAATTTGACCAATCTTTAAAGTTTTATAAATTGTTCTAGCCAGTGGTTTATTTTCAATAATTGGAACCTTATTATCACGGGCAAGTTCTTTAATTTTTTCTGCTATTCGATCAGCACCTTTCGCCACGACGGTCGGAGCTGCCATATCTTTTGTATAACTCAAAGCAACAGCTATATGGGTTGGATTCGTAATGATTACGTCAGCCTTTGGAACACTGTCCATCATTCGTTTTTGGGACAACTCTCTCTGAACACGTCTTATTCTAGCTTTAATTAAGGGATCACCTTCTCTTGATTTATGCTCCTCTTTAACCTCTTGTTTTGTCATTCTCATTTGTTTTTCTAAATCCCAGCGCTGAAACATAAAGTCGATACCGGCAAGAATAGCCATGAAGAAGCCAACAGCTCCAAATAACTTAAATACAATATTGCCTAAATATGTAAAAACCTGTTCTACAGAATAATCTACCAAATGTGGAATAATCATGATCTCAGATTGAATAATCAAATAGGCAATTGTAGAAACAAATATTAGTTTTAGTATGGCTTTTAATCCCTCAACTAATGATTTTAAACTAAAAATCCTTTTCATTCCTGAAACGGGATTAATTTTTTCAAATTTAATTTTTAACGCCTCTTCATTGGCTAGAAAACCAACTTGTACCACTGATGAAATAAAAGAAACTGCCCAGGTTATAATCGCTACTGGTGCTACAATCATTAGCGTTTTTTGCGCTGCAAACATAAAAGGTCCAGCCATATCCCCATTTTTTGCTGAACTAAAAACAAAACTTCCAAAGCTCATTTGAAAAACCTCAGTGATTTGTCCTAAAAAATATCTCCCCAAAAACCATATTGAAATAAGCGCTGTAAAAATAATAAGAACTGAAGCAATCTCTTTAGACTGAGCGACTTGACCACGCTTGCGAAAATCTTCTTTTCGCTGTTGTGTAGGTTCTTCTGTTTTTTCACCCTGTTCTGAATCAGCCATAAATTAATTAAAACCCCTTTAGCATTTGGAACAATCTAGTTGCCGATATTTCTAGAAAGTCATTCATTTGGTATAGAAATAGCGGCAAAGAAACTAACATGACAAAGAATCCTATTAAAATATTAACAGGCAAACTTGTAATCAAAACATTAATTTGAGGGACAGCTCTGCCGATAAGTGCCATCACTAAATTCATTAACAATATAGAAACTAGTACTGGTGCAGACATTTTAAATCCCATTTCAGTTACTTGCTGCACGACTACACCAAAATCACCAAAACCTTTTAAAGAAATAAATTGCTGATATACAGGAACAAGCGAGAAACTTTGATTTAGAGCTGTTAAAAACAAATGGTGCCCCTGGATAGCTAAGAAAAACAAGCTAGCCAAACCGACTAGAAATTGGTTTGTAGAACTTGAGTTTCCACCAACTGAGGGATTAAAAAGTTGAGCACTAGAGAGACCCATTGAAACTGTTATTATTTCACCAGCGACACTAAGAGTGTAAAAAAATAATCGCCCTAAATAGCCCAGGCTTACTCCAATAAACCCCTCTTTAAGTGCCAAAAACAATATGTGTAAAGAATCTAATCCCCCAACAAATTGATTATTGTGCAGACTCAGAGTAGGAAAGATCAAAATAGATAACACTATACCTAACAAAACTTTAACTGGACCTGGCACTAGTTCTACTCCAAATACAGGCCATGAAACTACAAAGGCTGTCATTCTGATTAGAACCAGAAAAAAAGCAAGGATTTCAAATTCATTAAACTCGTACAAACCTGGCACTTACTCCCTCACATACAGAGAAATACTTTCAAACAAACCCGTAGTAAAATTGCTTATGACATCCATCATCCATGGAGCTGCTATAATAAAAACAATTGCCACAATCGCCATCTTAGGAATAAAAGTTAAAGTGGCTTCATTAATTTGTGTTATAGCCTGAAACACACTTATAATTAAACCGATAACGAGAGCGCCAATAAGCATTGGCGAAGCAATAAGGGCTGTCGTCTTTAATGTCTCTTGGCCTAATTTAAGAATTAACTCTTCTCCCACAATAACTCTCCAATGTCTTGATCTAAAACTTTTATCAAATACTAACCAAAGCTTTTAACCAATGACCCAATTAATAAGTTCCATCCATCTACAAAAACAAAAAGCATGATTTTAAATGGCAACGATATCACTACCGGAGGTAACATCATCATACCCATTGCCATCAAAACACTTGCAGCCACCATGTCTATTACAAGAAATGGTAAATAAATAATGAAACCAATCTGGAATGCAGTTTTAAGCTCTGAGATTACAAATGCAGGAATAAGAACTACACTGGACACATCTGCTCGAGTTTTTGGCTTCTCCATTTTTGATAAAGAGATGAATAAAGCCAAATCGTCATCACGAGTTTGATTAAACATGAAAGACCTAAGAGGAGCCATGGCTTTATCAAAAGCTTCTTCTTGTTTTATTTGACCATCAAGATAGGGTTGGATGGCTTCGTTATTAATAATCTGAAGAGCTGGCCCCATTAAAAATAAAGTAATAAAAAGTGCTAGACCAATAAGAAGTTGATTCGGTGGCATTTGTTGAACACCAAGAGCTTGGCGAATAAATGAAAGCACAATAATAATTCTCGTAAAGCTTGTCATCATTATAAGAATTGCTGGCGCTAACGTAAGCACCGTCAGGATAACAAGAATTTTTATTGCCCCCACGACTTCGCCGGGATCATCTGTTGATTTCAAACCTAGATTAACATTAGGGAGCGTAAGCCCCTGCGCACTCGCATAACTTAGACTGAAAAAGCTAACAAGAATCAGCACTAATAAATAAAAATATTTTTTTATTAACACAATTATATATCCTTTAAATTTTTTAACTTTCCAGCAATTTGTTGTCTCAAATCTTTAACCAGATCAATATCAGGAGAGTAAGTTACTTTTTGCATTTTAACGTCATCATCTGGGCGATTATTTTCAAGATCTATTGTTTGATTAAAGTTCACTGGTAGATCTTCATTTATTTCATCATCAATAAATGAAAGCGTCTTAATCATATTAATGTTGCTGTCTGTTACTCCAATTAATATAGATTCGCCGGCAACTCGAACGATGGCTAGGCTTTTTCTGGGGCCTAAATGATGTTGAGTAAGGACTTTAATTTTTGTGTTTTTGTCATTGATTTTATGATTCTTATTCCACCATCTAGCAAATACGAGAAGACCAGACGCAAATAACACAATAACAAATAAACTATATGCCAATCTTAATGCTGTAGATGACTCTGATTTCTGTACAGCCTCTTTTCTTTTAAAAACTGGAATGTCAGCTTCAGAAAGCTTTTCAGCAAAAAGTTTATCATCTGAAGACTTAGCGCTTTCAATTTTTTTGTTGGTTTTCTCTTGTGCATTTTTATTTTGAATTTTACCCTTCTCAATTTCGAAGGTTTCGAAAGCTACCTTTTTTTCAGGTAGGGACTTAGGAACTCCTGTTTCCTTTCTCAAAATGTCTTGCGCTGATTTTTCAATGTTTGAATTTACTACATTTGAATTTACTACACTTAGGGCTTTTTCTATATCCAATGGAGGTACGACTTCCACATCTTCAATTTTAGTTGATTTGATTTGATCAGGATTTAAAACTGCTATGGTAACAACTTTTCCCTTTTTAGATAATTTAACAAAGCCTTCAAAAGCTGAAGCCTCGATATGGTTATCGTAGATGATTCTAGTTCTTAAAGTGTCTTTATCGAATTGATAGCTATACACACTTTTTACATCATGATCATTTACTTTACTAAGATGTTTTCCACTGCGCACTGTCGCTTTTGGTATGTTAACTTGTACTGTCTGATTGATATACTCTACCAAGACATTTTCGAGATCCGGACTCTTATTAAAAATCAATTCTGCAACAAATCTATCTTCATCAAATTTTGTTGTAACTTTTTCTAGAATAGCAATAGCCCATGTGAAATGGGGTATAAACGCAATTATTACAAAAGAAACCATCCATAGTTTCATTGCCAACTCCCTTATTAATTCTAAGCCAATTGCTCTACTCGCTCTGATGGCGAAATAATATCAGTTAATCTCACTCCGAATTTTTCGTTAACAACAACGGCTTCTCCACGCGCAACCAATTTATCATTTACAAATACTTCCATGGGCTCACCGGCTAATTTACTCAATTCCACAACGCTACCTTGCCCTAAATTAAGCAGTTCATTAACAACCATTTTTGTTCTGCCCAACTCAACAGTTACCTTTAATGGCACATCAAGAATAAGATCAAGATTCCTATCTTTTTCATTTTCTGGATTTTTCTTAGAGTCACCCCCATCAGATGGAGGTGTTTCTGCCGCGCTCTGATTCTCCTCTATGGATTCTACTGGATCATCTTCAAGCGATGCAGCGAGATTCTCCATTGCAGACAATTCATCTAATTTTTCAGCAGCATTTCCATCTTCTGCCATAACCCCTCCCTATCTTTTTTCAATCTTACTGTTAACCTGTACAGCAACTGTCCCATGATATATCCCATAATAGGCCTTAAATTTTTTAACCCCTTGTACAAAAACGTCAAACTCCCCCGTAGAATCTTGGTCTAGAGGAATGACATCTCCAATTTTTAACTTCATTAGATTTTTAACAGAGATTTGTGAGTTTCCAAGATTCACTTTTAAATCTACTGTTGTATCTAAAAGTTGTTCTTGAATAATCGACGTCCACAATTTTTTATCAGTTTGATCTGACTCAACTTGAAAACCACTTGAAAGCCTTTGTTTAATAGGTTCAATTGTAGAGTAAGGAATAACCATTGTAATCGTGCCATTAGCATTCTCTAGTTCTACGTCAAAGGTTGAAGCAATAACAATATCTGTGGGGGGAACAATTCCTACAAACTGTGGATTGATTTCAGTTCTTATAAAACTGCAATCAATCGTTTCGACAGCACTCCAAGCCTCTTCTAAATCATGAATAGCCAAATCGACAACTTTGCGAACAATTTGAAGCTCAATTGGGGTAAAATCTTTGCCCTCTATTTTAGTATAAGGCCTATCTGCTCCACCAAAAAAACTATCTACAAGAGCGTAGGCCAGCTTGCTCTCAATCACAAATAGTGCAGAACCTCTAAGGGCATTAAATCTTAAAACGCTCATGCAAGTTGGCATTGGTAGTGTATTGATGAATCCTCCAAACTTTAAAAAGTCAGTACTTGCGTGATTTATGCTAGCAATTTTTCGTAAAGTAGATGATAACGATACACGAAAAGCCCTCATAAATTTTTCGTATATTACATCTAACTGAGGCAACCTTCCTCTTATAATCCTATCTTGAGAGGTCAAATCGTAGACAACAACAACCTGTTCTTCTCCATTGCTATCTAAACTTGGCTCAGATGAGTCGGAATCCCCAAGTTCGCCTTCTGAAACAGCTGCGAGAAGGGCATCGACTTCACTTTGTGATAAAACTTGACTCATAAGTTAACCCTTAATTGTAAATTAGCTCAGTAAAATAAACTCTTTTAATTTGGCCTTTTGTTAAAAACAAATTTACCTGATCCCTTATCTCCGCCCGCAAAGTGTCTTTACCATCTTTAGTTGACACCTGAGCATACGTCTTGCTCGAAAGTATAACGATAATGATGTCCCTGATTTTTGGTTTCAATTGCTCCACTTCTGCTTGAACCTCTTCGCCATCCACTTCAAGTTCCATATTTATTTTTAAAAGTTTACGTCCACGACTACCTGACAAATTAACAAGAAAAGTTTCTAACGGGATCAGGCTACCAATGAAGTCTTTGCTCCTCGCTTCTTCTTCTTGAGCCAGACGCTCACCTTTTATAACATCATCAATTCCAATTTCTGCCTCTTGCTGTTTCTTTCCCATCCACACCATTCCACCCACACCTGCCACAACAAGCATATTTATAATTACCAATACGATGTATAGAGTTGGTTTTTGACCTTTGCCATCCGAAGAGTTCCCACTTCCTGGAACTGCTGCCTGGGCCGCGTTATCTTCTGCCACATCCTCCTCCTTAAGGCGATTTTCCTATCTCTCCATTTTTCTATTAAGCAATTGGAATGCCACATAGACCTTTGTTTGGTTGTGCATGACTCATCATATAGTTAGAGATTTTTTCCTATTATTTGGTCCCGTCATTGAATTAACTCAGTCAGAGGACTAGATCGTACTTTTGACAGGACTGAAGCCTCACAGGTTGATCTAAAAATATCTGATGAAATTCACAACGGTCCAGAAGACGACACCAGTGTAAGATTCAAATTTAATTTGTTTGAATTTAATTTATGTAAAATAACAGTTAGCCATTTAAAATTTTAAGTATATGTGCATGCAAACTTGGATTGGCAGCCAAAATAGAGTCTTGCAGAGGATGATATTGAACTCCTCTGTAATTTGTTACAACCCCACCCGCTTCACTTACTAATAAACTCCCAGCTGCCGTATCCCAGGGCATTAAGTTTTTTTCCCAAAAACCTTCGAAAACCCCAGAGGCAACCATACAGAGATCATAGGCCGCAGCCCCGGCTCGCCGCACTCCTCTTGTTTTGTCAATAATCTTATTAAATAGCTGTAGCTGCTCTTCTAGTAGAGATTTGTTTTGTGCAAAAAATCCTGTTGCTAACAAGGAATCTTTAAGCTCCACGCGTTGAGAAACTCGTATTGGAGAGTCATTAAGATATGCACCTCCACCTTTTGTTGCATAAAAAACCTGATCTAATTTCGGCGCATCTATAACTGCAACAACAATTTCTCCATTTACAACCAGCCCAATACTTATGCAAAAAATTGGAAATGAATGAACGTAGTTTGTAGTCCCGTCCAATGGATCAATGATCCAACATGGTTTTTGCGGCAAAGATTCTGGCCGCTTAACTAGCCCTCTATTTTCGAGAGCGAAGCCTTCTTCTCCTAAAACATCAAAATTGGGGCATTCTCTCAATAAATATTCAGTAATGACCTTTTCGCTTTCTAAATCAGCTTCAGTTACTAATCCAGCAAGTTCTTTTTCATTCACACGAGACAAACGTCCATAATAATCTAATAGAACTTCCCGCCCTTTTTTAGCCGCTTTTCTTGCTGACATTAAAGCTTCTATAATTTCGTACCGGTCTAAAGTCATTTGAGGACAAAACATCTGAATTAAAGTTTTGTCAAGCCTTTCAAAGTTTGACCTGAAGCTATCTCCAGGTATACAATCAGAAGGTATGTATCATGCATTCGCCAAAAACTTTACTGAATAACTTGGTGCCATGAACACTTAATTTTTAGCTTATCCGGATCATTTAAGGAGGAAATGCCATGTTAAATAAAGCGGGAAATTCTAGGATGGATGCCCTATTAAAGATTGTATTGATTTTTGTACTCTCTGTTTTATCCTTTTCTATCGGGGCCTTTGTTGGCAAGCAGGTCAGCGATACAGAACATAGGCAAGCCTTACTAGAAAATGAGTTTGGTGGGGATCGCAGTACCGCTTCTATAAATCCACAGTCTACAAAACATCGTCCTCATAATGCTCTAAGCGATGAAGATATTTCTAGCCTTACTGAGGAGTTCGTTAATGTTGAAAAAAAATCTCTGGCTGAAAATAAAAAGCTAGCTCCAACAAAGAAGCTTGACTCCAAAAATACGGAATCCAAAGATGACTCTTCAGATGGCTACAAAAGATATGGCAAAAAAATAACACAAGTTACAGGCGACGACCTAGACTTGGAACCCATCTCTGAGGTGGCTTCAGCATCAAGCAAATATACGAAACCAATTGCCGCTCCGACAATACCAGCCCAAAGAGTTGCCCAAGGCGTAGCTCCAACTCAGGATCCTCCAAAAGTGAGAGTCCCAACTAGCGTACTTCCATCTACTCCATCTTCTGCTTTAGGAAAATTTACTATTCAAGTTGGAGCTTACACTTTAGAGACTGAAGCCAAGGCTCATGCGGAGGCCCTTAAGGAAAAAGGGTATGAGGCCTTTTACATTGCAGCCAACATCAAAGGAAATGACTGGTATAGAGTAAATATTGGACTATTTCCAGACCATAAAAGCGCAACTGCTTACAGACAAGAGAAAGAACAGGCCATGTCTGAAGCTGGAATAAAATCTTCTTATGTTCAAAAAATCACAAAATAAGCGATGATTTTTGCTAAAGAACTCAACCAATAGGTTACAAAAAATAGGTTACAAAACTAAAACTTATACCCTAGTCTGAATGTTATAACTCCTTCAGCCTGTTTCTCTTCTCTTGCCAGAGGCTGCAAGTGTTGAAAAGACAACTGTGCCATGACCACTTCAAAAAAGTTTCGTGCAACAGCCAGTTGAAGGCCACTACTCAAGTAGGGATCTCCTATCGATCTGGAGGTTTTAGTGCCCACAAGTTTTGACGTTACTCTTTCCTGACTTATATTTAATCCTAAGCCTGTAGTCCAAATAGTTTTGCTTCCTGGATTCAACCGCCACATCCCCCAGTTTTGAATCTCATGGCGATTATATTTGATGGCTAAAGTGCCTTCACGACTTTCTTTTTTTAACAGATTATATTCAAAATGATACAACCACCGTGAATCTTTTACTGGAACTTGTGCAAATAGAGAATTGTTCTGTAATACATTATAATTTTTTTTATCCGCAGCGGTTTCCGTTCGAATAGAAACTCCCAACCCCAGTGTGAACTCCTCAAAGGCATGGGCCATTGAACTCGAAAAAAGAAAAATAAATGTAAGAATTCTAAGCAAATTAAGCACTCTCTTTACTCTCTTCAGGTAAACCACAATAGTCCAAACCATAGAACTCATGTATCAAAGTGCAAACCTCTGGATCATTCACAACGTCTAAAGACTCTAGAATAAACTTTATAAGCTGCAAAGGCGACATTATGGACTTATGGTAATTAGTCTTAAGATACTCATCCAATTTTGGCAAAGATTGGATCATAGCTAAAACTATTTTTTTTAAAGATTCCTCCCCATACTTATTATGCATGGTAGTGGAATCAGAAAGTCTTTTAAAAAATTTGGCAAAGTCAGAACCCATTTGATAATAGTAACTTGTTTCATTCTCAAACCTGAGAGGTGTTGACGATGCGTTTTTGATATCGAGTTTTTTTGTTTTACCAGCTCTACACCTTAAATCGTTCATAATTTTAAGTTGAAATACAACTTCAATTTTTCTCCGAAGAGCCACTTGATAGTGACCTGCGAGATTGCGATAGTAAATATTGCTATCTGGAAAAGAATCTTCCAAAAACTTTTCATTTTTATTATAAAAATAGCTGTACAAATCGGCACTTCCCTCATCCCAACCTCTAGCGATAATGTAATTGGCCTGATGTACAAGTCTCCCAACATTAGGGTTTGTTTTGTCAGGAGTTTTCGTGTCCGATGAATTTTCTCTTCCCGAGCCTTTATTGTACAACCCATTAACAATTTCCTGATAAAATTCTAGATCTTCACAGATTTTTATGGATCCTGAGTTGATTTCTTTCATACTTGATTCAAAGTGAAGTCGGGTCCAATCTATTTGACTGTGAAAAATCGAATGGAAATGCTCATGAGCAATGGTGTTTCCATTTAAGCTCATTGGTAAACCACTGTGAGTATAGGGTAAAATATTGATAGTATCATTACTTGTAGAGTAAAAAGCATTATTCACGCCATAATACCCCGGCAGTTGATGATATACCGTATTTACACCTACCACCCTTGGCCACTTTAGTAGATTGGCTATACCCAATTTTTTATCTATTTTCTTAATCCTGTTCATATGTGCATAAGCGGTTACAGCCGACACACTTAATGTATCTGTTGGGATTAATATTTGTCCCGATTTTAAAAAATTGGGCTCCGCCGCCTCACCCACGGGACCTCTTGTAAGGCTGTAATCCCCTGTTGCAATAATTTTGGCCGAACCTCCCTGCATAACAAATGGATTTTGGAGGTCGTCGATTGTAACATCTTGAATGCTAACATTACCATTTCTATCACTCCACGGGATCCTGTACCTGTAATTATCACTTTTACTAGAGGTCAGATCACTACAGCTTAAACTACTGAAAATAGTGCCGATGGTTAATGCCAGGAAAAAAAGAGCTTTTTTTATTTGAGTGTTATGCCAAACTATCATCCTATGCCATTGGTAGCAAATTCTCGGCCATGGGTGAACTGATATATAACACTAAATCTGCCGTCAGAGTGACAAGTGACAAAATACGGAGCCTCAAAGCGCCCCTCACCACTTTTATTAAGATCGTACGTCCAACGAGTTGTCGAAAATTCACAGGCCTCATTAGACAATTTAAATATCTATAAGAAACTCAGTGAGTTGTACAGTTGAACTATAAAGGATGTTCCTCTATTAAAGAAAACCTATTCCCATTTTCCCGTGCTTAACCGAGTATATCAAACGAGCTGAGTAATTGTTTATCTCACTATATGTAGCTCTCATGTTATTGAGCGCCTCATGAGTAAAACCCTTCTTTTTAAACTCCATATGCAAAGGTACATAGTTTTCTTCGATAGTCGCCCTAAGTTGACTGAAAACTTGAGGTATCTGAGCCTCAACATTAGACAGGGCGTTTGCTGCCACTGTTTGTGCTAAACTCATTACGGTTTCTACCGACAGTTGCTCGCTGACTTTACTGGCCAACTCTTCAATTGAGCCTGTAGCTCCTGCCCCTGTTGATTGAGTGGGTACAGGCATAGAAATCCCAAAATGATGAAAATCGCTTACGGTTGAGGATAGACTCACCACCAACTCTTTGAATGTTGCAATATCGAAGTTCTCAAGAGACACCTCAGAGCCCTTTTCATCTGTAAAGTTGAACTTAATCTCCTCTTGATTCAAAAACTCTCGAAATAGTGCCTCCGCACTCAACCGCAACGTGTAAAGATTTTTTTCTGCCTCAAAGGCCTCCTCCCACAACGCTTCAGTCAAGTCTCCAGAGAGAATTGAATTACAAGTTGCAAAAGATGAAAGTGTGTATCCAAAGACTAAAACGCCAGCAAAAATCTGTGATATCAAAATTTTGTTTTTTTTTCCGGCCTTCATTTTTCCCTCCCCAGGTAGTCTGACACGCCAATAGATAAATCCGTGAAAGAAAGATAGTTCAGCTGTGAAAAAAACTCTATATGGATTCCAAAATGGAACTACTAATGAACATTTTTTATGTTTAACTAGGTGAAAGCCTGAAAAAGATTTATAGAATTCTATTTTAAAACCTAAATTGTTGATGCGGAGCAGATAAAATCTGAATTGAGACCGCTCTTACTCGAGTGTAGGTTAATTCCGTTGTCGATTGATCCCATTTTGTATAAGAATCCTTATTTTCATATCTTAGGAGCAGAGAAATGATCCATATTATTGCTGGAACTAATAGACCAGGGGCTCGCTCCCTCATAATTGCAAATATTATTGAGAAGTTGCTAACGGCTCAAAATACTAGCTGCGAAATCATTGATCTCGCCAGTTTTGATTTTTCGCAACTTATTGGAAAAGATCTTTATAGTGATAACCAGTCGGACTTAATGCTTTCGGTAAAGCAAAAGCTAAACTCTTCTAGGGGGTTTTATTTTGTTGTACCAGAGTACAACGGTTCTATGCCCGGTATTTTAAAATATTTTATCGACCACTGGAGTTACCCCGAAACATTTGAGTACCGCCCCATGGCCTTCGTAGGCTTGGGAGGTTTATTCGGGGGACTTCGCCCAGTGGAGCATCTCCAACAAGTTATGGGATATAGAAACGCCTATCAGTTTCCAGAACGAGTTTTTATACACAACGTCTGGTCAAAACTGGATGGCCACAATATTAATGACAAAACGATCTGTAATCTACTAGAACGCCAAAGTCGTAACTTTGTCCGCTTTATTGCTGCCCTAGAGAGCCAAGGGCTTGTGGCAAATAACCAATCACGTGATAATTAAAGTTGTCGCCGCAATAATAAGAAACCATAAAGAAGAAATTCTTTTTGCTCAACGAAGCCTAGATGCCACATCCTGCGCTGGTCTGTGGGAGTTTCCAGGAGGAAAAATATCTGACTCTGAGTCTGAAGAACAAGCTCTAAAAAGAGAGTTAACTGAGGAACTCAGCATGGTTGTTGAGATCGAACACGCCTTCGCAACCAGTATTTACAGAGAAAATCATAATGATGGACAGAGAGCAAAAGAGATTCATTTAAAGTCTTACTTAGTTAGAGCCTTATCTGATAATTACGAGCTCCGCGTTCACGAAAAGGTGCTCTGGCTAAAAAAAGAAAAGGCGCAAAATCTGCATCTTGCGCCTGCTGACATCCCAATTTATGAGAAGCTTCTTGTTACCAACTGGCCTTAGTTACACCAGGTAATTTTCCGTGTAATGCTAACTCTCGAAAGGCAATACGAGAAAGACCAAATTTTCTCAAAGTTCCACGAGGTCTGCCGGTAATGAAGCATCTTGTTACAACTCGAGTGGGAGATGTATCGCGTGGCAATTTTTGCAATTTAATATGAGCTTCATAACGCTCTTCATCAGAAAGCTTAAGATTTGAAACCTTTTTCCTCAATTCAGCCCTTATAGGTCCCCATTTATCAGATATTCTTTTTCTTCTGTCATTCTTTTCTATAGAACTTTTTTTAGCCATAACTCTCCACAAACTCCTTAAATTCGAAGCCTCTTAGATACCCCATGGCGCAAAACAAAGCAAGGGATTTGTATTCGGACCTCCTTTGCAAACCCCAAATGGTGTCTAGCCAAGGCGTATAATCACTGCCGTCCAGGTTTTAATGAGCCAGAATCTTTTAAAACAATCATAACCCCTGAATTTAATTGCAATATTCTCTGCGAACTGTTTAGATTGCGCTCTTTTCTCCTTACGGGGTGACTTCTAAAAAAACAATATGATAGAAAAAACTGATGAACCTAGAACAATATCTTGAGGCACGCTTAAACCCCTCGCAATTTGAAGCTGTTAAAACCTTAAACGGTCCCCTACTCATTTTGGCTGGAGCTGGTTCTGGCAAAACTCGAGTTCTCACTTATCGCATAGCCAATTTAATTGCTCAAGGTGAGGCCAGCCCTGGAGAAATCTTAGCTGTGACTTTTACCAATAAAGCGGCTAAAGAAATGGAACATAGAACCTTACAAGTTTTGGAAGAAATGGCCATTCCTGCTCACCAAAAGCTTTGGATTAGCACCTTTCACTCCTCTTGTGCGCGCATCCTTCGCGACAAGATTCATCTTTTGGAGTATCAACCCTTTTTTGTTATCTACGACGACTCTGATCAGCTGGGCATGATTAAGAAAATTATGAATCATTTAAATATTAACGACAAAGTTTTTCCGGCCAAATCTTTTAGAAGCCGCATCAACGATGCCAAAATGCTTGGACTTTCGCCAGAAGATGTCGAGAATAAAAATTTCTTCCTAATGGACGACAAAGGACTTGAAGTCTACAGATTGTACGAAGAAGAAATGAAACGGGCCAATGCTCTAGATTTCGGCGACCTTTTAGTCAAAACTCATGACCTCTTTAAAATGTATCCAGATGTACTTGAAGAGTACCAAGATTTATTTCGCTATATCATGGTCGATGAGTATCAAGACACTAACCACATTCAATATTTACTTGTTCAAATGTTAGCAAAAAAACACCGCAATCTTTGTGTAGTCGGAGATGAAGATCAATCTATTTACAGTTGGAGAGGCGCGGATATTACTAACATTTTAGATTTCGAAAAAGACTTTGATGAGTGTAAGATTATAAAACTCGAAGAAAACTACAGATCTACAAAAAATATAGTGAACGCTTCCAATGAACTTATAAAAAATAATACTCAAAGAAAAAGTAAAGTTTTATTTACAAATAACCAACAAGGAGCCTTAATCACAGTTCGAGAGGAGCGTACCGATTACGATGAGGCCAAGTATGTTATAAAGACTATTGACTCCATGATGCGAACTGAGCCTTATACTTATTCTAACTTTTCTATCTTTTATCGTACTAATGCTCAATCTCGATTATTTGAAGACCAACTTAGGTCTCATTCGATTCCCTATAAAATTGTGGGTGGTTTAAAATTTTATGAACGGATGGAGATTAAAGATATTTTAGGCTATATGAAGCTTATTCTCAACCCCACCGATGATATGGCTCTTAAAAGAATTATCAACACCCCCGCTAGAGGCATTGGAAAATCAACTATTGCAAAACTTGAAGTGGTATCCAACGAAAAAAAAATAAGCATGCTCCAATCCTGCGAGTACGTTGCGGACAATCGTCTTGTTCACGCCGGTGCCTGCAAAAAACTGCGTGGATTTCTCCATGTTATAGACAATTTGCGATCTTCCACAGAGGGATTAAAACCCACTGAAGTCTACTTACAAATTCTTCAAGCCACCGATTACGTCTTAACTTTAAAGAGCGAAAATTCCCCCGAGGCCCAAGCTCGCATAGACAACTTGGAGGAATTTAACAATGCAATAGCCCAATTTGAAAAGGAGCGAGGTGAAGAGGCTAGCCTGCAGAGTTTTCTCGAAGAAATGGCTTTAGTCTCTGACGTCGATCAAATGGAAGACAGTGATAATTCTGTAACACTTATGACTCTGCATATTTCTAAAGGCCTGGAATTTCCAAACGTCTTTGTTGTAGGCATGGAGGAAGGGCTTTTTCCAACGGGTCGGTCTTTAGACACCTCAGATCCCGATGCTATGGAGGAGGAAAGACGCCTAGCCTACGTGGGCATGACTCGTGCTAGAGAAAATCTTTTCTTAACTTATGCTAAAAATCGTCGAGTCTGGGGGCAAGAACAACAACACCCACCCAGTCGTTTTATTGGTGAACTCCCCAAAGAATGCCTAAAAATAGAAACTGGAGTCTCTTCGTCGATGTTCCTAAATCGACATATTTACAAGAATAACTCCGATGAGGAATTTTCCGACTCTATATCTGCATATTCTTACGAATCCAAAACCAAGAGAAACTCTTACGACAGTGTTCCAAACTATGAAGACTTTAGTGATTTACCAAACGAACTTCCTCAAAAAAGCTCTTATAAAAAGGGCATGAAGGTTCGCCACCCGACTTTTGGGGCTGGCACTATTTATTTAATTGAAGGAGCGGGTGAGAATCAAAAAGTTAGTGTTCTTTTTACCAACTCTACATTAAAAAAGTTCGTAATAAAATACGCTCGCCTAGAAATTATCTAAGATGAAATCACACTTGTTGCCTTCTGTTGCACCCTTGCCTGGCATTAAATTAGAAGAATGGAGCGATTGGCGTTGGCAGGTCAAAAACTCTCTAAAAACACCTGAACAGTTTTCTCAATATTTTGATCTTACTAATGAAGAGATCGAAGGCTTTGCAAATCCAAATTTTAAAGTTCAAGTCACTCCCTATTATGCAAAGCTAGCGTCCACCGAGCCTCCAGACGGCCCCATTCGCAGCATTCTTATGCCCAATATAAAAGAAAAGTGGAGTCCTTATCAAGAAATGAAGGACCCCCTAGGAGAAAACCGCAATCGTCCTCATCCGCGAATTATTCATAGATATCCCGATCGACTCTTATTACTTGTTACTGATTTTTGCACTGTCTACTGCCGTTATTGCACCCGTAAACACTTTACCGGCAAGGATCAGGTCTTTTTAAGAAAAAATGAAATGGAAGCTGCCATTCAATACATTCAAAGCCAAAAAGAAGTGCGAGAGGTTATTCTGTCCGGAGGGGACCCCTTAACTTTGTCTGATGAGAGAATTCTCTCTGTCGTTGAAAAACTTTATCAGATAGATCACTTGGATTTAATAAGAATTGGAACGAGAATGCCTGTTGTAGCTCCCATGCGCATCACGGAAGAGTTAATTCTTAAACTCAAGTCTTATCATCCCATTTACTTTATGGTTCACTTTAATCATCCCAATGAAGTCACTGCACAGGCTGGAGACGCCCTAAAAAAATTAGTCGACAATGGGTTTCCTGTTTTTAACCAAATGGTCTTATTAAATGGCATTAATAATCACCCCAAACTGGTAGAGGAACTCTCTCGCAAGCTACTAAGGTTGAGAGTTAAACCCTATTATATGTTCCAATGTGACCCTTCAGAAGGAACAGACCACTTAAGAACTTCTGTGAACAACTCCTTAGAGATTCAAAGAAGTTTGTGGGGACGCTTAAGTGGTTTGGCTTTGCCCAATCTTTCCTTAGATATCCCCGGCGGCGGAGGCAAAGTCGGCCTAGTTCCTGATTTTCTTTTACACAAAGAGGGGAATGTTCATCATTTTAGAGGTTGGGATGGAGTTTATGGTCAATATATTGACCCCCCGGAATCTCAAATAAAAATCCCAAAAAATACCCATTCTTAATCTCGACAGTCAGGAATATACGGACCTCTTCTAAAAGACGGAGAGGGGCTTAGAAAATGGACAAAAATTGTCTTTTGGACTGTTAACTTTTATCGAATTCTATCTATTTAAAATTACATAGAAAAATAAACTGTGATTTTTTTGTGTTGAGGCCCATCAAATGGTGTATAAAAATGCGACACTTCCTGTGTTTTGATTTTCATTAATGTTATCAAACGGTTGGCAAACCGACCTCTCTTGGACAGGCATTTGAATTGTTTTAAGTGCAATGAAGTAAAAGTGCGCGCATAAGTTGCGCACTTAAGGAGAGGTTCAATGAAAACAAATATTCAAACAAAGCTTGGGATGCTCGGCCTACTCGGTGTCCTGGCCTTGAACTCCTCGTTTTGGCGGGGACAACAAATCTTTGAGAGTGGCGATTTTGCATCTAGGTCTAGAGGAGGCAATGCCTTTGAAAGATGTATTCGAGATGCAACGAACAAACCTCACTATAGTGAGGAGCTGCTAAAATGTGAAGATCGAGATCGAGGCCTTACCGTCACTGTAAACTTGAGAGACACAACCCGCCCTAAAGACAGCCGTCACAATGCTCACAGAACTTCTCGTGGCGGGAGCGTATTAGAAAGACTGGGCCATAGCACAACATCTGATACAACAGCACAGCCACCCGCTAGCCAAGAACAAGTCAGATCTGCTATCGCAAAAATAACCGTAGCGAAAACAACTGTGAGAGGATGCAACAACTGTGAGAAAAAAACTAGATCCGAAGAGCTTTTTAGAGACATTGAGGGTGGGAATCGACAAGATTTTTCCGATGATCCAGAGGTCTTTGCAGGGCAGCTAATTGATCAAGTTAAGGATCTTTCTGAGGCTATTGATGAGGATTTAAAAGAATACAACCGAGAAAAACGTAGAGAAGAAAAAATTGCAAGAGAGTGGAAGCTTTGTAAAAAAGATGAAAAAGGATACGAGTTTGAAGATGAAAGCGATTTAAACTCTTGCTTCATGGAACAATTGGCCAACTTAAAAGGACGAGATCTACAAAACTTTATTAACACCCGATATTTCCCTCACCTTATGAATATGGCTTTTACAAACCCTGAAGTTGCTAGCGAATTGCGCGGCTTTTTGGCTGACAATGCTGATCGGGGTGGAGCAAATGGAGCCCTATTAAAAGCCTCCCTAGCTAACTTTGACTCATTCAGCAAAGACTTTTCACAACGTCAAAGAGCTATACGTGATGTTCACCAAGCGGCAAGAACATTACCATCCGCAGAGTTGCAAGAAAGCTTCATCAACACTGAACTTAAAAAAATCAATCAAACTTTTAGCAACTATGCCTCTCAAAGGATGGGGCACGAAGCTAGCCTAAACCCAGCATTGGCCCCTCAGTTTGAGCTTATTGACAGAACTCTAACTACTGGTCGTCCTCCACAAAGTTTGTGGGCCGATTTGGGTAGCGTCAGTGGGCCTTCCTATTCTAGCTTTAGTGAGGATATCGCTCGCAGATCTTTGGGTTTAGAAGATCTGCGCCATAGAATTTTAGATGTCTATCCCGAATACTCTCGAACATCAGGTTCTTCATCAGTTCCTTCTCGTGCAGTTAGCCTCGATAGAACGGCAGGTAACATTAATAGCTTACTTAGACAATCTCGTCGATAATTAGAAATTGAAACCCACTTCATTGTACCTCGAGGAACCAAAGTTATGGCTTTGGTTCCTCTTTTTTATCTTCGCCCATGAACTCTTTAGCTTTTTGACTTCCACCCTCAATAACTTCAGAGGTTGTTTGAAGGGTTCCTTGAATTACCTTACCAGACGTTTCAACAGTGCCTTTAATAACATTTCCTGTAAATTCGGCCGTTCCTTTAACTAATTTGCCTGCAACTCCCATGGCCTCTAATTTTTGAGCAAAGTAATCTACAAATTTGTCAAACTTAAGTGAGAAACTTACAAAGCTCTGAGACCATAGTTGATCCCCACCTCCAACTCGAAATTCAAACTTGAGATCTAGACGTTCGTGAACAGCTGTTGTAAATCCGTAGCCAATTCCATAGGCAAATTCTGAACGATCCCTTTCTTCATCACGATGGTTCATAGCCCCCAATAAGATTCTTGCGTGAGGCACGAAACTTTTACTTAGATCAGTAAATTGCCAACGCAAACTACTAAATAGAACTCCGTTAGTAAAACCTGAGTGGCCTCCCGATCCTCCAATAAAGTCAGCATACTGCTGACAAGTCTGACTTGGAGAGAACATACATGGGCCTAAATGAAAACCTAAACTCCCACCTATCCAATATAAATTGCTAGCCTCCCACATAGAGCCCAATTCAAAGTTGTATTCAATTTTTTCAGGAATATAAGGATAAAATTTTGTCCACCGTTTTGTCAGCTGCGAGTACCTAGGGTTTTCCGCCTGTTGCTTTTCGGAAGGCACAGAAGCCTCTTCGAGATTTTGAGAGTAAACATCATATACAAAAGTAATTATAACTAGAAAAAAAACCCAGGAGGTTTTCACCCCCTGGGCCCTGCCCGCTACCATCAATGATGAATCCCAAGGTGCAAAACAAGATGCCATCTAGAAGCTAATAGCGGCTTTACTTACAAATCCATAAGCCATATCTGTACTAAAGTTATTCATAGAGCCCCCCTTAAAAGCAGCTCCTGGGAATAGCATACCTATTTGGTTGACCCAACTCAACCTTTTGTTGGGACGAAAGTTAAAAGCGAAATCAAACTCATACCCCAATGAGTTGTCGGTATCTCCCCCTGGAATAGGATCCGTCTGCAACCAAGCCATTGTTACTTGCGCTTGCAACATCCATTTTTCATTCCACTTATAACTCACACTGGGAGCCACGTAATAGACATTTGATAAAGCCTCTATATCCGGCTGATTATGAGTCAAAATTGAATTGTCAGCATTTTGAGTTCCGACAAGTTCTGTTCTTAAAAAATTCTTTTTTCCAAGTGTGTGATTAAATAATAAAAAGGCAACATCATAATTGCGATCAAATATAAATCCCTCAAATTTATTGGTGGTATCAGGATTATCCCCGGTAGCAAACCCTGTTTTTAAACCAAAACTATATTTTGAATTATCTGGGCGATAGTCGAGTTCGGCAGCAAGCCCATAACCACTCATAGTGACCTCTTCACCCTGAGCGGTGACTACGCCGAGGTTTCCTTCTTGCCAACTGGCCTCAACACCAAATCTAAAAACTCTTGTTTCTTTCACCCCGTACAAACTGTAGCTACGTGTACTCAACCGGCCTTTCCTAGCTCCTGGCCCACCCACAAAAAAATCATTTCCTAATTCAGGAATATCATTTCCACTATTAGCTGAACGCCCTTGATAGAAAAAACCCATCTCAACGCCGGATTCCAAGTTTTCGTACTGAAGCTGAACCATCATATCCGTGACATCGTCATTCTTTTCCAAATTCAGGCCCTCAGAGGCCTTACCATACATGGGTAAAATAAATAAATTCCCCATAACAATCTTATAGCCAATGATGTCCCGATTATCCATCCAATGATCAAATTCACCATTCCCGGCATTGTGAACCATTCCCAATCCAAATTGGAGTGGAACTCTTCCAACAACTAGAGCTCCAAACTCTTGAATTATAGTAAGATACAACTCCGTGACTTGTAAGGTTTCGGGCCTTTGAGAAGACGAAGCCACATTGCTATCGTGCACACTAGATGGGGCACCCGTTCCCACTCCTGAGCCCCAAACAGCACCAAGTTGATTGCTCGGCATATTAGATAAACCATAATTAAATAAATCAAAACGAGAACGTATTGTTATGCCGTCAGCAGCTTCAATTCGAGGCCGCAAAATAAGGTGATGCAAGCCGTAAGCCTTTTCTCTTTTAGAGCTATCCAAACTTGAATTTCTGATGTCATAAGCTTCAGCTCTATATGTACCTGACCATTGAAAATCCCCAGCAAACCCATAGAAGCCTGTTAAAGATGTAAACAAAAAACAAGATAAAGATAAAATCGAAATGTTATTCTTAATCATAGCATCGCACCTTAAAACCTTTAAGGGGCAGCCCCACAACCACCCCGAATAAATTAAAAACTTTGTTAATAGAGATTACAATATAATAAACGTAAAATAGCGCGCTGGCTCTGATTATTCAACAATTCCAAAAACGTCCTGTTCACGCAATATTAGCAAATCCTGGTCTTCAATATTTACCTTAGAGGCTGCATATTCACTGAATAAGATTTTGTCTCCTACTTTTACATCCATGGGCTGAATTCGCCCTTTTTTATCTTGATGACCTCTTCCTACAGCCAGAACCTCTCCTCTGTCTTGTGCCGAAGCCACTGAGCTGTCAGGAATATAAATCCCCCCAGATGTCTTATTGCTTTTCCCAATCAACTTCACAACTAAACGATCATCCAGAGGTGTGAATAGAGTTTGTAATGAACCGCTGAGTTTTTTAGATATTAATTTTTTAGATGTTGCAGTTAAATTGTTTTTTTCTGGAGCATTCTTTTTGACGACTCCCCCTTTTTTTGGTGCAACTGTCCTTTGAACATTTTTTTTGACGGACGTCTTCTTAGCTAAAGTCCTCTCTTTTTTCTTAGCAGTTTTTTTCTTAACGTTTTTTGTTTGAGTTGCCTTTTTCTTTGCAACTTTTTTAGTAGCTGCTTTAGCTCGCAAGGGCGTCTTCTTTATACTCTTTTTTGTTTTTTGCTTTGATTGTAATTTAGACTTTTTTTTAAGCTGTGACTGTGCTTTTGATTTTGCTCCAGACTTCTTCACTACTGTCTTAGATTTTACTTTTTTCTTAGTTGCCACGACGTTGTGTCTCCTCTTCATAATATTTGCTATACATTACATCCCACTCTGGACTTCCCTCAACAACATTCCTCTTCAGAGATGCCACCTTGGCCCTAGCCTTTCTATCGACATCTCTCATTTCCTCGCCAAACTTTGTCGCGGCTCTCTTGGCTATTCTCATAGCCATATCGTCATCAACAAAGTCCACCATGTCGTCTTTCCAAATTCCGTTAATAATAATTGAAGCCAAATGACTAAGTCTATCATCAGAAATCACAACACAATCCCCTTTTGCTGCGCGAGCTTCTTTTTTAGTAGCGGAAACATTTTAAACCTCTGGAAAGAACCTGGATTTTGCCTTTCTAGGTCGTCTAGCATTTTGTTGACTTCTTCGTCCAAGAGCCTTTCTCTGTTGAAGTCGCCGACGACAATTTCTAGCGCTCTTGCGCTCACCCTATCTTCTTTTGCCTTAAACTGAATGAGGTTTTGATCCTTTAAATCTTTCAGAATCATATTGACTAATCTCTGTAAAACTTTATCACTGGGTCTCATATGTTACTCCAGTTTAGAATAAACGGAATAGGTTAAGAAAAGTCAAGGACAGCGAGTGCTGAGTAGAAGATTTTTAAGTTCAATTTTATTTAATTTAAAAAACCCAAAAAAAGTTTTACTTTCTTTTCTTTTTGCATTGACGCTAACTATCATTGCCATGGGGGTTTGGTGGAAAAGCTTAGAGAATGAAATTGTCCAAAGGCTTTCTCAAGGGTGGTTTAAGGCCCCCATTGAATTCTACACAAACAGTGAAAGTTTAAAAGTTGGCGAGGTTCATACAAAACAACACATTGAACTCAGCTTGATTAGACGTGGATTTCAGAAACAAAGCGGATCACGCTTAAGTCAAAAAACTTTCAGTTGGTGGACTCAAGAGGTCTGTCAAATGAATATGAGCGAAAAACTAGCTACAGATACGACTTATTGTCTCGCCATGCGAGGAGAGCGCTCTAATAAGGACTTGAACGAAAACCTAAAGCTTATTGCGTTTAACCCCGAAGCTAGAATTGTTCAGGTTTTAAGCGGCGAACCACTCAAGACACAAGAGTCTATTCGCTTAGCCCCCTTTCTCTTTGCTCAATATTACGGAAAGACTCCCATCCTCCGGCAAGTTCTCAATTTAACAGATATTCCCTTATTTTGTTCGCAAGCGGTTACAGCTATTGAAGATCAAGGCTTTTTGGAGCACCGTGGATTTAACCCTACAAGCTTTATTCGTGCCGCCCTGAGCAATCTCGCCTCTGGCTATTATGCTCAAGGAGGGAGCACCATTACTCAACAACTCGTAAAAAACTACTTTCTAACCCCTGAAAAAACCATATACAGAAAACTGAAAGAAATCATTATGGCTCTTATCTTGGAGGCAAAATTTGAAAAGGAGCAAATTTTAGAGAATTATTTGAATGTCATTTATATGGGACAAAATGGCCCCTTTGAGGTCAGAGGGTTTGGAGCGGCCTCCAAGCACTATCTTAACAAGAATCTTTCTCATCTCAATCTTTCTGAATGCGCCCTTCTTGCGGCCATTCTCAATAATCCAGGAAGATATAACCCTTTTCATCACCCAGACAGAGCTCAACAGAGAAGATCCAAAGTTTTAAAGCACATGTTAAATTTAAAGATGATTGATGATAATCAATTTCAACAAGCTAATTTAATTTCCCTTCCAAAAAAAGAACACAGAGTCAGCACAACTCCGGCTCCCTACTTTGTAGAGTTTATTTACAAGCAACTTGAACAATTAAATTTCTTACCTTCTTTTGAAGAGTCGGGCTTGCGAGTGTACACCTCATTGCACCTCGACAGACAGGATCTGGCACAAAAAAAGGTCAAAGAAACGGTAGAAGCTTTGAGTTCCCGATACCCTAAGAGTTCTGAAAACAACAAGAACTCACTACAAGGACTTATTATTCATGTTGACATTGAAAGCGCTGAAGTTCTCGCCTTAGTGGGGGGTAAAAACTTTTCTTTGAGCCAATTTAATCGTGCAACAGAAAGTCGCCGCCAAGTCGGCTCTGTGTTCAAACCCTTAGTTTATTTGGCAGCCCTTGAAAGTCTTTCCCCCACGGGACAGCCCTACTCCCCCTTAACATTGATTCCTGATATTAAGTTTACCTATACCTATGAAGGACAAAGTTGGAGTCCTCAAAATTACGACAAAAAATTCTATGGAGAGGTTCCCCTATATTACGCTCTTAAAAATAGTCTAAATGTAGCTACTGCTAAACTGGGTCTTGATATTGGATTAACCACGATTATTGATTTAGCCCGGCGGCTGGGGGCAAACTCTGAACTGCGCCCACTGCCCTCCTTGTCGCTTGGAGCTTTTGAGATGACCCCCTTTGAAGTGGCAAAAATATTTACGAATATTGCTCGCATGGGCAATTCCACCAACCTAGTAACCATAAAATCAATTACAAGTCTCGACGAAAAAAAAATTTATACACCGCCTTTAGATAACGAAACGACGGTGGCCCCTGAAAATGCCGCTAAGCTCATAAGTATGATGAAACAAACTTTCCTTTCGGGAACTGCAAAATCGTCTAAAAAATATGGCTTCTACCACACAGCTGCTGGAAAAACAGGAACGACTTCCGACACAAAAGACTCGTGGTTTATTGGTTTTACCCCAAATGATTTAGTGCTCACTTGGATCGGTAATGACGATAACCTTCCGACACAGCTTACTGGCGCAAGCGGTGCACTGCCACTTTGGCTCAACTATATGAACGTAGTAAAGAATCGGATTGATCAGAATAAAGATTTTTCATGGCCGAACGGACTAAAACATAAAACAATAAATAAAGAAACTCTCCGAGAGACCCTCACCGACCCTAGCGAGGAAGACCTGATAGAATTTGAATTAATGTTGTGAACTCGGCTTGAGTACCAACAATTTGAGCCTAGTAAAGTAAGTGAACTTGACAGCTATGTTTTTGAACCACAGTTGGTGGAATATTGGTTTTGAACTTTATTTTACCATTGAGCCTAGAAATGAGTAGGGGATTCCACTGGTTTGTGTGAGTAGCATGATAGTCTTGCTCGAGATAAGCAATTTGTGAAATCAAATCAATTGTGAGATGATAAACAACTTTTTTATCCTGCCGGATCCCAATACCTCCTATAGCCGTATGTGCGCTTTCAGCTTCACTAAACACCATTCTTAAACGTGGGTTCTCGTTTCGATTTGGATCCCAAATCACTTGTTCTATAACGAAATCCAGCTCCCCCATGTCCCTACCTTCCAAAGAGTACTGCACTCGCAATCTATTATTTTCTACATCTAAATCTATGATTCTCAATTTATCATAGCCAAATTCCTGTCTCGTCGGTTTTTTTATGGTGCAAAATAGTGAGGGACTACTAAAACACTCTCTGTGGGGAGTAAAGTCGTAAGCAGAAACAAAAGAAAAATATGTTGAAATTTGCTCACTATCTAGGGCTCTCGGCCCCTTGGCATTGGCTGAGGTTACAACCAGAACTCCCAAGAGAAGTAGTGTCATTACCTTGCCTTTTGTTGTAGCAAATACCCCTGTCGCCATTGCTCTTTTTTTTGTTCCTTCTTTGACGAATTCAAGCAGAATCATTAGCTCCTCCCTATCTCTCAGGTTCCTATCTCTCAGGTTCCTATCTCTCAAAAGTCACAAGCTCCTTCTCGTCTCCATAAAAATCCTTCTTGGTTTCGTACAGCAGACCTCTTTTGGAACCACTTACTAAATTTTACAAATATATTCAATTATTTGCCCTACGATTGAAGTTTTTATCTAAGCTCCCCCTTCTATCTCTATGTGATATGAAAGCTTGAGTTGCCAATTGAATAACTCAAATTCGAGATTCAAACTACTCCCTCACACTAACAAGAACTGGCAATCTAAAGCTTGCCTCCCAATTATTAACTTAAAGTTAACAAGATCACCCCAACTTAACGAGTCTCCTAGAAATTTCCTTGTAATATACCCCCTTCTAAAAAGTGGAGAGAGACGTAGAACCTTGTAACTTAATGAAAAGAGTTAATAAAAAGCAAAAGTAAAACAAAAGTAAAACAAAATAAGTCACTTAATGCCGTTTAGTTAAGGCGGCGTAGTAATTTTTGACAATCATGAATTTTCTGCAAAAATGAGTAGGTAGAAATAAAAAAAGGTTCCCGAGCTTTTTGTGAATCGAGGAACCTTTTAAAAATAACAAAAAAGGAGTCAAAATGACGAGTTCGCGTCACAACCCCACAGAATTATCATCCTCAATTTAACTCGCACTTTCAAGAAAAATATTTAATTGGAGCAAAACAAAATCGATCTCGAGTATTTTCGCCTAAAAATTTATTTTTAACTCTATGTTCACTGGTCTCCTCAACCAACGAGAACGGCTATAGCACGGCTATATTGAATAGCCTAACAAATGAGCTAGGAGTTGAAGAGCTGCCCACTAATGGAGCTCTGAGCCACTTTAGGAAACGCATCAGCTACAAGTACTTCCGTGATGAAGTTTACAAGCTTAATGCTAAATCTGATCGAAAAAGAAAAAAATGGAAAGGTTATTTCCTCTATTCTACCGATGGGATCCAACTCACTCTCCCGAGAAGTTTAGACATCATTAACAATGACTACTCAGGTAGGAAAGTCAGTAAATACCGCGAGTCTTACATGCCAAAGATGTTTGCCGTGGGGGTGATAGATGTTCTTAATAGCATTGTTAAAGACTTTAGAGAACACCCCACACTGGACGAGCCAGCTGATGCCATAGATATGATCCCAGGTCTTGAGACAAACAGTTTAACTATTTACGATCGCCTCTATGGGAACAAAAAAATAATTAAAGCTCACAGAGAGGCTGGCAATCAATTTTTATTTAGACTTCGAGGAAGTGTCTGCAAAGAGATGAAAGTTATCTTTAATACAAATAAGCGGAAAAAGTTAACAGTTACTGTAGAGGGAGTTGTTGTTCATCTATTTAAAATATTTAACCCCAAAACTAAAGAGCACGATTATTTTGGTACGAGTTTACCAAAGAACATTATCTCGGAAAAAATCATTCGAAAACTCTATAACTTGCGCTGGGAAATTGAAAATACATTCCGCGACTTTACCAAAACTATCAGACTCGAACAGTGGCATTCGAAGTTTATCAACGGTATTCGGCAGGAGCTATGGGTAGCGATTTGGCTCTATAATTTTGTAAAATTGAAAATACTGGGTCACTTCGATCCTGCCAAACGAGCCATGAATGAGGAGTACATCAAGCCCAATTTTAAACTTATTTTTACCTGGATCAGTTCAAAGCTTGGAGAAATATTTAAACGATTACGAGGTTTTAAAAAAACTCTTGTCGAACTTATTAACAGGTCCTTAGAAAAACGAAGGCGACATTCAAGATCCTATAAACGAGAGATCAAATCCCCGAGAGGTCCGTTTCCTTACAATAATACGAGGTGGTATGGGCTTAACTAAACGGCATTAATAAGTCACTTTGACTAAAAGTTAGTCACAAAGAAATTAATTACACCCGCAACAGTTTCCGGTGTCATTTTGACACTTTTTGTGGCAAAAGAAGGAGGTTAACGGCTTTCTGCATTCCGAGGGAATGCAGAATTTGAGAGAGAGTTTTGGTAAATAAACCATTGTGTAAATAACCAGTTGTAACTCGTTTAATGAAGCTTTCTTCACGTAGCAAGAAATGTAAAATTTGAATAATGGCAAAAACAAAAATAAAAATAAGGACAAATGTGTTGGGAAAAAAACCTTCAGGGAACCTGATAAACATTTTAAAAAGGGGATGGCCACAGTCGCTCATCCGCCTAACTCTAGCCATTTCAGCTGGACTTGCTGTCCATTTTATTGATTTAGATTTTTTCGAGTATCTTACCTACGATTGGCGGGTTAGGCTAAAGCCAGCACCAGCCATCTCAAATGAAATTGAGTTGATTGCGATCGACAAGAAAACAACTGCTGAATTGGGCGCAGAAATTGAAGCCAAGCACCATAGCCTTCTCTTGCAAAAATTAATGAAACGCCAACCGCGAGCCATCGTCTACACCATTAACCGTGTAGATAAAATTCCTATCTCGGGAGATCAAGACGATATTTTAAATCTCGCCAAATACACACAAGACAAACCCATTTACTTTGGACGAGACACCCTCTTTAACCCTGAGGATCCCAGCCAAAGTCAGTTTCCCGAACCCTATAACGGTTTTAAAACTCTCCAGGCCCCAATTCCTCGCGATAATGCCAACTTCGCTAGAGACAGAGTTACGAGAAGAGCTGTTATTTCCTATTATGAAAGACCAACCATGCATGCATGGTTGGCGTCTAGTATAAACAACACGCACCCAGATAAGGTTTACCGCGGCCAGTTTAAATTCTATAACTCGCAACAAGTTTTTATTAATTTTAGACCCAGTGGAACCTACAAACCTCTTTCATTTGTCGACGTCATAAAAGAACGAGTTCCTTTAGAGAGTATAAGCGAAAAGGTCATCTTAATTGCTTATGATACCGGTGATCAAATTGATGACACTATTTTGTCTCCCTACTCAAGAGAAGTTGACGCCATGTCAAATCTTGAGGCTCACGCCAATATTTTGGATACTCTGATACTTGACAATGGACTCATTAAAACACCAGCTTGGCTAAGACTACTTCTGACCTGTCTAGTTTCTATTCTCACTGTATTTGTCGTTCTCAAGGTTCGGCCGTCTAATGGTTTAGTAGTCATATTTTTAACTTTAATTAGTCTATTCGTCGTAGGTTTTTTACTTCTTTCAAGCTTAGATATTTTTATAGAAATCGCAAACCCCCTACTTGCCGTTTTTATCTGCTACTATTTTTTTATTCCCTACAGATTAATTATGGAAAATCGTAAAAGCTGGGAGTACTACCATAAAAATAAATTGCTCACTCAAGTTGAAGAATTAAAAAGTAATTTCATGAGAATGATGTCACATGACCTTAAAACACCTCTTGCCAGAATCCAAGGAATGGCTGATGTAATTAAAGGCGAACCCAACTTAACTCCCCAACAAAACAAAGCCGTTGAAACTATTTCTGAGTCCAGCCAAGAGCTGACTGATTTCATTGCCTCAATACTTAGTCTTGGTAGAATTGAAAGCAAGGAAGTTAAACTCAATATTCAAAGTAAAGATATTAATTCCATTTTAAAAAATGTTATAAAAAAGTATGACTTCAATGCTCAATCAAAGAACATAGAGATTCTTACTGAGTTTGAACCTCTTTTTAGTGTTCAAGTTGATGAAGATTTAATCAAGCAAGTTTTCTCAAACTTAATCGAAAACGCCATCAAATACAGCCATGAAAACTCTAAAATTCTCATTTCTACAGAAGAGATTGATGGAAAAGTTTATATACAAATCTCAGATCAAGGTATAGGTATTAGTCCTCATGATCAGCGAGATGTTTTTACCAAATTTTATCGAGGCAACGAGGTTGTTAATAGTCCCATTAAAGGGTCCGGATTGGGACTTTACCTCGCAAAATATTTTGTTGAATTACATTCGGGCAGCATTTCTATAGAGAGTGAGCTTCATCGAGGTTCTACTTTTACAGTTGAGCTGCCCACAGAGTTAAATATATAAGGAGAGCACTTTTATGCTAAAAGTCTTAGTCGTTGATGATGATGCTGGTTTAAGATTATCAGTAAAATCTACGTTATCATCTTCAAATCAATTTGAGATCGATGAAGCTTTTGATGGTGTAAATGCCTTAGAAAAGGCTAAAGCTCAAACCTACAACATGGTGCTAATGGATGTGGATATGCCACGCATGAATGGGCTCGAAGCTCTTAAACAAATCAAAGAGCACGACCCTTCTATTATCGTAATCATAATGACTGCCTATGCCACAATTGATAACGCTGTGTCGGCCGTAAAGGATGGAGCTTACAATTACGTTTCAAAGCCCATCAAAGGCGAAGAACTTCTCGCAATGGTTAACAAGGCTCTAGAGGCTCATAGTTTAATTTCTCAAGTGGCAGCTTCAGCCCCTGTATTAACAATGGAGTCCGGTCGAAAAATCGTGGGCGGAACAGCGCAAATGCAAAAGGTCTTTCATATCATTGATCGACTATCAAAAGTTAACACCCCTGTGCTTATACGTGGAGCTTCGGGAACTGGCAAAGAGCTTGTAGCTAGAGCTATTCACGTCAATTCCCGGTTTAAAGAAGGGCCCTTCTCTGCTATCAACTGTTCCGCTATACCTGAGAACTTATTTGAGAGTGAACTCTTTGGACATGAAAAGGGAGCTTTTACAGGAGCTGATCAAAGAAAAATTGGAAAGTTTCAGTTCGCGGAGGGAGGCACCTTATTCCTAGATGAAATTGGCGATATGCCTCAACTTATGCAAGTTAAACTTTTACGCGTTTTGCAAGAAAAGGTATTTACTCCTATCGGCTCAAATAGAGAGATTGCGACAAATGTAAGAATTATTGCGGCTACAAACCGCCCCTTAGAGGAAATGATCAAAAAAGGAGTCTTCAGAGAAGATCTTTATTACCGCTTGAATGTCATGCCCATAACTTTGCCCTCACTCAGTGAGCGCCAGAATGATCTCGATAGTCTTATTAATAACTTTATCAAAAAATTTAACGAAAAACTCGAAAAGAAAATTATCGGATGCACACCAGAAGCCTTGTCATGCCTAAAAAAATACAGTTGGCCTGGAAACATTCGAGAACTGGAAAATGTAATTGAACATGCTTTTATTCTGGAAGAGACAAAACACATTAATATTCAGTCTCTTCCAGAAAGCCTTCTTGAAGCTACTCAAACAAAATTACAAGTGCCAGCCCAAGCCTATACTCTTAATAATCAAAGTGTGGTGACAAGCGATGAAAGTAACCCGGCTGCAGGAGCCAACTTAGAAGAGTCCCCAGAGCTTGTTAAAATCAACGATGACAATCTTGACTTTAACAAACATAAAGAAGCCTTTGAAAAGGAGTTTATAATTAAAGCTCTAACCCTGTTCAAGGGAAGAATAAACCAAACCGCGCTTCATGCCAATATTCCCAAAAAGACTCTCTTAAGAAAGATCGAAAAATATGGCATCAATACTAGAGATTTTTTATAAGATATTGGTTATTTTAAAGTTTTTCCTTTAACTGGCCCTTAAAATAGATTAAACATGAAGGCTTCATGATGAAAACAAATTTGCCACCTCAAGCTTACACTAGAGAAGTCTTTACGAATGCGTATGAGTGGCTACAAACTCAATCACACTCTGTTAAGGAGTTAGCACAAACTCCAGATGATTTGGTTGCTCTCTACTTGCAAGCCAGAAGGCACGGACACCTGAGCGCGAGTTACAATAGTAAATCATTTAAAAATGACCTTAAAAATCTAGCTGAAGGATTACGTCAGTTCGATGATGCTCAAGTTCCCTCGGCATCAGCTGTGACTGAGAAGGTTACAGAAACCACTAAACACTCTGTGACTTTTACCAACCACACACCACCTCCCAGTCTAAATCTGAACTACAAACCTCCTAAAATAATTGAAGACACATCTTATCTAGGCGATGATCAAGAAGATTTTATTTCCCAACAGTTTGACCCACCACCTCAGTCTCAGTTTGTGCGCAAACAAAACTCAACCCATGGAGTGGAGTATACGGAGCCCCCAATCAAAAAGTACGCTTCGGAAAAGCTCTCTCGTCCCGTTCATGCCCCGCGGTCTGTTTATGAAGGACAGGATGTAGACAGACACGATACATATAAACCCGAGCCCCCCCATCAAAATCCGCCGAGTCCTGGCATTTTAACCAATAAAAAATATTCACCTGAAACTTCGCCTATTGAACTTCTTGATATAAGATCCAAGGAAATTGTAGAGAAAGCTCAGACCCAACTCAACCTGTCCAGAACTGAAGAAGCTCTTAGAATGCTCCTTGTATTGGGTTTAGAAAAACTTAAGGATATCCTTCCTGACAAAGACTAATGGATTCTTCTGATAACCCAAATCTACGGATTTGGGTTATTGGAGTAGCGGCTTTCGACCCAGTATTGGCTTGCAGGCTACCGCAGATTTGGGTTTTAATTTTTAAGACAAAACCTTCCTCGACCTGCCGCAACATACTTCATTATAGAACTCCTAGTGCCCCTCAACTCACTTCCTTGCCCAACGGTTTGATGCTAGTTATACCCCATTCCATAAACGAGCACCAATCTATGACAGCTAAAGTGTTTTAAATAAGGTTGCACCCGCCTAGAATCCATAGCCTTTTCCATAGCCTTTTCCATAGCCTTTTCCATAGCTTTTTAAAGAGGCCCGCACCTGACGACTTCCCTTCTTCGCTTCATTATGGCATACCTTATTAAGGCGGCCATAATAACTAAACCCTGTTATTTTGCACTTGTGTAGACTTACACAAAAACTGGACACAATTATTAGAAACTATCAGAAAAAAACAAAATAGGCTGATAAAAAAAAGAAAAAAGAGAAAAAGTAGGTAACGTGAGTAAAGAAGACAAAACTGAAGACCCAAATAAGTACAAGGACACCATCCATCTGCCCCGCACCGACTTCCCGATGCGAGGGAATCTTCCGCAAAACGAACCAAAGATGATCGAATTTTGGGAAAAATCAAATATCTATGACAAAGTTCTAGATAAGAACTCTTCAGCAGAAATTTTCTGTATGCCTGATGGCCCTCCGTACGCCAACGGCAATATTCACCTCGGTCATGTTTTAAATAAAGTTTTAAAAGACATCGTTATTAAATACAAAAACTTATCGGGTAAACACTCCGCCTTTATTCCTGGCTGGGACTGTCACGGCTTGCCCATAGAATTAAATGTCACCAAAAAGTTGGGCTCAAAAAGACATGAGTACTCGGACGAAGATTTACGCGGCCTCTGTCGTGAAGAAGCTCTAAAGTGGGTGGCTATTCAAAAAGAGCAATTTAAACGATTAGGAGTTTTGGCTGACTGGAGCCATCCTTATTTAACTCTATCCCCCGATTACGAAGCCGAAGAGGTTCGGGTTCTGGCTGACATCCTTGACAACGGAATACTTGTGAGAGGAGAAAAGCCTGTTTACTGGTGTACCGCCCTGCAAACAGCATTAGCTGCAGCGGAAGTTGAGTACCATGACCACAAAAGCCCCTCTATATATGTTAAGTTTTACTTAAAGGATAAAATCGCGCAAATTGAAACTCACAATAAACCCATTTCTTTGGTTATTTGGACGACAACCCCTTGGACTCTTCCCGCCAACTACGCAATCTGCTTACATCCTGACTATGATTATGGACTGTATGAAACTGAAAATGAAATCTTGATTATTGCAGTCGAACTCAAAGAAAACATAGAAAAGACTATAAATAAAACACTTAAGCAGATTTCCACACGTAAAGGTGCAGAGCTTGTCGGATTAAGAGCACAGCATCCTTTTTTAGAAAGGGATTCCGTTATAGTTCTTGGTAACCATGTCAATTTAGAGTCTGGTACAGGTTGTGTTCATACAGCTCCAGGTCATGGACTAGACGACTATGCCGTAGGCTTAAAGTACAAACTTCCTACATCGAGTCCTGTAGGCCCAGATGGAAAGTATAACAATGATTTTCCAGAAATGCAGGGAATTAAAATCTGGGATGCAAATTCAAAAATTGTTCAAATGCTTGTTGATAGTGGGCATATGTTAGCTCACTCTGAAATTGTTCACAGCTACCCCCATAATCCACGATCGAAAACTCCTTTAATTTTTCGCACAACACCGCAGTGGTTCATCCGTATGGATGAACCACACTATCCACTCAGACAGAAGGCGCTTGCCGCTGCCGAAAGGGATATTCAATTTGTCCCAGAGTGGGGATCTCAGAGGTTAAACAGTATGCTGTCCCACAGTCCCGATTGGTGTGTAAGTCGACAAAGACTATGGGGAGTTCCCATTCCTGTATTCTATTGTGAGGACTGTGATGAAGCTCTCGTGAACACAAAACTATTTAGAGAAATTGCAGATGAGATGGAAGCTACTGGCAAAGGAATCGAAGCCTACTACCAGAAGTCTGCAAAGGAATGGACTCAAAACCATACTTGTACTCAGTGCAATGGTACTTCTTTTAAAAAGAGCCAAGATATTCTGGATGTCTGGTTTGACAGTGGTGTATGTCACACAGCTGTACAAAAAAAGCGTAAAGGATTAAGCTTTCCCGCTGACATCTATCTTGAAGGGAGTGATCAACACCGCGGCTGGTTTCAAACGAGCTTAATGTCTTCGATTGCGGCCAACGGACAGCCTCCCTTTAAAACTCTTATTACTCACGGCTTTGTTAACGATGCCAAAGGCCATAAAATGAGTAAAAGCAAAGGAAATGTCATTGATCCTGCTGAAATAACCAAAAACCACGGAGCCGAAATTTTGAGGCTTTGGGTGGCTTATGAAGATTATGGCCAGGATGTTAATATCAGCAATGAAATGTTTTTAAGAGTCACCGAAACCTACCGAAGAATACGCAATACAATGAGATTTCTTTTGAGTAATCTGGGTGATTTTGACCCTCAAACAAATGCAGTCGCCTACAGGGATATGCCTCCGCTGGATCGTTGGGCACTCGGAAAGTTTAACGATGTTATTTCTAATGTGACCACGGCTTATGAAAACTACAACTTCTACAAAGTGTACCACACTCTAAATCAGTTTTTTACAATTGACCTTTCTGCAACTTATTTAGATATTCTAAAAGATCGCCTCTACACTTGGAAGAAAGATGGAGTTGAGCGGCGCTCTTCTCAAACCGTGATTTATCACCTTGTAAATGATTTAGTTGTTATGATTGCCCCCATTTTGAGTTTTTTGGCCGAAGAAGTTTATAACTTTTTACCATCAAAAGAAAAGGAAAGCGTTTTCTTGTGTAATTTTCCAAAACCAAGGGCGGAGTGGCAAGACACCGCTCTCAAAGAAAGTTTTGCTGAGGCCTTTCTAATTCGAGATCAAGTCTTACAAAGTTTAGAAAATCTAAGGAGAACAAAAATTATTGGTTCAAATTTAGATGCCCGAGTCCAGCTAACTCTTCCCACTGAAAAAATTGATATCATCAATGCGTTGGGTTCGGCGCGTGAGTTCTTTATAGTTTCTCAGGTTGAATTGGTCCCTGGGAGTGAACTTTCCGTCCATGTTGAAAAGGCTAGGGGAGAAAAGTGTATACGCTGCTGGCATTACAGTGAAGATATTGGAAATCACTCCGAGCATCCCGAAATTTGTCCAAAATGTATCGAGGCCTTATCATGATAAAAATGAAGTATCTCTATTTAGTTGCTATTAGTGGTTTTATAATTGCTTTAGATCAACTCACCAAAATGTATGTACACACGCACTTCCTGCTTGGAGAATCACACACTGTTTTACCAGGTTTTTTTGATCTGACTTATGTTAGAAATGAAGGTGCCGCATTCGGAATATTTCGCGAAGCTCACGATACGTTTCGAAATATCTTCTTTTTAACTATGCCTCCATTAGCTATCGCATTTATTCTTTACATTATGAGGGAGGTGCCTGATTCAGATAAACTGCAAAACGTGGCACTATCTCTCGTTTGTGGTGGAGCTATAGGCAATTACATTGATCGACTTAGATTTCGCTATGTTATTGATTTTTTAGACTTCCATCTTCAACGTAAATGGACTTACCCGGCCTTTAATGTTGCCGATATATCCATCGTTACCGGGATTGGAATATTGATGTTAATTATGTATCTCCAATGGTACGAGGAAAAGAAGAAAAAAAGGGAAGTCGAATCGACAACATCAAATTGACAGCATGACAAAATTGGGAGTTACTCAGAAAGCTGTAAGCTCAGATTTTTTTATTAGGATGCATTGCTAAGTTATTAATATCCATCCTCTTACTTTTCCTCTAAAGGAGCTGTAAATTGGACATTCTCATACTTGTTCCTTTGGGAATTATTATCGGGTTAATTAGTAGTTTTTTTGGTATCGGGGGAGGTGCCATTATTGCCCCAGTGTTGTATTATACCTACCCTTATCTAGAGGCCACCACAGTAATTGGAACCGCCCAGGGGGTCATTCTGCTAAACTCAATTGTAAATACTTATTATTATAAAAAAGGGAAAATTCATTTTCATAAAAAAATATTCCTACCTATAATCCTGACAGTAACTTTTGGGGTTCTAACGGGAACTCAGATCGCTGTTAATGTTGGAAGTGCTTGGTTAAAAACTTTTTTTGCCATCATTCTATTTTTATTTGCCGTTCAAACCGTATTTTGGATTCCTAAAGTTTCTAGGATTTCCGATTATTCTAACCCTAACACCCCCAACACCTTTGTAGGTTTAATTGTGGGATTTTTCGTAGGAATTATTGCCAGTACAACTGGGCTTGGAGGAGGGATCATACTTAACCCTTTATTTGCGGCCCTTTATAAAATGCCATTAAGACTTATCTCTGCTTATAATAATCTTATTCTTATTGTGACCTCACTGTCGGCTACTCTTAGTTACATGCTAACCCCAAAGGCGAACTTGGCTAACTTTAATCTTGCGAGATTTCAGGTAGGTAGCACAAACTGGCTCATTATTTTTGCTATCTTTTCCGGATCGTTATTGTCTGTTCGTCTTGGCATCTCGCTAAATAATACGGTGGATGACAAATTAAGAAGAGTGTTGTTTGCAATCCTATTATTATTTTTGAGCGCCAACATGGTCCTAGCGGAAGGTGCCAGGCCCTAACTTGCACCGCTTTGCGGTGCAAGTTAGGGCCTGGCACCTTCCGCACTCTTCTGAGACCTGGTGGGTTTGAGTAAGAAAAATAGACACAAAACAATCAGGGCCCCACTCATCCAAGTTGAAAAACTCAAACCTAAAATTAACTCTCCTCTATAGTCTTCTCGGAACTGTTCTATCAAAACTCGCCCCACACCATGGTAAATTCCGTACACGAGTAAAAGATTTCCAGGTTTTTTAGTAAGCTGGTATTGAGCCACTGGTCGACTCTCAACTCTCATCACATAAAACAAAAATACAGCGTTCCACAACATCGAGTATATGGGCGTGGGATGTAGAGGAATCCCCGCCGGAGCCTCCGGGCCCGGCGGGTATATTATAGCCCAAGGGACATCCGTCGGTTTGCCATAACCACTGCCAGATAATAATGTTGCAAATCTTCCAATAACATAACCAGAAATAATCACAGGAGTGAACATCTCCATCCATGCTCGAATGTTTTGCTTTTTTATTCTTAAATAATAAATTGCGCCAACTAGTGCAAATAACACTCCCCCATAAAAGACGAAACCTCCTTGCCAAAATTTTAGTATTTGAAATGGTGCTCTCATATAATAGCCGGGATGCTCTACTATCACATGACAAAGTCGAGCTCCAATAAATCCCATAACCATAATTAATAAACAAATCTCTACAACATAGCTTTGTGAGAGGCGAAATCTTGGTGCCCTTTCAAATAACCAGTAGCTAGCAAAACTGTAAGCAAATGAGATCACCAAAAAATATGTTGGAACAACCAAATCTGGACCAATATACAAATAGGGAAACAAGGGTCACCTTTCGAATGTGAAGTCTAAAACCATAGTTAATTTACATTTTAGTATGAATAGATATCTGGTGCATTAATTTAGTTGCATTCACAGCCGTTAGCCCCAGGCTGACGACAAAAACACGAAAAATGATCTACATGACTGACATTTATGACTAATCTTTATTCTCACCCGTGACAAAATGGGGCACTATGGGCTTCACAGCCTCATAAAGCCTATCCATCAATTTTTTTGAGGACAGAGCGGGCCTATATTTGAGCTAACATTTAAAACCTTGAAAGGCCTGGAACAGGAAATGAATATATGTGTTTAGCCTCTTCTTCCTCTGGCAGACTTTTCCACATAAAAGGGGGTTATATTTGTATTAAGGAGACATTTGTGAATCCGTTTTTTTTAAAACCCATCGCCTTCATATTTCTAGCTTTTACTCTTATTTTAAGCGGTTGTGGAAAGGATAAAAAGTCTGGTGGAGCCACCCCCCTCCCCCCTCCTATCGTTGAACCCAACGACGATTACAATAAACTGCACAATTGGGCCGGCCCCCTACAAATAATAGATCGCTCCACCTATGAGCGCTTTTTAAAAGATCACGGAATCTGTAACTATCCCGGCGTTATCTGGAGCTTTGGTTATTGGAATTGTAAAAACTATGACGGAGTATGGATAAGTATTCACCTGAAAAGCAAAAAAGTTCCGACACAAGGCTTTGCCCAGCTTATGAGCTCATATAACAAACAATGGGTCATTTTTCCTCCCAGCATAATTGACGGGACATTTGCTCCTATTGACCAAGACACTGGAATTGAGATTTACAGACGGGGATACGACGGAACCCCAAGCCATAACACCTACTTTCGTTACAGAGCTTACGGAAACACGCGGTCCAATACACCCTTGACAATGGAAGTTTACTACCGAAATGTCAAATTTGGCCAAGCTACGATTTCGCCCCATCAATAAGGCTTCTAGAGATAACAACGACAAAAGGCCTTCCATAAGCCTAGAATCCGGTAGTGTGGCGTTATATTTTTCAAAAAAAGTGAAATTAGATTTGACCAGAGATGTAAAAAAAGTTTCAATTCCTAATGAGACTAGGTGAATTGCATTTTTGTCTCAATACAAACAACAAAGACTATCAACAGGAGTCAAACACATGAATAAAGCAGAATTAATTGAACACATAGCTAAAGAAACTAACATGACTAAAGCTCAAACTGAAAGAATGCTGGACGCTACAATTGATACTATCCGCAAATCAGTTAAGAAAGGTGATGAAGTGAAACTTGTTGGTTTTGGTACTTTCACAAAGGCTAAAAGAAAAGCTCGCACTGGCCGCAACCCTCAAACTGGCAAAGCCATCAAAATTCCTGCTGCATGGTACCCTAAGTTCCGTCCAGGATCTGAATTCAAAACTATGCTTCGCAAGTAATTAACTAGCAAAATAGTTTTTAAAAAAGGGCCAATTGAGTAGATTGGCCTTTTTTATTATTTAAATTTCGTATAGAAATAATACAGCATGGAACTCAATAACTTTAACTGCTCTAGCTTCAACTCTAAATCCCTTCATAAAATAGGTGTATTTACTAGTGGAGGGGACGCTCCCGGAATGAATGCGGCTATTCGAGCTGCGGTGAGAACAGCGCTATTTAACAAAATGGAAGTCTTTGGAATTTACCACGGCTACCAGGGCATGATTGACAACAATATGAAACCCCTCCAACTGAGCTCGATGTCGAACATAATCCAAAGAGGGGGCACCATATTAAAGTCTGGGCGCTGTTTAGATTTTCACAAACCTGAAGTCAGAGCTCAGGCCATACAAAATCTAAAAAAACAAGGAATTGAAGCTCTTGTCTGCATTGGAGGAGACGGATCTTTTCGTGGAGCCAAATCTCTATGGGATGAACACAACTTTCCTATAGTTGGAGTCCCAGGCACCATTGACAATGATATAAATGGCTCAGACTACACCATCGGCTTTGACACTGCTGTCAATACAGCACGTGAGGCCATAGATAAAATTCGAGATACTGCAGCCAGCCATGACCGCTTATTTATTGTCGAAGTCATGGGAAGAAACAATGGCTATATTGCTGTTGAAGTGGGCCTTGCTTGCGGAGCTGAAGAGGCTATTTTTCCCGAAAATCCTTTAAATATCGAAAAAATTATTAATAAGATTCGCTCGGGAATTCAACGCGGTAAAATGAGCAGTATTTTAGTTACCGCTGAGATGGAAACTCCGGGTTATGCTTACAAAATTGCTGATGAACTCAAAAGTAAAGCGGGGTTTGAAGCTAAAGTTTGCATACTTGGCCATATACAACGGGGCGGATCTCCAACTGCACGAGACCGTATAGCTGCCAGCCAAATGGCCTCAAAAGCCATTGATACGCTTATCAATGGCCAGTGTAATTGCATGGTGGGAATAAAATCTGGGGAACTCCACCTAACAAGCTTTGATGAGGCCACAAAAAAGAAAACCTTCACTCACAAGAACCTTCTTAAGCTTGTAGATGCACTTTCATATTAATCGTAATTGATTCTATTATCTCTTTAAGTTAATAACCTCAGCCAATAGCTCATCTGTAGTGGTAATAGTTTTCGCATTAGCTTGAAAACCTCTTTGATTTTGAATGAGATTCACGAACTCTAAAGCCAAATCTACTGTGGATCTCTCAAGAGATTTAGCGAAAAGCTTTCCTCTACCACCCTTTCCTGGACGTCCCACTGAGGGGGCTCCCGAATCTCTTGCTTCTTTAAATCGGTTATTTCCAACCTTAAATAGAGCTTCAGGATTTTCAAATTTAGTTAAGGAAATTTGAGCTAAATCTTCAGTTTGACCGTTGCTATAAAGTGCTGTGAGAACGCCCTCGTCATTAAATGACAAATTTGTAATGGTTCCCGCTGCTGAACCGTCTTGCACCCAACTTATCAAATCTGATTCTTTACCATACTGCTTTGTACCGTCTAGACCATCGCCCTTGTCAGTGGAAATTGAGTTCCCAAAATCAAATTTTATTTTTTGATTTTGAAGAGCCCCTCCCTTAAAATTGAAGGCCGCTTTTGTTGTTTCTTCTGTATTCAACTTTCCATCTGTAGTAAAAGTCAGCTTACCCATAAGCACTTCTGCCAGTTCGCCCTCTTTGCCTCCTGTGACCTCCTTGCCATCTGCAAGCCCCCGATATTGCCAAGTTCCATCAGCCACCTTATTAAAGAACATTGAAATTAAGTGTTTATTTCCCTGCGAATCGTAGATTTCGATACCTGTCGAGAAATCAGATGTTGAATAAGGGTCCTTTATATCGAAGTTTTTAACCTGCTGAATACGTGAGTCCAAATTTAAATCTAATCGTACCTCACTTGTTGCTTTAGCTGGTATTAAGGCCCGTGGAAACTTGATGTCTCCCATTTTATTTATTATATTTCCCTTGTCGTCTCCCTGAAATCCTTGAACTCTTTGATTATCATTGGTGACAAGGTACCCCTCTCTATCAAAGTGAAAAGATCCATCACGAGTGTAAGACTCACCATCTGACCCTCTCAATACAAAGTAACCATCTCCAGATATAGCTAAATCTGTAGACTTCTCTGTGGCATCTACGTTCCCTTGAATTAAGATTGGATTTACAGCACCAATTTTTACTCCACGACCTATTTGGTTTCCACCCAAAATTCCTTTTAAGCTTTTAGAGATAATGTCCTGGAACTCTGCTCGACTGGCTTTAAATCCTGTTGTGTTCGCATTGGCTATATTGTCTCCAATAACGCCCAGCGCTTCCCCTTGTGCAGCTAAACCGGACACACCGGTATAGAGAGATGATAGTACTCCCATAATGAAACCTCCATGTTTCACCAACTCAGATCAGTCAGTCACCGAGTTGTCATGAAGGGCCCCCTCAAATGAGGTCCAGCCCTTGTTTTGTTAAATTATTGCAGCAGCATCAATGTTGGTAAAAATATTTTCTTTCAACATATTTTTATCCATCACCGTTACAACTGTTTTGTTCTCAATATTCAAAATCATGGCAGCATTTTCTGACATGATAAGAGTTTCTTTTACCCCTTTTTCTTTAGCCCTTTCTACAATGTTTTCAATTTTCTGTAATGTTTCGGAGTCAAAATGAATCCCTCGAGATCTCATTCGTTCGATAGCATGATTAGAAAATTTAATTGAGAGAGGAGCTTTAGGATCTGCAAACTTTTCACTGCTCCTCCCTAGAATCTCCTCCAATTGATTTGAAAACTCTCCCTTGATTCCCTGATCAAGCGAGCTTTTTCTAACGCCCGAATCTGGTATAGCTGGGCTAATTTTTAAATTATTTAAACCTTCTAATGCCATTACTGATTGGTTTCCTTCGTCACTTTGTTAATCATATCTCGGGACATAGCAATATTGTCCATCAGTTCATTGCTTGAATTTGCCGAAACTACAGTTCCATTATTCTTTTGAACCTCATTTGTAACCTGACTCGTATTGATTTTTTCAAGCTGTTCAGGGGCGGTAATACTCTTTATATCTTTTAATCTAACTTTTTGCTTACCCATCAACAAAATAGGCCCTTCCCCTGTGTAGTTAACTCCTGTAACGACCCCTGCAAATTTGGTTTCTGCTGCTATTTTTTTACCACTACTATCTTGTGCTTTAATTTCAACTTTGAATTCACCTTTACCCATAGACGATCCTTCACTGTTAAGACCATTCCATGTTACAACATTTTGTCCTTCTTTCAAATTTCTAACTTCTAACTCTCGCACAACTGTACCATTGGCATCTTTAATAATTACATCAACTTTTGTGGCGTCTTTAATAAGTCTAAAGTTTATATCATGTTCTTCTTTAGGGTCCTGTCGCATGATTTGAGTAGAGTCTCCTTGAATGGCTCTCCCTATTAAATTCAAAGTTTCAAATTGAGCCCCTGATTGATTACCATTGAGATTCATTAATTTAATACTCTCATCAATATTCTGTAGCTTTTCTAGAGAAGAAAATTGAGCTAACTGAGCGGCCATCTGATGACTTTCCATTGGTGATGTTGGGTCTTGGTTTTTCATCTGAGCCAATAATAACTTTAAAAATGCATCTTTGCCGAGTTCATCATTACCCACGCGGCGAGCTTTTACAGGATCAATCCAATTTGGATCTGATATCTTATTTAGCATTTCGCCAATATTTTCATTATTTCCTAAAGCTATCTCATTATTCTGTGCACTCATTGTATTTTTAGTTTCTGCCTTTAAAGCTGAAGTCTGTTCAGCCTTCGACCAAGTTTGAGTTCCACCCTTAACACTAATCATAATTCACCTTTTTTAATAATTTTAAGCCACCAAATTTAATCTTTTTTGTTCACCCGCTCCATTTTTCATTGCCTTAGCAACTAGAAGTGGATTTTCGGCTTCATCCTGCGTTTGTGATCTATAAGCTCTAACTCCTGTCATATCAAAGAAACCATTTCTCCATGACTGGTTATTTCTTCTGAATTCTCCCATAAATTGCTGGGCAAACTGCCTTTCAGCATCCTTTTGTTTTTCAGCCAAGTCGCCCATTAAATCTGCTGAAGTGTCCACTTTAATGTTTTCCAAATTTAATTTGTGACTAGCTAAAGTAGATTTTAGTTCAGAAACACCTTTTTCTAATAAATTTTTGGCTTCTTGCGTATCAGCCAACATCTCAATGTTAACAATCCCATTCTCAACCTGAACCTTCATTGTGACTTCACCTAACCCATGGGGATTCATCTGAATTCTCATTTCACCCCCACCATTTTTAAGCAAAGCTCGTGCTTGACTTACAACCTCATTAACATTTTCAGATTCTTGCACATCTGTAAGTTGTGGCCGTGATTGAACATGAAACTCTTTAGTAGAGTTATTTCCAGTACCATCATTAATTTTAATACCTTCTGACAGAAGGCCATCAGAGTTGTTACCGTCTAGACTATCTGAGCTTGCGCGGTCTGAATCTTGTGCATTTTCATTGATTATTCCACCTAAACCTTGTGCCCCAAGCGACTCCCCAATAGTATTATCAAAACCAGATCCAACAACCTCTTTTGCCTCTACCAATGGATTAGGTTCAATATGTTTAATATCTGTAATATTTAAAGATTTTAATACTTCCGGCGATACATAATTAGAAATATAATGAATTTCCGTATTTGAAGTCTTCCCTAAAGGATTCTCTCCTAAAGTGTTCTCTCCTAAAAGAAAACTATTTTCGTTGTAATCAATTGGGGTTTTAGTACTGCCATTAATAATGGCTTTTGTGGATAGAACTGTTGCCTGATCGTAATCCATCCCTTTTACACTCTGGTCACCAATTGCACCCAGTGAACCTCCCATAAAAAATTGTGAAGACTTCATGTTGCTGTGATCAGATGAGCCCTGATGGTGGTCACTAATGGGCATATATAAATCTTTTTGGTCAGTTTCTGAAGATTGATCAAGACGAGGTGGATTAACAAAAAAATGATGACTTAATTTTTGAATATCATTCTGAATTTTTTGATTCTGCAAATCCCTCTTGCTCATTATTTTTATAGAAAGTCCGCTGCCATCACTCTGAAATCTGTCGGCAATCAGCGACGTGTTTGTTTGTTCTAGCATTTCTTGAAAATATTTTTCTGCCTTTACGGAATTATCTGCACTTAAGTTAAGGTGGCCGATAAGGGTCTTCATAGATTCCTCAGGTGGACTTAACAATTCTTCTTCTGACAAGTTCGAAAATGCAGAAATTAACTCTTCTGGCTGAATATTTAAATCACTTTTCATCCTGGAAAGAAAAGTCTTAAGTGCAGTTCTCTGCGTTAAACTTTCATCAAAACCAACAAATTCTTTTAGAGATGGCTTTACATAACTCTCATTTTTAGAAACTATGCTCTGTTGATTCTGTTCATGTTCAGACTCTCCAACAGCAACACTGCCCAGATTAGTTCCTGATGTTCCTGATCGCGACTGATACGAATCCTCAGATGAAAGCAAATCTACGAAACCCTTTTCCTCCTTTTGTCCCTCTTTACTGTTAGGGAAGGAACCTCCAATTTTGTTTGGAAGTGAAGTTATTGATTGTCCTGAGGTTCCAATGATATTCATATAAAATTTAACCTATCTTTGTAATCCTATCTTTTTAATCTTATCTTCTTTTATAGCCTGCAAATTTTTCAGTTAGAACTTGAGCCTTTTCAGGCTTAAGTAAATTCAAAATATCTGCCGCATTTTTCTTTTTCATTCTTCCTAAAATTTCCACAGCAAGATCTTCATTAAGCGTTGCTACAATCTGGGCTGCGTTTTGTGGTTTCATATCTGAATAAAACTCCACCAACTTTTTAATCCTTTCTTCGTCGACCTCAACCTTATCTTTTAAAACCTGACCAATTTGCGATCTAATTTCTTCAAGTTTCTTGATTCGATTTTCGATCTCTCTTCTTTGTTCATGCAATTCGCTCTCCAATTCATTTAATTCTTTTTCTCTAAGGTCTAGTTCTGTTTTTCTATCGTTTAACTTAGTAAAATGATTAATATTTTCTTCTCTATTTTTTTCACTCGACAAATCTTTATTTGCACTAGACAGCTCATTGCCAGAGGAAATTCTTGCCTCTTTTACACTTTTGTCTGAGGATTTTTTTTCCTCTACCTTCTCAACAGCTTCACTGATGGCAAATGGACTGATTTCCACTCGGTCGATAAAATTTATCACATAATCAATATTCAAATACCCCCAACCAGCAATTGACGCACCCAAAGCGAATAAAATAAATAAAGCAAAATTAGATGAAGCGGTATTTCGTCCAGATATATATGGTTTTTTGGATGATGAAGATTGAGGTTTCGTTGTCCCATGCACGCTATTTATTTTAGCAAAAATTCTATTCCCTCTATTTTTCACCTGTTTCAGTTTCAACTCGACTTTAGATTTTGGTTTATTCTTTTTTGCAACACGAAAATACTCATTGTAAGAGTTATTCATTTACTCGCCCCTCTTGTATCTTGTGGTTACTAGATTATCTATTTCCTTTGTTTCTCGTTTTGTCTTTTCAATTTTGTATTCTTTAGCTTTTTTTTCTTTTATTTTTTCTAGAATCTTGAATTCCTTAACTGCCTCAATAAATATTTCACGCTTTTCTTCAGCAATCATACTAAGTTCTCTTAAACATATTTTTTCTTTTTCAATTCTAATTTTACAACCTTTAATAAACTCATCTAGTCCGGCTAGATATTCAGATTTTTTTCCCCCGGCTACTTGCTCATTCTCCATATTCTTGCGAGTTGTGTCTATATCTCTCCATAACGAATCTATTTTTTTTAGAGACTGATCTACAGCTAGTTGAGCTTTCACATATACCTTTCTGGCGTTTTCTTCTTCTCGCTTTCTATTTTTTAACAAAGTCTCCAAACGAAATTCAAACCCCATCTTACACCATCACGAATTTAGCAATCTCACTAACTCTATTCTGCAGATCTGATCCCTCTCCAACTTTTTGCATTAAAAAACTCTCTATAGGCTTATGACATCTGATAGACATATCTATCTCATGACTGCTCCCCTCCTTATAAGCACCAATATTAATGAGGTCTTCAGCATCAGCATATGTTGCTAAATTTCTACGCACTTGAGAAGCAAACTGAAGATGCTCAGGACTTATAACGTTTCCCATAACTCGACTTGAGCTTTGTAATACATCTATAGCCGGGAAATGCCCTTTCTGTGCTAGCTTCCTTGTCAAAACAATATGACCATCGACGATAGACCTAACAGAATCGCCAATTGGATCATCCATATCATCACCCTCTACAAGAACTGTATACAGCCCTGTAATACTACCCTTTCCTTCAAAATTTCCAGCTCGCTCTAAAACTTTTGGCAACATAGTAAATACACTCGGAGTGTAGCCTTTTGTTGCAGGCGGCTCTCCAATGCTTAATCCAATCTCTCTTTGTGCCATGGCAAAACGAGTAATAGAATCCATCATAAGAAGTACATCTTTTCCTTGTTCACTAAAATATTCAGCTATTGTCGCTGCAAGAAAAGCTCCTCTCATCCTCAGCAGTGGACTCTGGTCTGACGTTGCTACAATTACAACTGACTTTTTCATCCCTTCAGCGCCCAAGTTATTCTCGATAAACTCGCGAACTTCTCGTCCTCTTTCTCCTATTAATGCAATGACATTGACGTCGGCTTTTGTGTTTTTGGCCATCATGCCTAATAAAACAGACTTTCCCACACCTGAGCCGGCCATAATGCCAACTCGCTGCCCCTTACCAACCGTAATAAGGCCATCAATGGCTCTAATACCTAGTTCTAGAGGCTCTTTAATCGGAGGTCTCCATAGTGGATTTTTACCCTCATTATACAACTCAAAATCTGTTGAGGCATCAATGCCCCCCTTTTCATCAATTGGCTCTCCCATGGAGTTTATTACTCTTCCTAACAAATCATCGCTTACTCCAACAAAAGCTCTTGTCTTTAACAATACAATTTTAGCTCCCATCCCTACACCTCTCATTTCTCCTAGAGGCATCATCAGGACTTCTCTCTGTTTAAAACCCACAACTTCAACTAAAAACGAACTCATCCCTGCAAATGGAAATATTTCGCAAACACTTCCAATGCACGCACCAGGTACATAACCTTTAATCAAAAATCCTGTTACTTCTGTAACTTTGCCAATGTCTTTGTTGATATTAAGGTTAAAAACTGCATTGAAATATTTATTGAAATTCAATTCAAATGACACTAGACCTCCCCATTATCATTCTCAGCATCACCAGAGTCATTGGGGTCACCTTCTTTATTTTTCAATTTAGTCTTAGGAATTTTTGACTCTATTGCTTTCCAAACTTTTTCGAATCTTTGATCCAAACTCGCATCAATAGCTCCATACTTTGTTTCTAATATACAACCACCATCTTCTATATCAGATTGAGCATCAATTTTAACATTTTTTAAAATTTCAACTCTTTTATCAAGTTTTTCTCTTAAATCTTGTATAAATTGACTATCATTCAATGAAATTTTTAAAACAACATCCTCATCATTCTGCGCAGACTCAAAAACCTGAGCAATAACATTTAATACGACATCGCGATTGCTCTGAATCTCCCTTAATGCAATTTTGCTAGCTATTAGATTAATTAATCTTATTATTTTTTCTTCATTACATTCAATTAACTGATTTTGAACTCTGTCAAAAGAATAAAGAAGCTGATCTAATTTATCAATTCTAATTTTTAAATCACTTGAATGATCCAAATACGCTTTGTCTCTTCCTTCAATAAGCCCCAGCTCATAAGCTTCAGAGTAAGCTTTTTCTTGAACTTCTTTTAATTTTTCAAGCGCTTCAGTCTCAACTTTAAGTTCTACTTCGCGTTTTTTTAAATCAGTAATTCCAGATTGATCAGCTATAAGTTCACTTAGCTTAAAATCCGAAGACTTTTCATTTTGACTCATTAAAAAATTTTTTGCAGACGAATTTACGACCAATGGAAACTCCTGTGGTACATAATTAAACACAAGAGTTTCAGCCTCATCTCTATTTAATATTTCTCTTTTAAAACTCACAGAACGTCCCCACAAAAATAAGATCAAATGATTTTATAACTATACAAGTGCATCTTCAGATCCACCTCTAGCAATAAGAATTTTTCCTTCTTGTTCTAATCTTCTTGCTATATTTACAATTTCGACTTGTGCAGATTCTACATCGGAGAGACGAGATGGACCTAAGCTAGCCAAATCCTCCTTAAGAAGATTTGCAGCTCTTTGCGATATATTTTTAAATATCTTCTCTCTTATCTCTTCGTTTGCAGTCTTTAATGCCAATAATAATTTATCATTTGGAACTTCCTTGAGCAGGGTCTGGATGCCTTTGTCATCAATTTTGATAATATCTTCAAAAACAAACATCAGCTTTCGAATTTCTTCTGCTAGAATTGGGTCTTTTTCTTCGATTCGTGACATGATCGAAGTCTCAGTATTTTTATCCATAACGTTAAGCATTTCAGCCACTGGTTGAACTCCACCAAGAGAGGCTTGCTCAACTGTTCCAATGCTTGACAACTCTCTTTTTAAAACCTGATCCACCTCCGCAATGAGTTCCGGAGCTACGTGGTCTAAACTTGAAAGTCGAAGAACAACCTCTGCTTGTAGAGCGTCAGGCAGACGTTTTAGAACCTCTCCTTTCTTTTCAGGTTCTAGATGAGCTAGAATCACAGATATAGTTTGCGGATGCTCATTTATCAAAAAATTTGATAATGATTTTGCATCAACCATTTCCAAGCTTTCTAAACTTCTAGATGACGGTGAATTAACATTTAAATGTCCCAAAATTCCTCTCGCACGTTCTTCACCGACCGCATCAACAACAGTTTCTTTGGATGTAACATCTTCAGAAAAGATATAGTCTTGCGATTCACTTAACATCTCATAATATTCTTCTAGAACTTTTTTGGTTACTTCTACTGGAACAATTCTGAACTTTTGCATTGCGCTCAGTAGTTTTCTTATGTCTCCATCATCCGTGTGTCTAAACAGTATTTTTGCAGCTGAAGTCCCTAAGTAGTTTAAAAGAATAGCTGCCTTTTCAAAACCACGAAGTGATTCATAGTTAACATCATCAATTTTTTGTAACTTCATCAACTATCCCTCCTCGTTAGCCATAGACTAAATGCACCTGAAGCCTTTTCTTCTTCCGTCTCCATTAACGCCATTATTCTCTCTTTTAAGAGTTCACTTTCTGCTTTATCAGGATCAATTGAGTCTTCCATTAGAGGTAATGCTCCTTGCATTCCCGGCAGTGTATTATCGACAGACTGAAGTTCTTCTAACTCTTCAATTGTCCTTGGCAACATATCTTCCACAGTGTCTTGAAAGGAGTCAGTTATCCAACGCATAAATGGACGAACAACAATAAGGAAAAATAAAGCCAAACTAAATCCCAACAATGACCACTTGAATAACGCATGTAAAAGTTTTTTTCTTTCAAGAGTTGAGAGAATCTTATCAGAATCTGAAAAATCATATTTCGAGAACTGAACATTTTCTATTTTAACAGTATCTCCTCTCTTTGCATTATAACCTATTGCGCTCTTTACTATCTCTTCAAACTGCTTAATTTCTTCTGGTGTTCGCGGATTCCAATCCTCCTTAACACTGCCATCTTCAAGAATTGTTTTATTTATCTTGCCATCTACAATTACGGCCACACTAATTTGTTCAATACCACCAGCGGCTTCCAAAATATTTTTAACTGTCTTTGGTACCGCAAAATTTTGTGTTTTTAATTCTTTTTTAACATTTTGTTTAAAACCTACTTCTCCCCTATCTTCTGCTCCAGGAAGGTTAGCACGAGCGCCAGGAATTCCCACAGGATTTGTTCTTGCTCCATCTAAAAGCTCCTCTTCAGTTGTTTGGCTTCTTATTGCTGTGGAGTCCGCATCTACTAACTCTTGAACTGTTGAGATTTTTTTTGCATTCAAATTAGCAAAGACTTGAGCCTCAACTTTTCCCTCTCCAACTACTCGGGATAACATTCCCTCAATTCTTTCTTTTAGTTTTCCCTCTATTTTTCCTTTTAATTCTAATAGATCTGATGCCTCTCTTGAATTCCCTGTGCCCGACTGCGACAATTGGCGACCTTCTGAATCAACAACAGTAACCCTTTCAGGGCTCATATTTTCTACAGCACTAGCTACAATATGTGTTATGCCGTTGACTTGATCTTGGGTTAGTTTTTTACCTGGGTAGAGTTCGATAATTACAGACGCTGAAGGCTCTCCCTCTTCTTCAAGGAAAGTTTTCTTTGGAGGTAGGGCAAGTACAATTTTACTGTTTTTTACCGAGCTTATCGTGTTAATTGCACGCATCAACTCACCTTGCAAAGCTCTTTGATAGTTAACTCTTTGAGCATAAGATGTCACACCAAAGTCTTGCTTTTCAAATAATTCCAGTCCAATGGTGCCAAGTTTTGTTGTTCCCAGCTCTGACATAATAGACATTTGTGTAGAGTGTAACATCTCTTGAGGGACCAAGACTGTACTGCCTTTCTCATCTAGTTTAAAAGGAATATTTTTCTGTCTCAACTTATCTACAACAAGTGGGAGTTGGTCTGGAGGCACATTCCTAAATAGGACTCCATGGTTTGAACCTGAAACCATTACAGTCACTACCACTATCGCAACAAGCACAATCATACTAGCCATCAACATGGACATTCTTTTTACTGGCGACAGATTTTTAAAATACTCATTAAACTGTACTACAATATTTCCAATAACTTTTTGCATATTCTACACCTGCATCTTCATAATTTCTTGATAAGCATCGATTATTTTATTTCTTACTTTCACCATTAATTTTAGCGCTATATCTGCCTTCTCTGTAGCAATCATAACATCTGGAATATTCTTGCTTTCTCCAGTTGCCAATTGCTGCATTTTAGCATCAGCAACTTTTTGCATTTGATTGACCTCTTTAATTGAATCTTTCAATGTATCTGCAAACGTTTTACCACTTTCCCCTTCAAGCGAAGTAGATTTATTATTTTGTGTTCTGATTTGACTGGTTGTTTTTCCGGTTTTAAGAAGCTTGTCCGATACTGATACTGTTAATCCATCCATATTTTAATTCCTCTTATTGTCCTAACTCAAGTGCTGATATCGCCATGTCTTTGGTTGCTTGCATTGCAGAGATATTAGCCTCGTAGGCTCTTGTAGCTTGAATCATATTTGCCATCTCTTCCATTAAGTTTATATTCGGATAGGCTACATATCCTTGTTCATTAGCATCTGGGTGATCTGGCTCATATTTTAACAATGGGGCTGATCTATCAACAGCAACATCTGTAACTTGAACTCTTTGCAAATTTCTATCTGGTTGACTCATAAGAATTTCCCCAAATGATTTAGCTTCGGGAATGGCTTCAAAAACAACGTCTTTGCGTCTATAAGGCCCCCCTTCTGGAGTGCGCGTTGTATTGATATTAGCAATATTGCTAGAGATGGTATTCATTCTCATTCTCTGAGCAGTTAATCCGCTGCTAGATATATTCATTGATTTTGAAAAATCCATCATCTACCTCCTTCAGAGGCAACATATTTGAGGGCTGCCATTTTCTTGTTAATTAGCTTTAATGCTGCTTTATAAAGAATCGTATTTTCAGCAAGCTTTGCCATTTCTTTTTCTAAATCGACCGTATTTCCATCATTCCCCAAACTTATATCAGGATCATCATAAACATCTGCTTTTAGTCTTGAAATTGCTCCTCTTCCAACAGGAAAATGGTCCCCATGATCAGTATTCATTTTGTTCAGCCCACTAATATCAATTGCACGTGACAAGGCGTCTTCAAAATCAACTTTTTTGGCTTTGTAGCCTGGAGTTTCAGCATTTGCAATATTACTTGAGACAACATTGTTTCTTAAAAGTCTAAAATTTACGGATGCGCTTAAGGCGTCAGTTGTTTTGTCGAAAATACCTTTACTCATTATTTGTACCCGTCATCCTATATTCTCTAATTTTGTTTCTGAGTGTTCGAATACTTATTCCTAACATATGCGCGGCCTGTGTTCTATTTTGACTTGTGTAAGAAAGAGTCTGAAGAATTAGTTTTCTTTCAGCCTCTGCAACTGTTATGCCTGGCTGAAATAATATTTCATTTTTATCTTTCGAGTAGTTTTTAATCAGAATGTCGTCTGCTCCCAAAGTATCTTGAGAAGCCATTAATACGCTTCTTTCAATAACATTTTGCAGCTCCCGAACATTTCCTGGCCAATTCCATTTTTTAATTTTGATTAAGGCTTCTTCACTCAAATGAATTTGATTCATTTGATTTTCCTCACAAACTAAAGAAACAAAATATTTAGATAACAGTTCGATATCGCTCAAACGTGAACGCAATGGCGGAATGAAAAGAGGAATAACATTAAGGCGGTAATACAAATCTTCGCGGAAGCAACCCGTTCTGACCATTTCGGCTAAGTCTCTATTAGACGTCGCAAGAATCCTAACATCCACCTTTACAGGAGCTGAAGACCCCAATCTTGTAACCTCACCTTCTTGTAAGACTCTCAAGAGTTTAGCCTGTAAATGTAGTGGAATTTCGCTTATTTCATCTAATAAAAAACTGCTGCCATTTGCTGCCTCGAATTTTCCAATTTGCCTCTTATCAGCTCCTGTAAAAGCTCCCTTTTCATAACCAAACAGTTCACTTTCAAGTAAATTTTCTGGCAATGCCGCACAATTTACAGCGTAAAATGGACGAGATGATCTCTGACTTTTAGAGTGAATATATCTTGATAGAAGCTCCTTACCAGTTCCACTTTCTCCATAAATTAAAACAGATGCCCTACTCCCAGAAATTCTATCCACAGCACGTAAAAGTTCTTTCATTTTGGCATCATGTGTTTGAATGATATTCATTTTCATTCTAAACTCCTGTTTAAGCTTTCTGCAGCCGGTATCCGATCTATATACCTTTTATAGTCATCTACCCACTTTGCGTTGTTTAGTTTTTCCTGAGCTAGATTTACATACATAGGACTCTTGTTGGCATCTAAACCATTCCATATTTTTTCAGCCCCTTTGATGTTGCCGTTGGAGAACATGAGCTTTCCAAGATGATATCGAGTCGACTCCATAGATTTATTGGATTCAAATTTTTCTAATAATTCAGTATAGGCCTCAATAGCTGCCACTATTCTTTTATCAGCTTCAAGAGTTCTTGCCTTTAACTCGATAGTCTTATACAAAATTTCATCATTTAATTTTGCCCCAGACCTTATTAAATTTTCAATTTCCTGAACATTAACCTCTGCATCGCGGTAGTTTCCATCTTCATACTGCAATCTTGCTAAATGCAAAAAGGTTGGTGCTAACTGTTCAGGATTACCTTCCCAAACAGAAATAAGTTGCTTTAAGTGTTTTTTAGCTCTATCTACGTCGCCCTTTTGCTCAGCTACTCTGGCTAACAACTCTACTCGCTCAACTTTTTGCGGTCCGCTTAGGTTAACTGCTGTATTAATTTTCTCCAAATAGTCATTCGCGCTCTCAAACTCTCTCTTCTGGAACGATGTCTGTGCTAATCTCAATAATACTTGCTCCACCCAAGGCAAATGTTCTGTAACTCTTTTTTCTTTTTCCTCACGTGTTCCTTTAATTTTTTGCAACTGAGAAAGTGTGTTTTTATAAATTTTTTGTGCTTCAGAAAAGGCACCTGCTAACTCATAGGCTTGCCCTATGAAAAAAGGAATGTCGATTCGCTCTAAATTATTTAACCATGTTGTCGAGTATTGACTATTAATCTTTAATGCAGAAAGAAAATCACCAGCATCTACATTAGATTTAATCAGGTCACTAATGTTTTTTAAAATTCTTCCTCTGAAAAAACTAACATCTGTTGATGTTGGGTTTCTCTGATAATAGCTAATTAAGTATTGCAGGGCTTTATTATACTCATCTCGCCTGTGCAAACCATCCGCTACCATCAAAGTTACAAACTCCTCCATTCTGGGCAACATCGACTCCCTAGCTATTTGATTCATCTCCTCTAACGCCTTTGACATCTCCTTTTCTTTCATGTTCCTCATCTTTTGACTCAACATTCTCACGCGAGCCACCTCAGAACCTTCACTCTTTCGAAATCTATAACTGCTTTCCAAAAAAGCACCCATGCTTTTACTGACATCAGCTCCTAAAATATCGAGAAGCTCACCTATTCTTGTAAGTGCATATCCCCCATGCTCATGTGAAGGAAATAATTCAACAAATCGAATATAATGATGAAGTGCAGACTTATACTGACCTGTCCAAAAGTAAGACTCTGCTAAATTGTAGTTTGCATTCTCAAAGCTTGATTCATAGTTGGGATATTCGTTTATTGCACTTTTGTAGCTATTTATGGCTTCATTTAAGTTGCCCGACTGATAAAAAACATCTCCAACTCTATACAAAGCCTCAACTCCAGAGACCTTTTCGTTCGATGAGGACGCTAGATCTCGCAACACATCAAGAGCATCATCAAATTTATTTAAAAATAAATACCCGTCCGAAAGTGATTTTTTGGCTTGGTCAAAATACATTGATTTGGGGTTTTTATCTATAAACTTTAAAAATTTTTGAATTGTGCTGATACCATCTTTATGCTCTAGAGACATAAAAGCAAGTGTAAGTTCTGAACGTTCTTTCAAGACTGAATCTGGGTATTTTTCTATTAAATATGTAATTGCCGAAATGAGTTTTTCTTTATCTTTATTATCTTTTGTTTGCATCCACCTATCAAAATAAACATCCGCAAGCATATTTCTTAAAATTTCATCATAGACAGATTCCGGATATTCTTTTACAAAATAATCAAATGACTTAATATATGCCGCATACCTCTTATTATTAAACAAAGTAACTAAAAACCTTGCCTCTTTATTTTCTTTTGAATTCTTCTCTTTAATAAAATACTCAGGCTTGTTGTCCCGAATTTCTTTAAGTCGACTTGTCTTTAATTTTACAATAGGAAATTTTATATAAATATTTTCACGACTACCAATAATTGACTCTTCTTTTATTTCATAGTCCTTAATTCGAAACCTGTCATAAGTTGGATCTCCGCCATCAAAAACACCAGATTTTAGTTTTCCAGATGAAGGCCTGTTTTCTATTTCAACAGTTAATATCTCACTACTTGACGGCGATCTTTTTTCACTAACTTTTTTATATTCATTTTTACTTTGTTTATCTGATTTTGATTTGTTTTTATTTGAGGATAGTTTTTTATAATTTTTTTTATCTGCAACACTTTTTTTGCTAGAAGCTACGGAAGGTTCAGAAGTCCTGGTTTTTGACTCCACAGATTCATTTATGTAGAAATCTATAATAAGTCTTGATGGTTCGTCAGTTAAATAATCAAAACTTTCAACACTTTCGTTCGCAAGACTAAATGTAACAATATACTGGCCGTCGGGGCCACTCTTTGAAATATCGATATTTTCAATAAATCTATCAGACCAAAGTTTTAGATCTGCAAAGGTTTTCTCATTAAATGCCGGAAGAGTCAGCTTTAGTTCTTTTTTACCAGATCTTTCTAAGTTGTATTTCCAATCCGATTTACCTTCAAACTCTAGGTGAGTTGCTTCTCCTATCTTTTGTATCACTCCAGTTACATTAGTACTCGCTTCAAGAAATATAGGCAGAAGGACTGCTAGTAGCAGCACAATCATAAACTTGAAAGTATGTTCATCCTGAACCTTGTTCACTATGACCTCTTGTCTAGTTAATGTTTAAAGCATTTTTAATGCCAACTGTAGTGGTCATTTTTTGCCTGGACAGTTTCCTAAATTAGAAGACAGTTATGTTTTATTGGCAGTCGCGCCAACTTCATGACACATAAATATTCTAACATTTCACCTCCAGACTTTTGTATTGCCTTTAGGGATAATTATGTGCAATACACGTATTACTTGAAGCGATTTGTTTTAACTCAACTTCACTTATAAATTATCCGATTTGTAAATCTAGAGGATTAAAAGAATAAATACGCAGTAAAGGCAACATGTTATACAAATTTATTTTATCAATATTCATCTCTGTATTTATTAGCTCCTGCGTTTCAATTGGCGTGGAAGAACCTAAATTTACCAAAGACAGCCATGTCATGTATGAACCCCCCAATGGTTTTTTACCAGTTGAACAGGAGCATGTTGATAAGGCATGGAAAAATATAAATAACGGAAACTCCATATCTTTTTTGTCAGAATGCACATCTCAATCTGATCTTCCTCACACCCGCATCAGAGAAGGGATAATTAGTGGTCTCCACAACAGGTTAATTTTAAAAGAAGAAATGATCGACTTTAATAAAAGAAAGGCTCTAATATCCACCCTCACAGGTACTGTTGATGGAATTGATATTAAGAGTGAAATCGTAATACTTAAAAAAAATAATTGCACATATATACTCACCTATATAGGTATAGATGAAAAGTTTGATATTAATCATTTAAACTTCCAAACATTTTTACAAGGATTTAAGGTGCCATGAGAATAGTGAAATCTTTTTTTCATACCATTGGCGCTTCATTTGAACTTATGTTTGAAAGTATTCGTATAGGCCTAAGACGACCCTTGCACTTTCACCTTACCCTTGAGCAAATTTATCAGATTGGTATTAAATCACTCCCTCTGGTAATAATTGTAGCAATAAGTACGGGCATGGTAATGGCACTACAGTTTGGCTATGGACTCACAAAGTTTGGAGGAAAGCTTTACGTGCCCAAAATTGTTTCTTTATCAATTGTTCGTGAAATGGGTCCTGTTTTTGCTTGCCTTATGCTAGCGGCTAGAGTCAGTGCAGGAATTACATCTGAACTCGGATCAATGAAAGTCACTCAACAAATTGATGCAATACGAGCCCTTGGAGCATCTCCGTTAAAAAAAATAGTATTCCCAAGATTTTCTGCATGTATGATTGCAATTCCGTCTTTATCAGCTATAGCTATACTAGTCGGGATTGCCGGAGGTCTCGCGGTAGGGGCTATCGAACTAGGAATTGACTCACAGTTTTATATGCAGAAAGTTTTATCTACTATTAACCTATCTGATTATATCTCTGGGTTTGGAAAAACTTTATTCTTTGCATTTTTTATTGCAACAACATCATGTTATTATGGACTAAATGTAACGGGAGGCACACAAGGTGTTGGATCTGCCACCACAAAGTCAGTTGTTGTCTCTTGTATACTAATCGTAACAGGTGATTATTTCTTAACAAAGTTATTTATGGTGATTGAAAAATGGCTGTAATTGAAGTTAAGAATTTTTCAAAAAGATTTGGCTCAAAGGTTGTACATACTGATGTTTCATTCGAAGTTAACAAGGGAGAGTGCTTAGGCTTATTGGGGGGATCTGGCTCTGGAAAAAGCGTAATCCTAAGATCTTTAATAGGCTTAGAAAAGCCTGATGGAGGAGAGGTCTTTATTGAAGGGGAAGATATTGCTCACAAAACTGAAGAAGATCTCATACATGTAAGAAAAAAGGTAGCCTATGTTTTCCAAAACGGTGCCCTTTTTGACTCTATGAGCGTTTTTGATAACTTAGCTTATCCACTCAGAGAGCATACCAATTTTAGTGAATTAGAAATACAAAATACTATTGAAAATACTCTGATGGAGTTTGGCCTTAATGGAAATGCTTACATTTCTCCCTCTGAGCTTTCAGGCGGCATGCAAAAACGTGTAGGAATGGCAAGATCAACGATTATAAATCCTCACGTTGTACTTTATGATGAACCCACTGCAGGGCTTGATCCATACAACACATTAAAGATTCAAGAAATGATTCTAAAAATGAAGAAAAGAGGAGTGACATCGATTTTTGTTACTCATGACATGCCATCTGTGTTTGCTGTATGTGATCGAGTAGCACTTATACAGAATGGAAAAATTTCTGATATAGATACTGTAGAGAATATTAGAATTAAATCAGGTGGAACAATTAATGAGTTTATTAACGGCCAATTATACTAGAGGTTAATGCATGAATCACAATTACAACAACAAAAACATTTTATCTGGTATTTTTATTATTCTTGGTATGTTAGTCGTCTTTATTTCAGTTATTATGTTTGGAGGCGATCGAAGTTTTCTGACCTCTTATTATAATGTTCGAGTTAGCTTTAACCAAATCCAAGGGCTTAATGTTGGTAGCATAGTATCACTTTCAGGAATAAATATAGGAAACATTAGTGCAATTAATTTTTCTAATGAAAATAAAAAAATCATTATTACTCTAAATTTAGATACTAAATATAAGTCTAAAATCAGAATGGACTCCACCGCCAGTATTAAGACTCAAGGAGCTCTTGGTGATAAATATATATATATTCGTCCAGGCAGTGCCGATTCCGCTGAGTTAAAAAATAACGATTTTTTGCTATCGGAGGATGATGATGATTTTTTTGATCTACTCACTAAAGAAGCGCCTAAAATTGCCAACATAGGTGAGGTGATAACCGAACTTAAAACTCTATTAAACACATTGAATCAAGATGGACAAATGTATCAACTTTTAAAGAATCTGAATCAGGCATCGAAGCAGATAGAGGTTTTAAGCCGAGAAGGTCAACTCTTAATTTCAGATACTCGCAAGTCTGGGCAGGGAGATATTAAGCAATCTTTGCATCATCTTAACAATATATTAAAAAAAATTGATTCAGGCGAGGGAACGCTAGGGGCCCTAGTAAATGATCCCTCTGTACACGAGAGACTTACGGCAATCCTCGGAAAGCCTCCTCGAAATAGTTATTTAAAACCACTAATTAGGGCCACAATAAAAACAAAAGACCAATAATATTTTGTTTAGCCAGTCTTGCTTTTGTAAAAATCACTAGTAAAAATTGATCCGAAATCCTGTCTATTTTTATTTCACTCTGATTTCGAGTTATAGAGACAATTTACAGCCGATAATCTGTAAATCTTTTTTACAAAAACCTTATTTTCCTTTACCTGAGCCTTTACCAGACCTACCACAAATTTAGATTATTAAAAAAATCAATGAGTTAGGTCGTGGCAAAAAGTTTGCTCTAGCAGTCTCTTGGGAGACGCGTTCTGTGATTTGTAGATAATGATGTCTCAAGGAGATAGGACGCAACGAAAATCATGATGATAATAAAAAGAAGTACGCTCCTCATGCTAACACTTGGACTTTTTAACTTCACCCAACAGGATAATGCCTTCGCAAAGACGAATTACAAACAGCCCGAGGAGTGGGTTAGGGAAACTTTAGCTCATAAATCTCGCATAATTCAATATGCTAACAAACTGTACCCACATCTTACAGAGCTTCATGATCACTGGGATTATTTTATAAAATATCTTGAGCTTCATGATGCCCCCAAAGTTATGTCACTAGATGAGATCTTAACCACAACTCCAGAATACAACCATTCCGAGCCTATCTCCGTTCGGATGGCTATCTTTTATGGTCAAGATATAAAAGATATGACACCAGATCAAAAAGAAAATTTTATTAAAACAAGAGATGACCTTAATCATATCGAAAGGGTTTTAAAAGAAGAGTTTAAACAGACTCTACCTTCTGGAACTCCTGACTTTAGCGAAATCGAACTTGTATTAGATTTTATTGACACAACTATTTTTCGCCTGGAAGAGTTAAATATCAATCCCAAAGAAGCTCACCTCTATCTTGCAGTTGATAGATTTGCCCAAAGAAATATGTTAAAGGCTGCAAAGAAAGCAAGCTCCGTAATTGATATCTTGCAGGATTATTTGCTAAATTTACTAGAATGGAAAAAAAGAACTACGATAACAATTTTTTCTCTATTAACTCTTAAAAAAGAGCCTGTTGACTTTAGAACACTCAACTTATGCAATCTTATTTTGACATACTAAATATTCTAGTAGGGACTCCGACTCTAACAGCGAGTTTTGGTTTCTCGAGTTTGTCTCGATTCTGTTGTTGTCTCAAATCTAGGACATCTCAAATCTAGGGCTTCTTAATGAAGATCTTGAAGCTCTCGGGAGCCTCACTAAAGTCAGGCACATTTTTCCTATCTAAAGAGAACTGCACCCTCCTAACCCATTTTTTATCAAGATACTGGTTAACTTTACTAATGATTTCGCCAGCCAAAAAGCTCATTTCCTGCATACGAGCTGAACTATCCACCCAAACATAGAGGACCCCCCTTTTATAACCTACTGGAGTAGAATGTTTCGCAATGGTTTGCCCAACTATACCCTGCCAATCGTGCCACAGTTTCCACCTGGTAAAGCCTTCGCCAAGGTTGGACTTGCTATTTTGAAACAGACTTTGTAGGACTTCAGATGATGAACTAAACCCTTTTTTTTGATTGGACATAACAAGGTTTATATCATGATTACAAAAACAGACAAAGTTTACGTGGTTGGCGGCGGGTTGGCCGGTTGTGAAGCGGCATTTCAGCTGGCTGAAATGGGCTTAAAAGTGACTGTATTTGAGATGAGAGATATAAAAATGACACCAGCTCACAAAACTTCTCAACTCGCTGAACTCGTTTGCTCCAATTCCTTAGGGTCTATGACAGACTATTCTGCTCCAGGTCAATTGAAATGGGAAGCCAGAAAACTAAATTCTTTAATATTAAAATCAGCCATTGAGAATCAAATTCCTGCGGGCATGGCACTTGGTGTAGATAGAGACCTCTTTGCTAGATCTATTAACTCCACCCTAGAGGAACATCCAAATATTGAGGTGGTTAGAGAGGTTATTAATAATATTGAGGATATACCAAGGCCCGCCATTATTGCTACTGGCCCCCTAACCCATGAACCACTAGCTCTATCTATTAAAAAACATTTTGATGACGAGTTTCTTTATTTTTTTGATGCCATAGCCCCTATTTTAGATACTGAGTCTATAAATATGGATAAGGCGTGGAAGGCTGACCGCTGGGATAAAGGGAGCGGAGACTATATCAACTGTCCACTAAACAAGGATGAGTACTATCAACTTATTAATGAAATAAAAAATGCCAAAAAAGTTGAAGCCAAAGATTTCGAAAAAAATACCCCTTATTTTGATGGCTGTATGCCTATTGAAGAAATGGTCTCTCGTGGAGATGAAACTTTACGATTTGGCCCCCTTTCTCCTAAAGGACTTATTAACCCCAAAACTGGACAGCGAGAGTATGCCGTTGTACAGCTCAGGCAAGAAAATAAAAATGCAACAGCTTACAATATGGTGGGTTTCCAAACAAAGATGGCTTATTCTGAGCAGAAGCGTGTTTTTTCTCTTATCCCGGGTTTAGAGAATGCTGAGTTTCTAAAGCTCGGCAGCATTCATCGCAATCTCTATATCCATTCCCCTAAAAAGTTGAATGCTGATCTTTCGAGCATCAAAGATCCCCTTCTATTTTTTGCGGGTCAAATCACCGGAGTTGAAGGCTATTTCGAATCAACCTGCATTGGTCTACTGGTGGCGAAGTTTCTGCAAGCAAAAGTTAATGGGGAAACCTTCAACCCTCCCCCCAAACACTCAGCCATGGGTTCTCTTCTTAATGCGATTACTGAAGCCAAGGAGCATTTCCAACCTACGAACATTAATTTCGGCTTATTTCCACCCATTGAAAAACCTGTAGGCAAAAAGCTTAGCAAAGAAACTCGAAGAGATATGATTATAGAGAGAGCAAAACAAAGTTTTGATATTTGGCCCGAGAGTGCCAGGCCCAACGAGAGTGCCAGGCCCTAATTTGCACCGCAAAGCGGTGCAAATTAGGGCCTGGCACTCTCGTTGGGCCTGGCACTCTCGTTGCTCTCGTCCTACTCCACTGTAACTGATTTTGCTAGATTCCTTGGTTGATCCACATCGTGGCCCAAGGCATCCGCAACGTGATAAGCCAATAGTTGAAGAGGAATCACCTCTAGTATGGGATTTATAAACCAACTTGCATTTGGAAGAGACAAATAGTGTTCACTAAGATTTTTCAGCTTATGGTTTTCTCCCGTTCCAATTGAAATAATCTCGCCTCCTCGTGCTTTGGCCTCCTCGAGATTGCTAACGGTTTTCTCATAGAGATCATCTGAGGGAGCTAACATAACAATGCACATACTTTCATCTATAAGTGCTAATGGCCCATGCTTCATTTCTCCAGATGCATAGCCCTCGGCATGCATGTAGGCCAACTCTTTAAGCTTTAATGCCCCTTCCAAAGCGATAGGATAGTTAACTCCTCTTCCCATATATAAAAAGCCTCTAAATTTTTTAAGCGTGTCCGCAGCTCTAGCAAAGAAAGGTTCAAAAGCTAGAACTGTTTCCATTTGGCTTGGAGCGGCAAGAAGTTCACGCACAAAGACCTCCTCTTGCTCCTGAGTCAAAGTCTTATTTATTTTACCTAACTGTAGGGCTAACAAATTGAGCAAACTCAAAGTGCACACAAAAGCCTTTGTACTTGCAACTCCAATTTCAGCACCCGCGTTCATATAGAGATGCCCTTGTGATTCCCTATCAATAGTTGATCGCTTGACATTACAAATACTCATAGTTGGTATTCCCATGCCCTTAATCAACCTAAGGGCCGCTAAAGTGTCTGCGGTTTCTCCACTTTGAGAAATAGAAAGAAATAACGATCCTTCTGGAATAACAACTTCTCGATAGCGAAACTCGCTGGCCACATCAACTTCTACAGGAATGCGAGCAATTTTCTCTATTATATATTTGCCCACAAGACCCGCATAGTAGCTAGTTCCACAAGCCACAATAAAGATTCGCTTTACTCCACTAAGTATAGAGTGAGTTTCTATTTGGTCTTGTTCTAAATCTAAAGCCTCAAGGTCTTCAACAGATTTTGCTCCGAACCCTAAACGCTTCAAGTGCACTGTGTGATTTGTTAAATCAATATGAGGACCAATAGCTGAAGCTACGGCTCTAGGCTGTTCGAAAATTTCTTTTAACATGAAATGGGCATAGCCTTGCTTTTCCACCTGCTCAGCTGACCAATCAACATGCACAAATTTTTTGGCGACAATTTTTCCGTCGCGATCAAAAATCTTAAAGTCGGCACCTTTAATGTGGGCCACCTCAAAATCATTCAGATAAACAACATCTTTGGTGTACTTTACAAGAGCCTGAATATCACTGGCTACAATAACTGAATTCTCCCCCTTACCAACAACTAAAGGTGGCCCGTTTTTAAAAGCAATCATTTCATCTGGCTGATCAACAGATACCGCCAATATTGAATAGGCTCCCGTCATCCTCGGCAGTATAGCCAACGTCGCTTCAAATAAGCTTTTTCCGGAATCCACCTCTGTGGCAATTAAATGGGCGACCAATTCCGAATCCGTATCCGACTCTATTTGAGCCCCTGACTGCAACAAGGTCTCCTTGAGATCTGCGTAGTTTTCAATAATACCGTTGTGGACAATATTGATGCCCTTTACGCAGTGAGGATGAGCATTACGTTCAGAGGGTCTGCCATGAGTAGCCCAACGCGTATGACCAATGCCTAAATTTCCAGAAAAATCCTCTTTATCAAGCCGCTCTTTTAAAACGCTGAGCTTACCCTCTGCTCTAATCCGTTTAAATTTTTGCCCATCAAGTATAGCGACTCCAGCACTATCATACCCTCGGTATTCTAGAGTGCGAAGTCCCTCCAAAATAACTTCTTTTGGATTCTGCGGACCACTATAACCAACAATTCCACACATAAAGTTACCCTTTTAAATCTTTATTATTGACCCCATCGGTTGAGTGCTCATGGGTTTCCGTATTGCCGCTGACTTTAGCTCCCCCATCTCGTTCCTTTAAGAGGTTGACATAATTTTCTTTCACAAACTGCTTACCTCTAGCCACGGCCAGAGCTCCCGCTGGTACATTTTTTGTTATTGTCGAGCCTGAAGCAATTACGGCTCCGTCTCCAATTTCAACTGGTGCTACAAACTGAGTGTCGCTCCCTACAAAAACTTCTTTACCAATTTTTGTTATGTATTTTTTGTGATCAACAGCATAGTTGCAAGTAATCGTTCCACAGCCAATATTAGTATCTTCGCCGACTATGGCATCACCTAAATAAGTTAAGTGAGAGGCCTTTGCTCCTGCTCGAAAATCCACTTTTTTCATTTCAACAAAGTTGCCGACCTTAGCTTCTTTTCCAATATTTGTACCTGGTCTTAACCTCGCAAAAGGCCCGATAATTGCCTTGTCCTCAATGTTGACCTCTTCAAAGTAACAATGGCTCTTAATATGAACCGATGAAGCCACCTTAGTTTTATACAAATAACAATGCGGCTCGATGACACACATTTCTCCTACAACAGTACCTGCTCTCAAATAATTTCCAGGATAAATAACTGAACCCGCTCCAATTTGAACATCTTCTTCAACATAAGTTGTATGAGGGTCAATGAAAATAACCCCCTCATCCATCAACTGGTTAACTTTGCTTTTAAATAAAAACTGACCAGCTTTGGCCAACTCGGCTTGAGAATTTACTCCAAAGGCCACTCGGCTAGAACTCGTTATGGTCACAACAGCTGCCCTCTGTTCTAATGCTAAGCTCACAATATCAGTCAAATAAAATTCTTTTTGAAGATTATTATTTTTAAGCTTCGGTAAGAGCTCAGTTAAAAACCGAGCGTCTACAACATAAATGCCAGTGTTAATCTCATTAATTTTTAGAGTCTCATGAGAAGCATCTTTAGCTTCAACAATGGCCCGCAACTCACCATGCTTGCGAACGATTCGACCAAACTTTCCGGGCTTTTTTACCTTGGCGGTGACAACAGCCAGTCTTGCCTTTGAGTGCACAAACTCTTTTATAATCATAGAAATATCTTCTGCCCGAATCAGAGGATGATCCCCGTTCATAATTAAAATATTCCCGACCAAAGAGTGTGGGTCAGCACACTGCACCGCGTGACCAGTCCCTAACTGCACCTCTTGCCGATAGGCACTTGCCCCCAAGGGTTCAATCACTTGACGCACCAGATCTTCGCCATGCCCTACAACGACTCGAACAGATTTAGCCCCAAGCTTATGGAGTTCGCTAATGGTTCTTGAAATCATAGGGGTTCCAGCTACTGGATGCAAAACCTTTGGAAGTGGCGATTTCATTCGCGTGCCTTTGCCGGCTGCCAATATCACAACAGAAAAATCTTCAGAAATACCCATACGGTGAAGCTTTACTACAGAGCCTAGAAAGGTCAATAATTAAATCATGTATAAAATCGACTGGATTAAATCCCCTCTGAAAAATGAAATTGAACTGTATTCTTCTTGCAACACCCTCGGTGATCTCCTCTCTCCACTCTTATTTATTGGCGGGGTCCACGGTGATGAACCCGAGGGTGTTTATTTAGCAGAATCTTTTATTGAATGGCTCAAACAACAGAAACTTCAAAGCCTTAAGAGCTTCGTGGTAATTCCCTGCCTAAATGTAGACGGGTACAAATACAATCAAAGAACCAACTCCAATGGGGTTGATTTAAATCGTAACTTCCCAACTCCAATGTGGCAACCCGACTCCAAAGCTCCAAGATATTACCCTGGCATCTCACCTAATAGTGAAATTGAAACTCAAGCTCTAACTCAGCTCATAGAACAGATAAAACCCCAATTAATTTTTCACTTCCACTCATGGAAACCTTGCGTAGTCGTCACCGGCCCTAAAGATTTAAATGAGGCTCGATACTTATGCCAAAGTTCGGGATTTGAGGCTGTTAACGACATCGGTTATCCAACACCAGGCAGCTTGGGTGATTTCGGCTGGAACGTTTTAAAAATTCCCGTAATATGCACCGAAGACAATGAACACAGAAATCCACTTAAAGCCTGGCTACACTTTGGTGAAGGTTTAAAAAAAATAATCTTAAAATAGACGTTTTCTGGTTAGAATAACCTATGACTTATAAATTACTGGCAATTGGAGATCTATCTTTTCACATTCCCAAGAACTTCAAAATTGTACACTCAACAATGAGCCTGGATAAATATAACGAGTGGCATGGAATTTCCTTTTGCGCAGCAATTCTTATACCCAAAAAAACAGATATTAAAGACATAAACGAAATTTTATCTAACCTACAAAAGAAACACAATATTCATAAATTTATAATTGAGGCAAAAAATCTTAATGATGAAGACCTAATTGCATTGTGCAACAACTACTCCGATATAAAATTTTCTGAAGTTATCGACAGTTCAAACCTCAAGTACTTACTTCCAAAGTCTCAATTTTTAAAAAAAGAACGATATCAAGATGCTTTCAAAAACGTACTTAAGTTGCTGAACCTTTCTTCTTCGATAAATGACATAGAAAAAAATCTAAATACCATATTAAAATCCGCAATGGATATAGAAGTCGCAAGAGTCATTTTTTCTCCTCATTCAGATCATTTTCGCGAACAGATAAAAAATGCAGGAAAATTATTTATTGAGATAGTCGATACAGTTTCACAAACCAACACAACATCTCTATTCTTTATAGCAAAGTATGAAATACGGAAAAATTCTACAGAGATGAGCTTATTAAAAAAAATAGCCGACTCTACGTTCTTGTCAATTAAACGAATTCTCCGAGTTGAGCACCTTGAAAACCTTGAGCAGCATTGGACCGCTACCTTCAATGCCTTTGATGCCGCAATTGGCATAATAGATAAAAATTGTGATTTTATAAAAGTTAATTATACATTTGAGAAATATTTTGGGAAAAAAAGTCTAAGCGCAATGGACATAGTTGGTGCATATAACTGGCCACCAGATACAAATGAAATAAAATTTCAGTCTAACAATCGAACTTATAATGCTCACTTCCACATTTATTCACAAGGATGGATATTTATAGCCAGAGATATTACGGAAAAAGAAAAAATGGAGAAGCAAATTCTTGAATCCAGCAAGATGGCGGAATTAGGCATGATTGGAAGTAGTATTGCTCATGAAATCAATAACCCTTTAGGTGGAATGCTATCTTATATCCAACTGATTAGAATGGGACTCTCTCCGCAACACCCTTTTATGTCTGACATACAAGAAATGGAAGCTGCGACTCTAAAGTGTAAGGCCATTGTAGAGAACTTACTTGGATTTGCCAGAAAACCTGACTCTAAAGATTTAAAAATTGTAAGTTTAGATAGCATCGTCGAAGAGGCCTTAAGTCTATGCAATTTCAATATGAAATACAAAGGTGTCAAAATTGATTTTTCCCCAAATCATGACAGGGATTCATACATCTTGGCCAATTCAAATAATATTGTTCAAGCTATTAAAAATATTATTCAAAACTCTATTGAAGCTACTGAAGACTTTGGGGGCAAAATATCTATCAGCATTGAATCTTCTGATGATAACTTAGACCTCATCATAAAAGATGACGGACATGGAATTGAAACTAAATATCAGAGTAAGATTTTTAACCCTTTATTTACTACGAAAAAAGCATCTAAACACCCTGGACTCGGCTTAACTGTGGCTTTTCAAATCATTCAAGACCACAATGGAAATCTAGAAATATTTTCCCAACCCAAGGGCGGGACGACGGCAAAGATTTCCTTTAAACGTCCAGATTTAGATACCTGAGCCAATTTTTTGGCATTGAAATTTGACACTTCAGAGGAATGTTTCATAACATTAAATTAACAGAGGTTGCGCATACGACCTCTGTTACAAGCTCTTAGGAGAGAAACTGACAGACCATTGATATCCTCTCTTATCAGCTTCGTTAGACAGAAAGTGCCATGATGGCAAAGTCATGTATCCAAGGAAGGGAGTCTAATGCAAACTCAAAGAATTCTAGTCGTTGATGACGAAATCAGTTTAAGAACAGCCCTCTTCAGAGCCCTGGACCAAAAGGGTTATCAGGTGATCACTGCTAGCAGCAAAAGCGAAGCCTTCAAAATGTGCCAAGCGGATCGTCCTTTTGATTTGGCCCTCATTGATCTTAAGTTACCTGATGGAGACGGCTTAGAGCTCATGACTGAACTCAAGTCTGTGCATCCTCACACAACTTTTATTGTTCTTACCGGATTTGCTACTATAGAAGTGGCAGTCGAAGCCACAAGAAAGGGAGCTTATCACTTTGTAACTAAACCCTTTAATTTAGAGGAAGTCTTAAACATCGTGCAAAAAATTCTCTCTCACAAAAATTTGGAAAATGAAAACCAGCAGCTTAGAGCTGTACTCGAAAGGCAATACAAATTTGATAATATAATAGGTAAAAGTGAAAAAGTTCTTGATGTTCTCAGTATGGTTGAGAGAGTAGCTGAGTGCGAATCAACCGTGCTTATCACAGGAGAGAGTGGGACAGGAAAAGAGTTAATAGCCAAAGCTATTCACTTTAATTCCAATAGAGCTAAGGCTCCTTTTATACCTATTAATTGTGGGGCTATTCCAAGTGAACTTTTAGAAAGTGAGCTTTTTGGTCACATGAAGGGATCTTTTACAGGTGCCACTCAAAATCGAGTTGGCCGATTTGAATTAGCCGAGGGTGGAACATTATTCTTTGATGAGATCGGAGATATGAGCCCAAGCCTTCAAGTCAAGCTTCTGAGAGTTCTACAGGATAGAAAGTTTGAGCCCGTGGGAAGCACAAAAACAATATCTTCAAACGTTAGAATAATTGCGGCCACAAATATTGATCTCGAAAAAGCTGTGGCTGAAGGCAAATTTCGCGAGGACCTATTTTATAGACTTAATGTTATCCCTATAAAAATGCCGGCCCTGCGCGAAAGAGCCGGAGATATCTCTATCCTAATTCACCATTTTATTAAAAAATTTAATGCCAACACAAAAAATATGATTTCAGGAATTACCCCTTCTGCATTAGACCTTCTCAACATTTACCCTTGGCCCGGAAATATTAGAGAGTTAGAAAATCTTGTAGAGCGCCTATCTATAATTAAAGGATCTGGCATCATAGACGTTTTAGATCTTCCTGAAAAATACCGTGCTTCAGATTTGGGCGCAATCGCTGATACCAGTAGAATTCATATTCCCGAAAGCGGAATGGATTTTAATACAGCTGTCGATAACTATGAAAACTCACTAATACTCCAAGCCTTAGAAAAAACAGGCTGGAATAGAAACCAAGCGGCTTTACTTTTGAGACTCAATCGCACAACACTAGTTGAAAAAATTAAAAAGAAGGGTTTGAGACCTCCCGAAGCCAATATGTAGAGCAATCAAAAAGAATAACGGAAAGCGACCAGATCCGTCTGCAGGCTTGACTGATCTGTATGGGTAAATACGAGTTGTGCCTGATGATATATCTGCTTAGAAACTTCCAAATTTAGTGTGCCACTATCCAATCTTAAACTTACTTTTGCATCGACAACACCCTTATAGGACATTTCCGTTCGAGCCAAAATAGCCTCTAAACGAAAAGAAACTTTGTGCCCCTCAAGAGGACTGTAATCAGACCTAACCCCCTCTGACACAGCTGTTACTTGCTTTTTAAGTCCATCATCAAAAGATTTATTAAGGAGAGACTTCAAATTGTGATTCATAATTGCTTTTGCAACGTCATCAGAAGACTCCGCAGTTTTCATCTTTGTAGGTATATAAGTCCACTCAGCATGTTTATAGATTTTTTGACAACTGCGAATGGCATCAAAATTAAGCTCTACCGAACCTTCAACTTCTTTAGTAAAAATCGAAAAACTCTCTGCTTTAGATGCTAAAGTGAAAAGTAGAGTTTTTAAAATAACAAAAGTAATAATTTTCTTACTCATAACTCGAAACACCCCTAAAATCCCTTTGTTTTAATTTTGACTTACTAGAGATTAAATAAGCAAAAGTCGGGCCCACCAAACACGAATTAGACCCGCTACAAGTCAAAAAAAGTGTCAACAGTCTACATCCTGTAGAAAATTTAACCTGTATCACTTTGGTACAATTGTGATTAGTCTTGTGATTGTGATTGCTATTCAATGGTTTAAGAGTTTAGCCCCAATATCTTTTCGCATTTGCAATCCATTCCAATAAACTTTACTAGCCTGAGTATAGCCATTTTGAATAGCTTCCTTTAAATCAGAACCCAAACCAATGGCATTCAAAACACGACCACCATATGTAACCCACTCTCCATCTTGACGAAATTCAGAACCCGCGTGCAAAAAATAACTTGAAGAGGTTTCAAATCCCACATCTCCCTCAATAATGACTCCCTTTACAGGAGCTTCCGGATACCCTTGAGCTGCCAAAACAATGCAAGTGGAGCATATGGGCTTCCAGCTCATATCTACAAGTTGCCCCCTTGCTAAGCTATTAAATACATCTGACCAATCTCCTTCTAAAAGAGGAAGAAGAACCTGGGCCTCTGGATCACCAAATCTCACATTTATCTCTAATACACTTGGACCATGGTCGCTAACCATTATTCCCACGTACAAAATTCCTCGATATAACAAGGATTCTTTTTTTAATTGAGCTACAATAGGGCTAAGAATTTGATTCTGGATATTTTCTTCTAATGAAATATCAATTCGCAATGGGGCGACGACACCCATTCCTCCTGTATTTGGCCCTTCGTCTCTATCAAGCAATCTCTTATGATCTTGAGACAGAGGCAAAGGCTTAAAATCTTCGCCATTCGTTAATATTAAATAACTTAACTCCCACCCCTCTTGAAACTCTTCAATTAAGGCTTGATTTCCTGCCACACCTAAACTTTTACTATCAAATAATTCTTCGGCCCTAGCTTTGAGCTCTTCGACATTCTTGCAAATAAAAACACCTTTGCCCGCAGCTAACCCATCAGCCTTAAGCACAAATGGAGGGCAAAAATCTTTTGCAGCGACCAAACAAGTCTGTGTCGAATCTACAACTTTATACCTGGAACTGGAAACACCGGCTCTCTTCAAGAACTCTTTGCAGAAAATTTTACTAGACTCAAGTTGAGCCGCCTCTTGACTCGGCCCTACGACAAAAACGTTCCTTTCACGTAAATAGTCGGATAGGCCAGCTGCAATTTCAGCCTCTGGACCTATAATCACTAGATCTATGCCATACTTTCTAACTACTGAATAAACACCAGAAAAATCAAAACTATTCACATCGTGACAAACAGCAGCTTGACGGATTCCATGACTTCCCGGCAAGGCGTGAATCTGTTCCACTTTTGGTGAGAAAGACAAAGCTTTAACCAAAGCATGCTCTCTACCTCCTCTGCCAATGACTAATATTTTCATAAACAAACAACTAGTCCAGCCATGATATTTGGTCAATATTTATGTCTAGCCTAAAGCGACAGAAAGTCCATAGATTTAACTTGAGGGAATACTAGACTAGAAATAACAAATAAAAACTCTATGCTAAAATAATGAGTGAATCTGGCTTTAAACTTAAAGAAAAAACCGTTGTCATATATGGTCCCATTAATGGACTAGTCCAGGCCTTAGCCAATGTACTACAAGAACATGGGGCCGATATTGCCCTACTCGCTGAGAAGGCCTCAGAATCTCACCGATTTACTACAAGTCTAATGGAAATGCGACAAGTGCACAGCCATTATGGGCGTGCCGCAGGCATAAACTGCCTTATTAAAAATCAATCTGATGCAAAAGAAGCACTTTCAAAAGCGGCAGAATTATTTGGCAGTGTAGATGTTTTTATAGATGCGGATCTTAACCGCTCTATTGACAGTCAAAACCTCAATTCCACTGAACTTATTACAACAGAAGCCTTAACATTTTTTAGAGGACGTGGGCGAGGGAGAAATATATTTTTAACACATGATGATGAGCTTCTTAGCTTTGTCAAAAAAACTGAAAGAGTAACCAGCAACAAAAAACTCTTAGAATTTGTAAGAAAAATAAACTCTTCATTAAGCACCCACCAAATCACTTCCAATATTATCACTCTCCCAATTTCAGAAGAGTTTTTAATTGAATTCTACCCCAAACAAAATGTCCAGTCCTCCTTTGATGAGATAAAAAATCACTGGGCCAATGCGAAACTCCTCAACCCCGTAGACGTTGCCCAACTTGTTTCATTTATCGCAAGTGCCATGAGTACATCCTTAAATGGTCAGGTCATAAGAGCTTGCTACGGCCTCCATCGCTAAGCCCTACAAACGATTATCAACAATAAATTTTTCGGCCTGAGTGTAAGACTCAGGCTCAACGTATAACCGCTCTATTCTGCGAATCTCTTCGTACTTATGAAAAATCTCTGTAGTCTCTTCAATGGGATAGGGTTTTGCCAATCTATCATACTGATCAACAACAAATATTGGAAAGGCTTTATCTTCAGGAGATGAACTGTGATATTTACTTAACCTCGCCATTGTGCCTGCAAGAATAGTCGTTATTCCTTCAGCCTCAAGTTGCTGTTGCATAATTCTAGGCCTTTGATCCTCAGACGTTGTATGCAGTTCGAATAGGACTTTATAAGGACGTCTTTCTGCTATTCTTTTTGCCCATGTGTTGTCCACTTTATTTAGATGCTGATATAGAGCATAGTCATTGCAATTTATGTATTCATTAATATCTGCAGGTAAGGCAAATTCACAATCTGAACTTGTGAGATATCTGTTTAACATCTCTTCGTAAATAATGCTTTTATGATGAAAATAGACCATCAAATGCATGTGGTGGCGAGCGAGTAAAAAATCATCAAAAGCATATAATGCACGACGATTTAAAGCCAGATAAAGAGTCCCAGACACTTCGTAGAATGTTAAATTCCCAATTAACCAACTTAATTCGATTCGCCCGTAGTTAGTTCCACAAAAATAGGCATCTCGCTCGAGATAGTCCATTCGGTCACAATCAAGCTCAGAACTCACGATCTGGCTTAAAAGCACTCGAAAATCCAAACCATTGACATTAAAAAAATCATCTGGAGAGGCCAAAGTCTTATCGATGAGACAGGCTATATGCAAAGGGTCTATATCTGGACAAACTCTTTTCAATGTCTCAGTTAAAGCAGAGTCCGTAATAAATTTAATCGTATAATCCTCATGGTTGGCACGACGATGATTATTAAAGGCACTTCCATTCAACACAATATCAGCTCTTTTATTTTTGTAAGCATTGACTTCAAGTTGATCCAAGGAGGGCATTACCTCCTCTGTCGTATGAGACAAGGGGCCATGGCCTATATCGTGAAGTAGAGCCGCAAGCTTTAGACATTGTTTAAGGCGATCCCTAACTGCAGAATTTGCAAAGTCAAACCTGCTAAAAACCTGATCAAAAATACGGCCAGCTAAATAGGAAACCCCAATAGAGTGAATAAGGCGATTATGAGTTGCGCCTGGAAAACTGAACTCTGAAAACCCTAGCTGCTTTATGGCCCTGAGACGCTGGAACTCGCGACTATCAATAACTCTCTTTTCTGGATCAGTAACTATAATAGAGCCGTGAATAGGATCTCTTAACTCCACAAAACGCCCTCCCCTCTGCTATTTTTTCTATAGGCCTTTCTTGGCCTTCTCTATAAGCTTTTACTGTGGGCATCATTAACAGGTTTCATTAACTTTTATTAAAGTTTTCGCTGCAAATGGCCAATTCCACTTTTCGCCGCAAAGCCGTAAAATCCCCCGATAAGGGACTTAGACACAGCAATCTTGCACACTATCACTAGGACATCAATAGCTTATTTTCTTTACTATCTCATCTACCAAAAGTAAATTGTCAAAAGCACCAACCTGTCTAGTGTTTAGCGCGCCTTAAATTGTTCCTGGGAAAACAGCTATCAAGGAGATAAAATGAAGAATTATTTGGGTCTAATGCAGCACATACTGAATCACGGAATTGATAAAGAAGATCGAACTGGAACCGGCACTTTGAGTGTATTTAGCTACCAAATGAGATTTGATCTAGAAAAGGGATTTCCCTTAGTTACCACAAAAAAATGCCACATTAAGTCCATTATTCACGAACTCCTCTGGTTTTTAAAAGGCGACACGAATATTGCTTATTTAAAGAAAAATGGAGTTTCAATATGGGATGAGTGGGCCGATGAAAATGGGAACCTTGGACCTATTTACGGAAAACAATGGAGATCATGGCAAAGTCCTAGTGGAGACAACATTGATCAAATTCAAAACGTAGTTAACAGCTTAAAGAATAACCCTGATTCTCGCCGTCATTTAGTTGTAGCTTACAATCCCGGCGAGGTGGATCAAATGGCTCTTCCCCCATGCCATGCTTTTTTTCAATTTTACGTGGCCAAAAATAAGTTGTCATGTCAGCTTTATCAGCGCAGCGCAGACGTCTTTTTAGGTGTACCTTTTAATATTGCAAGCTACTCCCTACTCACACTTATGATGGCTCAAGTTTGCAATCTTCAACCAGGAGAGTTTATTCATACCCTAGGTGACGCTCATTTGTATGCCAATCATATTGACCAAGCCAAACTACAACTGACTCGAGAGCCAAAGCCTCTACCTATTATGAAGATCAATAGTGCAGTAAAAAATATTTTTGATTTTTGCTATGAGGACTTTGAACTTCTTAACTATGATCCCCATCCTTCAATAAAAGCTCCGGTAGCAATTTAGGGAGGTGTATTATGATATTGTCACACATTGTTGCCGCAGCTGAAAATGGAACTATTGGCGTTGAAGGAAGTTTGCCATGGGACATTCCTGAGGATATGAGATTTTTTAAAGATAAAACTAAAAATCATATCGTCATAATGGGCCGTAAGACTTTTGAAAGCCTGCCAGCTGCTTTGCCTCACCGACTCAACATAGTTATCTCAAGACAGCCTGACTACAAAGCAAAGGGTGCCATAGTTGTTTTTTCGCTCGATCAGGCTCTAGAAATATGCAAACAAAACATCCCCAAATATGGAGAGGAAATTTTTATTATCGGAGGTGGGGAAATTTACAAACAATCTATGAGCAAGGTCGACAAAATTTACCTCACTCGTATTTATCAAGAATTCCATGGCGACACTAAATACCCCACTATAGACGAAAATCTATTTCAACTTATAGACAAGGTGGATCGTGATAAACCTATTCCATTTAGTTTCTTAACTTACGAAAAGAATTCGAGCCTTGACAAATAAAGCCTCTAAAAATTTTCTTAAGCTTTCTAAGCTTGGAACCTCACAACTTTATTTAAAGATGGAGCTCTTGATAAAAATATTTTTTTCTACACTCCTTACTATTTCAGTTCCTATCTGCTCATCGGCAATAGTCAATGTGGAAACTTTGCGAATGCAATCTCCAAATCGAGACCTTTTATTTTTTGCTCAGGCTTCAGCAGATAAAAGAACAGGCAACTCATTTAGAGATCATTATCTACTATCAGGGAATTTAAGATGGAATCAAGAACAGGTCGAACATCTAAGTCTATTTCGATACAGATTTGAAAAGAGCCAAGGTATTAAGACTGGAGACCAAACACTTGTACACTACCGCTGGTCTTATAAAATCAGCAATAAGCGCAGTTTTGAAATTTTCAGCCAATGGGAGCAAGACTATTTTAGAAGACTTGTATTTCGAGGTCTGATTGGCCTGGGAGAACGATACATATTAATTGATCGAGAACGACTAAAAACTAATATTGGCCTAGGGTCTCTCTATTCAAGGGAGGACTACAAATATCAGACTTCTTTAGTTATTGTTGATGAACGAGAACAAATGTTTAGATTGAACTCCTATGTCTCTTTAATGTGGAACTTTTGGAAAAATATTAAACTGGAGTCTGTTCTTTATTTTCAACCCAGTTTTAATGGGATCAGAGATTTTCGTCTTCTTTGGCAAAATCAAATTGAATTTCCTGTTAACAGCTCATTGTCGTGGCTAATCACCTACCAAAGGTTCCAAGATAATGATCCCCCTCTAACCGTTCTAAAAACTGATGAAGATTATGGCACTGCAATAAGGATTAATTTCTAATCTAGAAAATCCTTGTCTGGTCATTTTATGAAAAATAATACCCACAACCTCAAACCTCAGAAATATGCGTTGCTCATTTTATAAATCTCTATTTTGGTATCAGTAATTTTTGACTCAATTTGAGATGCTTGTGAGTCGAAAGACTTAGGACGGATGTCTAGTTTTCTTGATTTGAGACATTTTTGTTTAAAGAGTCAAATTGAGACACCGATGAGCTTTGTGAAGGAAGACGAAACCCTTGGAGCAAAACGCTCCAACAGGAATTCAAGGATGAATACCTGACAATCTTCAAGGAGGAGGATCAAATGGGTTTACGAATAAATACCAACACAGCTTCATTGAATGCTCAGAGGAATCTGATGGGTTCAAAGCTGGGCCTCGACAAAAGCTTAGAGCGTTTGTCATCGGGCTACAGAATTAATCGGGCTGGCGACGATGCCGCCGGACTCGCAATATCCGAAAACCTTAAGGCACAAATTCGTGGCTTGAAACAATCTTCAAGAAATGCACAGGATGGCGTTTCTTTAGTTCAAGTGGCTGAAGGTGCCTTAAATGAGATCAGTTCCATACTCATCAGACTGAGAGAGTTATCTGTGCAAGCCGCATCAGACACTATCGGTCCAGTGGAACGACAATTCCTAAACGTCGAATACGATCAACTTGTTTCTGAAATTGATCGTATTGCTGATGGAACGGAATTTAATGGCACACAACTGTTGAGTGGAACGGGTTCGATTCTCGACTTTCAAGTCGGCACTCGAAACGATCCCAATATTGACAGAATTAGTTTCGATGCCTCAAAAGCTGATGCCAACGCAGCAGCTTTGGGAGTCAACTTGACAAGTGTGGCAGACAAGGCTTCAGCACAAAATAGCTTGAGCGCAATTGACTCTGCCATTGTTAGTGTTTCGGCAATGCGGGCGGACTTTGGAGCCATACAAAACCGCTTGCAATCGACCATTTCTAATCTAGCTGTTTCTATGGAGAATATGTCGGCAGCGAATTCGCGAATTAGAGATGTAGACGTGGCAGAAGAAACTGCTGAACTCACACGAAATAATATTTTGCTTAACGCAGGATCAAGCGTGTTAGCTCAAGCCAACCAAACAAGTAACGTAGCACTGGGTCTCTTGAACAAGACTTTCACTTAATTCTTGGCCAAGGCCTTTAGCTCATGACCCCAAAGCAGACTCTGCTTAGGACTGAATGTGTAACTGTTTCCTGCGCTAAGAGAGGGCTCTTTAAATAGAGCCCCTCTTTAATAAGGAACAGTTGTTGAGAAAAAAAGTTCTATATTAACTTTTATGAACCTTTATGACTGGATCAAAAATTCAAATCAGAAGTCAAATATGCCTCTCGACATAAATTCCAGAAGGGCTTCATCTCAGGAAAAACTTGTAAAATAGATGTGCCACGCCTTTCATCATGCTGTGAGAAAAAACTGTAAAAATCTCGACGACCCTCAATTACTCGCTCATCTGAGTAAAATGTATTTTTCATATATTCATAAATGCGCAAAAACCTTTGATATTCCATATAAGAAAACTTATCTTTTTTAGAGTCGTCTGTATTTTCCTTTACAAATTCTAAATGATTGTCCATATAAGATAAGAACTCCGCCTTAGGCAATATGTTAATATCATATTGAAGAGGTTCTTTTAAATATGAAATATCGAAACGGATACGGTGAAAATATTTTGGATCTGTAAACTGAAACTCACTTCTCCACTCCAGTATTTTTTTTAAGAGCTTTGAAAACGATACAACTGAAAAGATATTAAATGTGATCATCAAAGTCAGAGGGGAATTTGTATTTTTGAGATATGTTTTTAAATTGTTCTCAAATAACTCTAAATTGAGTCCAGTCCGAATGTACTCGGCCTGAGGCCCCCAAGTGTCAATACTAGAAAATAACTTAAAGGAGCCAATTTTTTCATTACCAGTAAGATTCACAATTCTATCACAAAACCTCTCTATAGTTTCTTTTCTCGAACCTAGATTTGAATTTATATTGAGTTCAAGTTCAGGAACTGGCCTCTCTGCCAACATATCAAATAGACGGTATGTGGATTTTTGAATGACAGGTTCGCCTCCAGTAATTCTAAGAATTCTCAAGGTTTCTCTAAGTTTGGGCCACCACTTCCACCAAGCCTCAAGGTAAGGGTTGTTCTCTTCGCTATAGATTTTAAACCAATCAATATCATTTCGATGATTTTTAACTTTTTTATAAGGACCAAATTCCTTTATCTCATTGTAGTAATAGCTACTCGCCTTGGGATGACAATAGCCGCACTTAAAATTGCAAAGATTTGAAAAGCTCACCTCTATATACTGAGGGGATACATTAAAATGAGGCTCACGAGTTTTAATTTCATTAATACGGTCCTGATGAAATAAAGAGCCTGTTCGTATCTGTCTATCACTAATTAAATTTTTTCCAAGATCCTCAATATTCCAACAGTATTGGCAACCAGAAGGCCTTTGACCTTGTAACATTTGAAGCCTTTCGGCCTTTTTCTCATTTGTATTATGAAGACAAGAGGGATCTTTTTTAATTTCATCTTCATTAATTTTATGAGGAGCAGGATGATAACAGCTGTGCGTCTCGCCTGTTTGAAGATAAATATTAGCATGATACCATTTTGCTAAACAAAATGTTGGGCTAAATAATTTGTCTGTTTTAGACGTACGCTCTTTGTAAAATTCATATTCATTTTTCATAAAAGGTAATTGAATCGACTATAACTTTAAAAGAAGTTTAAATGTAGTGCTAGAGGCTGCCTTCTGCGCTGCTTCTACGAAAGAACAAGGACTCCCCCGATAGCTTGACCCTTAGAGCCTCTTTAGGGATGCTAGCCCGATGAAAAAATCCAAAATAATAAAATCTGCATGTGCTCTTTTCCTTCTTATACCCACTGCCGCGCTCTACACTGGCTGCACTATTTTAACAAAAAATGGGCGTTCTTCTCCTGTACTAAAAAACTTAACGCAAAAAGAAGCCCAGCTTCGCAGCTCTATAGTCGAAAGTCCCGAGTACGATTTATTTTTAAAATTAGATGCGAATTCTGATTTTTTTTCAGGAGAGACAAAAATTAAATTTCAAGCTAAAAGAACTGATGAAAACCTCCGAATTGATTTCTCAGACGGAAAGGTTCTAAACCTTGTTGTTAATGATAAGATTTTGCCAATTGAATATAATGGCGCTTTTATTTCTATTCCCCACAGATTTTTGTCTTTAGGTGACAACACTATCACTATTACTTATACGCATCACTACTCCAAAAACGGCCGTGGACTCCACCGATTTGTTGATGTCGAGGATCAAAGAGTTTATTTATTTTCACAGTTTGAGCCCTTTGATGCCAATCGAATGTTCCCCTGTTTTGATCAGCCCGACTTAAAGGCCACATATAAAATGAGTGTTGAGGCCCCAATATCTTGGACTGTCATCTCAGCAGAACGAGAAATTGATAAGCTAAAAATTAATGAATTTAGGCAAATTTGGAAATTCCCCAAAACAGATATATTTAGTACTTATATATTTTCACTCCATGCCGGTGAATATTCGGTATGGGAAAGTGCCTACAAATCTATTCCTCTTAGACTATTTTCGCGCAGATCAATGGCTAAATACGTAAAACCTCACGAGTGGTTCGGCCCCACAAAGGTTGGTCTTAAATTTTTTCCTGAATATTTTGGAACCCCATTTCCCTACAATAAATATGACCAAATTATTGTGCCCGAGGCCTCCTTTGGTGCTATGGAAAATGTAGGATCTGTGACTTTTAACGAAATATTTATTAGCCGTGGGGAAAAAACCTTAGAACAAGTAAAGAGTTTGGACTCGGTCATCTTTCATGAAATGGCCCACATGTGGTTTGGAAATCTTGTGACAATGAAGTGGTGGAATGACCTTTGGCTGAACGAAAGCTTTGCCACCTTTATGGCCATAGTTGCCCTAGCTAATACAACTGAACATAATAATACAGCATGGTTAGGGTTTAACGGCACAAAAGAGTGGGCCTACTGGGAGGATCGCCTAATCACTACACACCCCATTCTTACTCCTGTTGAAAATACTGACTCCGCATTTGCCAACTTTGACGGAATCACCTACGGGAAAGGTGCCGCATCACTTAAACAGCTAGTTTACTATATCGGCGAAAAAAAATTTAAAAAGGGACTTGAGCTTTATTTTGAAAAATTCAATCGAAAAAATACCGAACTAAAGGATTTTATTGCCACTCTCAGTCTGGCAGCAAACACCGATCTACAACATTGGCAAAAGCTCTGGTTAGAAACTTCTGGGGTAAATACGGTATCTACCCAAATAGAATGCGACACTAAAAGAATGCTAAAGTCCTTGTCTATAGAGCAATCAGACAATAATACACCACCAATTTTTCGCCCACATAAGTCTAATATAGTCTTTATTTATTCTGACGCTGAAATCATTAAACCTCAGTTCTTTCTAGATGTATTTTTTAAGGACTCAAAAAATTTAATACCGCTAAATAAGAACATAAAATGCCCTTCGCTAGTTTATCCCAATTATGACGACCACGCCTACCTCAATGTAAAACTTGATTCTAATTCTATAAAATGGTTAGAGGTAAACATTTCACAAGTTATGCCATCAAACTTACTGCTCTCAAGAATGTTGTGGCAGGACCTTTGGAGAATGGTGCAAGATGGAACCTATAGCGTTAAAGCTTATGCCGATTTAGGGCTAAAAAATATACCTAGCCTCAAAGACCCTGTTTTATTAAAAAGCGTTCTAAAATTACAAGATATTTACTATTATCTACCTAAGAAAACTAAAGTCGAAGCTAAATATTTTAACAACTACACCTATCAAGTTGAAAATCAATTATGGGATATTATTTTATCAAAAAAAAATTCTCTTAATTTGAGAAAAGAGGCTTTTTACTTATTAACAACCTCTGCACAGTCTCAAAAGATTCTCAACAACTTTGCAGAGATTCTACAATCACAAGTTGAATCTGAAGCCATGATTGAATCCTTTTCTTTTGACCAAGATATGAGATGGATGATGGCAAAGGTTCTAACCCGCAATGGCTATTCCGGTGCTCTTGATATTTTAGAAAAGGAAAAGGCTAGAGACCACTCTAATAAAGGACTTAAAGAGTACTACTCGGCTAAAGCAAGTTGGCCCGAATGGTCTACAAAGGAACTATGGATTAAAGAGTTTAAGAATAACTCGTCTGAATTTTCTTTAGATATTTTAAGATCAATAGCTCAAAATATTTTTCCACCCAATCAAACACAATATAGGACCAAATACAGTAAGTCATTTTTTATGGATCTTAATAAGGTTATAAAGTCTCGAGATATGTCTTATGCCTCCACATTTAGTGCTCTAGCTCCCACATTCTGTGAATTTGAAGAACCCGACCTGATAACCAAGTATCTGGACCAACAAAATAAACTAGCTCCAAGCATAAGTAAACGACTCAAAATTACTAGACAAGAGTCTGAAAGATGCAGAAGTATCCGCCAGTATTCTCGAATGAAAGAAGTACCCCAAGCGAAACTCAAAATTTAAAAAAATCTGATTCATATTAATTCTAGACTTTATTCTCAGGTGTCTCAATCCGATCTGTTTATTGAGAGATATCTCTCAATAAACAATTACCCAACACAAGAAGTGTTGATGGGCCACGGTTGGCCAAGATTCAAGGAGGAACTCGCCATGCAAGGAGGATAGAATGGCTATCAGAATATCAACAAATGTGGCTTCGTTGAATGCCCAAAAAAACCTGTCGGGTACACAACGATCCCTAGACCAATCCCTAGCAAGACTTAGCTCAGGATTTCGAATCAACCAAGCTGCAGACGATGCCGCCGGGCTCGCCATAAGCGAAAACTTAAAGGGACAAATACGCGGACTTGGACAGGCCAACAGAAATGCCAATGATGGTATTTCACTAGTGCAAGTTGCAGAAGGAGGATTAAACGAAATTTCCTCTATGCTTATCAGACTAAGAGAGCTAGCTGTACAAGCTGCATCTGATACGATTGGAGATACTGAGAGAAAATTCCTGGACGTTGAATACCAGCAACTTAAATCTGAAATTCAACGAGTCTCAGAGGTTACATCTTATAATGGCACTGACCTTTTAAATGGTACTGGTGGAATAATGGACATACAAGTTGGCGTCCATAATGATCCATTCAAAGATAGAATCTCTTTTAACAGCTCTGCTGCTAACTCCACACTTGAAGCCTTAGGTGTTGTTGCAGAGTCTGTAGGAACTAAGGAAATGGCTCAATCCAGTATTGATGTTGTAGATTCGGCAATGGTTTCAGTTAATGCAATGAGAGCTAACTTCGGTGCCCTTCAAAATAGACTGACATCGACAGTTAATAATCTAAATATTGCAAATGAAAACCTCTCAGCTGCTAACTCTCGAATTCGCGACTCAGATATAGCTAGCGAGACAGCCAATCTTACGAGAAATCAAATACTGATGCAGGCAGGAGTTTCTGTTTTGGGTCAAGCCAATTCAGCACAACAAGTGGCACTTAAACTGCTAGGATAAAAATAGATAATAAAATTAAAACATACCAAGAGGTTCAAGTCCATGAACCTCTTGGTGAAACACACCCTGCAAAGGAGCATTTATATGTTAATGGCTACAGAGTGGACATTTCCTTTATTTATTTCTGTACTCACAGCTACGGCAACTTACATGGCATTGAACTTCACATAAGAAGAAGATTTTAAACGCCTTTAACTAAAGCGAGAACTAAAGCGAGAATTAAGCAAACAAAGCTGGTAATGGGTAAACCTAAAACATTGGTTTCTGAGGCTATTGTATTAAACACGGCTGCCGCTATAATTAATGAAGATATAATTAAACCAAAAAAGAATAAGCTTGCCATTTTATCTACAGAGTTTTTAAGCTCCGCAATCTCATCGGAACTCACCTTGACAGAGAAATGTGGGCTATTAAGGCGTCGCAACAATTGCTTTAATTGCCTGGGCAAGGTTGAGACTAAAGAGTTTGCATCTCTTGCAACAAGCGAGAAGTTTTTAACGAGCTTTTGAGGTTCATATCGAGTTTGAACAAGCTCAGAAGCAAACTGAATAGAGTATTTTAAAAAATCAAAGTCTTTAACTATAATTCTTCCCATTCCCTCAATTGATATTATGGATTTAAAAAACATAATTAATTCGGGAGGCAAAACTAATCTGTGGGTGGCCGCAATTGAGGAGGCATCCATTAAGAGTTTTCCAATATTCATATTTTTGAGAGTTAATCCGTAGTGTGGAGCTATAAGGTCTCGCAATTCACGAGAAAAATTGTCAACATCTATAAAGCCTGTATAGGGTGCTAAATCTATATACTCATAAGCCAAGCTATCGTAGTCTTCCTGAGAAAGAGCCAATAAAATATTAGCAATTGCTTCTTGAGTTTTGTTGTTGAGTCGCCCGACTACACCAAAATCAATAAATCCTATACGGTTATTGGGAAGTACAAACATATTTCCAGCATGAAGATCTCCATGAAATACACCATGTTTGAAAACCATTTTTAAATAGGCGTGCAGACCTTTTTTCATAATCTCTTCGGGGTCAATTCCCTCTTGCTCCAACGCATTTTTTTGACTTAAAGGAATGCCTTGAAGCTGTTCCAAAACTAAGACTCGTTTTCCACAGTATTCACTATAAATACGAGGAATAACAATATCTGGTTCTTCAGAAAAATACTGAGAAAAGCGCCGAACATTATTGGCTTCGACAATAAAGTTTGTTTCCAACTCAAGGTGCTTTGCAAACTCCTCAATAATTCCTATTGGATTGTAAACTTGAGTCTCCGGAATATAAGTCTCCAAAAGTTCAGCCAAAGAAAATAAGACAGCTAGATCTTCATGTATGACGTCTTCTATTCCTGGCCGTTGCACTTTTACAACTACGGGAGTTCCATCTTTAAGCTTAGCCCGATAAACTTGAGCAATTGACCCGGCAGCCAATGGCTCTTTATCAAATTCTTTGAAAATCTCTATGTAAGGTTTTCCAAAATGCGCCAGCAATAAAGGCTCAATATTTTCAAAGGGCAAACTCGAGACTTCACTATGGAGTCTTTTAAATTCCTCAGACAAATTTTTAGGAATAAGATCTGGTCGTGATGCCAGCAGTTGACCCAGCTTAATAAAAGTAGGCCCCAACTGTTCGAAGCTTAAAACAAGCCTCTCTCCAACGCTCAAATTTTGGATTTCTTCAGATGCAGTAAATTTTTCTATTAAAAATTTACCGAGCTTAACTCTTTCCGCGAGATTTTGAAACCCGTGTTTTGCGAAGACCGCGACGATTTGTTTTAAGCGAGAAGCCTGCCTTAGAGGACTTTGTCTTATTCTCATGATTCTTTTCGCCAGACTTTTCTTTTTTCCGTTTTTTCTTGATTCCAGCAAAACTTCGTCCCTCAACTTTTGGGGTTGGCGGTATGTATCGGCCAGGTTCGGACAAGACAAAATCAATTCTTCCTTCCTGACTGTCAGCCTGTGCCACTAAGACTTTCAAGCTATCACCAAGTCCGTAGATCTTACCAGTTTTTTTGCCTATTAATGTTAATTTTTCTTCATTAAACTCAAAATAGTCATTTCCCAAAGCCTCTAGGCGAATCAAACCATCAACATCGTATTGCCTCAACAACACAAAAATACCAAATTTTGTGACAGAACTGATCACCCCTTCAAACTCAGACCCTACAAATTTTTCCATAAATCTTGCTTTTTTTATAGCAATCACTTGTCTCTCAGCCTTTACAGATCTCTGCTCACAGGCACTTAAAAAGCTTCCTGCAGATGTCACGTCGACTTCAGCTGCTAATGAGTAGCCTTTTTCGGGACAAATTATAGACTTCACTTGACGGTGAATAATCAAATCTGGATAGCGCCTGATAGGTGATGTAAAATGAACATAGTCTTCAAACCCTAAGCCAAAGTGCCCGATGTTATCTGTGCTGTACTGGGCCTGACTCATTGAACGCAGGGTCAGTATGTTCAATATGTGCTCCTGGGGCAAATCGCGAAAACCTTGCAAAGCTTTAGTCAAACGCTTTTGCAATTTTCCCCCAGAAAGAACTCCTTTATCCATACCAAAATTGTGCATATACATCTCTAATTTTTTAATATCTTCGTCTTTGGGTTTATCGTGCACTCGAAACAAAGCCTCTACACCCTTATTATTTAAGTATTTTGCCACAGCCACATTGGCCATTAACATCATTTCTTCTACAATTTTATGAGAAAACAGCCGTTCAGACTTGATAATATCAATTGGCTGACCCGCCTCATCTAACTCGACTTCATTTTCGGGAATTTCTAAATTTATAGAGCCCTCCCGAAAGCGCTTTGCCATTAAAATTTTAGCGAGATCAGAGGCTCTAAGGATTTCTTTTTCTACATGCTTATGTTTCTGGGGCGTAGATCCATCAACAACCTCTTGAGCTTCACCATATGTCACTCTAGATTTGCTTTCGATCACGGCCTCATAAAGTTGGGTACCTTGCAGCTCCCCCTGAAAATCTAGATACATATCTGCAACAAGAGCCAATCTTGGCACGAAGGGCTTTAAAGAGCAAAGGTGATTACTCAATTTTTCTGGAAGCATTGGAGCCACAAACCCCGGAAAGTAAGTGCTGGTTCCGCGGATGTAAGCCTCTTTGTCTACAGGATCTCCAGGCTTAACATAGTGACTCACATCAGCTATAGCCACCTTAAGACGAAAACCCTTATTGGTATTTTCAACCAGAATGGCATCATCAAAGTCTTTCGCTGTAACACCGTCTATTGTAATGAAGCTTTCTTGGCGCAAATCTTTGCGGTGACGAAAGTCGGCCTCTTCCACTTCTTCTGGTAGTCTCTCCGAGTGCCCCAAACAATCCTGGTTAAATTCGTGCGGAATATGATGAGTAATTAAAACTCTTTTGTTGTCTGTGTTGGGGTCTAAACTGTCACCAATAACTTGTAAAATATCCCCACAGAACCCTTTTTTTGAGCCTGGGTAATCCGTTACCTTTACCGTAACCCAATCCCCATCTTTAACTTCCATTCCATCAGGTACGATGGCGAGAAGGTCTTCACCCCAACCATGACCATAGTCAATAAGAATACCCTTGCTCCGACCCGTGGGGTGAAACTTACCCAAGGCCTCGTTGAGCCCTCGTTCCACTACCCGTACGATTCTTCCGCGAAATCTTTCACCCCCAGGTTCGGGATGAACAGACACCTCAACCTTATCGTTGGTCATAATACCAGTCATTGAGTTTCTAGGAATATAAACATCTGGATGCTGAATATCTAAAGGGATCAAAAAACCAAAGCCATCGGGGTGTCTTTTGACAAAACCAACTACTGTATTTGTTTTTTTATTTTCATCATAACTTGTTTGATTGTTTGTATTGCTTTTGCTCATTAACTACAGTTCTATCTCCATTCCATCGTACCCAAACTCCCACTCCAAAGGGGAAACCGTCAATTTATTTCTCTTGGCCTCCTTTAAACAGGCCTCATAATAATCGCGAGTTTGCTTTTCGGCATCAGCTATTTTTTGATCTGAAGCCGCTGGATCATGATGAATGAAAATGGCCCTCTTAACTCCCTCCCTCAAAGCTATATCAATACCCACAGGGGCAGAAGAGTGTCCCCAATCGATTTTCTCCATAGCCTCAGAGAATGTATACTGAGCATCAAATACCAGCAGATCAAGATCTTGATAAAGCGGCAAATCCAAACCTAAGTCCTGGCGACTAGCCCTCACACCCTCGGTATCCACACAATAGGCAAACTTCTTACCCTTATTTTCTATTTTGTAGCCCCAACAAGGATCCGGGTGATCCAACTGATAAGGAGTTACAGAAATATCTCCAAAAAGCTTTTCGCACCTAGGTTCAAGCTGGTGATAATTTATAGAAGCCCCCAGTCTCTCATAGGGAACAGGGAAGTAGGGCTTCTGAAAAACATGGCGAAAGACCTCTTCAACATTAGGCTGAACGCTATAGACATTAATCGTATTTCCTGGAATAAAAATTGGAATAAAAAAAGGCAAACCGACAAGGTGGTCCCAGTGAAAATGAGTAAACAATATATCCACTGTTCCACGACCTTTTCCACAGGGCCCAGCAATAAGCTCCTCTCCAAGAGATCGTATACCACTACCGGCATCGATAATAAGGCTATTCGAAGTGGTTTTAACTTCAACACAAGCCGTGTTTCCCCCGTATCCCCCAAAATCTTTTTTTGCTAATCCATTCAAGTAGGTTTCAACATCCAATTCTGCAGCTGAAAACCCTTGGATAGCTTGGCGCACCCTTTCCTCAAGCGCTTGGGGAGATAAGGGAGTTGGCAGCGACCCTCTGACTCCACGCAATTTAATTTTTAAAGACATAAACTCACCTTAAAAGCTTATAATAAAGTTACCCACTCTTATAATGAGCAGACTTTAAACCTAAGTCACGGAAAATATACGCACTTAACTTGTCTAAAATTAATTGATATCCTCAGCAAAATGAAGCCTTTCGCCCTGTCTTACTTCTACCTATATATTTTTTTCCTATATATACTGGTGCCGCACCAAGCCTTGAGTGAGAACCTACTCCCTGCCTCTGGAGTTAACATTCTTTATAATTGTAGTGGAGGACCACACCCCTACCTAAATCACCAATTCTGGAGAATTGACAAAAAGACTATGCTCAGGGAAGCCCTATGGGCAGATGAAGATGAACAGTCTTACAGAAAAGATATCATGGAAATTCAGGACTGGCAGTATCCATTAGGATTACACAGCACATGGAAGATGAAACATGTTATATCGCAATTCCATAGCAATGATCCCGATATAAAACACCTGCGTCAACTAAAGCCCGGAATCTATAATATAGTTTCGCAATCAGGGACCACAGAGCCTACCTTCCCCACTAAAGTTCGTGTTAATATTGGTAGGGAACGAAAACTCTACAATAAATTTGGAGTGTTTATTGTTACCCCCATAAGTACAACAGTCAGTTTTCCTAGAAATCCAGACATTTCTTTTAAATTTAAATCCTTGTTTGATCGACAAAAGAGACTGCATATGGAAATTAATTTATCCGTGAATGACCGCCAAAACACAAAATACAGTTGTGATATGAGTAAAGTTAGCTTTATGCACAAGGATCACTCTCCGGCAATAAGGTATTTTAAATACCCCCCAAAAGGTACAATACTTCATTACCACTGTGAAGGGCATATAACTGAACTGACCTTAAAAATTAAAAAAAATAATGGAAGGTCTGTTGAATTTTCTCACTCACACTCTCGCGGAAGAGGCCGTAGCGCAGGACCTGAATGGAACATCTTTTTTGGCTTGATACCTACCAATATATTGGATGAAACTTTTTATGTAATTAATAAAACTCAGCTACAGTCCCGGACCTTTTCTAACTTAGTAAACTCTCGACTACACCACGGGAAAATTCAAATTTATAGTCACCATATGAGTGAAGCTAAATCTTTGCCAATATCAGGCAATTACTTTATTTTTATTCAGCAACCCAAAACACAAAAATTCAATCAGTTTCAGAAATTAACCACGACAACAATTCAAAGCACCCTCGACACTAAAATTAGAAAAACAGAGCACCTCATTGCCTATGCTGAAGAGCTAAGCGCTCCAATAAAAATAGCTAAATCAGATCTATATACTGCTCCTCTTGATTCTGGCCCCAACCCAAGAGAATACACTTGTTATCTAGCTAGAATAAGTCAAGAATACAGCCTTGATGCTGAGTGGCCATAATAATATAAACAGAATAACGACCCATTCTATTTAAAAATTAAAGAGATTAAAAAATTAAAGAAATATGTATCAAATTATGTAAGATTTTATCTAATAATGAGACAACTTGATGAGAGCTGCTAAAGCTGATTTTTTCCCCTTCAATTAATTCGGAATTCCACAATTTTTCTAGTAAAAACATTAAGTTAATACCAAACTAGACCGATCAATACTTATGTTGATAATGCGTTATAAATCGACCCCATTCCCGTATTTTTCTTGGATTGGCAGCAACTTAAATATCTGGGTGAATGATAAGGTGAATTCAATGTTAAGCCTATTTCTTTATAGAAGTAAGTTCAAAAAACTATCGAATATAAGTTCGAGTGGTTTTACCCTTCCCTCTCTTATGACTGGCCTAGGAATTGGCTCGTTGAGCATGGCTATTCTTGGAATTGGCTTTAAAATCACTAATGAATCCATGGAAAAAATCCACATACACAGCACTCTCGTTAGTGTCTCACAAGATCTGAGACATTTTATTATGGACGACAAGTCCTGGAACTATACCATTCGCGATATTAACAATGTCAGCATGCAATGCCTGAGAGAAGGCGAAGATTGCACGTCACAAATCAATCCCGAGCCCTTCATTATAAAAACAAATACCGATCAACAATATTACAACGGAATCCTACCAAATTCTGGCTTTACTACCAAAGGTGAAGCCTGCACTACATATCAAACCAGTGGAAATTCTAATTGTCCAATTCGAGTGAATATCACCTGGAACGCTTTTTGCTCTCCAATGGAGTGTGTTCATCCCGATGTATTTGTCAGTGTTAACTTTATTTATAACCCTGATCCCGAACACAAAAGAAATAACGTCGTCAACACCTCCATCTATGATTTTAATTTTTTGAGAAAAGATAAATCTATGCATGAAGACCTTTTGGCCATTTACACAAACCCTCCCGCACTCCAAACAGGTGAAGCTAATTGTACCCCTGGAAGCTGGAAAGAACGCAGAATAAACCAAATTGTTTTTGATAAAGGTTCTAATATAAGTCTTGCGAATAATACAACTACCAACACTCAATTTTATTTAGCCCCGGGAACCTACTCTTGCACCATTAAAGGACAAGCTTACGACACCGGTGAAAGCCGGCTGCGCCTTTTTAGTGTTACTGATTCTACCGTCCTTAGTGAGGGCCCCTCTTATTTTGCTGAAGAGTCCAGCTCTGTTGAGGTCGAACTCAACGTCAACTTCTCTTTCAATGAACAAAAACTCCTGGAAGTGCAACAGTACTGCGAAAGATCAAGTGGGGGGGGAAACTTATTCGATTTTGGTGTTCCCACAATGGTACCTTATGATTACTATGCTGATGGACAATCACAAATATTTTCATCTGTAGAGTGTGTAAGGACAAAGTAGAGGTTTCATGATTTGGAATAACCAATGTTTAAGAAATAAAAATGGTATGTCAATGGTGGAGTCACTCGTGGCCATTGGCATTGCTTCTGTTTCAATATTAACTCTGGTTACAGGTGTACAATACGTTACCAAGCAAATTCACACCAATACGTCAAAAAATTCTCTCAACAGTGCTCTGGATAGCATTTACTTGAAAATAAAGGCTGCCGTAGACTCTGACTACGCATGGGAAAAAACAGTTCAAGCGAATTCTAACTTACAGTGCAATCAAGTTAGCAACCCTTGCTACACTGTACACAGTGGAGGAAGCCCCGTTGATTTAACTCTTAAAGACTCCCTTGGAACAACAATTTTTAATCCTGGAGGAACTCCTAATGCCTACAGTCTCAATGGAGCACCCTGCACACACGACTCTACTCAGCCAGAGCTTTGCCCCCTATTGATCGACTTAAAGTTTTTACCTTCTTGCCCCTCAGGAGCCCCCTGTCATGACTCTCCCATTAAAGTTACGGGCACCATTAGCTTGCACTCTGCTGTGACGTCCAATCACAATATAGCAGATAGAAAATTTGAGATTGTAAAAGTCCCCCCCGACTATGAAGATGTCTACTTTGGACTAAAATACACAACATCTGCAGGGGTTGGCGGCGGAAATTGCCCCTCCTCGCCCAGCTGGATCACACGTCCTATCAATAGCTCTCCTTATAAAGATCCCGGAGGAAATATAGTCAATATTGACAGTAGCACTAACACATTCACTTTAAAAGCCGGCACCTATGTTTGCAAACTGAAAGCCATGGCTTACGGATATGGCTCTACACGAACACGATTACGCTCAACTTCAGGCACAATGAGCTGGCATTTACTCTCAGGAGGAACCAATCTCAACACGAACGTTCTTCTCACCAATAAAGCCATCACAACAACTCCAGTCCCACCAGCCAGTCCATATGAGTCAAAAATTCTAAAAACAGAATTTGATTATAAATTTACGATTTCTACAGATCAAGATTTTGTTATTGAGCAAGATTGTACAAGTCTTAATGCCAGCAATCCCGCACACAAACTTGGACACCCCAGTGGAACCGGGACCCCCGAGTATCTCAATTTTACATGCAAGAAGAAGAAACATGAACCTTAAACCTCGCAGTCGTTTACATAGCTATATCACCAACTCAAGTGGACAAGCCCTAATGATTGTTATTGCTCTCCTTCCATTTCTTGTTCTTGCCGTGTTTACAACTATGCAGGGGTGGAGGCAGTTTTCCCAAAAAGAAAAAATTATAGAATTAAATTTGCAACTAAAAAACATTAAAGACTACATTTTCTTAAATCTTAAAAATACAAGCTATTGGGCTCAAACCGTTAACCATGCTGATAATGCTGGAGCCGCGAAAATGGATTGTTTAAAAAACAACACCAGTTGCAGCACAAAAACTTCGTTCACCTTAATAGACACACTTGTTACAGATCAGGGAGCAATTAACCTCAGCCAATCCAATTTAGGTTTTAACATCTGGAACCTGGCACCTTGCAATCAATTTAATAATGGTGCAGGACACCCCGAATGCATTTTCCGCCCCGAGGTCTATTGGAGAGCCATCTGCAATGATGCTAGTTGCCTGCGACCAAAGATAGAAATTCGCCTCGATATTATCTATAATAGTCCTCCACCCATGCCGAGCTCTATAAATACAAAAAAATTTGATGAACCTCTTTTTATTGGTACAGGCACCAGTATTAATCAGATAATTCTCATTTCTCGCAAATATACATACTCTGATCCAACAAACTATTCATACGCTATTGGTGGAACTCCTATTCCGCTCAACCTCACCCTTTCACCGTCTCAAACCGCTCGAATGGAGGGGCCTTGCAGCGCCTACCCTGCTAGCGGATGGACACCTCGTGCCTTAGATGACCCAGCAGTTCCCGATGATGGCATCATAGTCGATGATGGAAACAATGTTGTTAGTATTAATCCCTCTACAGGAATTGGACAGTCTTTTACCCTAAGGCCGGGGAGTTACTACTGTACCATCACAGCTCCCGCCTACTACGTAGGATCTCATCGCATTCGCTTAGCTTCAGTAGACTCTGCCGCTGTGGTCTTATACGGCACACCGGTAATTGCTGGGCTAGGAACAACTAATCTGTCAACAATTAAAGGTCTATTTACAATAAAAGAGAACACTCGACTGGAGGTTCAACACTACTGCCACTACAGCAACGGTCCTTTTGATTTGGGCAGGCCAGTAAGTAATCCAGATGGGAGTTTTGATATGACCTTCACAAACATTTCTTGTTCTCGCTCCCAATGAAATAATACCAATTTTTAAAAATAATCGCCTAAAACTTTGTAAATTCACCTCATGCTCAAACAGCGGCAGCCTTAAGGCTGCCGAACTGCGCGTGAGGTGAATTTACAAAGTTTTAGGCGATTATTTTTAAAAATTGGTATAGCTAAATATTTTGAATAGAATCTGCAACAAACCTTATTGATCATAAGAAAATAAATAAGCCAGGTGAATTGAGGCAAATTCACCCTCATAATATCTTGAAATACAGGTATTAGCGGGAAAGTCGATTACAAAATCATATTCAAGATCTTTATAAATTGTTGAAATCTCCCATAGGGAAAAAAATTGTTTTCCCTTGGTTTCTTTTATCTTCACAAATTTTCCAAAACTTGAACTACGGCTTCCCAACTCATCCCATCGCAATAAAACTTGATTGGTATTAAATCCAATTTCGCTAGATATAATTCTTTCCAAATCCTCAATCTTAACACCAACTGTATAGTTGTTAAAATCTTCTATGTAAGACATTTTATAATTCTTAAAATCAATACATTTGAACCATACACCATTCTCATGCTCATTATAATTTTTTTTGAGCCAATGACTGAGATTGGGTTCTAGAGATTTCATTCTTGGCGTCAATAAAATAACATCTGGCTTAAGGCTCTTCATAATATTAAACCACTGAATATGATTGAGTTCCTCAGGTCCAAAATAATACGGATACATATTATCAATGGGAAAAAGACCGGCACCATCATAGTAAGTCACGTGAGGGTTATTGCGCAAAAAGATTTCAAATTTCTTGATAAAGTCTAATTGTGAAAACAAATGAGTTTTATTCAAATTATTATATAAAATATGGGTTGATATGCCTAACGTAAGGACACAAAGAGCTAAAGAGAGAATTTTTGTTTTTACAAGAAATCGATAAAAAATGATACAAGCAGAAATATAAATATAAGGCATGTACGAAGCTATAAAAAATGGATACTTTTGGTTGTGCAAAATTAAAATAAGAACTGAAGAAATAATGAATATAATATAGGGCGACAAAGTTTTAACATCTTGTGTCTTCAGCATATTTTTTTTAATTAAAAAGAAAATCATAATTCCTATAAAAAACGTCGACGCTATAAAAATCTGCATAAATCTATTTAAATGCTCAATGTAGAAGTAATTGAAACTTGAAAAGTAATAACTCAAGGCCTGAGCGTAAGCATCGTACATAAAATCAAAAGCAAAATAATATTTTAACACCCATATAACTAGAGCTAATAAACCCAGAGGCAAAAGTTGGAAAAGAACTGCTGAACGCATAGCTCTCTGAAAGCTGCCATTAATTGCTTGTCCGGAAATTTCAAAAATTAAAATGAAAATAAAATTAATCACATAATGATATATTGCCTTTGGCGTTGTTAAAATTACCAATAAGGCCAGCGCAACCATAACCGACTCTCTCAATGTAGATATTTTTTTTGAATTGCCGGAATTTAAGTGCAAATTTAAGTACAAATATAAAAATAATAGGTTTAAGCCCGTAGCTAGTAGGTCGGATCGAATTCGAAACCCTCGAAGAAAAAAATATGAATTTGCCATCAAAAAACAAATTGCAATCAAGCCAATTTCTTTTGAATTTGTTTCTAAAACAACGATCTTATACACAGTGAAACAGATGAGTAAACCAACAACGGCAAAGAGAAATCTCGCCCCTAAAAGAATATCCACATTCTTAGAAAAGAAAAAATGCAATGGTTTTAAAAAAGAATAAAAAACTAATCGACTCCAGTTGGTATATAAATCAATCTCACTGTTTAAAAAATTTTTTGCTGAAGTTAAAGACCAAAGCTCCGAAATAGAATACTGGCTAGTAAAAGTTGCAGTAAAAAACAAAAAAACATGTACTAAAACTATAAAATAAAGAGTTCTCTTTAAGCCAATGCGAGACAAGCGTTCGATAGAAATATTCTCCTACTTAGATCAGTCTGTAAGTGTAAACGTTTTTGACTCCCCTCTCACAGATTAACTCGTAGCATCATCAAGATGGTAACCTTCCAAATTCACGGATAGACTTCTAGTCCAAATGATAAAATTTATTCTGCATTCAATCGAAAAGACCTTAGATATTTTTTTTGCTCTAAAGCCCCAACAAAAAATATCTAAATCAACACCCAAATGGGTCGCTCACAGAGGGGCACCAGAATCCCAGACCCTTGAAAATACCTTGGCTTGTTTTGCAAAATGCCTAGAGGATAATATTTGGGGAATCGAATTTGACATCAGATGGACCTATGACAACGTACCAGTGGTGCACCATGATTCTAATTGTGAGCGCTTATTTTCTCGCCCAGATATGATAATAAATAAAACATATTTTACTGAGCTGAGAAATGAAATCCCTGAAATCCCCTCTCTTCAGGAAGTTATGGCTCAAATTCAAAAGAAAGCCCACTATATGATAGAGTTAAAATCTTCACTATCACCTAAACAAGAAGGTATTTTGTTCAACCAGCTCTCCTCTCTTACACCATGTCTTGATTACCACCTCCTTGGCTTGACTCCAGATATTCTTCAAGGTCTCAAGTTATTTTCTCCCAAATGTTTTGTCTTGGTTAGTGAATTTAACCATAAAACAGATCAAGAGTTCGTTATAAAACAAAAGTGGGCAGGTTATGCCTCTCACTACTTTCTAGTTTCGGACTCACAAATCCGTAGATTTCATGGAAATAATATTAAAATTGGCACTGGGTATATTGCTTCACAAAATTGCCTAAATCGCGAACTCAACAGGCAAGTAGATTGGCTTTTTACCAATAGTCTGAGCGTTGTCAGGTCCTCAAAAATCTGAATATCGATAGATCTCCTCACGCGAATTCATTTTTGAGCTTGCTTTTCGCGCGAGAAGTGGATTATTGATGAATTTGCGTTGACATAAAAACAAATTGAGTTGGAGGGGGAATCCAATGATAAACGATAAAAAACTAGAAAAAGTTCCTGAACTTAAGCTTAGCCATTACCTTGAGGGTAGCCAAAACGAAAAGGTTCAATTTATTGAAGATCTTTACCAAGGGATAAAATATTTTGGTTTTATTATCTTAAAAGACCATCCCATTTCTACTGAATTATTAAAAAAAGCTTACCATCTCAGCGAAAAGTTCTTTTCTCTACCTGAGTCTGAAAAGCTCAAATATGTGTGCAAGGAAGGGGGCGGACAGCGCGGCTACACCCCCTTTGGAAAGGAACATGCAAAAGACGCGCAGGTTATGGACCTAAAGGAGTTCTGGCACATCGGAAATGAGCTTTCTGCTGGCAATAAATATTTTAGTGCTTACCCCAAAAACTTGTGGCCAAAAGAAGTTCCAGATTTTAAAGACACCTTTCTAAAAATTTATCGAGAACTTGAATCAGCGGGAAGAGTTATTCTCGAAGCCCTTACTTTTCCACTTGATCTTCCAAGAGATTACTTTGACAACATGATAAAAGACGGAAACTCTATACTCCGGCTTCTCCACTATCCGCCTATTCCTGAAAATACAGATCCTAGATGCATTCGAGCGGCTGCACATGAGGACATTAACCTCATCACGATACTCGTAGCGGCATCAGCATCAGGACTCGAGCTTCTTGATAGAGATGGCCATTGGCTTCCTGTGGAAACCGACACCAACAATCTTATTGTAGATGCTGGAGATATGTTAGCAAGAATTACAAATGAGGTTATTCCCTCCACAACACATCGGGTTATCAATCCAGATGATAAAAACTCTCATCGCTATTCTATGCCTTTTTTCATACACCCTCACCCTGAAGCGACTTTATCATGCATAGATAGCTGCAGAGGACAGGGAGCGAAATACCCTGACATATCTTCTCAAGATTTTTTAATGCAAAGACTTCGTGAGATTGGCTTAATGTAACACAATGGCCTACGACAACCTGGTTACACTCAAATTCATACTCTGAAGTTTAGCTTTAAGTTCTGCCAATTGCTGTCGCCCCTGCTCAACGATCTCTTCGGGGGCATTCGCAACAAAGTTTTTATTCTCTAGTCTCTTGCTAAGAATGATGATTTCCTTTTGAGTTTTCTCAATAGATTTTTTTAATCTATTGAGTTCTTCGTCAAAATCTACCAGACCTTCAAGAGGAACTATAACATCTACATCTATCTGTCCCATTCGGATTGGTGTTACAGCACATTTTGATAGCGACCCCGCATCCACAATCACATCGCAATGACTTAATTTTGACAAGGTGGAAATGGCGACTTTGTTATTGCCCAATATTTTTTGACCTTCATCATCTTTAACTAATAGTTTAGCGACAATCTTTTCGCCAGGTTTAATACGATTCTCTCCTCGAATATTACGAATAGCCGAAATGACTTCCCTGACTAAGTCCATTTCAAATGCTGCCTTTTCCTCGCCAAAACTCAACCATACACGATCGTTTTTAGGAGTAGGGTATTCGTCAATTATCAAAGCCTCTCCACGAATCGGTAGTTTCTGATATATTTCCTCAGTAATAAACGGTATAAACGGATGGAGCAGTCTCATTAAACGGTTAAGTGTTTCTGCCAACACTTTTTGAGTTGTGAACTTTTCTTCAGTATTTTCTCCGTAAACAATGGGTTTAATAAACTCCAAATACCAATCGCAGAACTCATGCCAAGCAAATGTGTAAACGGCATTTGCCGCATCAGAAAATCTGTAGTGAGTTAATGCCTCATGTACGTCTTGTTCACACTTGGCCAATTTGTTAATAATCCATTTGTCGGCATCACTCAAGTTAGAGGCCGTTATCACTTCAGTAGTTTTAGGATCAAAATTCTCTAAAACATTTAAAGAAAAGCGAGCAGCATTCCAAATTTTATTCATGAAGTTTCTATTGCCTTCTAAACGCTGCTCAGAAAATTTTAAATCTTTGCCTGAAGCAATCTGAGACAATAACGTAAACCTCAAAGCATCAGCTCCCTGGGTATTGATTATATCCAAGGGATCAACAGAGTTATTTAGAGATTTTGACATTTTTTGCCCTTGTGCATCTCGAATTAGTCCATGGATATAAACTTTTCGAAAAGGAACATCACATTTAAATTCCAACCCCATCATCATCATTCTTGCTACCCAAAAAAAGATGATATCATGTCCAGTAATAAGAACACTGGTTGGATAAAAGGTTTTTAGAGACTCTGTCTCCTCCGGCCAGCCCATTGTACTAAAGGGCCAAAGGGCCGAGCTAAACCAAGTATCTAAAACATCTTCCTCCTGTTGAACTTCATTGCTACCACATTTTTCACAAGTTTTGATATCTTGCTCACTGACCATGAGGTGCTTACAGTTTTGACAATTCCAAGCTGGAATGCGGTGTCCCCACCAAAGTTGACGAGAAATGCACCAATCCTCAATAATACTAAGCCAATGTAGATAAGTCTTCGTCCATGACTCTGGAATAAACTCAGTCGTGCCGTTTTCAACAACATGTCTGGCCGGTGTAGACAATTCAGAAGTTTTCACAAACCATTGATCTGACAATAAGGGCTCCACAACGCAGTGAGAGCGCGAGCAATGACCCACTGAGTGTCTGTGCGGCTCCACCTTAACTAAAAATCCTTGAGACTCCAAGTCTGCAACAATCTGCTTTCGAGCCTCTTGGACTTTTAACCCCGAATACTTTCCTCCTACTTCATTGATAGTACCATTCTTATTTAAGATATTTAAAAACTCGAGTTGGTGACGTTTTCCAACTTCATAGTCATTGAAGTCGTGAGCTGGCGTAATTTTAACCGCACCCGATCCAAACTCTTTATCAACGTACTCATCAGCGATAAGAGGAATGAGCCTGGATGTAAGAGGTAAACTAAGTGACTTTCCCAGTTGCGACTTATAGCGCTCATCTTCTGGGTGAACAGCTACAGCCATGTCGCCCAACATGGTTTCTGGACGGGTTGTAGCCACCACGACTTCACCACTTCCATCGGAAAATGGGTAGCGTATATGCCAGAGGTGCCCATTGACTTCTTGATGTTCCACCTCAAGGTCTGACAGTGCCGACTCCAACTTAGGACTCCAATTAATCAAACGAGTTCCCTTGTAGATCCATCCTTTTTTGTAAAGTTCTACAAAAACTTTTTTCACAGCTCTGGATACGCCTTTGTCGAGAGTAAATGTGTGCCTCTCCCAATCGCAGGAGCTACCTAATCTCTTCATTTGCTCAACAATACGGCCCCCGTACTGCTCCTTCCACTCCCAGACCGATTTTAAAAATTCATCACGACCCATGTCTTTTCGGTTTTTATTCTCTTGAGCCAACTTCTTTTCAACCACACTTTGAGTCGCTATTCCGGCATGATCCGTCCCAGGCAACCATAGAGCATTGTAGCCTGACATTCTCTTCCATCTTGTAAGTAAATCTTGAAGAGACTGATCTAGAGCATGTCCCAAATGAAGTGATCCCGTCACATTGGGAGGGGGGAGAATAATACTAAACGGAGGCTTAGTTGAGACATCCTCAGCTCTAAAATAGCCACTTTTTTCCCACCACTGATAAATTTTCTGCTCAACTTCCTGTGGATTGTAACGATCTGATAAACTCACTGTTACTCCTAATGTTTAATCTTCATGAATGTTTGATCTTCATGTTTTCAACTAAAAATTCTTAACTGATCTCTCTCTAGTAGACTTTTAATCTAGCTTTTAAAATAAATTATTGCCATTCTAATAGAGTTTTAAGACCTTTGGTACCCCTCGTTGGTACAGACCTGCCCTACAGAAGCAAGTCGTCATACCTTATCATGGTCCTTTCTTTATAATCCTGATTTCCCCACCTTTCGACATGCTGAGTTTAAACCCCAAATCCCTGTATATACAGAGAAATAATTATCTAAAATTTTAGATAATTATTTCTTGGAATTGGCATAATTTGGAATACTGTCGATGTGAGACAAACTAAGTCGACTACTGGATTTCGTTTCCGTCTTCTTCGCTTCGACAAAAAGAACCAGGAACTAGACTGCAAGGCTTGGAGTTATTAATCCTCTCAACTTCCCAAATATCCTCTAACTCAGATAAAAGAGAACTTTGGTTTGCGCTCCATTCAACACTTGGAATAAAGATCTTTGAGACGCCCCACATCCAACCCATTTTCATAGCCGACAAGAAACATAGCATACAGATAATTTTATAGACAACCGTCTTCATAAAAAGATGAAAAGCAATTTTAAGGCCACAAAACTATCTCTTTTTATACTTTGTTTTTCCTCTCTAACTCCATTCTGACCTCTATCATAATAAAACACTACAACAAACACCTAGGCTTGTGCCTGAACTCTTGTCGACTCCGTCTACACCCGTGTAGAAGTTGCAAAATGTCACATGAAGGCCTTTCACATAAAACCTTCGAAGCCTCCCTAGACTTCATGACTTCTGTGAAGAAGCTCTCGACAGTTGAATCCTATAACCGCAACACCCAATGCACTCAAAATACCCGCTACAAGAAATGGAGCACTCCAGCTCCAATCGCGATAAACCCATCCCCCTAGAGCTGGCCCCAAAACTCGGCCCAAGGCAGCTAAACTCTGGCCAGTTCCAAGCACAGCCCCCTGCTCTGTGGAGTCACTCATTAAACTCATCGACGCCGTACTCGTGGGATTTACCAAACTAGATCCAATTGCCATCAAGGTCACAGCCACTGCTAAATGAGTTATACTCTCACTTCCCCCTATACCCAGCATACCCAAACTTGCTAAAAATAAACCCAACAACAAAACTTTAATTTCCCCGTACTTAGGCACTATTCGTCTGACAACCCCCCCCTGGACTATCACCATGATTATCCCAACGTAGGCAAATCCCCAGCTTGCCGTTGCCATGGACCACGAAAATTTGTCTCTTACATATAAAAACAGCGAAGCCTCCATATTTGCCATGGCTAGAATAAAAATAAAGTGAGTAAACAAAACAGCATTCAAAGTTCGACGCTGGAAGTACTCTATAATCATTTGCAGCCTAGGTTTTCTCTTTGTAGCTACCCCACGCAAATACTCCGGGAGCGATTCATTTAGACTAAATATGGCAAATCCAAAGTTAAAAAAGCAAATCCCAGAGGCCACCAAAGCGGGAAAACTTTCTCCAAATGGCGGCAATACGCCCATCTTAAGACCCCATGTTGCCGCTAAGCCCCCTACTACAGGCCCCAAAACAAAACCTAGTCCAAAAGCCACACCTATAAGAGCCATTCCCTTAGAGCGATCCTTTGCCTCCGTAACATCAGCAATGTAAGCCATTGCCGTAGAAATATTTCCCCCAAATAATCCTGCCAAACCTCTTGCAATAAAAAGAAAAGAAAGTGTCTCTCCAAAGGCAAATAAAAGATGCGATAAGGAAGCCCCCAATAGACTAATTAAAATTATAGGGCGTCGACCCATTCTATCGCTAAGACGTCCCCAAACTGGAGCAAAAAGAAATTGCATCAGTGAGTATATTGTCATCAACAACCCGACTTGCAAGGCATCGGCTCCAAAGTTTTTTGCAAGATAGGGACTCAGAGGGATAATAATACCAAAGCCTACCAAATCCATAAAAACAGTTATAAATATTATTAACAGGGCTGACTTCTGATTCTTCATAAATTACACTCACTTAATATGTATGATTTATTGTTTAAATCGATTTTTCCAAAACTCCTAGTCATTTTTTTATTTTCTATTTTACTCAGTTTTTTATCTATTCGAGCCCTCGCCACTCCCCCTAATCTTTCACAGAAACATCTAACTCTGAGAACAGAGGTTAACTATCTGTCAACAAATGCCAACTTTGACCGAGAAGGAGGTGGAATTGAAGATCTTCCAAATAACAACTCCTATCAACGGTGGGGCTTAAAAACCTCAGCCCTCTATACTTTTGCGACAGATTTGGCTTTTGATCTCGGACTAGAGTTTGCTCGCAGCCAAAGCTCGGACGCTCTAGAAGAACGAACAAACTTGCAATTAACTGAGTTCCACGGAAAACTTTTGTACCAACTAAGCAATCAGCCATTTGAAATTATTCCAGAAGCGGCAGTTGTCATTCCCTTTAATCGCGTTGATCAAGCTACAGACGATGTCTTAACCGGCGAGGGGGCTTTACAGGCTCATTTAGGCAGTTGGGCCGTTTGGGATTTAAACATCGCTTACATTTATGCCTTTGCCGCCTACAATTATCGCGACGAAGGCCGATCCCATACGCTGCCTTGGAGACTCGGTGCCGAATTTGATTTCAACGGTTTTTATTTAGGAGGGGAAGCCTCTGGTATAGAAAGTTTAACTGATGACAAATACACTAATGATGCAACACAAAGAACTCGAGTGACAAATCGGGTAAACGCAGGAAGCCTAACCTACTACTCTGTTAACCCTCAACAAATTTCGGCTAGCGCATGGGTCAGCTTTGACATTAGCAAATACATAAATACTCGCTTGGCTTACACTCAAGCCATCAATGGCAGAGAAAGTGGCGTAGATAAAGTCTTTACATTAGTTATGGATATAAAGTTAGATATGACTAACAACACCCCCAAGAGTCGATCCTATATAGAACGCACCACAAAAAAAACCATGAGACAATTTGAAGTCGAAGATGACAAGTTTGACGAAACCCTTTTTGACAAAAGAAGGCAGCGTCAACATAGAATTAAAAAACTCAACGAGAATAGACTGCTAAATGAAACTGAACGCCAGCTTGAACGGCAGCAATAATACCAACTCCCCCAATAATTGTCTAAAATTCTGTGCATGCACCTCATGCTCAAACAGCCGCAGTCTTGAGACTGCGGAACTGCGCGTGAGGTGCATGCACAGAATTTTAGACAATTATTGGGGGAGTTGGTACAATTAAACCTTTAACGAGAACGAAGCGCTTGGTCAAGATTGCGCTCGATAACCTGTCTCTCATCTGAAAAGCTCAGTTCGGGGGCCTGAAACTCAGGAGGGTTCGGCATAACTTTGTGACCTTGATCCAACATGGCTAAGTGGGACTGTACAACCGCTCGAATATTATTCTCAAACTGCATACGAACCTTTTTGAGGTCTGAAATTTCTTGGAAAGTTCTTTGCAAAGAGTCTCGAGAGTCGCGCACAATCATTTCAGCCTTTTGTTGCGCATCACTAATAATCAATTTGGCTTCTCTTTCTGCATCAGATTGAATTTTATCACTCATTTTTGTTGCGGTCGTGATTGTGCTCCTTAAGAGTTCATCTCGCTCTTTGTACTCCATGATAGTCATTTCTTTCTCTCGAAGAGCTTCTCTCATATCGTTTCTTTCCCGAATTATCTGCTCCATCTCCTCCGCAATACTCCTGAGAAAATCAGTGACTTCATCAGGATCGTAACCCATCATTTTGCGTGAGAATGCTTTGTGCGCAATATCAATAGGTGCGATTTTCATATTTTTCCTCCCAATGGAAATCCGTTCATTTTTCTCAATTAGAAACTTTGAGACCCTTGTTAACAGAATAGAGTTTCCCTTAAAGTATTTCAAGACTAAAGCAAATAAACCCAGTCAAAAGAAAGCTCTATATTTTATCGGTTCTTAAGCCTATCAGACCTTACCTTTGGCCAGTTCTCGATCTCTCAAAACAGCTTTCTCAAAACTGTAGCGGATAGCTCTCTCTATTTCTAACTCTCGCATAGACTCTAGACCAGAAGCTGTTACTCCCTTTTTCGAGGCTACTTTATTTTGCAATTCTCCAAGACTAGTATTAAGCCTTTCCGATGCCAGCAGGGAAGCTCCCAAAAAGGTTTGTACAGTTAGCTCTCGCGCTTTGTCTGGTGAATAGTTGTGCTCTTCAAGCCATTCCTGCCAATACAGCATTAGCTCCAACACAAAGCCCACGCCACTTGAAGTTGCCACCATAAGAGCCTCAAACATTTCGCCCTCTTCCACCCTTTCCACAATTCCCATTGGGGAGAACAAACTCTCTACAATACTGGCAACATAGGCATCTGGACTTTGTTGGCAGTAACCAATAACTCCCTTATCTATTGCCACTGGAGTGTTTGGCATGACTCTTACCCAATTTTCAACTTGAGGAACAAGCTTCTTCAGGGCCCGCAAGGGAACACCTGCTGCCAAACTCATAACAATGCTTCCTGGCATAAAAGCATTAGCTATGGGTTCAATAGCATCCGCCAAATCTTGTGGTTTTACCGCAAGAATTATTATGTCACACTTTTCTATCAGCTCCTCATTACTTTTTACGGGCTGGACACCAAGTTCAGCCACCACTCTCTCTAATTTTTTTTCAGATCGATTCGATAAAAAAATTTGATTCTCTCTCAGAGCTTTTGATTGCAAAATTGAACTTATAATTGATTGAGACATATTGCCGGCCCCAACAAATCCCACTTTAGATCTCGAAAGTATATTCACACTCATAATCCTAACTCCCTAGGGCCCAAGAGAGCCTCTCCCAATCGCACAATTGTTGCCCCCTCCTCTACAGCTAAAGTATAGTCCTGACTAGTCCCCATGGAAAGCTCATTCATAGGGTGAACCTCAGCATTCACAACTTTTTTGCATTTTTCCAAAAGCTCTCTCATATCTGCAAAGTACCGTCGAGCTTGTTTTTCGCTCTTTGCTAATGGAGGCATGGTCATCAATCCCTGAATAGTAAACCCCTTTAAACTTGATGCAACCTTAATAAAGTCCAATAGATCTTGGGATAAGATTCCTGATTTTGTTTCTTCATTGGCAATATTCACCTGTAGTAAAACCTTCTGTGCGAATGACGGAGTTCTCTTATTTAATTCCTCGAGAACACTCATGCGATCCACCCCATGCCATAAGTAGAATTTGCCGAGCATCATCTTAACTTTTTTGGATTGTACACTTCCAATATAGTGCCACCTCAGAAAAGGTTGTTTAAATGACAACTGCTTTGAAAGAGCCTCTTGCAAGTAATTCTCGCCAAAATCCAACAGCCCTATCTTCAAACAATCCTGTATAGTCTCAACACTTTGTTTTTTTGTGACAGCAACAAGTTGGACTCTTTGCTCACCGCGACCAGATCGACTCAGTGCTGTCTTGATATTTTCACCAATAAAATCAAAATTATTTTGTAAAGATTTTCCAACCATTTTCTTTCACCATTTTTTCGAACAAAAAAAGAGGCAAACCCACAACATTGTCAAAATCTCCATTTTGGCTAACGACAAATTTTTGTGCCTCTCCTTGAATCCCGTATGCACCAGCTTTATCCATAGGCTCCCCAGAGTTTACATAGTCTTCAATTTCCTCATCCGTTAAGACTCTGAAACTGATTTCCGTGGTGGCCAAATCACAAGCAAAACTTTTGTCATAAAAATTATAAACACAAAGCCCTGTTTTAACGCTATGCGTTTTTCCAGAAAGTTGTCTTAAAAATGTGAAAGCTTGGTTTTTATCCTCAGGTTTTCCTAGAACTTGGTCTTGATAAACGACAAGAGTATCGGCACAAAGAACTAAAATTCTTTGTGATTCTAGATGGTTATGTTTTTTAGCAAAGGCTCCTGCCTTGGTCTTAGCCACGTTCATTATGGCATCGTCTATATTTAGGTTTTCATCAATAATTTCCGATACTTTTACTGTGTCGGTACGGAAGCTGTAGGGAGTTTTTGCTAACAATTCACTCCTTCGGGGCGATTGTGAAACTAAAATCAATTCGTACATGCCACTGTTAGAACACAAAAAGAGGGTAAATGTTAAGCACAGACTTTCTTATTTTAATTGGCGGTTTAGCACTAGCGGCGCTCAGTGTTTATCTCTTTGTAACTGCCATCCTAAAAAACGATGCTAATGCCGACGCATTGGCTTGGGCGTCTGGAGATGAGCCCAGCTCTTCAAAGTCAGGGTTTATTAATTTCTCTCGCCCACTTGTGCACAATTTTACGCTGCAACATGCTCTTAAAGTTAGAGCCCCTGCCTACAGAAAAAAAATTGAAAAGAAAATTCTCACCGGCGGTCTCGCCAGTGAGCTCAATGTAGATGAGTTTATTGGACTGCAAATCTTGTGGGGAATTATGTTTCCCTTTATGTTAACCGTTCTCAATTTTGCCCTACAACTAGGATACTCCTATTGGATATTCCCAGCCTTCTCTATTTTTGGAGCCTACTTCCCACATATTCACTGTCGCTCATCCAAGAATCAACGCTACATTTCTGTCATCAAAGAGCTTCCTTTCTTTATTGACCTGATGGCCCTATCCACTGAGGCGGGACTTGATTTTGTTAATGCCATTCAGCGAATTGTAGACAAAGCTGATGACACTGTCCTTGCTAATGAGCTCTCCATTGTGCTCAAAGATATTAAACTAGGGAGCGCAAGAGCCGAAGCCCTAAGAAAACTAGCTGAAAGACTCGATATACCAGAGGTGACAAGTTTCACCTCTGTTGTGATTGATGCTGACTACACCGGAGCTAGTATTTCACAAGTCTTAAAAGATCAATCGATACAAATGAGACTTGAACGCTTTATTAGAGCCGAAAAAGCAGGAGCCAAGGCCTCTCAGCTCATACTTATTCCCATGATGATATTTATTTTACCCGCAGTTTTTCTAATTGTTTTTGCCCCTGTGGTATTGCAATTTTTTTATGGAGGTCAGTAATGGAAAATCAGAAACTGTACCTCTTATCTCAAGAAAAAAAACTTATCAGCAGCAATGTTAAAATTGCCGAAAATTTTTTTGCAAGAGCCATTGGTTTAATGGGAAAAAAACAACTTCCTGAAAGCAATGCTTTATGGATAAAGCGCTGTAGTCACATCCATACATTTTTTATGAGATTTTCAATTGATCTCATTTTTGTTGATAAAGATCTTGTCGTTAAAAAAGTATTTGAAAGTGCCCGCCCCTGGAAACATTTGTTTTTAGGGTCTTGGGGGTCCGACTCCGTATTTGAATTACCAGAGAACACTTTAAAAAAACTAACTATTCACAAAGGAGATCAACTCTATGTGGGTAATTAGATTTTTAAATGGGCCACTCACCGGCCAAATGCTCAACTTAAAACCTGGAAAAAATCTTGTTGGTAGAAACAATCAATGTGACATCCCCATTATACATCCTGGAGTTTCTAAACAACACTGCATAATCCATATGTCTGAAACCGGAGTACAAGTTGAAGATCTTAACTCCAGTAACGGCACTTTTGTAAACGGGTTAAAAGTCAAGACTCATAAACTGTCACACGCAGACAAAATAAGCTGCTATGATATCATGGCAGAAGTTTTAAACGTATCTGATGTCAATGCAGGATTTAAAGCACCGTCTTTTAACCCTGTCGGGGTGTTTGGCAATGTAGCCATGAAACAAAATCCAGAGTTAAATACCCCCTACCAACCTGGCGAATACCACCAACCTGATGAGGTTAGAGATTCCTCGGCAAGTCCACAGCATTCAGAAAGTCCTCAGCGAATTCCGAAAGGCCTGCAGGGGTTCTTAAATCTTGCTCAAAATTACTTGGATGAGGTTGTTCTCCCTGGAATATACAAACTTGCAGAGTGGACGGAATTTCGTTGGGTCCTTCTTATCTTCATGGGACTTTTCATTGTATTTGTAACCAGTCTATCTTCAATTCCTTTGATGAATATTCTCAAAACAAGTATAGAAAAAGAAAGCCAACGCCGAGCGCTCACTATCGCAAGAACTTTAGCCAAAATGAATCAAGTGGAATTGATGAATGGACGAGAGGCTAATGTTTCTACTGAGTTAGCCAATCGTGAACCTGGAGTCGCGAAGTCTTATATTTTCTCTAATGTGGACAACCTTATTATTGCACCAGCAAGTTTGAGTGGTAAATATCCTGCTGATAAATTTGTCCATTCGGCAAGAAAAGAGGGGCGTGAAAGTGTAACCCAGATTGATAGCAGTACGATTGGTGCACTTGTTCCAATTGAATACTACAACCCTCAAACAGGCTCTCAGTCCGTAATGGCCTACGCTGTTGTTGTCTACGACATGGGTACGCTAGCCGTAGATGATGGACAAACTCTAAGTCTCTTTATCCAAACTTTTATAATCGCTCTAATTGTAGGCACTATACTCTTCTACTTTTTGTACAAACTTGTAGAGTACCCTTATTCCATTCTAAATAAACAATTAGATTTAGCTTTAAAGGAAGGTGGACAACAAATTCAACTCTCATACCAATTTCCAGCTGCTCAAGAACTCGTATCGAATATAGGGAGCGCATTGAGTCGGATTCATGGAGTTGGACCCTCCTCCGAAGAAATTTTTGAAGCCGACCGAAGTCAAGAAATGAGTAATCTTATTCAGCTCATTGGTTTTCCGGCTATGGCTATCTCCGCGGATGATAAAATCATATCTGCTCTAAATGAAAGCTTTGAAGAAAAAGTTGGCATTCAAAACCGGGACCTACTTTACGGAAGCGTCAGCTCGATAAATGATCAATCTCTAAAACTGAGCCTTGAAGATCTCATTGAGCGAGTCATACAAAACCCTGAACAAATGGCAACTAATGAGTTAGAGTTTAGTGGAACCAAACATGAAATTGTAGCTCAGGCTATTAATGGAAATAAAAATATTGCCTATATCCTCTTTGTGATCTTACCAGCAGAAGGGGGGGCAACGTGAGCCAACTCGCCCTTCAAAGTCAAGTCGAGTACACCATGACAATAGTCTCTGGCCCCGATAAGGGGGAGATATTCAAGCTCATGTCGACAACAATTTCAATTGGACGAGCCTCCACAAATGACATCGTATTGGCTAGAGATGCTAAATGTAGCCGCCAACATGCTGAAATAAATATATCGAGTACAGGAATCATTATTAAGTCTCTTAACCCAAAGAATCTTATTAATGTAGATGGCAAAGAAGGGGCGACTCTATTTTTAAATCACAACTCAAAAATTATGATTGGATCGACAAAAATTTTATTCCAAATATCCATGTTGATAAAAGATGGAGCCTCTGCTCCTCCAGCCTTATTTTATTCTGATAGCAACGAGAATAAAGGCCTTGGTCCAACTCGCCCACAACAAATGCCCAATAAACCCATCACATTCCATCAGCCTAAAAAAAATAATCTCAGACTGATTCTTATTGTGGCTCTATTTGTGATAGTCATTTTTGCTTTAACTGAGGAAGATTCGTCTCCCCTACCCAAAAAGGGGATCCGAACTGATCAAGATATCGAAAATGAAATCGACACATTAAATAAACTCAGGGAGGCTGAAATTAAGCTCCGCAAGGATAAAGGAGTTGAATCTGACCAGTATGAAGAGGCCCACTCTCACTATATAATTGGGTTTAGAGACTTCAAAAAAGGAAAGTTTGAAAGAGCTATCTCTTCATTCCAGGCTTGTCTGACAATTTTTCCTAAGCATGATTTATGTAAAACCTACAGAGGACTAGCTCAAAAAAGATTTCAAGAACTCATCCAGTATCATATGATATCCGGTAATAAGTTTGCCGATAATGGACAGTATTCAGCCTGCATTACCTCATTCAAAAATGTTATGTATATGGTAAAAGACCGATCAAGCAAGGTCTATTTAGAAGCTGACTCAAAAAGAAAGTACTGTGAAACACGCTTGAGAGGTAGGTTTTAATGGCTAAGCTGATTACCTACTTACACGGCAAAATTGTTTCTGAGGTTTCTCTTGAAGCCAACAAAACTTACATAATTGGTAGAGATAAATCCGCCGATGTCAGGCTTGATAGCATCAGTGGCATTTCGAGGCAACATGTAAAAATACATCGCGAAGGGGAGCACTGGCTGTTAAGTGTTCTTTCGCAATTCGGAAATGTACTTTATGAAGGCCAGTTAATTGACGAAATGTTACTTGATGTCAGTCTAAGTTTTAAAATACCTCCCTATGACATTCAGTTTGTTTCGGAAACAAAGGAGTTCACAAAACAAACCGTCACATCTGACTTACCTCAAAACACTAAAGCCAATCCTTTGGATCTGCCAGATTCTGATTTTAACCATGGAACATCTCCCGAAGATAAGGTGTCTAAAAGTTTAGTTCAAGCTGATACAAGAAAAGTGAATACTCAATTGCCTCAAAAGACAGCACAAGAAATTGCCATTCAGAGCTTTTCAGATGAAATTACATCCTCCGGGGTTTTCGATAACATTGTTGGAATTATTAAGTGGAGAGACTCCAATGGTAAGAAAAAGGGATACAAGTTCTCCCAGGGCAGTTGCGTTGTGGGGCGCGGTGAAAACTGCGAAGTCAGCATCCCCAACAGTTTACTAAGCCGAAGACACTTTGAAATTACGAAAGAAAAAAATCATTTTTTTATTGTGGATCTAGGCAGTGCGAACGGAACAAAATTGAATAATAAGGAGGTAAGCAAAAATCAACCTATCTCCATAGAAAGTGGTGATAAGATATCTATCTCGGGATTTATGTTTAGCTTCCAAATTAAAGACGAACAGTTCGAGAAAAAACTCAGCACTGTGCCTATCTTGCAACAGTCAAGTTTAGATCTAATGCCACCCCCACCAATTGAGGCTGGTGCTCGGGTAGTAAGGGTTGATAAAAATCAAAGACAAATAATTAGTGAACCCGCAGATAAAAAGCTGAAGATTCGCTTAGCGCTTATAGCTGCAATAGTTATTCTTATTGGATTTTTAATATTCGACGCCGATCCCCCTGCAGAAACTGGAAAGGCTGACCAGGCCTCGGCAAATACTATAACCTTTGAAAAGTTAACTCCTGAAGAAAAATCTATTGTGATGGATGCTTTTAAACTTGGGAAAAATCATTTTAATCAGAAGAAATACGCTAACTGCGCAAAGGAGTTTGAAAAATTACACAAAATTCTACCCTTCTACATGAACTCAAAAGAAATCGCTGGGCTTTGTGAACAAACCCTGGCTCTAGAAAAGGAAAATAGTGAAATCGAAAGAAAACGAAAAGAACAGATTCTCATGGAGCAGAGAATTAAGGCTATAGTTGAAGACTGTCGTCACCAGCTACCAAACTTCAAAAATACTAATGAAGCAAATGAGTGTATTACGCCAGCCATTTCAATGTTTCCTGATCACCCTGCAATTATAGACTACCAAAATACAGTCGCAATTCGTGAACAACAAGAGCGTGACGAAGCCTCCCGACGAAGTCGGAGATTAGCTCAAATAAAAAAGGGAGAGAGCCTATTTCTTGAAGCTAAACAAGAATTTGAAAAACAAAGATTTCGAAAAGCTATGGATAAGTATTCTGAATTTATAGGAAGCTCTTATCCTGATCCAAATGGTTACAGAAGTATTGCCAGTCGGGATCTAGCCGTAGCAAAACAAAAGCTTTCCGAAAAGGTGCAGGTTAACTTTGATGAGTGTAAAAAGTTTTACAATGAACGCCGCTTTAAAGAGTCAGTTATTTCCTGCGACAAAGCCTTAGAAGAAGATCCAAAAAATTCTGAAGTAAAATCTTATAGAAAACTTATTGTTTCAGAGCTAAGAAAAGAAATGAAAACCATCTACCAAGATGCAATTCTCGAGGAGTCATTGGGCAATGTCGATGCAGCTAAAGAAAAGTGGAAAAAAATTCTAGAGCTTGATATTGAGACTGATGAATTTTACATTAAATCGAAAAGTAAGCTTAAAAAATATGGAATAGGTATCTAGTGAAAAACTTTGACTTTAGAAGTTACAGTAGCAAACTATTTAGACCCCAACCTGTAATCTCTCAGGATCTAGAAAAATCCATTTTAGTTATTGCGACGCCTTGGGGACAAAAAAATGCAGCTGAAAAAACTACAGAACTTATTCACGACTTTTACCTGTCTTCAATCGAAGACTTGGAGGCCACATCTCCATATGAGTTTATTTTTTCTCTAAGCAAGGAAGCCAATTTACTTCGCACATCAGTCTTACTGGCAAATGAAAAGGTTTTTCAAGAAGAGAACTTCGATGAGTACTCCAGTGCTTGTGAAGTTATTGCCGTTACCAAAGTCGGAAATGAGGTGCATCTCATACAAGTCGGACAACCCAGCTTATACTTGCATCGAAAAGGATTTGCTGTACAACCTCTAGCTTGTAGCTTAGATCTATCTATGAACATTAGTCATAACCAAGATCTGGCTTCACCCTTACCAAGTAAACTTATTGGTCTGGAAAAAAATATTGATATTGCCGTACACACCTTTATTCCTCAACAAAGGGATCGACTTATTTTTTTAAGCCGAACATTTGCTCCAGAAACTTTTTTTAATTTAAAAAATACAGATTTTACAATGGTAGACCTCACTCGCAGCATTGCTAAAGAGAATACTGCCAATCCTTTCTGGCTGGCTATCTTAGAGTTTTAACAATCTCTTTTCGATTTTCTCTGCTAAGGCCTTATTCTTGCTCAGACTTAAATAGACTTCCGTCAAATTTGGCCCCATCTGAAAATCTGTGTTGATGTCCCACCTTAGCGCCGCTTTTAAATTTTCTATATGCGCCTTCTTTACAAGTCTATAATTGTAATAATCTCTAATAAATCTCTCAAAAATTTGAGTCTTTTTCTCCTGATTTGTTGTGTACTTAAAGGCAATAAGCTGTAAAAAAAGCTTATCCTCACACTGCCTATAGCTACTATTATCTTTAGGTGATTTTGCAAAGAACTGATAACAGCCCCGATTAGGTAAACTTACTGGTTGTCCTAATTTTTTCTTTGCTAGATAAATCCAATATTTATTTCTTGCCTGCTTGCCTGCATTCAGTAACAAGTTCCAGTCTTGTTTATTAATGGCCAGTTCAGCTTTCCAGCTCACTAACTCAGAATCATATTGATTTTTCTTTAGAAGGTACTCAAGTTCTTGAGTGACAATCCGCTCGTCTTTTTTCTGCAATCCCCATATTAAATTTGCTAACTTTACTTTATTAATAAAAATTGGATCTGGCCCCCCCCATCGACTCACACCCTTTTCTCTCAAATACTTCTCTATGGGATGAAAAATAGACTTCCATAAAACATCTTTTTGCGAAATAGGATTGATTTCATTTCTGTCAATTAGTGTGTTAAACAATTTAACATCATTATCGTAGATAAGTGAATAATATCCACTCCTAATAGAAAAGCGGCTGCCTGCCAACCTTCGCCACTGCGAAAAGGCCGACTCTATTAGTATATACCTTTGACTATTCCAATTCACATCAGGGCGGTCCATGACTGAAATCAAAGAAGTGACCTCTAGATCCCTATTTTGCGGACTTTCTACCTCAGCACCCAGTAGCTCATACAAGGTTGCCCCTAGATCAACAATGCTAACATTCCTATCTATCTTCCAATTGATTCCCTGATCTCTTAACTTTTGAGACGGCTTAATAAATAGTGGCGTTTGAACAACTTCAGAATAAAGATTGCTGGGATCCATTTCATTGGGGCGGATCTCTAAAGAATAGCCATTAAGTCCCACTAAGAAAACATGGGTATTATGCCAAACCCGATAATCTTTCATTAACTTGATTAGAGTCTCAAGAGACTCCCCTAGCTCATGGATTTGACTCATGTACTCCCGAGGCCGTACAACCCCGGCATCCGTCTGAGTTGTTTCTGAGGCGAACTGTAGGTCTGGAACATAAATTACTGAAAAGAAGGGTTGATTTCCCACCTCTGTTGTCATCCACTTGTAAAACCGTTGGAAGTTCACCATTACTGGTCGATAAAAAGCATTAAGTTTAACTTGAATATAGTCGTCAAACTTCTCAAACCCCTGTCCAAGCCCCGACTTTTTAAAAATAGGAGGGCCGCCAGAAAAAAATGAAGTCCGATACCCCGACCTTACAGCTACCTCTGCAACAGTTTCAAATTTACTTGATAGGTACTGTTTTCCATTGTGCCAAACCCCATGTTCAATCGGATAACGAGCGGTCAACAAAGAAGCCAATGCCGCCTGACTCATAGTTGATGAAGTGTAGTGGTGAGTGAAGCGAATGGCCTCATCGCACAAAGTTTGAAATCCTTGCAAACCGTGCTGACTCTGATGACAATTCACTTTCTCAAAATTGAGAGACTCCACAGCAATAATTAGAATGGAGGGCTGACTCTTGCCCCCCCACTGACAACCAAGTAATGAAAACCAAAGGATAAATAATAACGCTCGATGACAATTCATGTTCCCATCATACCTTGACCATTCAATTCAAGACCAGAGATAATTACATTTTCTAGATAAACGCTAACGACACAAGGCTAACGACGCAAGTTAGACAAAGGAATAAAGAATGTTTACTGATCAGTTTTATGGAATCGCCCACCTTGGACACGAGTTAACTTTATGGCTACTTATTATTTTGAGTATTTTCAGCGTGGCTTTTATCTTTGAGCGATTCTTTACGCTAGCAAGGATTAAAGCAGACAGCAAAAAAGCCACTTTAATTATTCAAGAAGCTCTCCAGAGCAACAACCTTGGAGAAATTGAAGACTTAAGTCGCAACCGAGACACATTTGAAGGCAGAGCCCTCTCCTATGGCTTGAGACACGCCAAGGAGAATGGTGCCAACGGCTTAGAAGAAATTTTTAATTCCTATGCTCTCACAGAACGACCTCGATTTGATAAGTATCTTAACTTTTTAGCTACAGTTGGCTCCAATGCCCCCTTCATAGGACTATTAGGTACCGTCTTTGGTATCATGGATGCATTCAGAGAACTTGCCACCAGTCAGGGTGATGCCTCAGCTGTTATGCTCGGTATCTCAAAGGCCCTGGTAGCAACAGGGGTTGGCCTTTTGGTAGCCATTCCCGCAGTAATTGCTTACAACTATTTTCAACGCCAGGTAAAAAGTATTATGCAAAGTCTTGAAAGCGTAAGGGATGTTTGTATAGCCTTGGCAAAAACCAAAAAGGTCAACTAACATGGCTGCAAAAATTGGTGGTGACGACGACGCACCCATAGCCGAAATTAATATTGTTCCTTTTGTTGATATTATTCTTGTGGTTCTTATTATATTTATGGTGACAACGCCATTTATCATTAAACCCAGCATTAATATCAACTTACCTAAAGCTGCAAGCGGCAGCGACACGGCTCCCTCCCAACTCAATATTGCCATTGGAGCTAGTGGTGAAACCCTTTTAAATGGAAAGCCCACTAACGATGAAGCCCTGTCTGCCTTTGCTAAAACAAGCTTAGCCGAGAACCCCCAAGTTCAAGCTATCATTTCTGCAGACAAAGATGTTCCCCATGGTCGAGTTATTAGTGTTATTGATATCGTCAAATCTGCAGGAATAGCTAAGTTTGCAATTTCTATTGATAAAAAATAAAAATTAAGCCAGATACTTCATTTGTGGATTTCCACGTTTCCAAATGACATTATCAATAAAATAATGATGGATGTTTATAAATAAGTGAAAGCTCGCCATAAAAATTGTACCTCCAAGAATTTCAGATTTTGTTGGAGACCATTCTCTATAAATACTATCTAAAAATTCTGGCAACCACAAAAAGCTAAGCACACCCAAAAGTAAAGCGGCTCCAAAATACATAGTCGCTCTTTTTAACCACCATTTTCGATTCTCGTGTTCAGATTCTACAGCTTGACACTGACCCCATTGGTTTTTTTTAAGAGCAATAACGAATATCAAGTACTGTAGAGAATGAAAAAAGGGAATCATGTAAAAAAAGTGAGGATGTTGAGCTAGTGGAATGTACCAGGCATAAAGCGATAAAAAAGCTAGCCACCCAAGGTGGTGAAATGTTTTGCCTTCCTTTAACCACCTTCTGATCATCAAGGTTAAGAAACCAACTAAAGTTATAACTACAAATGAGTAAATAGTGCTCATTATAAAATCTGAAACTCCATATAGTGCATATCTAACTCCATAAAAGTCAGCTTCGCGAGCCTGGTACTGTCCGTAGGCAAAACTCAAAGCCCAAACTGAATAAAGATTAGCAAGTGCTGTCCACCTTTCTAACTTTGAAAAATAAAAACCTTCTCGTATTGAGGGTACAACCATCATTCCAAACACCTGCTTTACGTAGTGCCAACCCACAGCAATGTACATGAACTGTACTATAAAACTAAAAACCTGAGGGCCGCCCCACAAAAATCCATAAGCAAAAGTCCCCAGCAATAAAAGTGGAGCAACTAAACTCGCCCAAATTAATGAGGGTTTCTTAAGCAGTTCTTTTCTTTGATCCCAATACAACAATTGATACGAGGCCATAAAATGGGGCCAGTTAAACAAAAAACTCAGAATATACATAATCCACGATAATTTATGAGTCGGTGCTTGTTCGGACACAAAAAAATGGAACCCACAAAAAAATAGTAAGCTTAATCCCCCCACTCCCCACGTATCTAAAAAAGAATTAAGAATTGGTCGTGATGGAATGACGGACGAAGAGAATGTGTCTACTTGTTTTGCTAAAATTCCCAAAGTCAGCCCCCACTACGTAACTATATATCCGTTGAATAAATGTATTGTACTAATCCATAAATAAATACAATATTCTAAAAAATCTTACCAGATGTGGGCTCTTTTTTCATGAGGCAACGTCATTGGATCTTTACGGCTACATTGAAAGGCTTTCTCAAAAGCAAGGTGCTGCTTAACCTGCTCATTCACACGAGCATAAATAATTGAGTGAGGCCCCACCTTGATTTGCCTTTCAATCTCTTTAGGCCTCATAACCCCACACCAAGTGCGACCGTACTGGATAAAAAAATCTTGTTTTGCTTTTTGGCTACCAAACTCCTTAGGAAATGCAGCACGGTAAGCAAAGCTTAAACCTACAAAATCACCAATATTCTCACCTAGAGTGAGTTGCCCGTCGAAGCCCGCCTGATTAAATTGTTCAACCAATATTTGACTTCTAGATTTAAAATTTTTTAGATCCTCATCCCCCATCCACTTCCTTAGGCGGCCCTGAGCATCATATTTTGACCCCTGATCATCTATTCCATGCCCCAACTCATGTCCAACAACAGCTCCGACCGATCCCAGATTTACATGATCTGGCAAATCTGGCGAGTAAAAAGGATATTGCAAAATACCTATTGGCATAACAAATTTATTGTCAGCAGCACTGTAATAAGCATTTACAGTTAGTGGCCCCATATGCCACAAGTTAGGATTTCTCTTTTGATTCAACTCTGCTAGAAGCTTTTTCCTGAGAGCTCTATTTAGCTTTTGGATGTTTTGAATATATTCCTCTCCTGAATAATCTAGAGTTGGATTAAAATTCCACTCTGATTCATTTCGGGGTTTAACAACTTGAAATCGAGCCTTATTAATTTTGTCGATGGCTAAACGCTTACCCTCTTCACTCAACCAGGTGTTTTCAGTTAAGCCCTCAACTATAGAAGACTTGACTTTCTTTAAGAGTTTAACAAAAGACTCCTCCCGAAAGTTGGGAAACAGAATATCGACAAGCTCGGCATCTACTTCTTTTGTAAAGTACTCCATGGTAGTTTGAGTGCATCTTTCATGTAGAGCTGGACGCTTTTCTGGTCCTCCCAAGTGCTTTTGGGCAAAGAGAAATTTTTCTTTAAAAAATTGAGGATAAGCTTCATCCATTACTTTAGATAAAGAAACGTAAACAGCTAAACTCAACAAATGATCTAAAGGAGCCGTTTGTAAGTAGTTGTTCAAATATTCAAAATTATCGGGAGTAAACATTCTGATTTTTGTATGAGCCGGCATTCTAGAGAATAGTTTTTTCAATTGCAAATTAGGATAATTTTTTATAAGAATCCCCCTCTCCACTTCATTATCTTGATTTCTCAAATCACGGCTTTCTCTCGGCAGAGGATAACTCTTCATGTGCCCTTCTTCGAAATTTAAAACCCACTCAGCTCTCAAATCTGGCTGATCAAGATTTAAAATATTAAAAAAGCTTGCCAGCAGAACACCGAAATCCTTACGAACAAGATTGTTTTCATAATAAGACCGTTCAGGGAGAGTGGGGAGGCTCCAACTTGCAACTAAAAATAAGTCTTTACGCAAGGGCTCTTTGATATTTCCCCCTTCGCTAAAATAGAGCAGAGAGGGCTTGCCTTCAATTGTACGCTCCATAAACCAATTCTGAAAATTGGAGCGTGTTTTAAACTTTGTAAGTTCTTTTAAAGTTTCTCCAACAATCTTAAGCTCTTCCTTTTTCCTAGCCTCAGTATTCATACAAGACCGATAAAAAGGTTTTAACTGAGAACCACGGGTTGATAATTTTCGATGTCCCTTAGCCATGTCATCAAAAAAATTCATCTTCTCTTTTAATATTCTTTCGCTTGAATCATTAAAAGCGAACATATGCCGATTGCGATCCTCACGCAGCTTAAAACCTTGCTGAGCCTTTGAACATACATGCTGATAAAAGTTTTGGCATGGAGAAACGTCTAAATTAAGGGGAAACTCCCTGCGCTCGGGTATCTCTTCTGATCCCTTGGGATTGTCCGACAGAAATTTTTCATATTGAGTTTTTTTGCTCATGTGACTACAAGAGACAATCGCAAAACTTGAAATAAAAACACAAGATAAGGAGTAGAGTACCAATGAATTCACTTTTTTAGTCATTGGTAAACATTAACATAATTAAGTCTTTTTGAAGATCTTTTTGTAGTCTCAAGACTATAGTCAAAATGCATACCACTACATTTTAACTATAGTTAAAATGTAGTGGTATGCATTTTAACCGATATCTGCAAAATCACGTCTCCACCTGGCTCAAAAACTCTATCTTTGGGACTGGTCGGCTGTCGAATGCAAACACGGCGAATACGGTGCTTCCCCTCATTTGGCCTATTTTCAACAGAAAACCTCCATTCCCAAATTTTATCAAGTTCATACCGGCGACAAAGACTTTATCGACAAAGGTGTCCGCATTTTGCCATTCGCCGAGTTCTGCAAAGTTGAACGCATGGTCTGATGCCAAGTGTACTGCAACAATCTAAATTTGATACGGCCTCGCAAATATCGCGTTCAATTCTGTTAGTCACTCATTTCTCAGTGCTGCATAAGCGTCTACAATACCCTCAGTAACAACCCGTTTGCGCAAACTTTTTAGAGGTCTTGCCGTTTCCAATAGCCGCTTTTTAACTTCGATAGCCGATAGCTCAGGCTCTTTTGACATCAACAATACTCCCACCCCCGAAACATGTGGTGTGGCCATAGAGGTTCCAGACCAAGAGGAATACCCCCATGGAGTAGAGCTCATTATGTTTTCACCTGGTGCAGCTATGTGAACAGAAGAGGCTCCAAAACTTGAGAACGAGGTCAATCGGCCAGTATTCGTTATTGCTGCAACAGAAATAATATTACCGATTGAATATGATGCAGGATAGGCAGGCTTTTTATCATTACTTGAGTTTCTATTTCCAGCCGATGCAACAAAAAGAGCACCCGCACTGTGGGACCTCAAAACACTCTCATATAGAGCTTGAGAAAACTCTGTGCCACTCCATGAGTTATTCAAAATATGCGCTCCCATTGCCGTAGCATAATCAATAGCTCGAATGGCATCGGCAAGAGTTCCTGTGCCTCCTCTACCCGCAAATTTTAAACCCATTATTTGAGCTCTCCATGCGACCCCAACAATTCCTATTCCATCGTCTCCATTAGCAGCAATAGTTCCGGCGACATGAGACCCATGCCCGTGATCGTCCTTAAGCTCGCCCGTATTAGTTATAAAATTATAACCATAAATATCATCCACATAACCGTTCTTATCGTCATCAATTTCTTTAACGCCATTGAGTTCAGCCTGATTTGCCCATAAGTTTGACTTCAGGTCCCTGTGAGAAATATCAATACCCGTGTCTAAAACGGCCACAACTATGTTTTGATTTCCAGTTTCTAGCGCCCAAGCTCTAGCTGCATTAATATCTATACCTGGAACCCCCTTGTATTCAGGGGGATCTCCTGGACTTACCTGTCCAGTATTTATAAGACCCCAAAGATTATGAAGTTCGGGATCATTAGGTAAACGCTGTTGAGGCCTTCCCTCTACCGAATACAAAAAATTGGGTTCAACATAATCAACAGACGGATGGCTCTGTAGATCCCACATGACGGATCTAAATCCTTTTGCAACTTTCTTTTTTACTAAATAGACTTCCGATTGAGGGGAAACGAGTTCTACGCTATCAGCCTTAAAAAGCTCAGTAAGCGCACTGGAGCTAACTTTTGGCACCATTGGCTTTAATTTGACAATAAATTCATTCGGCTTGTACAAGCTGGCCCGTACAACTTCAACCCCAAAACAAATCCCAAATAAAAGAAGTCCTAATGCTAACCTTGCCCAATAAGTTTTTTTGTTAAAAGTCACGACCCCTCCTTGTTGAATGCCCCACTCTCTATCTAGTTTGTGCACACATTACTAAATTAATCTACAAATCTAAATTTGTTTTCCATCTCTAATTGTGAACAAAGAAAAAGGAGAGTTTCAAACTTAAAAGTAAAAATAACGAATTGAAGACAACTTCATGCAACATTTCTACAATCGAGAAGCTGAAATTTGAAAAGCCTCAATAAATTCTGAGTGTGGAATTTTCTTTCCTAACTCTTCCTCCAATGAAGTCATGACATCAGATGAAAACCCACAAGGCTGAATTCCCACAAAGGCCCCAAAGTCTTTGTCTATATTGACGGCAACACCATGATAGGCCACCCATTTTTTTATAGCCACACCAATAGAGGCTATTTTTTTACCGTTTATCCATACACCTGTAGGAATTAATTTCTTATCCTGTATATCTAAGCCCAACTGACGACTCGGAGTGCAAGCCAAACCCAAGCATCCGAGGGCTTGAATTGTAACCTCCTCCAAATCCTTTAAGTACTTAAGTACATCTCGATGTTTGAGCTTGATTATGGGGTAAACTACCACTTGGCTAGGCCCGTGATAGGTCGCCTTGCCACCTCGACTGCTCTCGCAAACTTC
>CAZCYD010000001.1:139152-172259 GCA_964502735.1 uncultured Pseudobdellovibrionaceae bacterium
GTGGCCTCGGCCGCCTCCATCATAGTTTCGCCCAAAGTGGGGTGAGGATGAATGGTCAAAGCTAAATCCTCAAGGGTTGCACCCATTTCTACAGCTAATGCCGCTTCACTTATCAAATTACTCGCTTCTGGCCCCACTATGTGAACACCCAAAACTCTGTGTGTTTTGGCGTCGGCCACAATTTTGACAAAACCATCTGTTTCCATCATAGAGACCGCACGACCATTGGCCGCAAAAGGGAATTTTCCTGTTTTAAGTTCTTGGTAACCTTGAGCCTTACACTCTTCTTCTGACCACCCTACAGAAGCTATCTCCGGATCAGTAAAGACAACTGCAGGAACTGTTTTGGCGTCAAAGGCTCGGTTCTTGCCACTAATGACTTCAGCAACTAGAACACCCTCATGACTAGCTTTATGAGCCAACATAGGCTGGCCAGCGATATCGCCAATAGCGAAAATATTGGGAATATTCGTTCGTCGTTGAGAATTTGTAACGAGAAACCCTCTTTCGTCCAACTTTAAACCTATGCCTTTTAAATTGCATTGATCTGAATTCGGCTTCCTACCCACTGTTAAAATTATTTTATTGGCTGTGAGACTCTGTGCTTTTCCGTCAATTTCAAAAGTGACCTCATAAGACTCACCAACCTTCTTATAAGACTTGGCTTTGGCTTTTAACAAAGTGCTAACTCCAGATTTTTTAAGTCTACGCGCAACAACCTGTGTACAGTCCTTATCAGAAATTGAGGCTAATAGCTCAGAACCGGCTTCTAAAACAGTGATCTCTGTTCCCAACTTGCTGAGGTAGCTGCCTATCTCCAAGCCAATATAACCTCCACCAATCAACACTGCTGATTTTGGAACCTCTTCCAAGTCTAGAGCCCCAGTTGAAGACAACACATTTACTTCATCAATAGCAAATCCCGGAATTTCTATGGGACGAGATCCTGTGGCAATGATAAAGTGACTTGCCGAAATCAGCTCCTTTCCAGATTTGGTAGAAACCTCTAGTTGAGTATTCGATTTAAACTGGGCTTCACCCATTACAACTTCCACTTTGTTGCCCTTTAGTAACTGGGCCACCCCGCCTGACATTTTGTCACAAACAGATTGTTTCCAATCTTTTAGCTTCTTCATATTGACTCGAAAAGAGCCTTCCATCTCAAAGCCCATAGCCGGAGCATCATGCTGAGCTCTGTGCAAAAAGTGAGCAGCCGTAATCATCGCCTTCGACGGAATGCAGCCCACATTTAAGCAAACCCCTCCTAAGAATTCCCTTTCAATAATTGCAGTTTTAAGACCTAACTGAGCACAGCGAATGGCCGCGACATACCCCCCCGGACCAGCTCCTACAACACAAACATCAAAACTTTTATTCACGTTCAACTCCTTACATCATGTTGAGCATCAGAAAAGAGGGGTTCTCGATTCTGTGGAAAAAGGCCCGCAAAAAGTTTGCAGCCACAGCCCCATCTATAAGACGATGATCACAGGTAACTGTATAATTCTGAATCTTTGCTGCCCGAAATTTTCCATCTCTAAAAATGGGTTTATCGGTGATTTTGTAAACACCAAGTATTGCCACCTCAGGATGGTTAATAATTGGAGTTGCATAAGTTCCCCCCACGCTTCCAATATTTGTGATTGTAATTGTTGCTCCTTTCATTTCCTCTAGGCTTAACTTTCCAGCTCTTGCCTTTCCAGCTAACTCGGTAATCTCTTTGCTTAACTCTAGTATAGTCTTCTGATCAGCATTTTTAACATTGGGAACCAACAACCCCTGGGGAGTGTCCGCCGCAAAACCAATATTAAAATACTTCTTGTAAACAATCTCGCCACTCTCATCGTCTATGCTGGCATTAAACATTGGAAACTCACGCATAGTTGCAATCAGAGCCTTCATTATAAATGGCAAAAATGTAACTTTTGTTCCATAAGCTTCGCCAATTTTTTTAGACTGCTCGCGAATCTTTACCAGCTCTGTAACGTTCGCCTCATCCATCAAAGTAAAGTGAGGAACAATTTGTTTTGTCATTTGCAACTGCTCGGCAATCTTTCGACGAATGCCCCTCAAAGGTACGCGTTCCTCCAATTGCGGAAGCTGAGAGGTAAAAGCTGTTTTGGGAATCTCTAAAATGGGCTTGCCCGCAGCGACGGCTCCAGCTCCGCTTTTTACATTTAGAACGTCTTCACGAGTCACGCGACCGGCATTACCAGTACCACTAATTTGGTTAATATCTACGCTCATTTCGCGTGCAAGACGCCGAGTTGAGGGCGTTGCTAAAACCCTTGCATCCGCCGCTGGAGGGTGCACGTCCATTCCAGAAAAATGAGTTGTTGCAGGTGGCTCTCCACTCTTTTGCACGGGAGAATTTTGTACAGAAGAGTGAACGGTGGGTGCGGAGGCTGTTCCGGGGCCAACACTCGCACCGGCACTTGAGCTGGTACTGGGTGCCTTTACAGAATTTTGAGTTGCGGAGTTAGCTTCTAGCACCAACATCGTCGTCTCGATTGGGATAATATCTCCCTCGTTAACTTTTAATTCCTGAACTTTACCGGCGACAGGTGTTGGGACTTCAACTGTGGCTTTATCTGTCATAACCTCGGCTATAGGTTGATCGGCCTCAACAGAGTCTCCAACCTTAACTAGCCACTTTACTAATTCTCCTTCAGTAACACCTTCCCCTATATCCGGTAACCTAACTTCAGTTGACATCACAGTTCCCCTTCATTTTTGCGTTGTTTATATATGGAATCCAATAATTCCCTATTCGTTAATTCACTACCATGCAATTGATTGTTTTTTTCTAAAATAGATCCACTTTTTTTAGACCCAATATAATCAGAAGATGAGGCCAAGACTCCCTCCTCTCTGCGTTTTTTTTCAATAATGCCTTTCATAAAAAATTCTCCAGCCCTATAAGAACTCCTAACTAGAGGTCCACTTGCAACGTACAAGAATCCCATATTTTCAGCCTGCTTTTGCCAAAAAATAAATTCTTCTGGAGTGTAGTATTTTTCGACTTTTAATTTGAGCTTTGTCGGCTGTAAGTACTGTCCAAATGTGACAATATCGCATCCCACAGAACGCAAGTCCCTAAGACATTCAATAACTTCATCAGCCGTTTCGCCAAGCCCCAACATGATTGAAGTTTTTGTATAACGTTCGGGATTGAGCTCCTTTGCGACTCTCAATACCTCCATAGACTGGTCATAGTTGGCCCTAGGATCGCGCACTCTTTTTTGCAAACTTCTAACCGTCTCAATATTGTGAGCAAACACGTCCGGCCCAGCTTTTACTACTTGGGAGATAAGATCTGGGTTGCCGCTAAAATCAGGAGTTAAGACCTCAACAATCAAATGAGGTCTTTGTAACTTAATTGTAGCCACGGTTTTTGCAAAATGACTGGCTCCTTGATCTGGAAGATCGTCTCTGTCCACGCTTGTTAAAACTACGTAATCTAATCCCATCTGGGCAATGGAATACCCAACCTTTTCGGGCTCATCCAGGTCAATGATGCCTTTGGGGTTTCCTGTTTTAACTGAACAAAATCGACAACCCCGGGTGCAAACTTCGCCCATCAGCATAAAGGTTGCGGTTCCCCCTCCCCAGCACTCCGCAATGTTGGGACACCTAGCCTCTTGGCACACTGTTGCTAAATTGAGTTTTTTTAGCATTTCTTTAATTTCTAAATAGTTTTCACCTGCAGGGGCTTTGACCTTAATCCATTGAGGTTTGGGCGCCTTTGGCTTTACTGATGTTTGACCCAATCTACTCTCCTTTGCGAAACTTAAGATTAATATCCTTCGGATAGCATCTTTATTACACAATCTTATTACACAATCTTTAGTTATATAATCTTTGGCTATAGTTACTCTATGTATTAGACTCCTTACTCATAAATGTAATTTATTAACGCTTAGCAATGTGAGTTTAATCCTATGAATTTACCTCAACCGATTCACGAGGGACTTTTTAAGAGGCGCTATAAACGATTTTTTGCCGATATTGAGTTTAAATCCCAAATCATTACCGCGCACGTTCCCAACACAGGAAGTCTAAAATCATGCCTATTTGAAGACTCTCCCTGTTACTTTTCCGAGTCTGACGACCCCGAAAGAAAACTCAAGTTTACTCTCCAAAGCCTGAAAACTCCGACTTCATGGGTAGGGGTCAATACCCAAAATGCAAATTCTCTCGCTTGGGAGCTTTGGCTCTCCCAAAAGTTACCGGCTTGGCAAAAGTTCCAATTTGCAAGAAGAGAGGTCAAAATCTCTAAACACACTCGTTTTGATATCGCTCTTTGGAATCAACCTGATGATATTGACCCCAAAAAGCCCATACCACTCAGTCTATTTAAAACACACCCGTTTCACTTTGTAGAGGTTAAGAATGTCACTCTGGCTGAGGGAGAAACAGCTTTATTTCCCGATGCCATTACCGAAAGAGGGCAAAAGCATCTCAGAGAACTCATTCACTTGGTAGATCAAGGCCACAGCTGCGAAATGGTTTTTGTAATTCAAAGAACAGACTGTAAAACCTTTTCTCCAGCCAGAAGCATTGACCCTAAATACTCAGTGCTCTTAGAAACAGCCAATAAAAAAGGCGTAAAGATCTCACCTTACGCCTGCACAATTACGAAATCAAAAATTGAAATTGACTTAAAAAAATCTATTAAATTAATTCTTTGATTCTAAATGACGATCAATAATTTTCTTGAATTCAGGAAAAGGATAAGCGCCCTTCAAAGAAACTCCATTAATTAAAAAACCTGGAGTTCCACTAAACTCAAATTTTCTAGCCTCTTCAATATCTGCTGCGACTCTAGACTTCACAACGTCGGAGTTTATGTCCTTTTTAACTCGGGCCAGATTTGCACCCACTTTTGTTGCGGCCTTATCAAGAAATTTTTCTCTGTCGGATTTTAACTCTCCTTGATTATCAAAAATCATATCGTGAAACTTCTGCGCCTTTGCATGATCTTGCAAGGCTATGGCCTCAAAATATTTAGCGGCAGGTTCTGCCAAGGGGTGAAAGTCCAAAGGTAAATGCTTATAGATCACTCTCACCTTGTCTCCATACTCTTCCAAGACTTTTTTAATGGTATTATATCCTCGAACACAGTAAGGACATTCAAAATCAGAATACTCAACTATGGTTACAGGAGCCTTTGCATTGCCAAATATAACCCTTTTTTCGTCTATTGTCGGTTGTTTTGGATTCTTAAATTCCTCTTCAAACTGAGCTTTTTCTTCAGCCTCACGATCTTTTTGGGCATCCATTTGGGCCTGTTTAGCAGCCTTGTTAACCGTATCAATAAAGGCTTTTGGATTTTTCTCTATAGCGTTAAATACAATCTCTGGGTTTTCCTCTATTAGCTTCGTTAACCCTTCTTTTGATGGGGTACAACCCAATTGAAAAACTACAACGAACATCAGAACATATGTGGCGTATAAACGTTTCAAGGTGAAATCTCCTTTTAGAATGTGCGACTCAAGCCCCACAAAAGTGGAATCGCTAGCTCAAACCGAATTAATTTTTTCCATTCTATATACTTAACCCAGATTGATCAATCTTTGAAATTGATCAATCCTTGAATTTTGAATCCTAATAGATACCCAAATAAATGATAATAACCTAAAACTTAATAAATGGTGGACCTTTGTCCAAAATCAATTAAAATCTACAAGGCTCGCCCTTAATTTGTGTTTATTCATTCATCAAATTAACTTCCTGGATAATGATATAAAACAGAGATTGGGAATGAGAAATTAGGGATGATGAAAGGTGAGGTCAAAAAAGTTAGAACGGGATGCGCCACGGTATGACAAATTCTATTCTAACTTTAACTAAAAATATTTGAGATTAGTAAAGGACCCTCATTTTTAAAGGTGATTGGCCTAAGCTGAATAAATAGAAAAAATGGAACATTGAATATGAAGAGTAAATTTAGGATTTTCTTTCTAGTTATCGGCTTTTATTTTTTTTGTTTTACTTCGGTGAGTCACGCTGAGTTATACAAATACAGCGAGCTTGAAATTAAAAATTACGACGAACTAATTTCAGAAGTTCGAAAAAAAATCGAAGAGGCATCCCGAGCAGATGAAGAGGCTCGAGTAGAAGCAGACTCAGACACCCTGCATGATACAAGCAAGTCTATTTTTATCCTAAAGGATGCGTTGCGAATGATCTTTTCACGACCTAATAAGGACAACACTATCGACAAACTATTACCTGAAGTTAGAAATGAGCTAAAATCCTACGAAGCCTATTACGACTCCATCCACGATCTTGCGGTTGAGGCCGTAAATGGACTTAAACAAAAAATTCCAGTCGTATATAAGTCCACTTATATATTCATTTTAGAAAACTTAATGAGCGAGTTCAGGCCAGAACTCAAAAAAAATGAAGAAATAAAAAAACTTTTTATCTACATACGAGATGCAGAGGCCGTAGTTCCCGATGACGTAAGACTGGACAGAAAATTACGAAGCATGTTCAATAGTCGGAACCCCTCCGATACAGCAAAAAAAATATTAGAAATGGATTTACCTGTAAACGAAAGAAAAGAAAAAAAGGGATTTTGGCAACGTCTATTTGGATAGATCATTTGCAGCTTTTAACTTGAAATTATTCACAAACCTTCTTCCACTAGAACTCTCCGCCTCCAAAACCAATTGATTAAAACCTGGGGAAAGTGAAATATAATCAGACAAGAATCTTTCCCCTTTAAGCTGAAAAACTACAGCCTTTGTGCCATTGGATCTATTGATAATTTCAATCTTTGAGAGATTCCCCCCTCCACACAACTGCCCTTTTATTTGTAACATTTTAGGGGTACTATTTAAGTCCCAAGATTTATTTTCTCTAAGACAATTTAAATCTAAAGTGGACATACTTAAACTATTTGGACTACCACCAGAACCCATTCCATGCTGAATGGAGACGGGTTGCCCAACACTATCCGCGCTATCAGTTGAGGCCGGATAACGAGCATAGTCCTCAGAATCCCTTTTTATATTTTGATTTGGCACTGGAATCGAAGAATAAAAGATAGACAAAAATACAACAAGAGTGGAACTTAACGCCAACCCCAATGTTATGACAAGCAACTTTTTTTCTAATCTTGGCAAACGATCCATCTCTTTGGTTATCGGATCGTCAAATCACTTTTTTTAGAAAATGAGCACATCTACATGTGTTTATCCAATAAAAATCACGGCACTGCTGAGTCAAACGTGTCAAAAGAGGACATTCAAAATCAATCACTAACATTATTCTACCAGTAGTCCTAGTTTGTCCAAGTGAGGCCCAATAAAAGCTTTCTTTCTCCCTCAAGAGCTTGTTGCTGTAGGTTGAGCACCTCTCTATTTAAATTGCCATTACCCTCACGCGTATCGGCAACTCCTGTTATAGTGGCGTAAAGGTTATTACCTAAGTAACGCGTCCCAATTAGAGACAAATCTCCATCAACAAATGTGTAGTCTGTTGAAACTGTCACTTGAGATGTCAACCCATACCCTATAAAAAGACGAGTCTCATAGACCTCAGTTGGCCCCACCTTGTTGGGGTCCATTTCCATTGTCAAACGCGTTTTCACGTCATAGGGATTGTCCACATATAAATTCAGAAAGTTACCACTAAAAGAGTAGTTGATTTTAACTTTATACCCCTTTTTAACTTCTAAATCTAAATTGCTAACCCTCTCCTTTAATTCATAAACTGGGCGAATACTGGGATTAGATTTTATATAATTATCGACGTGATGCTCTGATAGTCTTTTGATCATATAGTTACCAAACGCCTGACGTCTTTCTTGATCTTCAACTGGAGTCACCCATACCCCCGGCAAATACTCCTGCTCTGCATGTTGATTTGGGGCATTTAGATTTCTTTGGATATCTGTATAACCAAAGGTTTGCTCATAACGCATCTTAAATTCTTTTGTTAAATTTGGAGCAAATATAATTTTATTCAGTGGTTTAACTTCACGGTTCGGTCGAGTCACCAATGGAATTTCGTATATACGCGTATATTTTTCCTTAGAAATATCAACTATATAACCATCTCTATGACCATGTAAAACCTCCCCAGCATACAGCTCAGTTCGAAATATTACAAAAAGAAGAAAAAGCCCTTTCCACATCATAAAGCTCATAAAAGCAAATAAAAAGCCAAACTCATACGCGTAATCAACTGAAAACACACGTGTTTTTTTCACTCCACAGCAAAATCCACTAAATCACAACTGAACTCAAACAGATTCGACGATATCTGAAAATAGTGATTAAAAATCAAAGAGTTAGACTATTTAAAAACCCACGTTGAACAGACGAAAAATGTCATATATGTTGAGGCCCATGAAATCAATCGAACTTAGAAGCCGATCCGATCTCCATATTAGCCGTAAAGTGTGGCACTGCGCAGGAGTGTTACTTATGGCTTTTATCTATCAAAATGTAGTTCACTCCACGGCCATACAGATCATGGCGCTTTCAACATCCCTATTTGTTATTGTTGATTTACTAAGACAGCAGGCACCAAGCCTAAATCATCACATCGTAAGATTGATGGCTTCCATCATGAGGGACAGTGAAAGAAATCAATTGGCAGGTACAACTTATTTATTACTGGGTGTTCTTATTATTATGCTCATTTTTCCCAAGCCTGTTGTTGTTTTGACTCTTGTACTACTTGCCGTGGCCGATCCTGTTGCCAGCTATATTGGAATCAAGTATGGCAAAGACAAAATTTGGAGAAAAAAATCTCTCCAAGGCAGCCTTGCTGCATTTGTTGTTTGCGCCTGGATATCTGGCTTGTACTTCTACTTCACAAATGCCATGGTAGAAAGATTGGTAATAGTGAGCCTTCTGACGGGATTGGTTGGCAGCCTTGCCGAATTGATACCTATCGGCAATATTGATGACAATCTCACCTTTCCTCTAATATGCTCAGTAGGTGTCTGGGGAATTTACTATCTGTTTGCTGGAGTTTGACATTGCTACCATCAGATCTACCATCGGGTTTACCATCAGAAAACGAAAGAGACCTTGATTATATGGCCAAAAAAAAACGACTTCGAAAGCTCAGCTCAAGTACGCGGCTGCTTAAAGAAAAACTTCACCTCAACATTTATGTTCTTCCCAACCTCCTAACAACAGCCAATATGTTCTGTGGATTCTTTGCGATTATATACTCTATAAAAGGCAATTTTGCTGTTGCCTCTTATGCAATTGTGGCTGCTGCGGTGTTTGATTTGTTAGATGGGCGAGTCGCGCGAATGACAAATGCAACAAGCCAGTTCGGGGCTGAGTATGATTCTTTAAGTGATATCGTCAGCTTTGGAATGGCTCCCGGTCTACTCTTATTTCTATGGTCACTTCAACCCTTTGGAAGGCTGGGCTGGTTAGCCGCTTTTTTCTATGTGGCTTGCGGAGGGTTGCGTTTGGCACGCTTTAATGTCCAAAAAACTGTTGTCAACTCTGGCTACTTTCAGGGCCTACCTATACCCATGGCAGCGGGTATTGTCGCAAGCTCAGTCTTAGCCTTTAACGAGCTCGGACTCGATGCTGAAAAGAGTTGGGGACTTCTAGCTATGACTTTTCTGTTAGGATTCACTATGGTTAGTAACTTTAACTACAGATCGTTTAAAGACATTGATTTAAGAGAGAGACTCCCCTTTCGCTATTTAGTTGTGGGGGTTTTCCTTTTTGCAATTATCGCGCTCCACCCCGAAGTTATGCTCTTTGTTTTATTTTTATCCTACGCCCTACTTGGAGCCGTTTTTGGAATTTTTAAAATTGGCGTTGTCAATAAAAAGAGGCTTGTAGAGGGGCCTCACCACGACCCCGACTCTGACGAAGGTGAGTTGTATATTGAAGAGGACTGGGACAACGAAACTCCCAATGCACACTAAAAATATTTTAAACATTTTGTAAATAAATCTTTTTGAGCTTAGAGGTACATATAATGAAAATAAATATCGGAGTTGTTGGTGCAACCGGTGCTGTTGGCGAAGCCTTCCTAAAGCTTCTGCAAGAGCGCAACTTTCCGGTCGGCAATTTAAAACTGTTTGCCAGTGAAAATAGCAAGGGTCTGAACATTTTATTTAATGGAGTTAATTATCCCTGCGAAGTCTTATCTGAAAATTGCTTTGAAGGCCTTGACTTGGTTTTCTTTTCTTCTGGAGATGATATAAGCAAAACTTGGGCCCCTAGGGCCGTTCAGCAAGGTGCCTTTGCAGTAGACAATTCTGCGGCATTCAGAATGAGCCCTGAACACAAGTTAATTGTTCCTGAAATCAATGGGCACCTGCTAAATTCCAATGGACCAAAAGAAGTTATTGCCAATCCCAATTGTTCCACTATTCAGTTGGTGGTGGCTCTAGCCCCGTTGCATCAGCAGTTCGAACTCGCTGATGTCAAAGTTGCAACCTATCAATCCGTCAGCGGTGCAGGCAAAGAAGGTCGTGAAGAACTGCTTTCTCAAACTCAAGAGTTTCTATCTGGCACTCAAAGCTCTTCTAAGCCCAAAGTTTTCGCCCATACCATAGCTTTTAATTGCATCCCTCAGATTGGCTCTTTTAATGACTCGGGATTCTCTAGTGAAGAAATGAAAATTATGTATGAGACAAGAAAAATTCTTAACTTACCTGATCTCCCAGTGTCCGCATTTACAGTGAGAGTTCCCTCTCTCAACTGTCACAGCGAAGCTGTTTGGGTAAAACTTAAAAAAACTTTCCAAGAAAATGAAGTTCAATCCTGCCTAGAAAATTTTGACGGACTTCATTATATTCCTCACAATCAGGACTCTAATTATCCCACTCAAATTTCGGCAGATCAAAAACATCCCGTTTTTGTTGGCAGAGTTCATCGAGACCATTTTGACCCTCAAACTTTACTTATGTGGGTTGTTGCGGACAACCTCTATAAAGGGGCTGCCCTCAATGGCCTGCAGATAGCTGAAAAGCTCTACAAAATTAATAGCTGAGAGCGCATCTATCAATCGCAATAATGCAATCACAATAACGCCGAACAAAAAAGCGATTTAATCAGCTAAACCCCAGATCAACTGGCTCAAAGTCATGTTCTGGCGACAGCGATAGTCTATTTAAAAAAACTTTGTGGATGGACTGCAAAATGCCACTTCCCCAGATACATTAACTTGCCCTTTTCATGTAGCCTTAATAACATATAAGAACTGTATGAAATTTTGGCTTCTTATATTTTTTCTCTTTCCTCAAATATCTCTAGCTGCAGCGGTAGTCATGAATGTTACTGGCGCTTCTGTATTTGTGAATATCACAACTAATCTGGAAACCAATATTATTGTTCCGCCTGAAATTTTCGGAGGGCTCGGAGGACCCAACTGTTCCTCACAAGTGAGCAACACTGAAACCTGCAATAGCTGTGCTGAAAACACCTTGGCCGTTTGTAATCCTAAAAGAGTTTATCCCAGCTTAAAATTAAGAATAGAATTTATTGATCAAGCTAGAGCTGGCCGCACACTTGTTACGAAAGCCACTCAACTCAATGAAATTATCCCAATGGTCGATTCTGATAGCTCTGGTAACAGAATTGTGCCCGCTGGCGGTACTCACATTGCCGTTATAACTTGGGGGACTCTATGCGATCGACTTAATAACGGAAACTCTGACTGTACAAACTCTTTTAATCAAAGAATCCGCGTCGGAGTTTCTGACAATGGGACAGACTTTGTAGGTACAACTCAAGATATAAATATTCGGCTAATAAATCCTTCAGAGGCCATAGACACCGTAGCCAACTGCGACACTGCAACAAGAGGGATCTGCAATTTCTTTGCTTACCCGGGAGACAGAAAAGTCTTCCTTGAAGATATTCTGCACAACTATGACAACTTCCCCAGTGATTCTAATGTCAGATTTAAGTTTTTTCGCATTATCTACTCGACTGAGAGCTTCAACAAGAACGTTCTTAATCCAAGAAGAGCTCTAGATACGGGAAACTATGCTGATATTTCAATCTTAGACAGCGATGGAGGAAGGGTTCCTGATTTAGGCGACAACTCTGTTAGCGGATTAGCCAATGACAATCTCTATTATTTTCGAGGAATGGTTGTCGACGAGGCCGATAATATCATGGATATCACTGCTGATTCTGCTTATCTGGATCATCCGGATTGCCCCAATAATCTCACCGACCCTCCAGAGAGTCTAGAAAAGGAATTTCTGTGTCCGCTGACTGCCAGGCCTGGTGCCGTCGTTGGCCTTTTAACTGAGGATCTAAACTGTTTTATTTCTACGGTGGCCTTTGGCTCTAGCTTTCATCCAATGGTTCAAGACTTCCGAAAGTTCAGAAATCGCTTTCTTCTACACAATAGTGCCGGTCAAAAACTGATTCGAGCTTACTACAAATATGGCTCTCAAATCTCTCAAGTTATTGCAAAAAATGAACTGGCAAAAGGCTTCGCCAGGCTGACTCTCTACCCTATATGGGCGTTTGCTAAACTCAGTCTGAAAATGGGCTTAGCTTCTGGTTTTTTTGTGTTGGCAATCTTAATATCTCTCGGCTTCTTCACCGGTTTCTACCTCAAAAAAAAATCAGAGAAAGCTCATTTGCATAAAATCCTCTCTTTATTTTTTGTAATTGCGTCACTCATTCCTCCGTCCGCATTTGGTCAAGATATCCAAGAACCTGTTCAAAGAAACACTCTTCCTTCAAGTAAATACGACAACACAACCAATAGAGAAATAAAGGTTCGACACCCTCTTGCGGAGAAAGGTTTAACACGTATAACTTCGGACAAAGAGTATCTCTACGAAACTGTTGAGTCTCCTATGAAACACAGCATGGGCATAAAATTTGGCATATTTGACCCCATAAATTTAAAAAATGGTCAAGGTACAAACTTTGCCTCAATCTACAACAGGTCCAACTCTCCCATGATCCTCATCGATTATGAATGGAAGTGGAAACCTTTTCTGGGAGAGGTCAACTGGCAGGTAGGCACAGGGCTCTATTTCACTCAAGGCAATGGCGTCTTTAAAAACAACCCGGGCATTCCCGCCAGAGAGAAGTTTACTTTTCTAGCCATCCCAATTACAGCAAATTTTATTTTTAAATTAAAACTCTCTGAACGTCAGTGGATAGTCCCATTTGGTGGTGCAGGGCTTGGAATCATGGGTTTTAGTGAAATCCGAGATGACTTTGCCGGCCCCAAATTTGGAGCTACGGCTATTGCCCCTGTCTTTGTTGGGGGAGCTCTGTCTGTCAATGCCCTTGCCCCTGAAACTGGGCGCACCCTAGATAGAGAGTACGGAATTAATCGTACATTAATTGCCGTTGAACTTCGACAATTTTTAGCTGTAACAAATAAATTCGATTTCTCTGGCGACATCATCAATGCGGGCCTAATGATTGAATACTAGATGTAAGGCTTGCTCATTTTCGGGCTTAGTGGTTAAAAAGCTTACTTATTAGAAAACTTTATGCTTAAAAATTAATTTAATAAATACGATGTTAAATACTTAAGATGTTAAATATTAAATACTAAACTTTATGAGAATTAGACTATTAATTTCCTACGATGGCACCCCTTTTGGGGGGTGGCAGAAACAAAAAAGCGAGAAGCCCACTGTACAAGGAACTCTTGAACAAGCTTTAGCCAAGCTGTTCAACCAAAAAATTTCTACAGTGGGGTCTGGTAGAACCGACGCTGGTGTTCATGCCATTGGCCAAGTTGTTCATTTTGACATCCCACACTTCCCAAAAGGTTTACAGCTTATTCGGGCCCTCAACTCCCTGACTCCTCCGGAACTTGTTATTCGCAGAGCCTGGACGGCACCAGATGAGTTTCACGCTCTCCTTTCCGCTGAAAAAAAGATTTATAAGTACCGCATCTACAACTCTCCGACCCCCTCGGCCTTTCTTGCCCGTTATACAACCTGGGTAAGAACCCCTCTTGATGTCGGCCAGTTAAATCAGATCTGCTCCCCCCTACTTGGAGAACACGATTTTAAAAGTTTTCAAACCTCCGGAACTGAGGTCCCCTCTACAAAAAGGTGTATTTCTCAAATTGAGTGGAAACAAAAGTCTCGATTTATTGTAGAACTTACAATTGAGGGGTCTGGCTTTTTGAAGCAAATGGTTAGAAACATTGTTGGCACCTGCCTAGATCTGCATAAAAAGCGCCTAAATGATAGGCAGATGGAAGCTATCTTAGCTTCCAGGGATAGAACTCAGGCATTAAGCACCGCGCCAACTAGAGGGCTTTATTTATATCGTGTGATATACCCGAGACCCCTTGACAATAAGTGCCGAAAAATTTAATACTGTCGCCTCTTTATAGGTTGTTAAGAATTTGAGGTAAACAATAATGAAAACGTGGAACGCAAAAAAGGGCGAAGCTGTAAACGCAAAGAGAGCGGCTTCTGAAAGTTTAGAAGCTGGTCATGTGATTGAAAAGTGGTGGCTAGTTGATGCCACAGATAAGACCGTGGGCCGATTAGCCTCTGAAATTGCAATGATAGTTCGTGGAAAAAGAAAACCTACATTTACACCCCATGTGGACACCGGAGATAATGTTGTTGTGATTAACTCCGAAAAAGTAAGATTTACTGGTAAAAAGTGGGATGTAAAAAAATACTTCACCCATTCTCGTTACTTTGGTTCAACCAAAGAAACCACGGCAAAAGAATATCTAGAAAAAGATCCAACACAAATTCTTCGTTTTGCCATCGAAGGTATGTTGCCTAAAAGTAAGTTGGGAAATAAGTTGAAGAAAAAGGTAAAGATCTTTGCTGGACCCACCCATAACCTTTCGGCTCAAAAACCCGAAGCCTTGTCTTTGAAGTAAATTTATTAAGAGGAATACATGTCGACAGAAAAAGTTTATTACGCTACTGGAAAAAGAAAAACGAGTGCAGCAAGAATTTTTTTAAAGCCTGGAAAAGGCAAAATTGAAATTAACGGAAGAGATAGCAATGAATATCTACAGACTCCGGTAGGTAGAGTTATTATTCAGCAGCCCTTTGTAATTACCGAAACAAAAAATAAGTTTGATGCTTATGTGACAGTAAGCGGAGGGGGAACTAATGGACAGGCTGAAGCTATTCGCCATGGTATTTCGCGCGCACTATTGGCTTTTAATGAAGAGTTCAGACCTCGATTGAAAAAAGCTGGTCTCCTGACTCGTGACGCCAGAGAAGTTGAAAGAAAGAAGTACGGTAAACACAAAGCTAGAAGATCTACCCAGTTCTCAAAACGATAAGTTTTCGTACATTCCACCCCAAAAAAAGGATCCATTTGGATCCTTTTTTTGTTCTATTTGCTCTATCTCGCTTAAGGTTCCTTACTGTTTTGCAGAAATATTTACATTTGTAAGATCTTCTCTACTTCCTCTTGAGAGATTATATATTTACTCCTATGCTCGCGATAACAAAATTAGGGAGGGAATTATGTTTAAATGTGTATTATTTATTGCTGCCATCTCGTTGGTTGCGCTCCAAAAGAGTGTGGCTAACTCTGATCTTTATCAGCGTCAAAATATGAAAGCAGAAATCTCGCACATTGCCAATATTTATAAAATTGCCTATGCACCAAGTGAGTGGAAAAATAAAGTCATCAATTGGAACATTGATTCTGAGCTTCAATTAGCCCTTGATAAAATTGATGCAAAAAGTGATCTTAGCGTAAAAGAATACCAGTACATCCTGAGGGACTTTTTTAGATCTACACAAGATTATCATGTCGGCTACAGCTTTCACTCGACTGAAAGCGCAAGGTTACACTTTAGCGTAAAATCGGCAGCAGGAAAGTATTTCATCAGTTTTATAGATAGAGAAAAGTTATCCGAACTCGCTTTCCCCTTTGAAGTTGGAGATGAAATATTGGAGTTTGACGGACAACCGGTTAGACAAGTGGTTACAGAATTGGCACAGCAGCATGGGATGGGAGTTCCTGGAACAGACATGGCGATTGCGGAACTCCAACTCACTTCAAGAGCTGCCTCTCGCGGCATGGTAGTGCCAAGAGGAAGTGTCGAGCTAAAAATAAGGGTGGCTCACACAGGCCTAGTTCGGGATATTCAACTTATGTGGTCTTACACGCCAGAAAGTATTTTTTACCCCTCAGTGACTGCTTCTCAAAAGTTTCTACCTATGAAGTCAAAAACCCAAAGTGTTGTAAGCAAAATCAAGAGCACCAGCCTTGAACTCACTGGGTGGAAACAAATGTTCAACGAAGATAGCGAAGATAGCGAAGACAGGAAAAAGCCACTCAATCCATTTCTAATAGGTGGCAAACAAAGTTTTGTACCAAAACTGGGCACTCTTATTTGGAAAGCGGATGAATCTATCCACTACCACGCCTACATCTATAAAAATGGCTTAGGACAATTAATAGGTTACATTCGCATACCTCACTATGGCGGGGGGAACACGGAATTTCAGCAATTTAAGCAAATCATAGCTAAATTTGAAGAGGTCACAGATGCGATGGTTATTGATCAGATTAATAACCCTGGCGGGAGTTTATTTTATATCTACGCTTTAAATTCTGTTCTGTCAGATAAAGTAACCTACACGCCCAAGGGGCAAATACAGATTTATCCAGCAGTAGTATCCGAAGCTCAACTTTTACTGCGCCAACTAGAAAAGGTTGATAACGAAGATCAAGCGCGAAAACTTCTTGGCGAAGAATGGGGTGGCTATCCTGTTACCTACCAAACGGCCATTTATTTGAGGGAGTTTTCTCAATTTTTGATTTCAGAATGGAATAAAGGCAAAACCTTATCAGATCCCATTCACCAATGGGGTGTAGATAAAGTGAATCCTGACAAAGACGTAAACTTCACTAAGCCTATAGTGGTACTAACTAACGAACTTGACTTTTCCGGTGGTGATTTTTTTCCTGCTATATTGCAAGACAACAAAAGAGCCACTGTTTTGGGAACTCGCACAGCTGGAGCTGGTGGCTTTGTTCTTGGCACCTCTGTTACCAGCGCCTTCGGGTTAGACTTCTTTACTTTCACAGGCTCACTGGCTCACAGAATAAACGGAGACCCTATAGAAAATTTAGGAGTCACACCTGATATTCATTATGAGCTTACAGAAAATGATTTCCAAAATAATTTTATAGAATATGGTACAGCCATCAATTCAGCTATTCAGAAGCTCATAGAAGGCAGCAAATAAAGGTCGTGTGTACTTATTCTAAAATATAATTCAAAGGGTCCACAGGCACTCCATGAAATCGAACTTCATAGTAAAGATTGGAGCCCTGTGTGCGCCCAGTACTACCAACGGAGGCAATCATTTCATTACGTTTAACCCTCTGCCCCACTTCCACAAAAATCTGTGAATTGTGAGCATAAACAGTCTTTATGCCATGTCCGTGGTCTATCATTAAAACCTTTCCATCATTATTGTCGTACCCAATATTAGTAACTATACCATCTGCTGGAGCCACAACTGGACTTCCCTCTGGAGCGGCAATTTCCACCCCTTGATTCATTACTGGCTTTCCAGAAAACGGATCATTGTTGTAACCAAACTTAGCTGTGTACCAACCTTTGGTCGGCTTAATTGTTGGAGTCGCCCTCAAGAGAGTGCTATGTTTAGATAGCCGCGTATAAAGGTCCAAAACTCCTTGTTCCTGCATCTGCGACTCTTTAATTCCCTGCTGAATTCGAATAGATAAGGCACTGTAATTACTAAAATCCATCTTCAAGAGCTCACCCGACTCGCGCTTATGAGGGCGTTCACCCAACAAATCGCCAGATGAATCTAGGTTCTGTCCTTCACTATCTAAGCTGTCTTCAAAAGTTTCAGTTCCATCGCCACCGTCTTTTGCCTTTTTTCCCATGGCCAAATCAAGAGAACTGTCTTTGCCATCAACGTCGGTGATCAGCCTCAACTTCGTCGAAAAATTCTTAACCCTTTCCAAAGAGTTTTCAAGACTTCTAATATTTGACTCCACAACTTTAAACTTCCTTTTAAGGCTTGCATTCTCAGCTTTTAAACGTTTATTTTCACCTGCTTCAAGTAAAAGCCCCACATAGTCCACCAAAATAGAAAAAACTAATATTATAAAGGCCGCCGCAATAAAACCGAAAAGCTTGAGCAAGGAAGCCTGTATCGTAAAGCTTTTTGTTTTTCCTTTTTTGTTTGTGGTAACAAGGAAGGTGTAAGTTTTTTTCATTTTCTAAGACTAAGGATACAAAAATCAGCATCTAGCGTCAACAATCCCAATTTTGAATAAAATTCTAAACCTCACAAATCTCGCATTTTATTTGACCTCGACTCAGTTAAATCAATAAGACATGGGGTCATAAGCAGTTTTTTGACCAAAACCCAGTAAGGAGGGCAAATGAAAAAACTAATAACAATGGGATTATTATTGTTACCAGTAGCGTTAGTGGCAGCTGTTTCATTAACGACGGACAACTTAAATTCTGCAATGATTGAAACTTTGGCGAGATTTCAATCCAAAGATTCAAAAATTGGCGTAGAATTTTCTGAGATAAAAACATCTGCAAAAAGCATTGAAAAGTTAAAATTAAAAGGGTGGCTGTGGAGAAATGGTTCTCACAATCTTTTTGATTTGAAACTCAACAACTTCGACTACGAATATAAAAAGGGAAAAAAGCCAACATTAGCCTTTAACGGAGAGCTCAATCTAGACCTTATAAAAGCTCTTGGCCTCGATGAAGTCAATGAAATGGCGGAGTCCCTGGAGGAAATGGTGCAAACATATAGCGAAGAGTATTTAGAAAAGTATGGCAGTGCCGCAACGGTTTCATCTGAAATTATTAACTACTCAAAAGACGCTAAGGGAAACTATGAGTCCTTAACCGCCGTATTTACTCTCGACCTAGACTATAAAAACTTACCTGCAGACGTTAAAATCGAAGATGTTGAGCTACAGAAAGCTGAGGTCACCATCTCACTAACCACAAAATCAGCTGCTGTGCATGGAAGTGTTGTATTTAACCCCAAGTTTTTGGGTTTTGCTGACCAAGCTTCTGGCTTAAAAATTGAGCTGGAGAAATTAAGTGAAAGAGACGATTTAATCGTGAGAGATATTCAGGTTTTCACAAATGCGATGTTGTACTTTATTGACGATGCAATTTCTCAAGATAACAGCAAATAAATATCTATTTATTTGAGATTATACTCTGAGCTTGATTTGTCAGCCCCAATTGCCAATCTTGGGGCTGATTTTTTTTATAGTGTAGCCACCATCTTCTTAGTGATTTTTCCTCCCCATCTGAGGAGCTTCCTGACGGTAGACGGCGATGTGTTACAATAAACAAATTTAGCTCCTGCAACCTCTCTTCTTTTGTTTTTGCACGTCGATCCAATAAGTTTTTTTCGTTAAGAACTTTTTGAGCCACACCGGAAAGAACTGTAAACCACGTTTTCGGCTGGCTTTGCTTAAGACCACTCATCCACCTAGCTAAGGATTTTTCTTCAATATTTTCTGAATTTGACGCCGGCAAACGCCCATATTCTAGGATAAAACTATTAAGCTCTGAAATTCTCTCTTCACTTTTTTTATTTGTTCTTCCAAACAGATTTTTGTCTTTTATAATTTTCTGAGCTTCTTGCGATAAACTCAAATGCCAATCTTTGGCGTGATCCTGCTTATACCCTGCTAGCCAATGAGCAAGGGATTTTTCTTCTGAATTTGGCGATCCAACTGAGGGCAATCTCTTTTGCTTCAAAATAAAATGGTTTAACTCCTGAATGCGCAATTCTCTACTTTTGATAGGCGGTCTTCGAACCTCAGCTTGCAACTGAATCCTATTCAGAGCCGTCTCAGATAACTGCAAGTACCAACTTTGAGGGTGCTGACGTCGATACCTCACAAACCAACTCCCCAATGATCTTTCCTGCGCATTTTCAGATCTTGAAGACGGAAGTTCACCATTGTGTTGAATGAACTCCTCTAGATCTTTAAAACGCTCCTCTCTAGTTTTATAAATTCGACCTAGCAAATTTTTATTTTTTAAAATTAACTGGGCCTCTTCAGATAAATTTAAAAACCACTCTTCGAGTCGGCTTCGTTTGTAGTTGTTTAACCATCCCCCCAAAGAACGCTCAACCAAGTCCTCTGCCTTTGGAGATGGTAAAAGACCTCTTTCTAGTATAAAAGTATCTAACTCTTGAAACCTTTCAGTCGTTGTCTTACGCGAACTTTCCCAAAAAGCACTGAGTTGAGCCTTCAGGTGTCGCCACTCCTCATACTGAGGGTTCAAGAACTCCTCGTCGTCCGGAAACTTCAAATTTTTAAGTTGTCTTTTTGATACAGTTCGCACGCGACCTTTGATTTGGCTAGTTAACAATCTATCCACCAATTCCAGCGATTCTCGAACAGTAAACTCATTAATATTTAAAAATAAAGCCACGTGAGCGAAATGTTTTCCTGTATTGAGTCGAGTGACCCGGCTCATCCTTTGTATCAACTGACGGGGCGAGGCTGAAGAAGTGAGATCAATATAAGTTTGTAAGCCCAATAAATTAATACTTTCATCTAACATCTTAACGGTTACAACAAAATCAATTTCTCCAGACCTCAATTGAGTCTCCACATCAACTAGCTCTGCATCGGCAAGGTTAGAGTGGAGCGTAATAATATTTTTCTCAGGAAAACGCCTATTAAGATAATCTTGAACCCTTTCAGCTTCTGCAATTGTAGCCGTCGCTATAAACCCTGGGGCCTCTTGTCGTAATAAAAACTCAAGCTGAGAAAATACTACGGGATAGTAGTAGGGGTTGAGAACGTATCTCCCAATTTCATCTACCCTCTCCGTGATGAAAAGCTCTTCTTCATCTCTTTGCAAATCTGTAGATTGTAAATCCAGGGTGTTAAGAAAATAAATATGCTCAATCGGAGTAATATCACCTTCACGTATGGCTAACTCAAGCTGAGTTATCAGCTCACTCACACTTCTTTCAGGTTTAATCTTGCCTTGCAAAACATCTTCAGCCCGATCTAAATAGGCCCAAAACACCTGATTATCAAATAAGTCTTGTATACTCACTTCTAAATGAACAGGCGTTGCTGTCGAACCGAGAAAAAAAGGAGACCCCTCACCTAAACCCAACCATTCTGGCAAAAGAACTCTGGCTTGAGCAGCTCCAGAATGGTGAGCTTCATCATAAATGACTATTTCTGTCACCCTTCGCAAAGCTTCTCGCTCTTCTGGAGAGGCTTTTAATAGCCTCAACTTAAAAGACTGGATGGTTGAAAACAAAAAATACGAACTACGCTCCTGCAAATCAGCCATTAGTTCAGCGATGTTTTGCTGTGGATTTGCATCCCCCCACGTCCGACTAAAGTTATTGGCCGCGCTTAACTCCTCTTTTAGCTGTCTTAGAGCCATTCGTTGATCTGCTAAAATAATTCGCAGGGGCCTAGAGGGGTTGAACTCTAAGTCTTCTATAATTTTCTTAAAGACTACTGTTTTTCCAGTGGAACCTGGAGAGACAATTAATAGCTTTTTACCTCCACGATCTCTAATCCCTTTGTAGACCTCAAGGGCTTCCTTTTGAAAAGGTTTAAGTCGCAGGTTTTTACCTGAAGTGTAGGGGTGCCAAGGGTGCCCAACTAGCCATTGGCGAATTAGGGCTTCCAATTCCATCTGACTTAAATTTGTTTTTTGAGACAAGACTAATCGCTTCTCTTTTGAATTTAAAAAAATCATATTTTGGGAATTGGAGCTCACCTCCACAGTCCAAAGATGCCCCCCTCCATCAGTAGATAATGGCAAGGCAAAAATATCTTTATAGCCTTTTTGAACTAAGCTTACTTTCTGCTTAGTCACTTTTTCTAAACTCAATCTAAATAAGTGGATATCCAAATTTGCCAGAGGTGTAGACTCTGTTATTAAAGGCCCGACATTAGATAATGTCATTTCACAATTTATTAATGGATCGGACATTAATGGGCTAGAGCCGGTGGGTTTCGAGGGGTTACCTGAAGCAACAATAGTGTTAACTAAAAGTACTATAAATATAAAACTATGAAGCCCCCCCCTCCAAAGGAATTTACTAAAAGGCATCTTGCAGTCCTATTTCTTAAACACAATTGATTATCTTCTGGCACAAGTGATACTCTCAGGCTTATAACATGATGTGGCAGATTATGGAAGCTCAAAACACTGTTGCGGCTCTCCCAGACTAAGAGGCCTCAATAACTATGACAGAAATATTGTCATCACCGCCGGCTTCTTTGGCCATTTCAACGCAGTAATCAACGCTTTTTGACCCTGAGTGTTTACGTAGAATATCTTCGATTATAGCGTCAGAAACTAAACCGCACAAACCATCCGAGCACAGCAATAGTCTTTCACCCTTTATCATCTTTCTTTGAACGATATCAACTTGAACTTCCTTTTCATAACCAACACTTCTGGTAATCACATTTTTACCAACCATCATATCCACTTCGTCTTCAGAAATAATACCCGCTCGAACCTGTTCATTAACAAGTGAATGATCCTCAGTAATTTGCCACAAGTTATTATTCAAAAACAAATAGCACCGCGAGTCTCCAACATTTCCAACATATATCGTGCCCTGAAAGTAAAGAGCCAGAACCATGGTTGTGCCCATTCTATCTAACTCTGGATTCTCTACGGTTCCCTTGCGATAAATTCTCGCACTCGCCTCGCGATAAATCTCACTAATTATATCTCTGGGAGAGACTTGGGCTTCTTTTATATATTTTTTAACAACTTCCTTAGCTGACTCAACGGCTAAGTCCGATGCAATTTCTCCGCCCTTGTGGCCTCCCATCCCATCGGCAACAACATACAACCCTAGACCATCGTCTATTAAGATCGTATCTTGGTTAATCGATCTTTTGAGTCCCACGTCTGTTTTTCCCCAGCCTTTGATCTTCATATTATTAAGGTACGAAGATTTTTTAATACAGACAAGTTGATAAAAAAGTTCAGGACTCAAACTCCAACTCTTTTAATCCGAAGCGCCTCTTAGTGGGGTTATTATGTTACTAATTAATAAATTAAAAGAAACCGTCTTTTTGTTTATATTAGCCTCAATAATCATCCACACATTTTTTTATTCTGGACTCGACTTTTTCTCCAAAAAAAGGAGCGCCGAAAAAATAGAGACGGAAGCTCCTGTTGAAATTGAGTTAATTACAAATAAAGAATCTGCAATAAAAAAACAAATAATCGACCAAGATGATCGACAGCTCAATGATGAAATTGACGATAAGGCGAAATTTTTGGGCAGGCACAATCAAAAAGTTCTGAAAGAGACTAAGGCCTCACAGTCTGGAGCCTTTTCCAATGCTGCTCAGATGGGTATGAGAAAATCAGGAAGCCCCAGCAAAAATGTTGAAAAGAGTGCCAATAAAAACCTTAGCGGAAATCTTCCAACTCTGGACAAGCTTAAGCCTCAATTTAGTATAACCCCCAAAGCTGAGCACCACGACGTAGATCAAGTTGGACTTAATAGCCAAACTCCGGATCACTTAAAAGATGTCAATAAGGGATTGCAAACCCTACTTAGCACCCGTGAATTTGTTTACTATTCGTATTATCAAAGAATACGTGAAAAAATTCGGCAACAATGGGAACCTCGAATTCGCAAAAAGGTACATCAAGTGTTTGCCTCCGGGCGCACCATAGCCTCAGCTCGAGATCGAATTACTCAGGTTATTATTATTCTCGACGAAAATGGCAGCTTAGAAAGGGTTCAAATCATCGGAGAAAGTGGTGTCAGAGACCTTGATGATGCTGCTGTGGAAGCCTTCAAAGCGGCAGAGCCATTTCCCAATCCACCAGATGGCATCGTTGAAGCAGATGGCAAAATTAGAATTCGATGGGACTTTGTATTGGAAGCTCGCCTCCCTTCCTCCACACCAGAAGGGTCATCTTCCACTGTGGCGAGAAGGGAAGACCTATGAAAATAACTCTGTTAACTGGAAGCTTTGAAAATGAAAGAAACATCTGCTACTCCCTTGAGAAAGTAAATGATGAATACTTTATAGATTATCAACTGCAAAACATCCTCAAACTCCGGTGCGAAGTCGATGTTGTGCTCGGCTACCAATACAGCGAAGAAATTATGCGAAGTAGTCGATTCCTCAAACAGTGTAATATTGTCTTTGACCCCAATGAAAAAGAAGGGTCTCGGCTGTCCAATCTTTTTGCTGGTCTTTACTCTTTGTACGGTGAAGGTTTTTTTCTCCCCATTCAATACCATAGCCCCTCGGTAGAGGACTGGAAAAAAATGATAAACCGACTAGTACCTGTATCAAATTTTGGCTACCAGCTGCTACGTCCTTATTGCCCTGTTAATGGAGAAATGAAACCCGGCTACCCCATCGGAGTGACAAGGGACGCAAAAAAAATGCTAATGAAAAATCGTAAGGCCAACTCTCTAGAAGAATTGGCTTTAAAAGAATATAAAATGCCCATCCTAGATGAGAACTTAGCTCACCCTTATTGTTCGTCTAGGCAAAATGTTCCACAAGTGAGTTAAAGGCTCACTTTGTCTCTCAGAGACTTGTTGAAACCAACCTCAACAGCTTTCAAAAATTAAGGTTCGACATCCGGCACCAAAAAGTCTTGAGACCAAACGCATCAATTGTTAACCCAAATCTGTGGATAAATATCAAAGGACGCCCATAGCCTAGGTCTTTACTTGTGATGTGAGTTGAAATATGAATAGTTGTTTATTTTTGATAAAATTTATAGGGATAAACAAGGTTATTAATGAAAACAGAGCGCATAGGGTTGTGACAAAAAATATTGTCAAGATTAGTGATTAAGAACGGGTAGGAAACACTTAAGAATTACCTAAGAATAGTGACCTGTTACATATAACGAGATATTTTGTATTAAAGACATAATAAAAACAAGGGAGCCACTTCCGTGAAAAAACCAGAAACCAAAACACTTCAAAACATTGTCTTGCGTGCACACTACTTAGCCAATCAAATGATTTTTTCTGCAAACACCAGAAGTGATAAAGAAAAGGGGGACCCAAAAGTTGGCGGACACTCCTCTGCTAGCTCCAGTGCAATTCACATTTGCGGAGCCCTCCACCTGCTTGTTAAAACTGGCTTTGATCACATTGCCAATAAACCCCATGCATCTCCTGCCGATCATTCCTACAACTATTTACTTGACCTACTTTTAAATGAGGACTTAACACCTCTAAGCTTGGACGAAGCCAATCACGCCATGGAAAGCCTGCGAGCATTCTCTCAAAATGGTGCTCCGGTATTTCAGAGCTACCACTCGGCTTACGACCCCGACAATCACAATTTTTTTCCTTCTGGCACGGTGGGAATTCCCCCTGTAAAAGCCGGCTATTTAGCTCATGCCTATCGATATGCAAAAGGGCACGGATACGAGGTTCCCGATGCTCACTTTTGGGCCATTATTGGCGATTCCGAATTTCGCGAAGGATCTTTGTTTGAAGCTGTTCCCGACTTTGCAGAAAGAGAAATTGGAAACCTAACATGGATTGTTGACTACAATCGACAAAGCCTAGACGGCCACAGAATTACGAATAAAAAAATAATGAAAGGAACTGACGATCTTCGCATTGAGCGGACTATGGCTGCAAACGGATGGGAAGTTATTCAAGTTCGCCACGGAAGATTTCGCTTCGAACTTTTTAAACGAAACGGTGGCAAAATGTTTCAACGGTGGCTAGAAGAGGAGCTTGAGGACTATGAACTTCAAGCCCTACTATTGATTAAAAATGCCGACGAACTCTATAAAAGGGTCAAAACACACCACCCCGAGATTTCTGAGTTTTTAAATAACACGACTCCAAAGGACCTCCTAAAGGGACTCAACGACTTCGGTGGTCACGACTTGTTACAAATTACTGAAGCTCTAGAAAAAAGTAAACAAAGTAAAAACCGCCCTACAATTGTGATTGTTCACACCTTAAAAGGATGGAATCTCAGAATGGCCGCCCAACAGGGCAATCACTCGGCCCTGCCAAGCGAGGACGAGATGGCTGAATTGAGAGCTGCAACTGGAATTCCTGAAGGAATATTGTTTTCTCGCTTCGACAAGTCGTCTCCTGAGAGCCTATTCTTACAAGAGCGCGGTGCTCAACTTCATGCAGATATTCTGGCCCAACATAAGCTCAAAGAGCGCAATCAAAAATTCTTTTTAGAAAGTCTTGAAAAATACAATGGCGTGCCAAATAGCCTTGATATTAACCTCCAAATGGCCAGCTATCCTCACACACAATGGATGCTAGGTCAGCTGACATCAAAGCTCACTCGAATAGCCAACACATCTTTTGATGATAAGAACCTTATAGAAAAACAAAAACCCCTTACTGAACTTGAACGATCTTGGAAAATACCTGCTGAACTTATGGTGTCTATGGCTCCAGACGTTGGCACAAGTACAAATTTGAACCCTTCGATGGATGGCAAGATTTTTGGGGCGAACACCATTGAGGACTTCGAAACCGAATACTCAGTAAAGGACAAAAAACTTCCTGATCTTGTTCCCGGAGAAGACTCCTCTGATAGATTTATCAGATTTGAAATAGCCGAAGGCAATGTTATGTCTTGCATGGGAGCCTACGGGCGAATGCGCGACACCCTAGGAATTCCTTTGCTCCCTCTTATGACTGTCTATGATTTTTTTATCAAACGTGCTCTCGATCAGTATTTTTACGATCTCTATTGGAAATCTAGTTTTATTTTATGTGGCACGCCCTCAGGAGTGACTCTTTCACCGGAGGGGGCTCAACACGGCTGGAAATCTGACATACAAATTCCCAACCAAATCACTTGGGAACCCTTTTTCTGTGTGGAATTGGACTGGATACTAGCCGAATCTATGAGAAGACATTTCTACAATGACAATTCTGGGCGATCAGGGGTTCTCATTCGAGGAGTGACTCGAGGGGTCGAACAAAAAGATCTTCTTAAATATTTAAAAAGACAGCGTCGTTTTAAATCTGAATCAACTCTAGAGGCAAGATTAACCTTAGCCGGTCAAAACTATCCCGGCTCTATAGAAGAAAGCTCTGTCCCCTCTATAGACGATGAAACAATCCTGGCAACACTTCGTCATGAAGTACTATCTGGGGCCTACTATCTTATCAATTACGAAGGATATTTTGGTTATGACCCCGGAGACAATGTCGTCAATATATTCGCTCTTGGCAGTCTTACAACCGAAGCTATCTTGGCCTCGCAAAAATTGCTTGAAGTCGGTGTTTACGCAAATGTCATCGTCGTAACGAGTCCGGATCTTCTCGTTGGGAACCTCGCTGCGGAAAATGATTATGCTTATTTAAAAAGTGGCCTTGCCATAAATGCCAATCTCTACTTGCAACCACAATTAAATGGTCATCTTCAAGGTTCTGAACTTTTAACTCTTTCAGGAAGACGAGTGCCCATTGTTAGCGTTCACGATGGTGAGCCGGGTCTACTCGACAATATTGGCTCGGTCATTGGCGTTAAGCATGAAGCTTTAGCTGTAAGAAAACATTCAAAATGCGGCCGCCCGATAGATGTTTACAAATTTCATGGGATAGACTCAGATTCGGTGGTCAACGCCTGCAAAAAGGTTTTAGCAGAAACGACTTTGGAGCAAGTTGTAGTTTCACCAAAGATCCTAACCGACATGCAGCCTAAGGTTACAGATGCCAATTGGCAAAACCTCTGGCCCCAAAATAAACAGCAATAAAACCTACTCGCTTTTATACATCCCTTCGGGTGATCGCATCCGGCTCAGCGGAGTCGAGCCGGACGAGGGTTTGAGAGAAATTTAAGGCATTCTATCTGCAGATTTGGGTATCATATAAACTGGCCCACTATGATTAACGAAAGATTTCGCACAAGGGTTTTCGTATCCATAAAATAGTTGGGATAGCTCTCTTCAAGTTTTTTAACATCTCCTGTATTTACCAGAACCACATTTATTTGCTGATCGTTCAGATGTTTCTTTTCTAAATCTAAATAGACTTGAACAGCTGTACCAAGCTCATTGGCACTATAAGTTTTGAATGAGACCGTGTTTTCTCTAGAATTTAATAAAATTAGGCTATAACTACCCTTTCTCCCTGTAGCCGTGTTTTTTGAAACGATATTATATACAGTAGTATAAGCGCTAAGGTTTTCTATAACTTGTAACTCTTTGATAGCTTTTTGAGTTGATTCAACTAACTTTGTTTGGCTCATAGATCGGTGCTTTTTTAAAGTTGCCTTTCCTTCCTTTATTGCAAATATGGAGCTTAAAAGTGAAAAAAAGTCTAACCACTGTTTACTCCCATGCCCAGACTTAAAAGAACTATTTTCTAACGTGCCAAAAACCTCTACTCCAGTTGCCCAAATATGCTGCAATTGAGATCTCATCTGTATTTCCAGAAATAAACTGGGGTCCTTCTTCAATTTGTAAACGAGGTGAATGCTGCGATAACCGTCCTCTTTTGGTTCTTCAATATAGTCATTTAGTGAAAACAATGAATGTTTAGAGCGTGATTTTTTATACATTTCTAGCAATTTATACACCTCTTCAGATGAGCCAAGAATAGCTCTTAGGCCTCCGATATCTTGCATAGTAGATAATCGCATTGTTTTATGGTTAGAGAGCTTAAGTAGAATTGAGGGGGTCCTCTTCAACCTCTGTGCAACAATCGCATTGTGACTAACTTTTTGTACTCTATCCTTTAAGACTTTTGCAAATGTATTGAGTGGCATAGCATGGTAAGCACGCCAATCTGAAAGGATATCCAAAGCCTCACTGACTTCTTCACCTGTATCGGTTTTGCTTTTTATTGTCTCGCCAGCCTTATCTATTTTTGATTTACTATATTTCAGATTAAGAGACTTGATAAAAACACTCCATTTTTACAGGTTTAAACACATAACTTATTGAAAATACTAGCACAATAAAATGAAGTGTGAAAACAAAACTTATAAAAATAGATAGTTTTTAACAGTTTAGCACTGTAACTATCTGATTTTACAATGTTGCGACTTTTCTAACCCTCCACATTCACTAAAGATCTTCTTAACCCAAATCCGCAGATTTGGGTCTTAAATGGCCAAAGAACCGCTGAAAGGCGGAGAATCTTGATAAATTGTCAGAACAATTTTTGGGCGACGGTTAGCCCTTCGTTGGTCGGCAGCAAAATGGAGTTGTATTTTGATAGATCTGCTAATCTCTGATTAAAATCTCTCATAACCTGAATTTGTTGAGGATTAGCTCTTTGATTTGGAGAAACGCAATCTGCTGCCTCTAGGACATTTCCAAATAAAAATGTATTGTCGCCAATAATTAGGCCCCCTGGACGAACATTGGCTTCTGCCCATAGTAGGTAATCCATATATCCGGATTTATTTGCGTCAATAAAGACCAAGTCAAAAGGCCCCATGGACTCTAATTTTTTTAAATTTATATTGGCGTCCCCCAAAAGAATCTCAATTTTAGAAGCTTCTGGGCTTTTGCTAAAAAAATCTTTAGCTATATTGTAGTGGCCCTCTTCTGACTCTAAGCAGTAAAGTTTTCCCTCTTTAGGGAGAGCTCGAGAGATCCAAATAGATGAATATCCATATAGAGTCCCAATTTCCACAGCTTTGTTAGCCTGAATAAGTTTTGCCAGGAGGTTGAGAGTTTTTCCCTCATAAGGGCCAACATTTATTCCTTCCTTTCCATCTTCACGTAGTTTGGCTCTTATAGAAATTAAAAGCTCATCTTCTATACCAAATAAAGAGTTTATATACTGATCTCTAACACTCTGATTTTCTCGGTTAAATTTCATTTTGCAACCACACTCCTTACTTCTGACAGGCCCAAAACTATCAAAAAAAACAACTCCTAGCAAATTATTCACAAATTAAGATTCGTTACAACCCAAATCTATGGAGAAATTGCTCAAAAAACTCTCCACAATTATTTCTTTGGGCTTGGCCTATTATCCTATGTTAAGAGATTCACAATCTTATAACTTATACATGAGTTATCCAAAACTTATGAGGTCACTTTGATGAAAGGAAAATTATTAAAAAATTATTTTAAAGTTCTTGTATATGCCCTGTTATTTGGAACTCCAGGACTCTTACTTCCTCACCAAACACTCGGATACGGATACGACTACCACAACGAAGTCAATTATCCCCCACAGTATTTTGAAAAAGATGACTTTATAGTTACACATACGCAGTATGAACTTGCCGACATAAAAAAACAGCGTTCTCAATAAGGACACCCATCCCCTACAATTTGTAGACTCGAGTTATTATCAGTAGGCTACTTTGCGCATTAAAATTTAAGTAATTTTTAATACAAAAATTACAAATATGTGCTTATATACTGTCATGATAAAAGTTGTGATTTTTGATTTTGATGGAACGATGTTTGATACAGCACCAGAAATCTATAAAGCTGTAAATGCCACTCTAAAAGAACTTCATTTACAAGAACTTAGCTTCGCAGAAGTTACCCAATGCATTGGTCAGGGTTTGCTTCATCTTATAAAAAGTCTGAATTTAAAATTAGACATGAACGATCCAAAAGAAGTTGAACATATCACAAAGACATTCCGCCAACACTATGACCAGACTTTACTGGAGTCAAAACCCTATCCCGGCCTTGTGGAGTTTTTAAACTCCACCCCACACAGAGTTGCTGTAGCCTCAAACAAGGATGAAAAGTACTTAAAAAGAACTCTTAGTGGCAATCCTTGGAACAACTTTCCTTGGCTGGCAATAAATGGCGGCAACACTTTCAAAACTAAAAAACCAGAACCTGAGATTATAGAAGATATTCTAAGAAAAGCTGATTGTGCGCCCAAGGAGGCTGTAATTGTTGGCGACGGCACACCAGATATTCAAGTTGCAGGTCACACCGGCATTCACAGTATAGCTGTTAGCTACGGCTACTCTCCCGTTGATGAACTTGTAGCACTGGGCGCAAACCACGTCATCGATAGTCTTTTTGAACTTCCTTCTGCCTTAAGTCGGCTTTAAAAGCTCTAAATCTTGCTAGAACTCGCTCTATCTAGACTTTATTGCCAGAATTTATTTTTATAAATTATCCCTGGGGTTTTTCTGTGTTTATCTCTTGCCCGCCTTTCCATGTTTTAACCCAGAACTTCTCAGTCTGTTTTTGCTTTGCGTTATGGCTTCTGAACCCAAGGCAAACTCGTGGCCATTTTTTGCGTTTTAAGGTAGTTCTAAGCTTTCGGCTCAAACCTGTGAGCCCATCGCAAATGGAGGACTTTGTCGATGAGTGAAATTCTCGTTAAGGTTGAAAATTTATCCGTCGAGTTTAAAACTGACGACGGCATCGTGCGGGCTTTAAAAAATGTCTCTTTTGATATACCCAAAGGCAAGACTGTGGGCCTTGTCGGCGAATCTGGATCAGGAAAAAGCGTTTCTTCTCTAGCCATAATGAGACTCATTCCCAACCCTCCAGGCAACATCACTTCTGGCGCTATTACTTTTGAAGGAAAAGATCTCTTAAAGCTTTCTGAGCCTGAAATGAGAAAGATTCGTGGAAATAAAATCTCCATGATATTTCAAGAACCTATGACGAGCTTAAACCCAGTTTTTACTGTTGGTGAACAAATTGCGGAAACCCTTATGCTTCATCAAAAGATGACTAAAGATCAAGCTCTTAAAAAATCTGTCGAGTTGTTAACCCAAGTCGGCATCCCAACCCCCGAACAAAGAGTGAACTCCTACCCACATGAAATGAGCGGAGGCCAAAGGCAAAGGGTTATGATTGCCATGGCTATTGCCTGTGAACCAGATCTACTGATTGCAGATGAACCCACCACAGCTCTGGACGTAACTATCCAAAAACAAATTTTAGATCTTTTGGCTGACTTACAAAAAAAATACGGCATGAGTATATTATTTATCACTCACGACTTGGGTGTGATTGCCGATATTGCCGACGAAGTTATCGTTATGTATCGCGGCGATATTGTAGAAAAAAATCAAACTGAGGCCATTTTCACAAACCCCAAGCACCCCTACACCAAGGGACTTATTGCTTGCCGTCCAACCTTACAAAAAAACACTCGCCGCCTTCCGACAGTTAGTGATTATATGACTGAAGATGGCCAAGAGAGGACCCCAAGTTCAGAACTCATGAATAAATTAAAGGCACCAAGACCCATTACAGAAAAAAACCCTGTCATCTTGGAAATCAAAAATCTAAAAAAACACTTTCCTCTACAAAAAAATCTATTTGGCAAAGTCAAATCTTGGGTAAAAGCTGTTGATGACGTTTCACTAAAGGTCTACAAAGGTCGAACCCTTGGGCTCGTGGGTGAATCGGGATGTGGAAAAACCACCTTAGGCAGAACGATACTGAGATTAATAGAGTCCTCAGACGGTCAAATTCTTTATAAAGGCCAGGACATTACAAAACTAGACGGAGAACAGTTGAGAGAACTCCGAAAAAAGATTCAAATCATATTTCAAGACCCCTACGCTTCTCTCAATCCAAGAATGACGATTGGATCAGCAATTATGGAGCCTATGATTATTCACAATATTGGAGCCAATAAAAAAGAACGTCTCGAACTAGCTGGTGATCTCATAGAAAAGTGCGGGCTCGACAGAAGCATGCTCAACCGTTATCCTCACGAGTTTTCTGGGGGACAAAGGCAAAGAATTTGTATTGCCAGAGCCCTAGCTGTAAAACCCGAGTTTATTGTTTGTGATGAGTCGGTTTCGGCTCTTGACGTTTCTGTACAAGCTCAGATCCTCAATTTGCTTATGGACCTACAAGATGAGTTTGAACTCACCTATATCTTTATTTCTCACGATTTATCAGTGGTTAAGTACATCTCTGATGAACTTGCCGTGATGAACCTCGGCAAGGTTGTCGAAATGGCTGACTGTGAGTCTCTGTATAAAAATCCACAAGATGAGTACACAAAAAAGCTGTTGTCAGCCATTCCCTTGGGAGTGCCCAAGACTTTGCTCAACCAAGAATCACGAATCTAACACTGTCTATACAAAGTGGTCTAAATTCACAGCATTAAAGTTACAGTATATAGACAAGTGGTTTAAGATAGATCGCGAGATAACAATTTTTATCGCGATCTACTTGCTAATTGGAGTTTAGTAACGACAAAATCCTTGATAAAC
>CAZCYD010000002.1:0-53232 GCA_964502735.1 uncultured Pseudobdellovibrionaceae bacterium
GATGGACTCGAACCATCGACCCTCTCCTTAAAAGGGAGATGCTCTACCAACTGAGCTAGCGGATCATCAAACTCAAAACCAGGTTTCAAGAAGCGACATAATCAGTAAAATTGAACCTATTGTCAACGACTTATTCGTAGCTTTCAAAAAGTGGTTTCAGCCATAGCGTTTGGTCTCTGGCTGGGCCGACTGAAAGAACGTCTATAGGGACTTTCAAGCTGTCGCTGATAAATCTAACGTATTTTCGCAGGTTTTGGGGCAATGACTCATACTCCCGTGCTTGGGAGATGTCTTCGCTCCAGCCCTTAAAGCTTTGATAAATAGGTATGGCCCGCTCCACATCGCCAGGAGAAACAGGAAATTCTTCAATTACCCGCCCATCTAGCTCATAGGCTGTACATACACTTATTTCTTCAAGCCCGCTCAAGACGTCAATTTTCATCAGGGCAATACTTGTAATGCCATTTATGCGAATTGCATATTTTAAGGCCACGAGATCCAGCCATCCACAGCGGCGGCGCCTTCCTGTTGTGGCCCCAAATTCTTGACCCATACTTTGAATTTTTTCACCAATTTCATCATGGAGTTCGGTAGGAAATGGGCCTGAGCCAACCCGTGTCGTGTAGGCTTTGGTGATTCCAACAACTTTATTCATTCGACCAGGCCCCACTCCCGATCCGATGCAAGCGGAGCCGGCAATTGTCGAAGAACTGGTGACATAGGGATAGGTGCCGTGCAAGAGATCTAAAAGGGTGCCCTGGGCTCCCTCAAACAAAACCTTCTTTTTTTCTCTAAGGTATTGATCTATCACGAGAGAGGTGTCCGAGCAGCGGTAGATCTCGAGTTCTTTGGCCGCTGAGAGAGCCGACTCAACAACGTCCTCCACTTGCAAGGGGGCTTCGCCGTACATTTTTTCTAAAAGAAAGTTTTTTTCTTTAATGGAGGCGGCAACCTTCTCCTCCAGTGTATGACGATTAAATAAATCACCAAATAGCACAGCTTTTCTGGAGGCTCGGTCTTCATAGGCGGGACCTATACCTTTTCCTGTTGTACCAATCTTTTCGTTCCCAGCGGCGATCTCCCTGCATTTGTCGAGTCTTTTGTGGTAGTCTAAAATCACCGTGCAAGAGTCGGATATAAGTAGTTGCTTGGGGTTCTTTAAAAGGCCATTCACTTTGAGAGCGCGGATCTCATCTGCAACAGTGACAACATCAAGAACAACCCCTGCGCCGATAATACAAGTTGTGTTCTCATGTAAGACCCCTGATGGAACAAGATGAAGAATTGTCTTTTTGCCATCGACTTTCAGAGTGTGGCCAGCATTTGCACCACCTTGGTAGCGTACAACTAAATCTGATTGAGCAGAGAAAACATCTACGACTTTCCCTTTTCCTTCATCACCCCACTGGGAACCCACTACAATAATACCCGGCATAATTAAAGCTCCTTTAACAAGGCTCTGAAGTTACCCGGAGTCTTGGTAATCATCAATAAATAATATAAAGATTGGCTCTTCTCAGCAGGAATCTATTCAAACCAAGACTCTTTTGGAGGCAGTTCGTCACTAATTTTATTGGCTGTAAAGTAGTGGATAGCCTTTTTAACAGCCTCCATTGAAGCTCTTGCCAGAGCTTCTTGAGTATAGGCTCCGATGTGTGGGGTAAGCATCACATTCTCAAGGTGGCGAAGACTAGAGTCTTTGGGAAGAGGTTCTTTCTGAAAAACATCCAAGGCGGCACCAGCAATTTGCTTTTTTTGCAGAGCCTCAAAAAGATCTTGCTCATTTACAAGGGCTCCTCTTGCAACATTGACTAAAAGCGCATTTTCATTCATTAGCCCAAAAGTTTTTCTGTTGAACATTTCTTTAGTTTTTGTAGTCAGGGGAATGTGTAAGCTGATAATATCACTTTCTCGTAAGATTTCAGTAAATCCCACCGAAGTGACGTCCAAGCTTTTAAAGTCGTCTTCAGGTATATAAGGATCGTGAGCAATCACTTTAGCATTAAAAGCTTTGCAAAGAGAGGCCACTCTTTTGCCCACTCGACCTAGGCCAATAATTCCCACTGTTTTTTCACTTAACTCCATACCTAGAGGAAGCTCTTCTTTCCACATGTGAACAACAACGGCTTTGTGAGACATATAAGCGCGTCTCATCCAGTTTAGAATATGCATAATAGTCAATTGAGCTGCGCCTTCCTTATTGGCTTCAGGAGTGTGCATAACCGTGATATTTTGTTTTTTGCACGCATCTAAATCTATGTGATCAAAACCACTTGTGGCTGTAATTATCAGCTGGAGTCGAGGCGCTCGACGTATAAGGCTTTCATTTATTGTTGTTCGGCTTCGAATTAGTAAAGCATCAGTGTTTTGAATTTCGTCTACTGTGGGTTGGCGGGACGCACTTTTTGAAACTTCAAAATCAAGTTCGGCACTCAGTAAACTTAAAGAATCTTGGCTGTATTTATCACATACTAAAATTTTTTTTCTCATGCTTCCCCCTTTAAGGTGTTTTGGCAAGCTAGTTTAGCAAGTTTGAGTTGATTTTCGCGGATCGGGAGTCCCATATCCTTCAGCGCCATTCCAATGGAAACAATAGCGTCAATAAGGTTTTGGTTTTTTATGTACCCCAAGTGGCCAATGCGTATAATTTTATCAACTAAGTGATCCTGGCCATTCATAATAATTGTCTGATATTTGTCCTCTAAGTGCTGTCTAAACTTTTTAGCGGAAACCCTCTCCGGTAGAAGAAATGTAGACAAGCTGGGACTGGGTGGTTTGGGAAAGACGTCTAAATTAAAATGTTCCATGGCTTCACGGGTAGCGAGAGAAAGCTCCGCGCATCTTTGGATTGAGAACTCCAGCCCTCCCTTTGAGTTGAAATATTCAAAGTAAGCAGACAAAGCCTTTATGTGCGACACCGCTGAGCTGAAATAGGTTTGACCACTTAACTGAGCTTGACGTTCTCGATTTAAATCAAAGTAGTACTTTGGGAGGTTAGATTTCTGATTGGCTAGCCATGCTTTTTCTGAAAGTGAAATAAAACTGAGACCTGTTGGCATCATAAATGCTTTTTGTGATCCTGCACAAACAACGTCCAGACCCCACTTTTTTGTTTTGAGTTCAACGGCACCTATGGCAGTGATGGCATCCACCATAAACAAAATAGACGGGTAGTTTTTTAATAAGGTTGCGATCTCTTTAATTGGCAAGAGAGCTCCTGTACTGGTTTCACAGTATTGAGAGAGTACAGCTTTCAGTTGTGGTTGCAAATCGAGACATTTTTTTAGGTTGTCGAGATGTAGAGGTTGTCCCCACTCCACATCAAGAGTGTGAACTTTTAGTCCATAGGCTTGGCAAATATCCCTCCATCTTTGGCCAAATTTACCAGCGACAATTACAAGAACTTCATCCCCCTGACTTAAGGTGTTTACAACAGCAGATTCCATGGACCCTGAACCTGTTGACGTTTGAATTAACACGGGATCATCAGTCTGAAAAACACCTTTAAGGGAAGATAAGCAACTGCTGAGTTGGCGATTGAACTCAGGAGTTCGATGATGGGTCATAGGTTCTCCGAGTGCTCTGTAAACTTCAGGGGGCATGGGTACAGGGCCCGGAGTTAGCAAATTTGGAAAATTCATTTTTGACCTCTCATGAGAGGTAATTGTCCTTGATCGATTGGTCAAGTCTGGGCTAAGGTTACCAGCATGTATCGCTACGCATTGTTATTTGGGATCGGCATTTATCTGACAGGTTGTGCTTACGGTTTGGGTTATGGCACTAGGAGACTTCCGGGGGGCTATCGATCAATTTCTATTCCCGTTTTTTTGAACTCAACAGGGGAGGTTGGAGTTGAGGGTTATTTTACTAACTCTTTAATACGCGAATTTGAGCGTTCCCAAGTGGCAAAAATTACAAACAAATCCCTGGCTCCAATTTACCTAGAGGGCAACATCTCCCAAGTTACACTTACTGCCAACGGTCAAACTGCAGCTAATAGAAAAAGTGCCGAGCTGAGGTATCTTCCACAAAATACAGTTTTAAATACGGGATATAGGGTGACTGTCGTCGTAGATCTGAAACTTGTTAAAAATTCCGATAAAAGAGTGATCTGGCAGCAGCGTTTTGTAAATGAAAGGGTTTTTACCGCGGCACAAGTTTCCGTTCCTGTAATAAATTCAGTAAATCCTCTTTACAATCACAGCGCTAAACACCAAAATCTTATTAGACTCGCTCAGGAAACGATGCGAGAAGCTCACGATAGATTAACAGAGAGGTTTTAGTGGCCGTATGGGATTTTCGCCAGTTGCAGCAAAACTTAGAAACAAGGGAGTTTCCCTCTTTGACCCTTATTTATGGGGAGGAAGAATTTCTAGTTGCTGAAAGTTTAAAGTTGATACGTCAAAAAATTACGGAAGAGGCATCAAAGGACTTTAACAGTGATCAATTTTTTGCAGGAAGTGATGCGGCTGTTAAAGTAAAAGATACCGCTGAACTACTCCCCATGATGGCCAGCCGGAGGCTAGTTATTTTTCGTGATGTAGAAAAACTAAAAGACAAGGATTGGAATATACTCACAGATATTTTAGAAAACCCAGTAAGCTCCACTTGCCTAGTTTTGGTAGCGAATAGTGTAGATAAAAGGAAAAAGTTTTTTAAACTTTGTGCTAAAAATGGTCAAATAATTGAACTTAGAAGACCTTACGAGAATCAAATACCAGTATGGATATCCTATATAGCCTATAATCATGAGCTTAATTTAAATAAATCTGCCATTAATTTGCTGCACCAGATAGTTGGGAATCAATTAACAGATATCAATGGAGAGATGCTTAAGCTTAAACAGTATGTTGGTGATAAGAAAGGAATTAGCGAAGAAGACATACTCAAGGTAGTTTCTAGGCTGAGAATAGACTCTGTTTTTGATTTAACCGAAGCTATTGGAAAAAAAGATAAGATCAAAGCTTTAACTGTTCTCGCAAATCTCCTCGACCATGGCCAAAACGAAATGGCAACCCTAGCTCTCATTTTGAGACATATTCGCATCTTGGGAGCTCTAAAGGCTGGTGTTGAAGAGGGGTTAAGAGGAGCTAAGCTTTGTGCTAAGGTCGGAGTTCCCAGCTTTTTTTTGCAAAAATACCTTTATCAGTGTGAAAAGTGGAGTTTGGATCAATTGAGTCATACAGTTCACGCTCTTCACGAAACCGATAAGGCCATCAAGACATCGCCTGTTTCCTCTCACATTTGGTTAGAAAATTTTATTCTTAAAACTTGCCAATAATCTTCCGATTAACATTCCGAGGAACCTGAGTGGCTCTCTGGTGGTTTTTTTGTCTACAGGACTCTAGATTGTAGTTTTTAAAGTACAGGGGTGTATGACCGATTCAGCTGATTTTATCAGAAAAAGGCGCGTGCCAAGAAGATCCTTTCAACGCAAGATTGGTGTTTTAGCCAATGGGCAGTATTTTACAACTTTTGCTTATGAAGTGGGCGAAGGAGGTATGCTTTTTGGATCACAAGTGAAATTGGAAGAGAGTCAAAGAGTGGTTCTGTCTTTTAACATACCGGGGTTTGTACATGTTATCACGAGGGCAGTCGTAAGGTATTCAAAGCCGTTATCAACAGACCAAAGTGTTATGACTTATGGTGTTCAATTCGAGACAATTGATTTTCAAGCTAAGCGAAAAATACGTTCTTATGTAGCGCAAAAATCCTCTGATGAGTTGAGAGCCTCGTAAAAATAGTGTTACAATAAAAAGGTTCTTTTTTTTATCTATCTGTTCGGTGCTATAGGTGAAAATTGTAATGGATGGAATATAGAAATGGAAAGCATGGGGGTGGGAATCATGGACATTGATTTTAAGATTGATACTGTTTTCCTAAAAGGATTTCTTGACGAGTCTGTTGATTTTGATGCTGTAAAAAAAGTTTTATTGGAAGCTCAAGAAAGTGTAGGGCCAGGGTATTTAAAAGTTAATTTTTCCGAAGTCAGGCTCGCCAATTCGATAGGTATTTTGAATTGGCTCAATATCGTGAGGCTTTTGAATAAGGTCTCGATTTGTTACTCTTTGGCACCTAAATGGTTAATTGCCCAGCTAAATATGGTTCCTCAATTAATGGGAAACAATGCCGTGGTGGAGAGCTTTGAGGTTCCTTACTATTGTGATGAGAGCGACATGGAGTCCATGAAGATCTTCATTGTGGGGAAGGACATTCTTCCCAAGAAAGACCACTACTCTAATGAAGACTTTCCGCCCATAGAAATAGATGGCAGAGAATACACGTTAGACGTTCTACCAAAAAATTATTTCCGATTTATTAATGAAAACTTTGAGGCCTTTAAGGGCTATTTTAACTAAATAACCCCTAAAGAGATGAAACAGCTTTTGAAAGGCGACCGACACGTCTTGATGCATTTCTTTTGTGCAAGATGCCTTTAACTGCAGCCTTGTCAATTCTACATGAAAAATCCAAAAGGATCTTTTGAGCTTCGTCTTTAGATTTTAAATCAATTGCTTTTCTCAGTCTTTTTTCAACAGTTCTAATGGCTTTTTTGGTGCCAGAGTTTCGAGCGTTTTTTTTCAAAGACTGTTTAGCTCTCTTTGCGGCTGACTTATGATTTGCCAAGAATAACCTCCAATGATTAACTACTCATGGAAGCCAGTTCGCACGTAACTTCCATGAATTAACGAATGGTTTGGATAGCATAAACGCAAGGGGGATGCAAGCCCCTAGTTTTGTGTACTGAAGGATTTTTAAATTGGCGGAAATAAAAAAAATCACGGAAAATCAAGGAGTTATAAGGTCTGCGCTGCTTATGTCAGCGGGAACTCTGGGCAGTCGTATTTTAGGTTTATTGCGGGATATTGTATTAGCGGCTTATTTTTCAAGGACGATAACCGATGCTTTTGTTGTCGCCTTTAGCTTTCCTAACAAGTTTAGACGCCTTTTAGGAGAGGGGTCACTGTCGGCCAGCTTTATCCCAATTTATGTGGACTCAAGAGAAAATTCCCCAGAACAAGCGGCTCAGCTCAAAAATGGAATTTTCACACTGCTTCTAACTATAAGTTCGGCTCTTTGCGTTTTAGGCGTGATTTTTATGAAAGAAATCATGGAGTTGTTAGTTGGTGGACAGGGGTATGTGGGCGTTGAAGGGAAAATGGAGACGACTATTCTTTTCGCGAGAATAATGTTCAGTTACTTGTTTTTGATTACGAGCTATGCGTTCGGCATGGCAATTTTGAATGCTCATAAACAGTTTTTTATTCCAGCGATTGCCCCTGCCATTTTTAACTTGGTATTCATCTTGGTAGCTTTAGCTCCTTCGTTACCTTATAGCCCTTTGCCCTATACCATGGACGGAACCTCCCTCGCATGGGGAGTTATATTTGGGGGATTTGCACAGGCATTTATAGTTTTTATTTCATTGCACAAACAAGACCTTTTACCTCGGATAGTCTGGGCGTGGAAGTCAGATAAAGTCGTTTTAGTTTTAAAAAATATGATTCCTGGGGTATTGGGAATGGGAATACTTCAGTTTTTGACCTTAGTTAATACAAATTATGCGAGTCGATTAAGTGAGGGATCTCACTCCTATATTTATTGGGCGGACAGAATTTTAGAGCTTCCTCAGTCTCTGATTGCTATCAGTTTGGGAGCGGCCTTGCTGCCGACGCTTTCTCAACTTCAAGCTCAGGGAAGATCCAAAGAAATGATCACAATTGGACAGGAACATATTCTGACTTTACTGTTCTTAACTTTGCCCAGTGCAGTGGGAATGTTTATTTTGGCACAGCCGATTGTTGAAGTTCTCTACTTGCGGGGGCAATTTACCCTTAAAGACGCGGCAATTACGGCTATGGTTGTCAGGGTCTATAGTTTTTTGTTGGTGGCTTTAAGTATTACTAAGGTTTTAATTCCCAATTTTTATGCAATAAAAAATACTTGGATACCAGCACTGACCTCTGTTGTATCAGTTATTATACATATTTTTTTGGGATTTTATATGGTGAAAGAGTTTGGGCTAATGGGGCTCGTGTTGTCTATGACTTTTTCGGGATTTATTAATCTCGTTTTAACATTGCTTTGCTATCGAAAGTATATTGGACCACTCCTGTACATGCGTTTAATGGGCGGAGTTTTTAGGTTTTTACCTTCTTTGCTTGTGATGGGTTTGACGGCAAGTCTGACATACAGAACTTTGATATCTTGGTCATTATTTGGGATGGAGGCCTTAGATAGAGCCATCTCTTTGGGTGTCAGTATAGGCCTATCGATTGTCGTTTATTTTCTTTTTAGCAAATGGACGGGAGTTCCACAAGCCTCTAGAGTGTTGCGAAGATTTCGTCTAGCCGAGTAGCGCGAGGCAATACCAATTCCAAAAAATAATCGTCTAAAATTTTGTGAATGTACCTCATGCTCATACAGCCGCAGCCTTGAGGCTGCGGAACTGCGCGTGAGGTACATTCACAAAATTTTAGACGATTATTTTTTGGAATTGGTATTGCCAGATAATGGCTTTTAGTTTTTAGGACTTGAGCTCTAACTTTGCTTTTTGCCAATAGGATTCTTTTTGTTCGCTAGATAATTCATTAATATCTATATTTTCTAGCTTCATAAGCTCTAGCATTTTAAAAAATCTTTTTTCAAATCTCGTATTGGTTTGTCGTAAAGCTTGTTCTGCGTCAAAGTTGAGATGCCGAGCCAGTTGAGCTAAAGAAAATAGCAGGTCTCCCAATTCGAACTGTTTTTCTTCTGAGGTTCCAGTTTGAAGAGCCTCTTTGAGTTCTCTCACCTCCTCTTCAACCTTAGCAAAGACTTGATGTGGGGTATTCCAATCAAAATTAAAATTATGCGTTTTAGTTCCGATTTTTTGACTGCGAATAAGAGCTGGAATTGCCGTAGGGATATCAAACCGATTGATTGGAGTTTTTTTCTTCCTTTTTTCTTCCTTTTTTATAATTTGCCAGTTGGCCAGAACTTCTTGAGAAGTCTCAGCCTTTTCATTGGCAAAGACGTGAGGGTGTCTTCTTATCATTTTTGCGCATATAGACGTGATTACGTCTTCTATGGTAAAATCCCGGTTCTGGCTTGCAATTTCTGAATGTAAAACAACTTGTAAGAGCAAATCACCTAGCTCCTCAATCAGCTCATCTTTTTGCTTGTTGTCTATGGCTTCAGCCAGTTCATAGGCCTCCTCTATAGCGTATTGAGTTAAGGTTTCGTGGTTTTGTTCTTTGTCCCAAGGGCAACCATCTGGACCTCTTAAGGTTTTTACGATTTCAGTTAACGCATCAAAATTATTGATATTTTTTGGTGGAATGGGCACTTGAGATCTCCATTTTTTGAGGGTTTTTATGACTTTTTCTATGACCCGTTTTTTTTAGCTTGCAGAGTTGAGTATTGTTATCAATTTTCTTTTTTGATGTACAGAGGTAACCTGGTAGGACTAAGGGCAAGTTCTGCAGAGGAAATTTCTGATTTTTTAGGAATTTCGGGAGAAATCCCGAAAAATAGTAGATAACCCAACAGGATTTGGCAGCTGAATTTGGCAAAGGGATTAAAAGAGGAACGATTGAAGAAAACAAAGAAAGATGTTCATTTTCGAAGAAAATACGTTAACTACACAGGTCGTCTTGTAGAGTGGGTGGATAATCTTGGCCTTGAAAAAACTTTTGTGGGCAAGGCTACACAATTTTTGGAAGAGAAATTCCAAATCAAAAGAATTTTATACATTTTTTTGTACGGCCTTATTTTGTCTTTTATTTTGTTTATAGATTTAGATTATAGTCAAAATGTTGAAATTGATGAAATAGCTGTATCAGATATTAAATCACCAATGAATCTGCAAATTGTTGACGAGGTGGCCACTCGATTAAAAATGTCGGAGGCCGAAAGAGATGTTCTTCCTGTCTTTGATTATGACCCAGAAGCCTACGAAAAAGTCGTCAATAGAGTTTATAATGCCTTTAATAAAATGCGAGAAAAAATAAAGGTCTTAAAGTGGCCGCAGAGTGAGGAGGGACAAGAAGAAGTTATTAAAAATTTTCTTCAACACAAGCCACTTTTTGAAAGTGAAATTGGTGTCAGTCTTCGCAAGCCAGATTTTGAGTGGTTGGTAAGTAAAAGGTTTAGTGTTCAGTTGGAGAATATTATTATTCGAACGCTATCGGATTGGTCACAGCTTAAGGTTGTGGGGGCCTACCAAAGCGCAATTGAGGATGGAAAAAATCAGGTTTTGATTCGTGCCGTAGACCCAATGGGTAAAGGCCATATGCAGGCTGTAGACACCCAGAGTTTGGTGGATATCCGTAACAGAGAATATTTTTCTTTTGATGCTATTGCGGGAACTAAGGTTTTTCGACCCCGAGAATTGGCAACTCTTAAAAGAATAGTCTACGCATTACTTATCCCCAATGTTACATTTAATAATCAGGAAACAACTTTTCGTAGACAGCAAGCCAGAGAGGCGGTTTTACCTGTTCAAATTTCAATTAAAAGAAACCAAACAATAGTTAACGCTGGCAGTAAAATTCAGCCTATACATGTTGCCATTTTGAGCGAAATAGAGAGCCTCAAGTCGGATCAGAGAAAAGAATTTATTTCGCTTTTGAGTGCTATGTTATTTGTTGTTTGTATTTTGGTCTTTGTTTCTTTTTTTCGGAGATTTACAAAGAGTCATCTTAGTGTAAGCAACAAGGAATACCTTATCATGGGGACTGTTGCGGCTCTTATTGCTGGCCTGACTAAGCTCTTTTTGTTTATGACTGACGCGGCCTTTATTACAAGATTTGGAACGCTTATACCGCCGAGCATGTTTATATTTGCTGCACCTGTAGCCGCTGGACCCATGTTGGTAGGGTTAATGATGACTTATGGTGAGATAGTGTGGATTTTCACAGCCTTTATGTCAATAGCTCTGTCACTTATGATTGATAACAACTTCACTTTTTTTCTATTATGTATGGTTGGTGGAATAGCTGGAGCACGTGGGGTTTACAACTGTGAGAAGAGAAACGATATATATTGGGCTGGCCTTAGAGTGGGGGCCATTAATGCCCTAATTATTACATTCATGGTTATTATAAATAACTCTTCCACAGGCGGAAATGTTTTCACTGAGCTTTCTTGGAATGTGCCTGCAGGTTTTCTTGGTGGTGTTTTTTCCTCAATGGTGACAATGACCTTAATCCCTTTACTTGAGTCATTATTTAATGTCACAACGGACATTAAATTGCTTGAACTTAGTAACCTCAACCACCCTCTAATGAAGCAAATGATGGTGAAAGCACCAGGGACCTATCACCACAGCTTAGCCGTGGGGACAATGGTTGAAGAGGCCGCGAGTAAGATCGGAGCCAATTCACTTTTAGCAAAAGTTATGGCTTTTTATCATGACATTGGAAAGATGGAGCATGCACAATATTTTGTGGAAAATCAGCGTCCAGGCTATAACCCCCACGATCATATTACTCCATTTATGAGTAAAACCATATTGATCGCTCATGTAAAGGACGGGGCGGAATTGGGCTTGCAGCATAAATTGGGTAAACCAATTATTGATGGAATTCTTCAGCATCATGGAACAACCCTGATCTCTTATTTTTATAATAAGGCCATTGCTGAGCAAGATGAGGATTTGTCTCAAATTGAAGAAAGTGAGTTTCGCTATCCTGGACCTAAGCCACAGTTTAAAGAGGCAGCATTGGTTATGCTAGGAGACAGTATAGAAGCAGCGGCAAGATCGATGGATGAACCGACATCAGCTCGTCTTACTCATTTGGTAAAGAATATTATTCAGAATAAGTTTATAGATGGCCAGCTCTCGGAATGTAATTTGACTTTGAGTGAACTTTCCGTAATTGAAAAAGCCTTTAAGAAAACCTTGTTAAGCATTTATCATCAGCGCATGGACTACCCACACATGAAACTTGGGGCACCCGTATCAACTGAAAATAAATCTAAGAGAAATTTGCGCGGTGTAAGTTCCTGATGCAAGTTTACATTTTGAATCAATCGAGTATTAGAGTTCCCAGAAAGTATCTTCTTCAGGGGAGTTTAGTTTTTTTGAGAGCTTTAAAGAGGCGGGAGCCTATAGTTTGGTCTAAGGCAAATGAATTGAGTGTAGTTTTTTTAGATACTGATGCAGCTCGTAAATTAAATCGACAATATCGAAAACGCGATTACCCCACCGACGTCCTGAGTTTTTCTGGCCAGGGAGACTTACTTGGGGAGTTGGTGCTGTGTCCACAGGTTTTGAGGGCTCAGGCTAAGGAACAAAGGCATAGTTTTCGACAGGAAACTCTTTACATGATTATTCATGGAGTTTTGCATCTTTTAGGCTTTGATCATGAGAAGAGTCAGAAAGATGCAGAAAAAATGTTTTCATTGCAAGACGAATTGTATAGAATAGCGCTCGAGAAGCTGGAATCATGAGCCGTTAATGGTTGTGACGATATTGAGACTAATCTTGGGATTAGGGCTAAACTTAAGTTAAAGATTAAAGATTAAAACTTAAAGATTAAAAATAAATGTCGCAAACGAACAACTTCATTCCACTATCACTTTTTATCAAACAAATTTTACTGGGTTTAGGGTGTTAAAATGTCTATCATAACAGAAGCTTCAGAAGTCAGAGGTAAACTTATTTCTTTTCGAGACAAGGTTGTCGAGTTACGGGGGTATCTTTGACATAGATAAGAAAACTAAGCGCCTTGAAGAGTTAGAGAGCGCTATGCAAAACCCTGATGTCTGGAACAATCACTCTGAAATGCAAAAAATTAATCAAGAGAAGGCCCTATTAGAAAAGTCTGTTGAACAGTACAAGTCGATAACTATGCAAATAGAGGATGCCTTAGTTCTTTTGGAGATGGCGGAATCTGAGTCTGATGAGGAGTCTTTTAAAGAGGTTCAGCTCGAATTGAATAAGCTTTTAAAACAAGTTACAGATTTGGAGCTTAAAAGCTTTTTGAGTGGTGAGTCCGATGGAAATAATGCCTATTTATCAGTAAATGCTGGAGCAGGAGGAACAGAGGCTTGTGATTGGGCTCAAATGCTTTTTCGCATGTATATGCGGTTTGCTGATAGAGAGGGATTTAAAGTTGACGTACTTTCTGTAAATGAGGGTGAAGAGGCGGGTATAAAATCGGCAACTTTGCTCATACAAGGTCCATTTGCATTTGGCCAACTTAAGGCTGAGAATGGTGTTCATCGCTTGGTTCGCGTAAGCCCTTTTGATTCAAATGCTCGTCGGCATACTAGTTTTGCCTCAGTGTTTGCTTGGCCTGAGGTTGATGAAAACGTCATTATTGACATAAAGGACGAAGACATTCGAGTTGACACTTATCGTGCGAGTGGGGCTGGTGGTCAACACATCAATACAACTGACTCGGCGGTAAGAATCACTCATATTCCCACTGGGATCGTCGTGCAGTGCCAAAACCAGAGAAGCCAACATGCCAACCGTGATACGGCGTTTAAGATGTTAAAGGCAGCCCTTCATGAAAAGGAAATGGAAAGACGTAATCAAGAGAGAGATGAAATTAACGCCGAGAAAAAAGCTAATGAGTGGGGAAGTCAGATTCGATCTTATGTTCTTCATCCTTATAAAATGGTTAAAGATCATAGGACCAACGTGGAGAGTGGAAACCCCGATGCTGTTCTTGACGGGGATTTGCATAAGTTTGTGGAAGGTTTTTTAAAATCTCAAAAATCTCATCTTGTGGAGAGTCGATAAGTGCTTTCGTTGCAGTTGGCTTGGAGATACCTCAAAACAAGTGGAAACTTTGTCAATTTTACTTCCGTACTTGCCATGGTAGGTTTAGTTTTAGGCGTGGCTTCTCTAATTGTTTCTATGGCTGTGGTTAGTGGCTATGAAACAACACTGAAAAATGCTGTTATTGATGTCACTGGTCATCTTCTGGTTATGAAAAGAGGTCAGAGCTTAAGTGGCGAAGATGAAGTTCAAGAGAAGGTGATTCCACTCATTGAGAGTTATGTTAGTCACACTCCTTTTGTTGTTGTAGAAGCCATATTGGCTCACAATAAAAAAGTGAACGGGGTTCTGGTAGAGGGCGTAGATAAGGATAAGATAAACGAAGTCCTTAAACTCCAAAGTCGACTTGTTTCTGGGCAATTTGATTTGGGATACACAGACGACTTGCCAAATGCACTTGTCGGCAAAGATTTGGCAAAAAAATTCAATCTGAAAATTGGTGACCGATTTCGAGTTGTTATTCCTCAATCAACGGGCTACAACAGTGAACAATTTCGAGCCAAGTCTCAGCGGTTCCGTCTTGTGGGAACACTTGACCTCGGACGCTATGATTATGATATCCGGTATATTCTAACTAACCTCACGGCTGTACAAGATTTTGCTGAATTGAACAACCAAGTCACGGGAATTCGTGTTCGAGTCGAGGACTCCGAAAAAGCCTTGCAATCAGCCTTGAAAATAAAAAATGACGTCGATACCCCCTATTGGGCTCGAAGTTGGAGAGAGGCCAATCAAAATCTTTTTGATGCCGTATTGTATGAAAAGCCAATTATATTTTTTGTCGTTTTTATTATCGTGCTTGCTGCAGGTTTTAATATTTCAAGCACGCTATTTGTTAGTGTTATGAAAAGATATAGCGACATTAGCGTCTTAAAAGCCCTAGGGGCCAATCGTTTTTTTGTATTGAGAGTATTTACTTGGCAGGGGCTATTTATTGGCGTTATTGGAAGTTTCTGTGGTTTCCTCCTAGGCATTGCTATTTGTTGGTTGTTAATGGTTGTTCAGGATAAATTTGGTATTTTACCAGCTGAAGTTTACAAAATAGCTAAAATTGAAGTGGACTTAAGGTGGTCTGACGCTGTGATGATTTTGTTGATTTCGATTTTAGTATGTTTTGTTTCGACGTTAGCTCCAGCCCTGAGGGGAGCGAACTTAAAACCAGTTGAGGGGTTGAGGTATGAATGAAGAGGTAATTTTAGAGGCGAGGAAAGTTGAAAAAACCTTTTCATTAGGTCAGCAAAAATTACATATTTTAAAAGGAATCGATTTGAAGATTCATAAGGGTGAAGACATTTGCATTGTCGGGGGATCTGGGGCGGGCAAAAGTACTCTTTTGCACATACTGGGTGGACTAGACAAACCCACGGGGGGAAAAGTTTTTTTTAACTCCATGAGTTTAAGTGACAAGTCTGATGACGAATTGGCAGAGATTAGAAACCGCAATATAGGTTTTGTGTTTCAATTTCATCACCTGTTGCAAGAATTCAATGCTTTAGAGAATGTGGCTATGCCGGCAAGAGTGGCTGGGGTCTCAGCGAAAGCCGCCAATAAACGCGCGGAAAAATTGTTAATAGATTTTGGTTTAAGTGGCCGACTGCGACATTATCCTTCGCAAATGAGCGGGGGAGAGCAGCAGCGCGTTGCAATTGCTCGAGCTTTGATGATGTCGCCCACTGTGTTACTGGCAGATGAACCAACAGGAAATTTAGACTCTGAAAATGCCAGTAAGATTCAAGATTTATTTTTTCAGCTCAAAGAGACCTGGGGCCTAACACTACTTGTTGTGACACATGATAGGCAATTTGCCAGTCGATTTTCTACAGTTAAGACTCTCAAAGATGGTCAGTGGCTTTAGTGCCTTAAAAATAAATGATCTGGGTTTTGACAAGAAATCAAAGACCAGATAGGCTTTCGATTTCAACAACTTAAGTATTTATAAAGACTTGGCTTTTTAATTGAATTTGAAAACTCTTTACAACCTATTGTTAATCTGTGTTTTCTTCCTATTTTTTTTTCTAGGAGAACGGGCATTTCTAGGGGGACAGGCTTTTGGCCAATCTGGGCCAGTGGTCAACAAGATCACTATCAGGGGCCACAAAAAAATTGAACCCGAGGCTATTCGCAGCAAGTTAGTGACACAAAAAGGCCAAGCCTTTTTGGCAGAAAATATCACTGCGGATGTAAAGGCCTTGTTTCAGACCGGATATTTCTATGACGTTGTGGTTGAGAAAAAGACTTTAGAAAAAAATCAATTCGAACTTATTTATACAGTCGTCGAAAAGCCAACTATTGTATCTATTGAGTTTGAAGGAAATTCTGAGCTCAGCACAAGTGATCTTGAAGAGGTTTTGAGCATAAGAACCTTCCAGATATTGGACAATACAAACCTACAGACATCGGTTGAAAAACTGGAAAAGCTTTATGAAGACAAGGGCTTTTTTCTGGCCAGAGTGAGTTACGAAGTAACAGAAACTGTAAAGGGTCAGTCTGTAGCAGTTAAATTTAAGGTTGTAGAAAATGACAAGGTAGAAGTTAAAGAAATTAAGTTTATTGGCAATAATCATTTAGACTCTGGAAAATTAAAATCTGTTATGCAAACAAAAGAAGGTGGATTCTTTAGTTTTATTTCAGGCGCTGGAGCTTATAAACAGGATGCTTTTGAGCGAGACTCTCAAATTCTAAATTTTTTGTATTTTAATGAGGGATTTGTTCAAGTTAAGATTGACCGACCCTACATTTATATATCTCCAGATAAAAAAGGAATATACATCACTATTAATATAGTGGAGGGTGAGCAGTTTAATATTGGCTCGGTAGATTTTTCAGGGGATCTACTTTTTGATGAAGAGGAACTTTCAAAGATTACTTCAGTGAAATCAGGAGAGCTTTTTTCCTACGAAAAAATGCAAAACGACATACGCGCATTAACGGCTAAATACGGAGATCTCGGCTATGCTTACACCAACCCTATTCCGCGCACTCGGGTGCGTGAAAAAGACCGATTGGTGGACATAACTTTTGAAATTGATAAGGGCAATAAGGTCTATATTGGTAAGATTCATGTTAAAGGAAACACAAAGACGCGAGATAAAGTTGTGCGTCGAGAATTATTTATTCATGAAGGAGAGCTTTATAACGAAACTAAAAGAAGGGAATCCGTAGCTAATGTTCAGCGCTTGGGGTATTTTGACGAGGTCAATTTTCAAACCAAGACTCCAAAGGGCCAACCCGATATAATGGATATTGATATTGTCGTTAAAGAGAGAAATACGGGTAGCATCCAGGTGGGGGCCGGTTATTCAAGTTTTGATGGCTTTGTAATTAATGGGCAAATTAACCAGATTAACTTGCTGGGAAGAGGGCAAAAACTAGGAGCCTCTGTAGATTGGAGTAACTTACGTAGGAACGTCACAATTAATTTTACTGAACCATTTTTTATGGACACAAGGTGGGAGGTGGGTTTTGATGCCTATCATAGAGATAGAGAGTTAATCGAGTACTCGGAGCGAAAAGAAGGAGGAGCCATTCGTGTAGGTCACCCCCTAGCTCCCTACTTGCAGGGAATCATCGGTTACAAGATTGACGATACAACTTTAAAGCTGGGGCCAAAGAGTGACCCCGATTTATTTCCAATTGAAACAGCCAACGGAATAACGAGTTCCGTTACCTTAAGTTTATTGTACGATAAGCGTGATGATAGTTTTGCTCCTACAAAAGGGCTGTTTGGCCGACTCTATCTGGAATATGCAGGTCTTGGTGGAGATCTTGATTACACCAAGGGTGGAGCCAATGTGAGATATTACAAAAAACTCTTTTGGGATGTTGTGTGGCGCAACAATATTAATTATGGTTTTGTGGCGTCAAATGATACGACTCGGGACGTACCTTTTAACACTCGTTTTCTATTAGGGGGAGCCAATACACTTCGCGGTTATGATTGGTTCACAATAGGCAGAAAAGAATTTTCGCAAATGGCTTACGATAATGCTATAAATAATAATAGAGGGCATTTGGCTGATTTTGATGCGCTAAGACCTTTTGGTGGTAAGCAGCAATTGTATTACAATTTGGAATTTCAGTTTCCATTAATTAATGAAGCCAAGATTTTGGGAGTATTATTTTACGATATAGGCTATTCTGACGACGCGTTTTTGATAGGTGATTTTAAAAGCAACGTGGGTTTTGGATTTCGATGGTTCTCTCCAATTGGCCCTTTAAGGTTTGAGTGGGGATTTGCACTTAATCCTGATGAGAGATTTGGTGAAACCTCTGATGGCAAATTTATGTTTTCTATTGGATCGCCATTTTAGTCTTATTATTTGGTTTTTTTATTTAGTTTTGTTATTTAGTCTTTTTATTTAGTTTTGTTATTTAAAAATGGAGGATATTTATGAAATTGAAGAGTGCGATTTTTTTTCTGGGGACTGCTTTTTTCTTGAGTCATTTGGGTTCGGTAGTGGCTAGCGCCAGCACGTCTCCTAAGTTAGGCTATGTGGATATGCAAAAAGCCATTACAATGACTACAGAGGGAAAAAAAGCAAAAGATCAGTTGGAGAAAGAATTTAAGAAAAAGCAGGCTGAACTGAAAAAGAAAGAAGATGACTTAAAAGAAATGAGCAAAGATTTTGAAAAAAAATCTTTAGTTTTGTCGGACGATGTAAAGTTGAAAAAGCAACAGGAATTGCAAGAAGAAATGCTTAGATATCGCGAACTTGTGGGAAAGAGTCAGTTGGAAATCCAAAAAAAAGAAAGGGACCTTACCATGCCAATCGTAAATAAACTAAAAGATCTAATAGGAGAGATGGCAAAAAAAGAGGGATACACAATGATTCTAGAAAAGTCCGAGCAGAGTGTACTTTGGGCTGTAGACAGCGCAGATCTCACCGGACAACTTGTGAAAGCTTTTGAATCCTCCTCAAAAAAATAATTAGGTCTAATGTGAAAGATAAGGTTTTTGACAACGAAAGAATCAAGAAGTTATTACCTCACCGTTATCCCTTTTTATTAGTGGATAAGGTGGTAGATTTTAAGCCAAGCTCAGTTCCTAACTCTCGAGTTGGGGCTGTGGCCAAGGCTATAAAAAATGTAACTGTTAATGAGCAGTTCTTTAACGGTCATTTTCCCCATCAGGCTATAATGCCAGGGGTGTTAATTCTTGAGGCCATGGCTCAAGCTGGTGGTTTGGCTTGTTATCAGGGAGAAAATAGCGCTTATAATTTAATTATTGCAAGCGTAAAAGAAGCCAGGTTTCGCCGTCCTGTTGTTCCAGGTGATCAGTTGTTATTAACCGGAGAGGTTCTCAAAGATCGCGGAAGAATTATAGTTATTAAATGTACTGCGCATGTTGACGGTGATCTTGTGGCGGAAGCTGAAGTGATGGCACAGGTGACAATGAATGATGGAAAAAATTAATAAAATACACCCTACAGCCATATTATCTGATTCCTGCGAATTAGAGGGCGATGTAGAAATTGGTCCTTACGCTGTTCTCTCGGGGCGAGTCAAGATAGGCTCTGGAACTCGAATTGGCGCGGGGGCTTTGGTGGGCTGTGACACGGGTGTTGTAGAAATGGGGCGCAATAATCACATCGGGCCTCACGCTTATATAGGCGGTCCACCACAAGACATTAGCTATAAGGGTGAACTTACAAAGCTTGAAATAGGTGATAACAATATTTTTAGAGAGTTTGTGACTGTCAATATCGGAACGTCAAAGCAGGATAAAGTTACAAGAATTGGCAGTCATTGTATGTTTATGGCCTATGTGCATATAGCTCACGACTGTACAATTGGGAATCGCGTTATCATAGCCAATACAACGAATTTTGCTGGGCATGTTAGTGTTGATGACGATGTCATAATTGGTGGTGCTTGTAACTTTAGTCAGTTTATTCGTTTGGGGCGTCATGCCTACATTGCTGGTGATGCAACAGCTAATAAGGACATCCTACCGTTTACAAAGGCTCAGGGAAAATATGCATTGAGTCGGGCGACTAATAAAATCGGTTTGAGTCGAGCGGGTTTTGCTACGGAGGAAATTGCCAACATTCATAAGTCTATAAGGTATTTGTTGATGGGCGATCGAACCTTAGAGGAAGCCATCGAGAAAATTCAATCAAACTGCAAACAAGACTCTCATATAAAGTATTTATTGGAGTTTTTAAAAACCTCTAAAAAAGGACTGGCCAGATCATGAGTTCCCAGATTGTGAACACAAAGCTTAGAGCCGCCGTTGTTGGAGTGGGTTACTTGGGGCGGTTTCATGCACAAAAATACAAAGGAATTCCTAACGTAGAGCTGGCAGGAGTTTGTGACGCCAGCTCTGAAAGAGTCGAGAAAATTGCCGCAGAGTTAGGAACGCAAGCTTATACTCAGTATAAAGACCTGTTGGGTAAGATCGACCTTATTACAATAGCTTCGACGACGTCCTCTCACTACGAAATAGCAAAGTTTTTTTTGCAGAATGGTATCCATGTTAATGTTGAAAAGCCTATGACAACTACAAGTGCCGAGGGGCGCGAGTTGTGTGAAATAGCTGAAGCAAAAGGGCTGAAGTTTCAGGTTGGATTTGTAGAAAGGTTTAATCCTGCGTTTATTGCAGCGAGAGAAAAATTTACGACACCTTTGTTTATAGAGTGCCACCGTTTAGCGCCTTTTAAACCAAGGGGGGCTGACGTCTCTGTCGTTTTGGATCTTATGATTCATGATTTGGATGTTATTCTTTCACTGGTGAGGAGTCGGCCTAAAACTGTTGTAGCCATAGGGACTCCTGTATTGATGAAAACTGTCGATATTGCCAATGCAAGAATTGAGTTTGAGTCGGGAGCTGTTGCCAATTTGACGGCGTCAAGAGTGTCAACAAAGTCTCAACGAAAGTTCAGACTTTTTCAGCAAAATCAATATTTGTCTATAGATTTTGGCTCAGGAGAAGTGAATCTTCTCACTAAGACAGGTGAGTTGTCCGGTGAAGATTTTGGTGCAGGTATTCATGAAGATTTACCCATAGAGGCGGAGTCGTGGAGTTTAGATAAGGGAGACGCCTTAATGGCAGAGACTCAATCGTTTGTTGATTCTGTCGCCAACAATACAGATCCTCTCGTGACGGGAAGAGATGGCTTAAACGCCCTTGAACTGGCGGAGCAGATTATTGACGCCATTAGAAAATAAACCCTCAGTCTTAATTGTAGCGGCTGAGGCTTCAAGCGCTCTATACGCTACACGCTTGCTTGAGCACTGGAAACAAGAAGAAATTGACGTTCAATTTTTTGGTATAGGCTCCCAAAACATGGTGGATCTAGGTTTTGAGGCTGTTGGTCGGTCAGAGAGCTTGGCAGTAGTAGGAATACAGGAGGTTCTTAAGCATTACAGTGAGATTAAATCCGTTTTTGATCAGCTTGTAGAACTTGCGAGGCAAAGGAAACCCAAGTTTGTTTTATTATTAGATTATCCTGACTTTAATTTAAGGTTGGCAAAAAAACTCAAAAGTAGTGGTATTCCCATTATTTATTACATATCGCCACAGGTTTGGGCTTGGAGAACTTCGCGTGTTAATAAGATTCGTAGCTGCGTTGACAAAATGTTAGTTTTATTTCCATTTGAAAAAGAATTTTATAAACAGCACAACGTAGAGGTAGAGTTTGTTGGGCATCCCCTATTAGATGAGATTGGAGAAAGATTTTTTAACAGAACTGAAATTGAACGATCTAGGCAGCGCTATGGTGTAGATCCGTATGATAATTTAGTCGGGTTGATGCCGGGGAGCCGATGGTCCGAGCTTAAGCATCATTTGGACACCCAAGTTCAAGTTGCAGAAAAGCTTTATCAGAAAAATCCGAATATAAAGTTTGCACTTCTTGTCGCTCCGACTTTTTCTATGGATGACCTCAAGAATCTTATGCCAGATACTGATGTTCCTATTATTTTTATTAAAGATGATCCCATGGCTATGGCGTCCATGTGTGATGAGGTTTTGTGTGCTTCAGGAACGGCAACACTTCTTTTGGGACTATTAGAAAAGCCCATGGTTATCATGTATAAAATGAATCCTTTGACAGCATGGTTGGCTAAAAGATTTGTTAAAAATACTCGCTTCTTTGGTTTGATTAACATTCTTCTTGGTAAGGCCGTTGTACCAGAGTTCTTTCAAGAAGAGGCAAATCCTGAGCTTTTGGCCGAGACCTTGAATCAGTATATTGAATCAGATGAACTTAGACGTGTGACTGCAGAGAACTTGTCAGAAGCTAAAAATTTGTTGGGTGAAAAGGGAGCCACGTTGCGAGTTGCTAAGATCTTACAGACATACCTCAATCCTTAATGAGATTGCATAATAATGAAACCTTTAGTCACGAGTCTTTATTCATCAGTTATCAAAGTCAGAAATTGGGCTTTTGAGAATAATTTTTTAGAAATAAAAAAAGTGAATGTACCTGTAGTTTCTGTTGGCAATATAACTACAGGTGGGACAGGAAAGACACCTGTAGTCGACCACTTTTTAAAATGGTCAGAGCAAAAGGGAATAAAAGCGGGGGTCGTTTCTAGGGGCTATGGAGGAAATTATTCTGGCGTGCAAAAGGTGGGTTTAAGCTTTGAGCCCTCTGTTTATGGTGATGAACCCACAATGTTGGCCTTAAATAACCCGGCTAACCCTGTGTATGTTGGAAGAGATCGAGTGTTGGCTGCAAAAACTCTTGTTGAGAATGAAAAAATTGATATTATTTTTGCAGATGACTGCTTTCAACATAGAAGACTTCATAGGGATATAAATATTGTCATAATCGATTTACTAGAGGACATATCGCATTACAACTTACTGCCGTTTGGACGTGGAAGAGAGCCTTTAGCTGAGTTGGTGAGAGCTGATGCGATTGTTAGCAATAAGAGAAACCTGGTTTCAGCAAAAGACAAAGAGGAAAGAGAGAATTATATTAGAAAATTTGTGAGACAAGATTCTCTATGGATTCACAGTGATTACATATTTGGAGGAGTGCGTTCTGTTTTTGATGGCTCTCTTCAGAAGCAACAAGGCAATTACCTTTTGCTTTCGGGTATTGGCAACCCTCACTCTTTTGAAAAAATTGTTGAAGAAAACAACTTTAATTTTAGTCATCATATTCGGTATAGAGATCATTATAAATACGATAAAAAAACTGTATTAGAAGTTGAGAATCAGGCTAAGTCTATGGGCATTAAACACATCCTTACTACAAATAAAGATGCAGTAAAGGTGAGAGGCTTGATAGGTAAAACTAATATGACTTGGTCTTATGTAGATCTAAAAATACAAATGGAAGGGGTTGATCGTCTCTATGAAGAAATTATTTGCTTACTTTCTTAGATGTTTGGCTCGTGTGATTGTTTCACTACCTTTGAAATTTCAACTTTTTTTGGGCGATATTTTAGGAGTCTTATGGTTTGACGTTCTAAGGATTCGACGAAAGTTGGTGCTAGAAAATTTGCAAATTGCTTTTCCAGAAATGAGTCTTGAAGAGCGAATCAAATTGGGCAGATCTTCAGTTTGCAATTTAGGACGAACCTTTGTCGAATTTTGTCACTTTCCTTTTATGGAAAATCGAGAGGAGTACTTAAGTCATTTTGTTATAAAAGGTAGAGATCATCTGGAAAGGGCTCTCGAAAAAGGCCGAGGAGTCTGTTTGTTGACACTTCATCTTGGCAATGGAGATTTTGCCACTGCGGGTTTATCGATACATGGAGTAAAACTTCATTTGATTTCTAAAGAGTTTAAAACCAAGTGGTTAAATGATTTGTGGTTCGCAATGAGAAAGAAAATGGGTACAGAGTTTATCCCTCCAAGAAATTCCTCCTATGCCATTTTGAAGGCCCTGAAGAGGAACGAAATAGTTGTTTTTGTTCAAGATCAATTTATGGGGCCACCAATAGGGGGTAAGACCTTATTCTTTGGTCGAGAAACAGGAACCGCTCTTGGACTTTCGGTAATGGCGTTGCGTTATAAATCTCCAATAATACCGGTTTACAATTTTAGACGTTATGATGGAAAAATTGAAATTATATTTGAGCCTGAGTTGGAGTTAGGTGTTGCTGAAGAAAAAGGCACATCTGAGCAGGCTCAGCTTTATATAACTCAAATGTGTAATAATAAACTGCAAGAAATGGTAACTCAACATCCTGACCAGTGGATGTGGGTTCACAATCGATGGAAGACGGGAAAATTTAAGGATTAATGTTATTAAGATATTGGTTAAATTATTCAATTAAAATTATTTTTTTTGTGTTCCTTATATTGGGATGCGCTTCTCGCAAGACTTTAAAGTATGAAAAGATAGATGAGTTTCAGATGAATAAAGAGTTTGAGGAAATGGTTAAGGTAGAAGAAGCGCAAGGGGAGCAAGATACGACAAAGCCTGCGGGGGGGGAGGTACCAAAGACGACGGATAAGGTTAAAGCAACAGTTGCCCCTGTGGACAAAAATTCTTCAGTTTCTCCTTCGTCTTCAGAGAAGAGATCGACTTCTCCAAAAAAAGAAACTCAGCCCTATCGTGCCAGAATTTCTAAATTGAAGCCTTCTCCGCCCTCACAGCCTGTGAATTGGGATAACTTACGTCCTGAGGTAGATCCCTTTCAAGTCGGTGAAGAGGTGGAGTTAGCTATTACCTATTTTAATATGGCCGCGGGGTATATGACTCTAAAAGTTAATCCCTTTGTTCAGGTCAATGGTAAGAAGTCATACGATTTTACAGTTAACATAAAGTCGAGCAAGGTTTTTTCTTATTTCTATGCGGTAGACGATCGGGCTCAAACCTTTGTGGATTATAATTGGCTAACTCCAAGTTCGTATACGATAAAAGTTAATGAAGCTGTTCAGCTCAAGGATATTCGCTCTTTTTTTGATCCCCTCAAACAAAAAGCCGTTTATTGGGAAAAGAAGGTGGCTAAAGGAAAGGATGAGGAGCACAAAAAGAAAGAGTGGGAGATTGATCCACTTTCTCAAAATGTGATTAGTGCGATCTTCTATTTGCGAACTCTAAATCTAGAGGTCGGGAGGGAAGTGGCCTTTACTGTGGCGGATGCAGGTAAAAACCTAGTCTTTAGGGGAGATGTATTACGTCAAGAAGTTTTGAATACAGAGATTGGCGAAATGGATACGCTTGTTGTTCAACCAAAATTTGAAATAGATGGAGTCTTTAAGCCGGTGGGAGATATTTTTATTTGGTTAACAAACGATGAAAGAAAGTTCCCGGTGAGAATTGATGCTAAAATTAAGATAGGGACTTTGGTGCTAAAGCTAAAGTCCTTAAAAAGGTAATATTAATTTAAATCTGAAGAATCCTGATTTAAAATAAGATTGTGGTCTCAATAAATTGTAGACATTTTAATGGTTATAAACCCTGCACAAAAAACTTAGATTGCGGGAACTCTTGCAGCTTTAGAGATCCCGTAGAGGAAAGAATACTCGTTATACATCTTGAGGCCCTGGGAGCTGTACTGCGAGCCACATCAATTCTCCCTAGTATAAAAGCTCGATATCCAAAATCTCAAATTACATGGATAACACAAGCACCAGCTCATCATCTGCTCTTAAATGTTCCTGCGATAGATCGCATTTTGACAACAAAGGAACAGGATCTTTTGGCTCTAAGGGCTTTAAGTTTTGATATGGCCTTTTGCATTGATAAATCATTAAAAGCAACGGGACTACTCCATGTTGCGAAATCAGTAAAAGAAGTGCGTGGATTTATAGCTAATGATATTGGAGGAATCATTCCCGCCAATGTAGAGGCTAAAGAGCTTTGGGAATTGGGATTAAGCAATAATAAAAAATTTTTCCAAAATAACAAAACAGAATGTCAGCTGCTTGTAGAGAGCCTAGCGCTTGGAAGGTATGAGCCTAAAACAAATGAATACCAGGTGTTTTTAAGTGAAGAGGAGTCTCGAGTTGCCGAAGAAAGAAAATTCAAATGGTCTCAGGGAAATAAAAAAGTCGTCGGTATTAATACGGGTTGTAGTCCGACTATTCCCTATAAAAAGTTATCTGTTGAAGGCCACAGATCACTTATAAATGAAATCCTTTCAATTGGAGATGTTTCCGTCGTCTTATTAGGTGGCCCCGAGGATACAGAGCGGAATCAAGCCATTTCTGCAGGGCTAGATGTTTTCTTGTCTCCAACTGATATGGGTTTGAGGGATGGTTTGTCGAGCGTAATGGCTTGTGACATTGTGATTTCAGGAGACAGTTTGGGTATGCATATGGCTATAGGTTTAAAAAAATATGTAGTGGCCTGGTTTGGTCCGACGTGTTCTCAAGAAATAGAATTGTACGATCGAGGAGAAAAAATCTTATCTGCTGCATCTTGCTCTCCCTGTTGGCGAAGATCTTGCCATAATTCAGTTATGTGTTACGATTTGGTCAAAATTAGCAGCTTTAAGGAGGCTGTTAAACGAGGTATTTCTTGGCGAATCTCTTCATTCAAACGGCCTTTATTGGAGACTTATTTCTTTCCATCCCGGCCTTGAGAAAAATAAAAAAATTATTTCCAAATGAAGACCTAACTCTTTTTTGTCGATCTGGTCTTGGTGAGGTTTTTAAGGTTTTAAATTTGGTAGATAGTTATGTAGAAATCAATAAATCAAAGGGTGGATGGGAAGCTGCCGTTAAACTTTTAAAAGAGAATGATTATGATAGGATAATCACTCCACACGAGTCATTTCGGACATCACTTATTGTGGCCAGGCTGACTGCAAAAGAAAAAATTGGATTTACAAAGTGGTGGAGCTCTTGGATTTATGACTTCAAGATAGATAGGCCCATGCACTGGCCTGAAGCTTTGAGGCAGCTTTACTTATTAACAGCATTGGACTCGACTCTGCGCGACCAGTTTTCTTTATTAAGTTTAGAGGGTACTTTTTTAAATATAAATACAGCTCGAGAAATTAATGAACAGCATACCATCCCAGATTGGGCAATAGGGTCTGTTGAAAATGAAGTTCTAAATTTATCGTTAGATGTAGAACGTTTTCACTTGCCCCAACGCTTCATTGCTGTAAGTCCTGGGAGTGTATGGCCGACAAAAAGATGGATCGAAGCCGGCTTTGTCGAGGTTATTCAAAGCTTGCATTTACCTGTTGTATTAATGGGAAGTGTTTCTGAGAGAGACATCTGTAGTCGAATTCATGAGCAAAGCCCAAATTCTATCAACCTAGCTGGTCAGACTTCCCTGCTGGAAATGTTAAAGGTGTTATCTTTAGCCGATCTTGTAGTGAGCAATGACAGTGGGGCTCAACATATGGGGGCGGCTCTGAATAGGCCAGTTGTTAGCCTGTTTGGTCCAACAACATTAGATCTGGGTTATCGACCATGGAGTCAAAGAGTAGGAATCGTTGAGGTCAGTCTTCCTTGTCGTCCTTGCGGGAAACATGGCTCAAAAGTTTGCCCACTCTCCACTCACGATTGTATGAAAAAAATATCTGCTCGGATGGTGACACAGAAGATTCAAGAAATTCTAGGTCTTACTTAAAGTTGATCTGACTTATCTTACTTATCCGTAAGTTTATCTGTAAGTCGTAGCCATTCCAAAAAATAATTGTCTAGAATTTTCCACTCTCCCCTCATGCTCAGACAGCCGCAGCCTTAAGGCTGCAGAACTGCGCGTGAGGGGAGAGTGGAAAATTCTAGACAATTATTTTTTGGAATGGCTACGACAGAGCTATTTTGTTTGTATGTAAGAATCTTAAACTGATGAATTAAGTTGAAAATCAAAAAGTCTAAATTTAAATAGAGAAAAAAACAGTTAAAGAATTCCTGTGAAATTGAATTGAGGATTTAGTAATCAATACAATTGACCTTATGCGCCATGTGTAATTAGGTAAACACATATACTTATCGACAGCATAAATAACTATTTTACTTATTGAAATGACTTAACTTTTTGAAAGTCGTCAAGGTAGTTCCAAATTGGAACATCTTTTGCCACAAGCTTATCCATGTGGAGTTACAAAAATATAAAAATTAGGGGGGAAAAGTGAAGTCATTTCAAATCAAAACCTTACTCATCAGCGGGGGCCTTCTTCTGAGTGTGCTCAATTTGCAGGCACAAGACAAGGTGATTCCGATTCAGACGAGTTACAGCATCAGCACAGATTCTTCATCTGTGACAACTATTCTCACAGAAGACAAATCGAAAGATGAATTGATCAATAAGTATTTATTTCCTGAAGTCGAAAAAGTGTTAATTAAGAACCCTTTAGTTTCAAATGTGGCTTTTGTTCCCGGTATGGAAACCTCTACCGAGTATTCATGGGCAAATTATATAACTAAAAAGAGAGAGTCCTTTGCTTATGTAAATATAGATGTTGGCTCTCAAATTTCTTTTTTGTTTAAGATTACTGAGGAATTGAGGGTCTGTAAGACGGGAACCAAAGATGAAAAAAATGTTGTTGTAGATGAGTGGTCAGGGACGTCTTCTTCAACGACTTCTTGTGATATCAACTCTTTGCAGACCAATGTCAAAATTGAAGGGCCCGTAGCCGTTTACGGAACTTATGCCTCTCAATACGATGTGGGGACCTTACTTAAGGATCGTCAGGAAATTACTGTAACTTTAAATAAAAACTGGTCTAAACAATTTCAAATGGTGACGAGGTTCAGAATTAATAGTTCTTCTTTTGAGGATGGGTTAATTCGATTTTTTGAAGCCTTCCAGATCAAATCAATGATTGGAGATCACTTTACTCGCAAGCAATTATTAGTAGGTGTAGCTAGGGCCATGAGAACCATAAACGAAGGGATGTTAGAATTATGAGAAAGTTTACTATACTCAGTCTATTATTTTTAAATGCGTGTTCATTCAACCCTTTGGTAAGTAACAAATCTGTTGAATCTGATAAGTTGAAAAAAAAGGTTTCTAAGCAGGTGGCATTGGATAATGAATTTCTTTTTGCCGGAGATAAAAGCGTTGTCCGTTCTTACTTTGAAGGGCAAGGGTTAGATGTTGAGATATTAGCTATACGTGAAGAAAGTGGAATTTTTCAGGCGCGGTACTCTCAGGGATTAAGCTACGAGCAAATAGCTGGAGATTTAAAAGGGCAGCTAGAAGTCATAGAGCCAAACTATATTTATGAAAGAAACTTCGAGATGGACAGAAGAAAATGGCCTAAAGATAAGTACTTCTTTCAGCAGTGGTATCTAAATAACGTCGGTCAAAGCGCTCCTTTTGGGTTGCCAGGTCAGCGCGGGGCTGATTTAGACTTTATGAAACTTCACAACGAAGGAATAATGGGGTCGTCAGAAATTAAAGTTGCCGTTATCGATACAGGTATTGATTACAGACATCCGGATTTAAAAGACAATATGTGGGTGAATACATTAGAGGTTGAAGGCATTGATGGTATTGATGACGACAAAAATGGTTACACTGATGATAAGTATGGTTTTGATTTTTACTCTCAGGGCACGACAAAGCTTTGGTACGGCAAGCCTGGGGATGCTGATCCTATGGATGAAAATGGTCACGGAACACATTGTGCAGGTGTTATTGGGGCTAAAAGAAGTAATGACATAGGTATGGTGGGAATGAATCAAAATGTAAAATTGGTAGCCATTAAAATTTTTGGAGGCCAAGGAGGGGCGGCTTCATCAGATATTCAGAGAGCAATATATTATGCTGCTGACTTGAATGTAGATATTATGTCCAATTCTTGGGGAGGTGGAGGTGTTTCTGACTTAACCCAAAGAGCTATTGAAGCCGCGAATAAGAAAGGAATCCTGTTTGTAGCCGCAGCTGGCAATGATGGGGTTAATAACGATGTTCAGCCTCATTACCCCTCTTCTTATAGAATGAAACAAGATCCGACCCAAAGGATGCCCAATATCCTCACGGTGGGAGCTAGTGACAATCAGGACAATGCGGCCTCGTTTTCTAACTATGGCTATGAAACGGTGGATGTCTTCGCTCCAGGTGTATTGATTTTAAGTACATATCCTACAGGACTAATACAAGGGCGTCCTCCTTACGTTGTGATGTCTGGAACCTCTATGGCAACGCCTCTCGTTAGTGGAGTGGCTGCGCTTATGATTGCTGCCAATCCAGATTTGAGGGGTAAACCAGAAAAAATTAAACAAATACTTATTGACTCATCTGATGCCACGCCAGGTTTGCTAGGGAAGTCTGTATCTAACGGGCGAGTTAACGCTTACAACGCTGTCAAATTTTTACAGAACAAGTCTATGAAGCTTACTGATTGGAAATCTAAACCTCACTCCTATGCACTAAAGGGCTTCAATCAGGAATTAGTTGATATTCAACACAAGATAGAAGTTAAGGGGGCTAGAGCTGTAAGAGCTCATTTTGACTTTGTTCAGATAGCTGAACCTTATGACAGTGTATACTTCTACGATGGTAACATGAGATTTATCTCTTCCATGGAGAAAGTAGATTCTGCGGATGTTTGGTCTCCAATAATTCCTGGAGATACGATGTATGTGCGGTTTGTAAACGCAAAACTCAAAACCTTAAAAACGACAGTCAATATGTCTTCAACAACAGTGAATGCCTGCGACAGTGTTGGGGGAGAATTTGAGTCTTACAATGGCAATATGGTTTGTCGGGCAGATAGCATTGATAGCACTGGAGATGGTTCTGAGATTTTTAACAGCTTCCATTCAGAAGGTTTTTCTATAGATAAAATTGAGTATGCGCTATAAGGGGTATGATGTGAAAGTTTTAAAATTAGTTATTCTAGGTTTATTAGGAAATTTTTTGTTGGCTTGTACTCAAACAGTTATTGTTTACAAACCGCCCAAGCATATAGACCCTATGCCTATTCTGGAAAGTGAGGCTAGGAGAGTCAGCCAAAGTCAGGGCCCTGACCCTTTGAACAAGGACCAATGGGGGCTGGAAAGGGTTGGGATCAACAAACAAGAGTTGTCTGAGAACCCTGATCTAAAGGGAAATTACAATATTAGGGTTGCGATACTTTCGACTGGAATTGATTACAATCATAAAGATCTGATTGGTCAGGTTCATATTAATAGAGATGAAATTACCAAAGAAGGCCTTGCAGATAGAAAGAGCATTAACCAAAAAGATGACGACAATAATGGGTTAATAGATGACATTGTAGGTTACGACGTTGTTGATAATGATGGGCTTGCCTATGACCGTCACGGGGCGGGAACTGCTGTAGCGGGTATTATTGCTGCAAAAACCAATAACTCAGTTGGCGTCTCAGGTATTATGAAAGAGGTTTCCCTTTATCCTATTCGGTACATTAACGAGAACGGACAGACTAATCTTGCAAATTTACTTAAGGCTTTGGATGTCGCACTCACAGCTAAACCTCATGTGATTTTTATTCAACAGATGCAACTTCAGTTGGGGGGAGAGCGCTCAGAGCCTGGTCAAGCGGCAGCTGAAGTGGCTTTGCTAAAAGCTAAGCTAAATAAGTTTAGACAGGAAAAGACTCCTATAGTTATTGGAGCAGGAGAAGATGTTGAAGCCTTTGGAGGGAATAGCATTGATAAAATTTTACGGGAATACGATAATATTATAATTGTCACTTCTAGCGATAAAGAAGATGATTTGGCTTTTATTGCAAGACACAGTTTTACAGCCGTTCATACGGCGGCACCGGGCGAAGATATCTTAACAACTCAGCCTAATGACAAATACGGAGAAGTCAGCGGGACAGCTTATGCAGCGGCCCATGTTGCAGCAGCTTTGGCACTAGCTAAAGCCAAGTATGGTAATAAAAAATCAACTAGTGATCTCGTCTCAGCCTTAATATCTGAAGATGGAGGCGATTATGTTAGGTCTTTAGATAGATATTCTCGTGGGGGGAACCGATTGAATATAGTTAAATATTTATCATCGTTGGGTAAATAAATATTTAATGCCAAGGGGGTTTGGCGGTTAGCGGGGGCTAACCGCCAGTTTTTTTAAGATAATGAGTTCTAAAAACCTTTGAGGAGATGGTCATGAGTTTAAAAATATGGTCAAAGATGAGTTTTTTTATAGCTGTAATTTCTGTTTTAGGTTTATCAACAGAGGCTATGCCTTATACTCAGGATGAGTATGAAATCAGAGATCACATGCGGCAAATGTATGATCTCAAAGATCAGATTTTTTCTAAACTGGCAGAAGAAGATTTAATTGCAACGGCTGATATTCTTTCAAACCTTAGGGTTCACTTGCATTCTGTAATGCCCAAAGAGCCCAATAAAATAAAATCTCTACCAGAAGAAAAAAAGAGAGAACTCATGATGCGGTATCAAAAATATATTGCCCAGGTCATTATCATTACTCTTGACTTAGAAGAAACTGTGTTGCAACAGCCACTTAATGACATGGAGAGGTCCATGAAGGAAGACAAGATCAGAGATCTTGTAACGAACATGATGAAAGTCATTAGCCTTGGGCATGCACAGTTTCGATAATATATATTAACTTAGCGATTTTACATCAATGCCATACTTTTTAATTTTTCTCAGCAGTGTGTTTTTGGGAATATTCGCTTGAGCCACTGTTTGGTTTATTTTTCCATTATTAGCTTTGAGTGCATTGATAATAAAATCCCTTTCTGTAGACTCCTTAAAATGATCAAAGTCCATGGGGCCCGAGTAGTCGTTGGGCATTGGGATGTGAATGTTATTTAGCGCTGAGCTCCTGATGTTTTCTGGAATATCTTGCAGTTTGATGGTCTCAGAAGGCATAACAAGAAGAGTTCTTTCAACGAAATTTTCTAATTCACGTATGTTTCCGGGCCAGCGGTATCTTTTTAAAACAGAAAGGGCTTCAGCCTCAATTTTTACCGTGCTTGGTTTATTATGCTTTTTTGAATATTTCTTAATAAAGATGTCCAATAACCCTTCAAGATCTTCAATTCGTTCTCTTAGAGGAGGCATAAATATGGGCATGACGTTTAGGCGATAGAAGAGATCTTCTCTGAAAGTTCCTTCATCAATCATTTTTTCTAAGTTTTGGTTTGTTGCAGCTACGATGCGCGCATTTGTTTTGACTTCCCTGGTGCTGCCTACAGGCATAAAAACGCGTTCCTGTAGTACTCTCAGGAGTTTGGCTTGCATGTCTGGCTTGAGTTCTCCAATTTCATCCAGGAAGATCGTGCCCTTATTTGCGAGTTGGAATTTGCCAATTTTTCTTTCAAATGCACCAGTAAAAGCCCCCTTCTCGTGACCAAAAATTTCACTCTCCATAAGCTCTTCAGGGATGGCTGCGCAATTAATAGTTATAATTTCACCATGTTTACGGGGAGAGTTGTAATGAATAGCTTTTGCAACAAGTTCTTTTCCTGTACCATTTTCTCCACGTATAAGAACTGTTGTGTCAACATTGCTTAGCTTTCTGATGAGATCAAACACCTCAAACATTTTTTCTGAGTGACCCACAAATTCAGAATCTATGTCGTCGTCCATAATTGGGGTCGACAAAACCACTTCATTTATGATCGCACGAGTTTCTAGAGCTTTTTGCACCATTTTTGTGAGCTGCTCTGGTTGAACAGGTTTTTCAATGTAGTCAAATGCACCATTTTTAATGGCTTCAACGGCATCATTTAAGTTTGCATGTGCCGTCATAATGACAACAAAGGTTTTTGGATTTTTTTCCATAATAATTTTTAAAGCTTCCAGGCCCGACATTTCAGGCATCCTGACATCCATAAGGAGTAAGTCAAAGCTTTGCTCCAAGACCATAGAAGTGGCCTCTCTGCCATTTGAGGCTTCTGATATAGAAAACTCGTATTCAGGCAGGGTTTTAGTTAAAACTGTGGCTAAAGATTTTCTCAGTTCACTTTCATCGTCGACTATCAGTACATTTATTGTATTTGTCATATGTTTCACCTTATTTTTTCCTTATTTTCATTTCTAAACAGGCAAGTAAAAGGAAACTTCAGTTCCCTTTCCTAATTCACTTTTGAGGTTCAGTCGACCCCCATGCAGCTCAATAAAGTACTTAGCAAGATACAATCCAAGTCCAGAGCCCTTGGTTTTATTGAGCTGCTCCTGTCCTCTGTAAAATTTCTCAAAAACTTTATTAACTTCTAATTCACTTAATCCGGGTCCTTGATCTGTTACCTTGAATTCAATCAAGTCTTCATTTTCCACTGTTGACACAGTTATGGTGCTTCCTGGGGGAGAGTATTTATTTGCATTTTCGAGCAGATTGAGCACAACCTCTCGAATGAGTATTCCATCCATTTCTATTAGAAACAGAGGCTCAAGGTCAAGGATAACTTTCTGTCCCTTCTGTTCAAAGAGGGATTTTAGTCGCTCGTAAACTTCGTCAATAATTTCATTCAAATCATAGCTTTCCCTGTTAATTTTAAAGTCTTTGGCTTCGACTTTAGTAATTTGAAGTATGCTTTGGATGTAACGATGCAGCTCAACACTTTCCTCTCTGAGTAGTTTTAAGTCGTTCATTATGTTAGACTCAGGGTTTTCAGCAATTAATCTGTCACAGATGGCTTGGATTTTTGCAATAGGAGTCTTTAAATCATGACTAAATAAGCTGATGAAATTATCTTTAAGTTTCTCGACTTGGCTCAAGTAGGCTTTTTCTTGTTTGAGCTTCCAGTTCAGATTGTCTTTCTTAGAGAGTTCATAACTTAAGAAAATTACAAAGGTAGCTAGGGTTTGGCCAATTGGGGCAATTATAGGTATCCAAATATGAAACTCATCAAATACCCAAATTGAAAATGCTGAGTAAGTTAGTGCTATCCATGTTAAAAATATAAAGGCCATAGTGTGAGGAAAATAGCTAAGAATAAATAAGCTGATAATGAGTAGAAATAAGAGAATGAGGCTCGAATAAAATGCAGGAGCCTTCCTTACCCATTGGTTGTTGATAAAATTATCTGTAATATTTGCAGAGATCTCGGCGCGAGTCATTGGTCCTAAAGGTGTCAAGAAATTGTGTTGGTGGCTTCCGGAGGCTCCTACGATTACAATTTTATTAGAAATATCCTCGGGTTTTACTTTGCGGTCGAGTACATCTTGAAAAGCAATTCGTTTATAGGTTCCGCTTGGGCCTTGAAAATTAATTTGGGTGAGTTCATTGAATTGGGGCGAGTATTTTGACTGTGCTCCCCCTGCGAGTAGGGAGCTGAAATCAGAAATTTGCAAGAATGGAGAAGTGAATCGTCGGGCTATTCCATCTTCATCGACTTTAATTTTTATGAGACCTGTATTTCTTTGATGGTCGTTGCTAAACACGGGAAATAAAATGCGTCCCTCTTGATCTACTCGAGAAGACCAAATGATTTTTTTATTGAAAAAAATTGGAGGAATGGGCTCCCGTATTTTTCTTGAATCAATATTGCTACCAAAAAAAAGTGTCACACCTACAGACGCGGGATTAAGTTGTATCAAGTTGTCTAAGAATTCAGTCCATATGTCGTGATACCAATATTCATTGTCTGAGCGAGAAACAATTTCTTCAAAACTTCCAAGAGAATACAAATAAGGTTTCCAGCTTTGCAGGTCCGCATTGCTAACCTCAATAAGGACTACATTTTTAGATGGGTTATTGAGCTTTCGTAGTTTAAATCTAAAATCAAAATTAGGTTCTTTTGAGGTCCAGAGAAGGGTTAGGCCAATACTTGTTGCCAAAAAAACTCTCCAAATAAAGCCACGAACTTTCCAGGTTTTTCTGGCAATAACAATGAATATGGCTAAATAGTGACGGGCTAATGATCGCATTTCAACGCTATGTATCACAGTCTCGAAAAAATTCAATTGGTTAGATGTAAAAAATGAGTATTTTAGGGAGGATGAAATGGATCAAGTCTGCAGAGTGTTCTCAATTCCAATTAGCTGAGTCTGTTATGACGATGGGAAATTTTGATGGCCTACATCTGGGACATCGGGCTATCGTGGCCTATCTTGTTGAAAAGTCTAAAAAAACAGGAATTCCATCTGTCGTAATTGGTTTTGATCCTCATCCTCGCAAAGTTTTAAATCCGCAAGATTTAAATCTTCCTCTGTTTAGTAAAAGGGACCTTGTTCGGCAGCTAACTGAGCTGAAAATTGATTACTATTTGGAAATCCCCTTTTCCTTAGATTTGGCGCAAATGTCAGCCTCTCTTTTCTTTGAGTCTTGTATTGTCAATAAAGTCCACCCCAAAGTCTTTGCTGTGGGGCACGATTTTGCTTTTGGACGAGATAGGGGCGGAGGAACAGATTACCTCGTTTCTGCAGCAAAACGATTTGGATTTTTATTTAAAAAATTTGAAGCTATTCGGCATGGAGAAGAAATTATTTCTAGCAGTTTTATTCGTGAGCTTTTAAGGCTGGGGAATTTAAGCGAGGTTAAAAAGCTACTGGGGCGTGATTACTATATTGAGGGAAAGGTAGTTCGAGGATCTCAAAGGGGAAGACAGATTGGATTTCCTACTGCCAATATAAGTCAGCCACTACATTTTCATATGGCTCGTGGAGTTTACAAAACTATTTTGGAGTGCGATGGGGAAGAGCACTTGGGAGTCACCAATATCGGCACTCGCCCTACAGTGGATGACTCGGAAAACATATTTGTTGAAACCTACGTGATCGGGAAAAGTTTAGATTTTTATGAAAAGTCAATCCGTATTTATTTTAAAAAGTATCTTCGTCCTGAGATAAAGTTTTCGAGTTTACAAAACTTAAAAGAACAAATTCAAGCTGACATAGCTCAGGTTCTGCGGACACCTTGAATTCCACAAAATAATAGACCTTGGCCTAGTTACAAAAAATGGCACCTAGGTTAAACTTCTGTTATGACTTCATTTTTTACTGGTTTGGATGGATTGCCGCATTTCATAAGCATCGAACTATTCTTTCAATATTTAGTTGCGAAGGGGTTTTTGTGGGTGCGCGAATGAAAAAGTCTATAGGTGACTTGTTGGTTCAGGAAAACATTATTTCTGCTGAACAGCTCACCCAGGCTAGGCAAATGCAATCTAGGGCCGGCAAGACAATAACCGAAGCTTTAGTGGAGAGTGGAGCTCTTGGTGAGAAGGATCTGCTTAACTTTCTTAGTCAACAGCACCATCTTCCCGCAATCGATCTCAATCAGTTTGAAATTGATGCAACCGCTGTGAGTCTGCTGCCGAGAGGTTTTTGTGAGAAAAATTTAGTAATCCCTATTCAGAAAGCTGAGCGAAGTTTAGTGGTGGCTTTTGCTGACCCTTCAAATATCTACTTAAAAAATGACATCTCGTTAATGACGAAATGTAAGGTTGAAGTCGTCGTGGCCTCCGAGACGATGATTAAGGCCGCTCTGAATAAATATTATGGTAGCAAGTCTGTTCTAAAGAGTTTAACATCTGAAATGGAGGATCAAGATGACGCATTTGAGGCAGAAAGCTTCAGCTTGACCTCACTAGATGCCTCTGGTGGAGCTGAGTCAGAGCCCATCATTAAGTTTGTCACAGCCCTACTTATTGAAGCTATTCAGGCTCGCGCCTCAGATATACACATTGAGCCCTATGAAAAAAAGTTTCGCATTCGTTTTAGAATAGACGGGACATTAGTTGAAAAAGCTCAACCTCCACTTGGTGCTGCGGGAGCTATTGCTACTAGAGTGAAGCTTCTTAGCAAAATGGATATTGCAGAGCGGAGGCGCCCGCAAGATGGCCGGCTAAAGGTCAGACTAAAAAGGGGGAATCCTATTGATTTCAGGGTCAGCTGTATTCCAACTTTGTACGGCGAAAAAATTGTTCTGAGAGTTCTAGATCAAACAGCCCTTCAAACAGATTTGTTTAAATTAGGTTTTGAAAAAGAAGACTTGGACGAGTTAAGACGGTGTATGGCTCTGCCTCAAGGGCTTATACTTATTACAGGCCCTACAGGATCTGGCAAGACAACCACTATTTATTCTGCCTTATCAGAATTGAATATACCTACAAGAAATATATCTACAGCTGAAGACCCTGTAGAGTACAATATTGAAGGTATCAATCAGGTTCAAATTAATACTGATATTGGTTTTGATTTTCCCTCAGCTTTAAGATCTTTTTTGCGACAGGATCCTGAAATAATTATGGTTGGAGAAGTTCGCGATCTTGAAACAGCTCAAATAGCTTTTAAAGCCGCATCGACGGGGCATCTTGTTGTAAGCACACTACATACTAATGACTCTACATCGACAATAACTCGTTTGGTAGATATGGGAATACCCGCCTATTTAGTTTCGGAAACAGTAACGCTTATTATTGCCCAAAGGTTATTAAAAAGAGTGTGTTCAAAGTGTGCCGTTGAATTTAATCCTGATGAGCAAACACTATTAAGTTTAGGCATTCCCGCTGAGGAGCTTCCACATTACAAGAAGCTTAAAAAGGGGTTGGGATGTGAGCGGTGCAACCGGACTGGTTTGTTCGGTCGTGAAGCGGTATATGAGGTTTTAAAAATCACACCATCAGTAAAAGAAGCCATCATTTCTAATAAGTCTCAAAATTACATTAAAAACTTCTTGATAAAGAGAAATGAATTGAAAAGTCTTCGTCAAAAAGCTTTACTAAAATTGAGAGAGGGAGTGACAACAATTGAACAAGTTATAAATGTCACGGTTGGAGACGACACCAATGCTTAGTATGCACCAGCTTTTAAAAGCGGCTGTTAAACAAAATGCCTCCGACTTGCATATTGTTGCGGGAAGCGCCCCAGCGTTAAGAATTGAAGGGCGTATAGCAAAGGTCAAAACAGATCCTTTGACTGTAGAGGACACTCGTCGCCTCTGTTTAAGTATTATGACAGACAGTCAAAAAAGTGAATTCGAATCTAATAAAGTTATTGATTTTAGCTTTGGTATTAAAAATATGGCCCGTTTTAGGGCCAATATCTTTTATCAAAGAGGGGCGGTGTCTGGTGTTTTTCGCAAAATCAACATAGATATCCCCGACGTTCACACGTTGAATTTACCTAAGGCCATTATTTCGACAATAGATCAGCCGAATGGTCTGGTTCTTATTACGGGTCCAACAGGAAGTGGGAAATCAACCACAATTGCTGGATTAGTTGACAAATATAATAGAGAAAAAAAAGGACATATTATTACCCTTGAAGATCCCATAGAGTTTGTCCACTCCCACAAAGGGTGCATTGTCAATCAGAGGGATATTGGAACCGACGCTAAAACCTATAAGGAAGCCTTAAAGTATATCTTAAGGCAAGATCCAGACTTAGTTGTAATGGGAGAGTTAAGGAATCTAGAAACTGTAGAGGCCGCATTGACCTTGGCCGAAACTGGGCACCTTGTTATTGCCACTTTGCACACAAACTCAACAGTTGCCAGCATTAGTCGGATAGTGAGTTTGTTTCCATCGGGGCAGCAGGATCAGGTTCGAGTGCAGTTGAGTTTTGTTCTTGTTGGAATATTGGCTCAAAAGTTAATCCCTTCCTTGCAGGGAGGGCGTATTCTCGCTTGCGAATTAATGATATTAAACTCTGGGATTCGCAATTTAATAAGAGAAGATAAGCTTCATCAGGTGTATGGCCTGATGCAGTTGGGGCAAGATCAGTCGGGCATGCAAACGTTAAATCAATGTTTGTTCAATTTAGTTATGAGAAGAAGCATTCAAATAAAAGAGGCATTTGCAAATTCTCCAGACCCAGCGGAGCTAGATAAAATGCTGAAAAAAGCAGGAGTATAATGTGGCATCTTTTCTATTTGAAGCCAAAACGATGGATGGACGAGTTATACGAGGAGAGGTTCAGGCAAGTAGTGAAGCTGAAGCTAGAGTAAAAATACGTGCGCAAAAATGTCAGCCAATAAGAATTATATCAAAAGATCAAATAGAAAAGGCTAAAGCTGCTAATGCCTCTGGTTTTTTGGGGGCGAAGGGAACGGTTACCGCAAAGGAGTTACAGGTTTTTACTCGACAGTTTTCGGTTCTAGTTAGTGCAGGTATACCTATTGTCGACAGTATCGATGCCATGATAGGCCCAGGTAAAAGTCCAGCAATGAATGCGACTTTAAAAAAAGTCGTTGAAGACATTCAGAAGGGAAAAAGATTGGCTGATGCACTGGCTGTACATGAAAAGATTTTTGATAAGATGTATGTGAATCTTGTTAAGGCGGGAGAAGAGGGCGGTGTTCTGGATGAAGTTTTGCAGAGGCTTGCGACTTATATCGAAAAATCTGTTAAACTCCAAGGTAAAATAAAAGGGGCTATGTTTTATCCTGTTGCAGTTATTATTATTTCAATCTTGGTAATTGTTGGTATATTGACCTTCGTTGTTCCAAACTTTGTTAAAATGTTTAAAGACGCAGGTAAAGAGTTGCCTATGCTAACTCAAATGGTTGTGGATGCATCAAATTTTGTTATTCATCAATGGTATTTTGTTTTGGCAATTTTAATAGGTGTTCCATGGGCTCTCAAAGTTTATATTTCAACTCCAGAAGGGAAGATTCAATTGGACAAGATTCTAATTGAATTGCCACTTTTCGGTAGTCTTGTTCAGAAAGGATCTATAGCCAGATTTTCTAGAACATTAGCTACATTGCTGGCAGCAGGAGTTCGGATTATTGACTCCCTAGAAATAGCTGCCAGTACGGCGGGAAATTATGTGATTGAAAAAAACTTGCTTACGGCAAAAGAGTCTATAAGTCGTGGTAAGTCGATAATTGAGCCTCTAAAAAAATCTAAGCATATACCGCACATGGTGACGCAAATGATAGGGGTCGGAGAGCAAACAGGGGCCCTTGACACAATGCTAAGTAAAATTGCTGATTTTTATGAAGATGAGGTTGAGTCGGCAGCTGGAGCGTTGACAAGTTTGATTGAACCTCTGTTGATGGTTTTTCTTGGGGGTATTATTGCTGTACTTGTTGTCGCAATGTATTTGCCCATCTTTGATTTGGCAAGTGCGGTGGGTTAGATGAATATACAGGATGTTTACATGACAAAAAATTATGGTGTGTCCGTTCCAACAGACAGTCACTACGTGCTGCCCTCAGATAAGATTATTAGAGTTGCAAGGCTGGGTTATCTTCTTGTGATTTTAATATTTGTTTTACTTTTACAAACCTCACAGTCGACATTCATTAATTTAGATTTACTCCTGCCAATATACGCTTTACTTACGGTTTCGTTTTTCATCAACTCTGTCTACTTGGTGTTTGCAGAAAAATTGAGCTCCATTCCCCAGTGGGATGGTCTGATGTTTGGTATAGATGCCATTTTTATTGCTATTATGAACTATTTGGCTAGTGGAAACTATACAGTATTTTTGATCTTATTCTTACTGAATATAATCCTATGTGGGCTTAAATATAAAGCCTTTGGAGCCTTGATTTTAGCCATGTGGACCTCGGTATTATTTAGTTTATTTTTAATTTTTGGCCCCCAGGTTGAAGGCTCTCCTCTTTATGTTGGCCTGTTGTTAAATAATTTTTCCTTTTTTTCAGTTGCCTACCTTGGCGGATTTTTAAGTCATCACTTTGACAGCCTGAATTTCGAAGTGGCCTCGAAGTCTCGCGATGTTGAAAGTTTGCAGAAATTGAATGAATTAATTGTTTCAAATATTGCGAGTGGTCTGCTCTATGTTGATAGCAACATGAGAATCAATTGGAGTAATTTAAACGCTGAAAGAATATTAGAGACGAGTCTGGAGGGGAAGCTTTTAAAAGAAGTGTTTTTTCATGACTACTACAAGTTCCAGCCTCTTGTTGGCGAGGTTATAAAAGGGGTATCGAAAAGATTTGAACTTAAAGTTGGAACTGTGAAGAGTCAGAAGATTCTTGAACTTCAAATTTCTAGAGTTAGGGGTGACAGGGCTCAGATATCTGCTCAGTATGACTTTGTTATTTTAATTCAAGATTTGACTCAAATTAAGAGCTTGGAACAAAAGCTTAGGCAACAAGAAAAGTTAGCAGCAGTAGGTCAGCTTGCTGCGGGAATTGCCCACGAAATTAGAAACCCTCTGGCTAGCATAAGTGGATCGATTCAGTTGATGTCTGATTCAAATGAAGAGTTAACCTTAGAGAATAAAAAATTGATGAATATTACTTTAAAGGAGATCGATAGATTAAATGGATTAATTTCAGAGTTTCTGGAATATGTGAAGCCCGAAATATTAACTGATGAAATTGTTGATATAAGTCAAGTTTTAAAGGAAGTACTGTCTGTTGTAGCCTTAGACAAAAGTTTGAATAAAAATATTAAGCAAGACGTGAGTTTTAATAGTCAAAAATCTATTCAAGGTAATCGTGATAAGCTCAAACAAGCATTTCTAAATATTATTATTAATGCGTATCAAGCTATGCCAGATTTAGATTTTGGTTCTGTAAAAGTGAGGACATGGGACAAGTCGGACTCCGTAATTGTAACTATTGAGGATCAAGGAGTAGGTATTTTGCCCGACAATATAGAAAGAATATTTGAGCCCTTTCATACAACTAAAACTAAGGGTACAGGCCTTGGCTTGGCGATTTCTCATAAAATCTTGGAGAGCCATGGTGCGGCTATTCAAGTTGAGAGCGTTTTAAATAAGGGAACTGTATTTACTATAGAATTTTCATGTTCCTCAAATCCGATCGGTGAAGAGATGAAAATTAAGAAAGAAGCATAAAGGAGTAACACTTAATGAAATCAAGAATACTAGTCGTTGATGATGAAGAGTCCATACGGGAGTTCTTAGAAATCATGCTGAAAAAGGAGGGGTACGATCCCACCTGTGTGGAAGATGGTCAGAAGGCGATTGAGATGTTTAAAAAGAAATCTTTTGACATGATCATTTCAGATATGCAGATGCCAAACATGACTGGAATCGAGCTGTTGAGAAAAATTCGAGAACAAGACTCCGATGTTTTATTTATGATGATTACAGCTTTTGGAACGACCGAAACAGCTGTGGAGGCAATGAAGCTGGGGGCTTATGATTACATTACAAAGCCCTTTAAGATTGATGAAGTTAGAATCAATATTGCAAATGCATTAAGAAGTCGAAACCTTGAGTTTGAGAATAGAACTCTGAAAAAAGAGTTAAAAGTAGAGTACAGCTTTCAAAGCTTAATAGGGAATTCCGAATCTATGCACAGAATTTTTGATATGATCAAAAGAGTGTCGCAGACACCAACAAATATTCTTATTACCGGAGAGAGTGGAACGGGTAAGGAAATGATTGCCAAAGCTATTCATTACAATGGCCCTCTAAAAGATAAGCCCTTTGTTCCAATTAACTGCGGTGCTATACCTGAATCTCTTATGGAGTCTGAGATGTTTGGACACAAGAAAGGTTCCTTTACAGGTGCCGTGGCTGATAAAGTTGGTATGTTTGAAGTCGCTGATGGGGGAACTCTATTTTTAGATGAAATTGGGGAGCTTCCTGTTTCTATTCAAGTCAAACTTTTGAGAGCGATTCAAGAGAGAGTTATTCGTAAAGTTGGCGGAATTGATGATACGGAGGTTAATGTTCGTATTATTGCGGCAACTAACCGTGACTTGCAGGAAATGGTTAAGGAAGAGAGTTTCCGTCAAGATTTGTATTACCGTTTGAATGTTATTAATATTCACTCTCCGCCATTGAGAGAGCGTAGAGAGGACATACCTCTGTTAGCCAACCACTTCTTAAAAAAATATAACGAAAGGTTGGGTAAGAATATAGGCGCAATAAGCCATGAGGCTTCTGAGCAGTTGCAAAAATACTCATACCCAGGAAACGTGAGAGAGTTGGAGAATATAATAGAAAGAACTGTGGCGTTAGAGGGGGGAGGAATTATTCTACCTGAAAGTTTACCCCCCATGGTAAACACACCTTCTGGTCGCAAACTGGCATCTTCAAGTGAAATTGAAATCACGGACGAAGGTATTGATTTGGAAAAAGTTATTGGTCAGATTGAAAAGGAGCTATTGGTCAAAGCTATTCATGCCGCTGATGGTGTTAAGAAGAGAGCTGCAAAGCTATTAAATATCTCTTTTCGATCTATGCGCTATCGGGTAGAGAAGTATTCCTTAGGAACCTTTTCTGAAGATGAGCTTGACGATTAGAGCTGGAGAAGCGTCATCTCAGGACATTAGAGTAGTTTTTTTTGTTCTCGAACGATTTTCCGATATTGATCTAGGTTGAAGTGGCCATATATAGTTTTGCGCAACATGGTGACAACTTCTAGCTCGATGTCCTCTCTTAAATCAAACTCGTGCTCAGAGCTCATAAAGCCTTTTCCGCGAAGTTCACAAATGTAGCTTTCTACAACATGAGTAATAAATTCAGAATGGCTTTCTTTTTCAATATCAAGGTGGAGCAAGTGCATGTGAAAGTGGTAGTATAGTGAGTCGTTGAACTTCATAATATAGAGTTCGGCTATAATCAAAAAATCATTATATGTTTAGGTCTAATTTTCATGAAATATTTAAATTCCGAGGAAGTAAAGTTGCTAGTGTCCAGACTGAAGTCTCTGTTGGGTGGGCGATTATTATCTGTGCGGCTGGATAGTCCCATAATGGTACTAGAATTTCTCGCTGAAGACAGGCCTCAGTTTCTCTTTTTCGATATGACGGCGGGTTGTCCGGTTGCTATTCTCTTTGAGGAGAAAGCACCATTTAAGGTTAAAAATAACGCAAAACCCATCTCACTTTTTTTAAAGGCTCATTTTGTAAACAAGAAGCTTGTAAGTGTGAATATGACTTTAGAGAAGGGACGTATCATATACCTTCAGTTTGAAGAGAGTTGTTCGCTTGAAGTGAGGCTGTTTCCGCATGGTCAAAATATTATTGCCATTGCCGATAAAAAATCCATTGCGTTGCATAAACCTAAGCCTATTATAGAAAACGGAAGGGTTGAAACTTTAGTGTCCTATAAAGTCAGAAGTTTGGAGGAAATAAAAAAAGAATGGCTAGAGGTTCTGCACAGTAAAAATTTAAAAAATAAAAATCTTAATAAAAACGTGAGTCGAGATAAATCTGAGTTTGTTGTTGAGAAATTATTGTCGGAAATAGAAAAAAATCAGAAGGCCATAAGTGAAATTCAAAATCAAATCAAGAATTTAGATTTGGCTCCACTAACTAGTCCTGATGAGGCTAGTCCTGATGAGCGCACAGGGGCATCCAGGGGAGAGTTACATGAAAGAATTAAGAAATTAAAGCAAAAAATTGAGAGATTAATAGATAGAAAAAAACAGGTCGAGCTACAGGCTCAGATAGTGGGATCAGTCTCCAAAAGTTTGCCCTCCCCCAATAAGCTCACTCATATAAAGAAAAAGAAGATCGAAAGAAATATAAAAGCTAAGCGTTGGGAACTCCCCTCTGGCGCTATGGCAGTTGTAGGAAGAAGCGCGAGAGAAAACATAGAGCTTTTAAGAAGAGCCAAGCCTTGGGACCTGTGGCTGCATTTAAAAGACTATCCTGGAGCTTATGGCTTTATTTATAGAAATCGCAATCAAGCCATTGGCAGTGAAGAGTTGAAAAATGTGGCTTTATGGGTTGTCAAAATGAGCTTAAAGAACAGGGTAAAAGCGATGACTAGAGAAAAGGTAGATCTGGTAGTTACGGAGTGTCGATTTTTGCAACTTATAAAGGGAGATAATCTTGGAAGAGTACAATATAAAAATTCAAAAACATTGAGGGTACAGTTGCCCTAAAGCTTGACAGATCGGACTCATTTTAGATTAAATCCTCATTGTAGAACAGCAATGAAAGCCACATGAGGTGAATCGATGGTTGAAGTTAAAAATCTCAGTAAGTTGTATGGCGATAGGGTGGCAGTTGACAATCTTAGCTTTTCAGTTAAGAAGGGCGAGATCATCGGCTTCCTGGGTCCAAATGGTGCCGGCAAAAGTACAACAATGAAAATCATTACGGGTTATATGGCTCCGAGTCAGGGAGCTGTGGAGGTTGCGGGATTTGACGTTTTTGAGGACCCAATTGAAGTAAAAAAACGAATTGGCTACTTGCCTGAGACTCCACCTGTTTATATGGATATGTTTGTTCGAGACTATCTCAACTTTGTTGCTAATTTAAAAGGGTGCCAAAGGGATAAAATTCCCGGTTTGGTGGATATGGCCCTTGAAAAAACGAACCTCACAGATGTTTCCAACAGGATGATTCAGAACTTATCAAAGGGATTTAAGCAAAGAGTTGGGATTGCTCAGGCTTTGGTCTCAGATCCTGAGATTTTAATTTTAGATGAGCCAACAGTGGGGCTAGATCCCAAGCAGGTGGCAGAAATTAGGTCGCTGTTGCAAAATTTAAAAGGCCACCACACAGTTATACTCTCAACACATATTCTTCCGGAAGTGCAAGCGAGTTGTGAGAAGGTGATTATAATCAACGAAGGGAAAATTGTCGCAGAAGATTCCATTAATAATTTGGCAAGGTCAGCATTAGGAGGAGTTCGCCGCTTAAAAATGAGATTGCGTCGCACAGATAAGGCTGCAGATACACTGACTCAATTAAGAGGGGTGAGTCGCGTGGATTTAAAGGGTCAGTATTTGGATGTAGAATTCGATGGTGCGGACGAAACTTTAGATGAGATTTCTCTCAAGGTTGTAAATGAAAGCTGGGGACTTCTTGAAATGACTCCTGTAGATTCTGGACTAGAAGATGTATTTATTAGATTAACATCAACGAAAGGTGGTCAGCTATGAAAGCCACATGGATAATAGCATTAAGAGATTTTAAAACACTTGTAACAAGCCCAGTTTTTTTTCTCACAACGGCTATATGTACAGCTATATGGAGCTTTAATTTTTTAAGATCTGTTAAGCGATTTTCAGAAGCTTCCTCAATGCCTCCTCAGTTTAAACAACAAACATTGAATATTCACTATCACCTATTTGTGGATCATATTTCATTGATTAATCTTATTTTTATTTTTGCTATACCCGCGATAACTATGAGATTGTTGTCAGAAGAAAAAAAATCCGGAACATTTGGTCTGCTGCTGACTTCTCCAATATCGGCTACAAGTATTGCTGCCGGAAAATTTTTAGGAGGATTTTTTGTTAGTTTAGTGCTTGTTTCCGTGGCTTTCCTTTATTTAATTGGAATGAGAATGTTTACTGAGTTTTCAATGATGCCTCTTTTTGCGTCATTTTTAGGTGTTGTATTTATGACAGCCACCTATGTTGCAGTAGGGTTGTTTGCTTCATCGCTGTCTCAGTCTCAGGTACTGAGTGTTATACTTGGTATACTCTTCAATCTTATTTTGTGGTTGTTAAGTCAGGGGTCTCAAATGTCGGATAATGCCATTCTTTCTGCGGTGCTAGACTACGTACATATTCCACAGCAGTTTTTCTCGTTTTTGAAAGGAACCGTAAATACAAGTTCAGTTGTGTTTTTTATGAGTCTGATTGGTTTTTTTGTATTCCTGACTCAAAGAGTTGTAGAGTCTTCACGTTGGAGGTAACCTGTGAGTAAGTTGGCTAAAATATTGTGGTTGGTTTGTGGGCTTTGCCTTGCCGGAGTTGTGACAACACGATATATACTTGGGGGTTGGACAACCGATTGGCTTTTTCTTCCCTTAGGAGTTTTTCTACTTTCTTTTGTTGGGGCACTTGTTGTTGACTATAAGTTTTACCTCGAGTTTCTCCTATTAAAAACAACAAAACACGGTATGAATATGGGAGCACTTATCCTTCTGGTTGTCGTGCTGCTAATTGCTGTAAACTATTTGGGAAAGAAGTATTCAAATACATGGGACTTAACGGAAGAAAAACTTCACAGTCTGTCAGATCAGTCTTTAGATTTAATTAAGAAATTAGATTCAGATTTAAATTTTGTTGGTCTTTATCGCGGTGCAAGTGACCAAGGGGCGAAGCAGCAAGTCAAGCAAGCCTTAGATGTATTTATGGAAAATTCATCTAAGGTGAAGCTTCGTTTTATAAACTCTTATGTTGAAAATATTGAGGCTGAAAAATATCTTGCAAATATAAAGGATAAGGACAAACTCATTCTTTTCGTCGAACACAACAAGAAACTAGTTAGAGTTGAAGAACCGTTTTCTGAACAAAATCTAACTTCAGCTATTATTAAGGCGACCCGCCAAGATCAAAAGACAATTTACTTTCTAGTTGGTCACGGAGAGAGGGATATCAACTCAGACTCTCCGGAAGGGCTGAGCTTTCTAAAGCAACGACTTGAAGGAGCCTCGTATAATGTAAAAGAGTTAAATTTATTAGCAGCCCAGGCTATTCCCACAGATACAGATGTTTTAGTTATTGCGGGGCCAACTCTTCAGATTCTTGATGGGGAGAGGGATATAATAAAAAACTATCTTGTTTCAGGAGGCCGTCTTCTCATTGCTGCAGATCCAGGAGAGACTCATCAAATTGCCTTACTTACAAAAATTTTTGGTGTTGAATATAAAAATAACTATATATTTGATGTCGGCATTATGAAAGTTTTAGGTCGAGGAATAGCGAGCGTTCTGGGTGTAGACTTCGATGAGACATCTGAAATTACAAAAAAGTTTATTAACCGCAGGGGCTTTACAGTGTTTGACAGAGTGAGTGAAGTTACCGCGGCTCCTGGTCACCTTGATGGCATTAAAGTTACGGAGTTAATTAGAAGTCCAGACTCTAGCTTCATTGTTAATGAAATGCGAAATGTTACTTCTAAAGACATAAAGAACCAAAGACCACACTCTTTTGCGGTTGTGGCCGAGGGGAGATTAAAGAGCGGAAATGACTCAAATGAAAGCCTTGAGGGGCCTGAGTTCTCTGTTGTTGTATTTGGTGATAGTGATTTTATGTCGCAAAAAGATGTAATTAATGGGTTCAACTTAGATTTGGCCTTGAATTCAATTTCCTATCTGGCTCGCGAGTCTGATCTCATTAATATTCAGCCTAAGCAACCTAAGGAAAGTATTCTTATTTTAACAGGACCACAGTTTAATACTATGGTGGTTCTAGGTTTAGTATTACCATTAGTTTTTCTTGTTTTGAGCGGAGGAATTTGGTTTAGGAGGAGGAGCGCGTGAAATCATTCTCCTCGACTCTTATCTTTGGGATAGTTGTAGTTATAATAGCTTCTTTTGCCTATTGGGAGTTAAAAGAGTCTGACAGGGAGAGGTCCAGTCAATCTGAAGGAGCCAAACTCCTGCCTTACTGGGATCAAGAGGGTATTGTTCATATAGAGATTTTTAATAATGGTAAAGTGTTGATTTTGGATCATGACGACACAGGTTGGAAAATCTTAAAACCCATCACTGACAATGCAGATAGCTCAGGCGTGAATTCATTTATATCAGCAATTATGGCAGATGAAGTATTGGACCTAAATGCAGATACTGGAGTCAATTGGTCGCAATTTGGTCTGGATTCGGAAGAACGATATATTAATATTAAACACAAAGATTCTCGAGAAGAGAAAATTTACGTTTCGTCTAAAAAGTCATTTGATGGCAAGTACTACCTCAAGTACGCTGGAAAATCTCGTTTGTATTTGGGGTCGACTTCTTGGGAAAACTGGCTAAATAGAAGTGCCAGTGACCTGAGAAATAAAAAACTTTTTCTTCCCGATGATAAAATAGTCGGTTTAAGTTTGACACCAGCAAGTAAAGTCCACTTAAACTTCACTTTTAGTGAGGATATGTGGTCTTTGTCGGAGGATTCTGAATTTGATCTAGATCAGGAGAAAGTAAAGTCGTTAATTTTAAGTTTGCAAAACTTCCGAGCTACTGATGTTGTTTCTGAGACCATAGAGGTTGCGAATCTTAAAAAATTTGGTTTAGAAAAGCCCGAATTAAGACTGGATTTAATGTTGGAAAACGGTACCCGTAGAGTCTTTTATGTCAGTAAGGCTGGAACCTCATCAGATGATGTTTTTTTGTACACGAGTGATCGTCCTTATATTTATAAAACGACAAAATCTATAACTGAGAAGTGGAATGCACCTAAAGAGAACTATAAAAAAGAAATAAAAGAAATATCAAAAAAATCGAAGACAGAAGACGAAATAGAAAAGGATTCTCATCATGGACATGAGCATTAAATGAATATCGAAATTAGATCCCCTACGCGTGTTGATTTGGCAGGGGGAACATTGGACTGCTGGCCCCTATACAATTTTGTTGGCCCGTGTTTTACCGTAAACTTGTCTATAAATATATCTACGGGCGTAAAATTAAACATTAGACAAGATCAAACCATAAATATAAATATTCGTGATCTCAACTTTTCTAAAAAGTATTTGTCATTTAAAGAGATTTATCACTCAAAAGATCCAGAAGTTGGTTTAATTTTAGAAACTCTTAAAATTTGGAATTTAAATGGCGTTGGTTTTGATTTAGAGACCTACTCCGAAAGTCCAGTTGGCGGGGGGCTAGGGGGGAGTTCAAGCTTAGTTATTTCACTATTAAAGGCATTCGGGATTTATTTCAAAAAGGAATGGGAGTTGCACGAAATTGTAACTGTGGCTCACAATTTAGAGTCTGCTTTTTTAAGAACATTAACTGGGACGCAGGACTATATTCCTGCATTTCAACATGGGTTAAATATCGTTAAGTATTCACCTTACGGTTTTGAAGTTAAAAAAGTTGATTTTGATTTAAATTATATAAGTGATCATATCTTGTTAGTCTATACAGGCCGCTCTCACCACTCTGGTATTAATAATTGGCAGGTGATCCAAAGTGTTGTGGAAAAGGATTCTAGGACGCTAACAGCATTAAGTAAAATGGCGGCTGTTGCTAAAGATATGACTGACGTTTGTTTAAATGGTGATTGGCAGAAAATTCCTGAATTATTTAAGAGAGAGTTTTCGGCCCGATTAGAGCTTTCAGAGGGGTTTTCAAGTCCCGAAATTCTAGCTCTTGAGAATATAGCTTTGCAGAATGGAGCTCACGCAGTTAAGATATGTGGGGCAGGAGGTGGCGGTTGCGTAATGATATGGTGTGCCCCCAAGAAGAGAGACCATTTACAGAAAACGATAATGGCAGAGGGTTATCAGGTTCTAGACGCTCGCCCCGTAAAGGATTAGGCTCAACAAAAACATCTGACAAATCTAAAGAATTAAGCGAAGTTTTAAAGTTTCATAACTTTTTGGGAATTTCCTTAGGTGGGGGGAAAACGTCTAAGAGCTGCCTTACTCATCTTGAGTATTATCCAAGACAGAAAAAAATTTTTCTCAAAGAAATTAATGAAAAGATAAGATCAACTGATCAGGAATCTTCTGACTTAATTCTTCATAATTTAATTACTCATATTCCTAAGCCATTAGAGTATGTAGCCTTTGACGTGCCATTACAGTTGCCCAAATGTATCCGATGTAAATTAAAGTGTCCGGGCTATGAGGTCTGCAGTGAACCAGAAATAAAATGGCTAAGAAAAAATTATTTTTCAAAGAATAAAAAATCAAATGCTCACAAAATGTTTACTCCCTATACTGAGAGATGTGTTGAAGCTTATCTTTCCTCTGAGCTAGAAGAAGTTTTTCATCCTCCCCATGCAATGGGCTCCAATGCGGCACCATTAATGGCAAGAGCTTTGTACCTTTCAAGACGACTAAATGTTAAGTGTATTGAGGTTTATCCAAAGTTAAGTTTATGGAGAATCGGGAGTTCTTTAAATATTCAAAAATCTTATCTTCGTTATCACAAACATTCAATTGATGGCGAAGAAATCCGAGCGGCAATATTGAAACAGCTTATTGATAAAAATATTGTGTTCATATACGCACAAGATATCAAAATCTTGGTGTCGAACGCGTTTGCTTTTGATGCCTTTTTGTGTGGGCTAACAGCTGTACTTAAGTACCAAAATCAAGTGGATAAGCGTCCGAGAGGGTTTCCTGTTGAAGAGAGTTGGATAGAAATACCCAAAAAGAATCTGGCCTGGACATAGTTGCTGCTCCGGCTATACTTGAAAATGATGGTGTCCAAATTTACTTTTTTTTTAATTTTCTTATGCTCATTTGCCTGCTCACTTCTATACTCATCTGTGAGTCGAGCGGAAGAAGCTTCTCATCAGTTAATTCGTCGGATTGTTGTTTTCCCCTTCGTTTCCGTGTCCAATGAGAGGGATGACGCATTAGAGGCTTGGTGGAAAATACGAGAGGTGTTGACCTCAGGTAAGCAGTTCTTGGTAGCTAGTAAAGATTTTTTAGAAAGGAAAGACGTTTTTCAGTCACGAGCTAAAATGTCTCCCGCAGACGTCATTATCTTAAGCGAACTGCTGGATGCCCAGATGATTGTTTCGGGAAGTATTCAGGATAAACGGTTTACTCTTTATGCTTATGAGGCTGTGCGTGGCCAGTTAGTCTGGAGTCAACAAATTAATATGAATCCCTCTCTACCCCTAAATGAGCAGATAGAAAAGACAAGTCTTATTTTAGCTCAGGACCTGATTGCTAGTTTTCCTTACCATGGGTTTGTAATTAGAGACGAATTAGAAGGTTCAGTTGTTTATAAAAAAAATGGAAAACTTCTCTGTCAGATTTCATTTTCGACAGATATTAATATTAATGTCGGCGATGATGTTCAGTGGTTGCATCTCAATGTACAAAGTTTTAAGCCTTTATTTATGGGTGGTGCCAATTTAGAAATCTATGCTGAGGGAAAAATTGTTGAGACATCTCAGGGTCGAGCTACTGTGGAGGTTATGAGAGTAACAGACCTCGAACTTGTAAAGGAAGAGTCTCTCGTAAGGTTCCCGAGAGAGCTTAAGCGAGTTAAGGAACACTATGCTTTGCGGGATAGTATTAAAAGAAGAATTCATCCTGATTATTTTTCACCAGATATGAGTGATGTAAAGCTTGAGGAAGAAGAGAAAAGGCCACTTGCGACGGCCTTATCCTTTCTAATTAATGCAGCTACTATATTGTTATTAGCTTTTTAGGAATGCTTTTATGAAACTTTTAGCTCTATTTGTATTTTTTAGTCTAAGTTTTTCAAACTTGGCTTTGGCAAGAAATGCATTTGTTGACAGCTTAAATAAAAAGGTTGATGTCAAAAAGCAGTCTCGTTGGACTCTTGCCGATTGGTTGGGCACCAAAAAGAAAGTGGATATGATGGACTCTTGGTTAGCTTTGAATTCTTCGTCAAATATTTTTGAATTTTACTTAGAGGCTTCTTTGTTTGATTATGAGAACATGAACCCCCATGCTTTTTCAGCAGCAGGATTTATTAGTATTTTTGGGGTTAAATTAGAACAGAAAATTTTTAGACAAGAAATTTCCTCTAGTGCTGAAGGTATTTTAAGATTATTAGGAAAATCTGAGCAGGGTACGAGGTTAAATTTATTTTATGGGTTAAGAGTTATGGACGAGTCGATTTATTCAAAAATATATGAAATGCCATACTGGGGGGGAGAGATCAGACTTTATTTACTTTCATTCTTGTCTATGGACGGACGCTATTTGAACTATTCTAAAAGTGAGAGGTCAGATAGTTTGAGTATCTCGGGTTATGATTTGGCATTTGGGGTAAATATTGATATTGGGCCAATTCAATTTTTCTTTCAAAAATTAAATGAGGTAAGGTCGGTCACAGGTCAGGAATCTAGCCATGAGGAGGGATTTCGCTATGGTCTTCGACTCTACTTTTAAGTGACGTGACCATC
>CAZCYD010000002.1:53332-142440 GCA_964502735.1 uncultured Pseudobdellovibrionaceae bacterium
TTTTTTTGTTCAGAATTTTTACAAGACCATGGTCTTGACAATTTTCATCAATTTTTATGATTTCGTCATTAAATTTTAGTTAAAAGAAATTAATGGGTTAAGATATTTTTGTTACATAATTTTTAAATTGAAAAATGGAACTCCTCTTGCAAATAAGAAGGTTGGCGGATAGCTAAGCGGGGGGAAGTTATATGTTAAAGTCAAAAAGTACTTGGGGTTTATATTTTACTTTGTTTTTGTCTTTGGGGTGCGACAAGCAGGTTGAATTCAGAGAATTAAGTAGCGGCATTTTAAGAAACGGTGGTTTTGAATATACAGATGATGACCAGCCAGAAGCTCCCGGACCAGCACAGCCCCCAGTGGTTGTGACTCCACCTCCAGTGGTTGTGACTCCGCCTCCAGTGGTTGTGACTCCGCCTCCAGTGGTTGTGGCTCCGCCTCCGTCTGAGGAGCCAGCAGGAAATGAGCAGCAAGAGGTGTTCTATCAGACCACAGTTTCTAATTCAGTAGATATAGTCATTGTTGAAGATACGACTCTGTCTATGCACGGAGATAGGTGGACTCTACATCAAAAATTTAGTCAGGCCTTTGAAAATATGAGCGGTCTTGACTGGCGTTTAGCTATCACTTCAACTGATTTGGGTTCAAATCGTCTTGATGGAAGATTTATAGAATTTGATTATAGAGGAACAAGTTTTTTAACTCCAAACACATCAAATTTTAAACAGAAGTTTATGGATAAAATTGGGTTTCTACACTGTAACGATGACATGTTTAGTTCTGGATGGGGAAATATTGGTTGTACCTTGAATAGTGAAAGAATGTTGGAAGCGACTATTAAAACAATAAATAGAAACTCCAACTTTTATCGCCAAGATGCCAATTTGGCCGTTGTATATATAACAGATGAGGATGAGACGGTTCCTGTGAGAGATCATTTGACAACACCTTCGGAAGTTTTTGAAGCGATAACTCAAAGGTTTGGAGATGAAAAGAATTTTACAGCTTATGGGGCTATTATTCAGCCTAGTGATAGCGACTGTTTACTAAAGCAAACAGGACCATTTACAAGTCCAGGTGCTAAGTACGGAGTTGCCATAAATGAATTGGTTGAAATGACGGGAGGCTCAACAGTAAGTATTTGTTCTAATGACTACAGCGGCCTTTTTGCCGACATAAAAGGAAAAAACAAAGGTGTTCTCAAAAAAGAATTTCGTTTAAAGGAGTTTTATCCTATTGATATAGAGGTCTTATTTGAACCCTCCCAAAATATTTCTTACAAGGTTGAACAAAGGTCTGAAATTGTTGACAATAAAGAGCAAAAGTACAAAGTGTTGGTGTTTGATTCCGAGCCTCTATCGGGAACAAAAATTACTATTAATTATAAATATCACTAATGAGTATTACTAGTAAATATCACTAGTGATATTTACTTTTCTGATAAAAATTTATTTTTATTTGCAAGTTTTTATATATAAAAAAGTTACATTTTGTAAACAGTTCTTTTTCGCCAAGTGCAATGTGTGTAATATTGAAATGTGAAGAAAAAGAAACGTAAAAGCCTAAAGAATAAGACGACTTCCTTTAAATCCATCGAAAAAATACCTTATGCCGAGTTTGTTAGGCTCAAGGGAAAGGTCTATCAATCTAATAAGTATTTTAATAGAGACATGAGTTGGTTGAGTTTTAACGAAAGAGTATTGTTTGAAGCTGTCTCAACACAAAATCCTTTGTTAGAGCGGCTAAGGTTTTTAGATATATTTCGTTCAAATTGTGATGAATTTTTTATGAAAAGGGTCAGTAGGCTTATCGCGAGTATCTCATCTGGGGATAGAAGCCTGAGCATAGATGGTAGAGGGCCGCTTGATCTCTACAATGAATTTCTATCACACTTAAAAGCCAGTTGGGAGATAGCTGACAAAACTCTTCAAGAAAGTATATTGCCTAATCTAGAAGCTGAAGGTGTAAAAATCTACAGATGGGAGCATCTTGATGCTGAAGATAAAAAATATTTAAAAAATTATTTTCAAGAAAATATATTTCCCATTTTAACTCCACTAGCCGTAGATGCGGGTCATCCTTTTCCTTTTTTGTCAAATCTATCTAAGTCTGTGGGTGTTTGCCTAAAAGTTCCTGACTTTAAGCAAAAATATTTTGCTCGTGTGAAAATCCCAACAGAGATATCGCAATGGATTGCGTTGAAAAGTCGTTCTAGTTTATTGCATCGCTTTATCAATATTGAAGAAGTTATCTGTAATCATTTATCAGATTTATTTCCGGGTATGAAAATTGAAGATCAAATGATTTTTCGTGTTACGCGAGATGCATCTCTTGGCGATGAAGAAGATGATAGCGAGGCTGAAGACGTTCTAGAGTGGGTTGCGGAAGGTTTAAAAGAAAGAAAATTTTCCCCTGTGATTCGATTAGAAGTGGATAGAATAAATAGTCGTTGGCTAATTGAATTTTTGAAACTGGAGCTTGAATTGCAAGATGAGCAGGTTTTTCAAATGCCATCATTAATTTGTTATACGAGTTTTTCTGAAATCTGTGCTATGAAAATTGATAAGTTAAAATTTACTCCTTTTAGTGGAGAAAAATATTATAAATTCGATAAAGGAGAGAATGAGGAGTCAATCTTTAAAAAAATTTCAAAGCAGGATCACCTAATTCATTTTCCATACGAGAGTTACTCATCTACTGTTGAAAGATTCCTATTGGAAGCTTCAAATGACAAAAGAGTGAGGGCGATAAAAATAATTCTGTATCGTACAGATGCCGATGGAAGACTTATTGATATATTGATAAATGCAGTTGAAAATGGGAAGCAGGTTGCCGTTGTTATTGAATTAAAGGCAAGATTTGATGAAGAAAGAAATATTAAATGGGCACAGCGTCTTGAAGACTTTGGGATTCATGTAACTTATGGTGTTAAAAAATTTAAAACTCATGCCAAGATGATTTTAGTTATAAGAGATGAAAGCCGCCGATTGAAAACCTATGTTAATATAGGAACTGGAAATTTTAATAGCCAAACAAGTAAGCTTTATACAGACTTGAGTTTTTTTACTTCAGATAAAGTTATAGGTTCTGAAGTCATAAAGGTTTTTAATTATTTAACAGGAAGGTGTCTTGTTGAAAATTACAGAAAACTTTTAGTTGCTCCATTTAATATGAGTCAAAAATTTATTGAACATATTATGTCTGAAATTAAATTTAAAAAAATGGGACACGAAGCTGAGATTATTGCAAAAATGAATAGTCTTGAAGATCCCGATATAATTGAGTGTCTTTACCAAGCTAGTCAAGCTGGTGTTAAAGTCACTCTAATTGTTCGTGGTTTCTGCACTCTTAAACCAGGAGTTAAAGGTTTGTCAGAAAACATCTCAGTTTTATCACTTGTTGGTAGATTACTTGAGCATTCTCGAGTCTATTACTTTAGATCAATGGGCGCGAGCGAAGTGGATGGAAAATTTTATATTGGCTCTGCTGATTGGATGAGTCGAAATTTGCATAGTAGAGTCGAAGTGGTAACTCCCATTGTGGCCCCTGATTTAAAAAGTAAATTGTGGAGAATATTAGCAGCGACAATTAAAGATAATCAGAAAACTTGGCAGCTAACTAATAAGGGCACATACCTTCAAATAAAAAATGAAACAAAACCCTTTAATGCTCAAGAATTTTTTATTCTAAACAAGAAGGAAAATATTTAGTGGATATTCTAATTTTTAGACATGCTTTAGCTGAGGATAGAGTGGCTTGGAATAAAGAAGGGAAATCAGATGCTTTGAGACCATTATGCAAAAAGGGAATTGTTAGATTTGCTCAAGCTGTTCAAGGCCTTGATAAGATAATCAAATCAATATCGACGATTTACTCTAGTCAATATACAAGAGCGGTTCAGACCGGGGAGATCCTTCACGGGCATTTTAAAAATTCTAATTTAGAAATTATAGAGGGGCTCAATCCTGGATACTCAGTTGATTCCCTCTTAGATATTCTAAAATCACATAAAACAAAAGATGTTGTGGCTTTTGTTGGTCATCACCCCGACTTGAGCCGAATCTGTAGTCATTTGGTTTGTGGACATGATAAAGGTAAAATTAAGTTTGGAAAGGGTGGAGTTGCCTGTATAAGGTATGAGAATGGCATAGGGGAGTTGGAGTTCTTATTAACCCAAAAACAATTGCAAGGTCTAAGTTTTAATAAAAGCTTAGACCTACAAGAGAGCTCAGATAAAGAACTGTTATTAACGAATAAGTAGTCTCATTAAATTACAAGAGTTAGGAGGTCTGTAGGATATTAATTCTTAGACTCTTTGTAGTTAAAGATTTGATCCTGCTTAGAAGCTCCATCAGACATACTGATTAGGATGCCTTTGTCGAGCCCTATGTTTGGAGCATAAATTCTCAATACGGGTAAGCCTTCAATTACACGTTTTATCACCTTCATGGCAGGGATGATGACATCGGCGCGATCAGGGCGCAAATCAAACTTTTGAAGTCGCTCTAGATAGGTTGTTTTCTCAAGAGTAGCCAATAGCTTAGATAAATCATCAGGCGTGATAAATTTACTCTTTTTGTGAAGGGCCTCAGACTTAAGTTTAATTAGTCTCCGGAAGTTTCCTCCAGTTCCAATTACGTAAAGTTTTTTACTAGTTTTTAATTTTTTGTCTAGAAATTGATGAATCTCCTTTACCTTTGGGGCGATCCATTGTTCAATTTTTTCAGGATTTTTTAATCTCTTCTCGGCCTCCAAAAACCGGACAGTGCCAAGATTGACACTTAGGCTTCCTTTGATCTCACTTTTTTCAATAATAGAAAGCTCTAGGGAGCCTCCTCCAAGATCAAAAAGAAGATAGTCCGAAGAACTATCAATTTTACTACATGTTTGTATAGCCTTCAATATCAACTGAGCTTCCTGTTCGCCTGAAATTTCATGAATTAAAATTCCAGAAGATTTAAAAATAGTGTTCTTCAGTATCTGATTGTTCTTTGCGTCTCGAAAAGCGCTAGTGGCAATAGATCTGCAGCGGTTTATATTTAACCCATTTAAAGTGTTGCGGATTTCCTTAAACGTTCTCTCAGCATATTTAATAAACTCAGGAGAAAATTTATTATTCTCACCAAAAGATTCGGTTCCAAGTCGAAGAGGAATGCGAATGCGCTCCTTCAGCAAAATGAGATCCTTGGACTCAAGATCAGCAGTAGTGACCCTCACTGCGTTTGAACCAATATCTATGGCTGCAATTTTTTCCATTTTCAAAAAATCCTAAAATGACTTCTGTTATATTGCTTTTACACAATTCTATGACACTGTCATGGCAATGCAATAACATAATAACCCAAATCCGCGGATAAAATGGACCAAGATTTCCTCAAACCCTTTGACTTGGGGGGCAGCTCCTGCTTCGCCGCTGTCACCCTTCGGGTGATCGCCTCCGGCTCATCGGAGCCCCGCAAGTCAAAGGGTTTGAGGAAATCTTGGTCCATTTTATCCGCGGATTTGGGATAATAAACTAGGTAGAAAATAAGTAGTAAGGATTCGTCGTATCGGGAGGGTTACTAGACTAATCCTCTGGTGATTGTGTTGTCAAAGTATGCAGATAATCCTTCAACTCTTTTGGGCAGGGATTTAAATGAGGACTCTAACCACGTTTCATGATTTTCCATGCAGAAAAAAATATTCCATCTCGAACTGTGTTCTTTAAATTTTTTCAATACAAAGTCGTACATTTCTTGGCGAAGACTATTGTCATATCTGAGTTTGCCATCATGACTTGGAAAAACTTCCGCTCGCGTTATAAGGCTTTGAAATCCAAAACGTTCTCGCATGATACTTCTTTGTTCAGGTTGAAACCTGAGTGCTCCAATAGACATAATTGGTATATCAGAAGGAGTAAATCGTTTTGTGATCTCTTTAACCAAGCCCCCATAATTATCTTTCCAATCAGGATGCCAGATCATAGGGTCTATGTGAAAAGCAATGCTAAATCCATGATCTAAACATTTTTTTGCAGCGTCCAGTCGGTCTTCAAGACTGGCGGTTCCATGCTCTTCAGCTGAAATTATATATTGGGGATTTATTGACCAGCTAACAATTGTATTACTTGCCGGGCCTAGATCTAAAAATTGATCCACCTTGTCGCTTTTGGTTTTAAACTCTAATTTCCAATGAGGATATTTTTTAAAAAAACTTATAAGAACGCGAGAATATTCAGTGAGTTCATCAAGGCTAAGGCTATCTACAACCTCTCCCGTGCCAATTCTAAAAGGGAGAAGGGGTTTTTCTTTTTCAAGTGATTCTAGTTCAAGTAGGGCTTCATCAATATTGGTATAAACTGTCATTACAGGAGAATTGATAAAGCTTTGTAGATAGCAATACGAGCAGTTCATATCACATTGAAGCCCAAGATTTAGAACAAAGTAATTGCAGCAGGCTAACCCGGGGCGGGAGCCCGGACATCGTTTAAAGAATTGACCTTTAAAGTCGGTAAAGTACAAATTTTTTTTACTTCTGTTAAATTCAGATTTAGATAAAGTTCCTCGCGTCTCTGGAAATGGTGGATTATCAACGACTTGAACTTTATGAGGGGGCAGTTTAGTTAAGATCTTTTTTATTAGAGGTTTATCTAGGACTTTCTTATCTACAAAAAAATTATCAAACTTACTGTCCAATGATGTCATTAGCGCATCCATATTTGATTCCTGTGTAGATCATTCCACTTTTCTATACTTTTTATTTTCTTATTAAGAGAAACTTCATTTTCCGCAAAGATGCGGAGTTCAAGACCAGATTGGTCGCCCTTTCTTTTCCATTTGACCTCTACACCGTTGATTGTAGTTAGCGATTCAAGTTTTTTTTGATTTTCACTTAGAATTTTGTGATTCATTGGGAATCTTATTTTTTTAACTTCATTTAGGCATGTTTCTGGCGAACCAGAAAATAAGCTCTGCAGATCTGTCAACGAAGTGCCCATCCCTAAGAGTTCCAGAGAGAATTCCAAGATTTGAACTGCCGTCGATTTGCTGGCTGAGCTACTGGCTATAGCATTCAATATCCATGTTTGTTCGGTAGAGATTTCAACACTTCTTAAGATTTCAATATCTTTTGGAAAAATATCTTTCTTGCTACACCAAATCTGGAAGGGCATTGGGCATAGAATTAACTTCTCAAGAACTAGAGAGAGATTTTCATTGAATCTGAGATTGTAGTGTTCGAAAAAATCTATCCAATTAAGATGTTGAGAAATTAAGCCTTTAAATGAATAAATTCTGGCAAGTTCTGGTAAGGAAAGCTTGGGGTATAGAGAGTGAATAGCTGACTTCAGATCTGAACCAGTGATTTTTAAGTCTACAACTAATGAATTTTTATGAGAGTCCTCAAAGCCCGTAAGCTGCCACGGACCCCATGAGTAGATGGGAAGATTTGCGGGCCATATATTTAGTGGCTTAAAGTTTAGGCTAGAGTTGATTTTGGTAGCCTCCATAGTTATTATCATGGTGCTGGTGCCATATCATGAGGACATGGAATTGTCCAAGGATTCTAATATGAACTGGAAAAATAGGGCTAAGATTCAAGGCGAAGTTGTATGTTTTGCATATATAGCGACCAATAGGCAGAAACTGGCCAAAGAGGTATATCTATGGGATTTAGACAAAACCTACATAGATACAAAGTTTGAAAGTCTCGGAGGCTTGTGGCGTGCGGTCATGGAAAAGCCAAATAAAAAAAGAAATATTCCTGGCACAGCTGAGTTGGTCAGATCTCTACAAGACTCCTACCAGCAAAGGTATGAAGAAGAAGACTTTCCAATATTTTTTATAACGGCATCTCCCCCTCAGATGGAGCCTGTTATTTTAGAAAAGCTGAGTCTTGATGGCATTCAGCCGATGGGTCTTTATTGCAAGGATAATCTTAAAAACTTGCATCCAAGAAAGCTTTGGAGGCTTTCAAAGCAAGTTGGCTATAAATTGCAGGCTCTATTGCAAATAAGACTTAACTTGTCGCCCGATGTTCAGCAGATTCTGTGGGGCGATGATAGTGAAACGGATGTTATTACTTATAATCTTTACTCTGATATCTGTAGTCGAAGGTTGAGTCTTGAAACTCTAGAAAGGACATTAAAATTTTTTTCCGTAACTAGAGAACAGATAAAAGTTATTTTACAGATGCAGGAGCAAATTCCTAATTATGATCCTGTTAAAAAAATCTATATTAATTTAGCAGAAGATACTGATCCAGAATATTATTTAAAATTTGGACGACGAGTATTTCCCTCTCTTAACACTTTTCAGATAGCCTTGGATTTATTTCAGGATCAAAGAATAGAATGGAGGCACTTATCGACTATTGCGGAAGACTTAATTTTAAACTTCAATTTTTCTCGCGATCAGTTGGTGAGGGGGCTTGATGATTTGATTCGTCGACAGGTTTTGAGTTTAGAATGTCTTCAGAGGCTTCAATCAAAACTTGTTGAGCAAGGAATTTTGTCTTCAGTATGGAAACCTTCTGTTAAGCCTCCGAGCATTTCTGAGCATCAAGGCCAAAGTGTTATTAATTTTGAAGGAAACTTTGAGCCATGGGTCCCTGAGCATATCGATTATATTAATAATTTTAGATAGAGAATCTTTAGATAGAGAATTTGAGTAGGGGTGGATTTTTTATTCGAATCTCAGGGGGTAGTTTACGGCTATAGTGCTGCCATCAAATGGAGGGAATTTAATTCTTTCAAAAACACTCTTCACGCAAATCGCCATTTTCTCGCTTTCTGTGTTGTCTGCCTGTATGCTAATGCCTTCCGTTTTTCCAGCGGGTAGAATTGAGAACCTAACTGTAAGCTGTCCTGTGGCTTGTTGCTGAAAGTTGTAGGCATTGAGTTGGCATTTTTGTAAAGGCTTTAGATAGGATAAGACAACGGCAGAAATATCTTGATTACTCAATATTGTCGTGGCTCCTGAAATTACAGATTTCTTAGGAGAAAGCGGGGTTGTGTCTGCGATATTGTTAACTTTGTCTGAGGGTATTCTTTCCTCGTTATCCAACTCGTCGACATTTTCTGTTGAGCGGATATTTAGTGGAGTTGCAGTTAAAGAGGTTAACAGGGCCGACGGATTCTCAAGAATAAGTTGGTTTTGTTTTCCTGATTTTGTAATTTCCCCCCAGCCTCTTCTGACTACTGCGTAGATGGGAAGAGTATGGGAGGAGTTGTCCCATAGTTTCAGCAGAACTTCTGAGTTTTCACCGAACCGAACTTGATCTTGAGTTATAAAATTTAGAGTTACATGAGATCCAGCTGGGGTCAGGATTCTGTCAAATTTGAGAACTTCATGTCCCACTTTTGCGTTTAAGGAGAGTCCTTCTCTTATAATAAGAACCTCTCCCTCAAACTCGTGAATATTGGCGAGAGGCAAGGTTGATTTTTTTACCCCCTCATCATTAAATACCATAACCAAAAGCCAACCCAGGGCTAACAAGGTTCCGAATGTAACTGAGGCAGTAACTAAGAAAATAGAGTACTTTTTATTTCTTAGGGCTCTCAGAGTCAGATGGCTCAGTTTTTTCAGATGGCTCCCCCTGAATTTTAGGTGTTTCTTCAGTTGCCCCAAGGCCTGAAGTCGAGGCTCCGGCAGGGGCAAACTTATCGAGTACACTTTCATTTTTTTGTGAAGTCATATACGCTAAAGAGATGGAAGTTACAGCAAAGGCCACGGCAATCCAGCGCGTGGCTTTGACCAAGAAGCTCGCGGCACCCGTACTGCCAAAGACGGTGTTGCCGCCGCTGCCCCCGAGCATCCCCATTGCCCCACCTTTAGAGTCTTGAAGAAGAACAAGGATTATTAGAATAACAGCCATAAAAACATGAATCACAGAAATAAATGCTAACATATTAAAATCCTATTGTGCGCACAATTTATACGCATCGACGAGTTTTAAATCGGCTAAATTCAGATCGCCCAATTTTTAGATCGGCAGTATAAGGGAGTCTGCCTGTAAGGTCCAGAGGCTTTTGGCAATAGAGTAACGCAACACACAAATGATAACTTATTCTTGGCTGAATGGATAGAACCTTCTTATGGCGTTTTGGGCATTTGAAGGTATTGATGGGGCAGGTAAGTCCACTTTAATGGGCTTGGTGAAAACGGAGCTAACTCGCCGAAATCAAAAGGTTATACATACTCGAGAACCAGGAGGGACCCCTCTTGGTGAGGAGCTTAGAACCCTTTTGTTGAGATCTGATGGCGATCCACCCACGCCTAGGGCCGAACTTTTACTTTACGAAGCCATACGAGCTCAACACGTAGAAAAGATCATTTTACCGGCTATTCAAAGAGGGGATTGGATCTTGTGCGACCGTTTTACTGCCAGTACATTGGCGTTTCAGGCGGGAGGGCGAGAGATGGCAAGAGGGCCTATTGATTGGTTAAATGATTTTGCGACCCGGGGCCTTGAGCCTGATCTAGCTATCTTGCTAGATTTGGATATTAAAAAGGGGCAGGAACGAATGGAAGGGCGCCAAAAAGATAGATTTGAACTGGAAAAGGATGATTTTCACGATCGCGTTCGCAATGGCTATTTAAACCTAGCTAAAGAATCGCCAGAAAAATGGGTTATTTTAGATGCGAGTCAGAGCCCCGAGGTTTTGTTTGAAAGCTTATTGCCCCTGATAGAAAGGGCTTTATGAAAACTCTTCTTGAAAACCTAAGTGGTCATGATGAAAGCTTGGCTAAACTTAGAAGGGCTATAAAAGAGGGGAGGTTAGCTTCGACAAACATTTTTTCTGGACTTAGCGGTATAGGGAAAAAAAGCTTGGCATTTGGCCTTTCTCAGGAGCTGCTTTGTGAGAGGTCCATAAACACTCAGGAGAGGACCCAGACGGCTTGTGGATTGTGTGGTTCTTGTTTGCGTTCAGGTAAACGGCAACACGAGTCTATAATGTTAGTGGAGCCTCAAAAGAATCAGATTAAGATAGAGCAGGCTCGTGAGATTTTACACTTTCTTCAATATAGATCTTTGCGTGGTGCAACTATTGTAATTGTAGATGAAGTTGAGAAGTTAAACGTTCAAGCGGCGAATGCTTTGCTAAAGATATTGGAAGAGCCACGTGCGGGAGTTTTTTTCTTTTTGATCACATCTAGTTTAGGTGGCATTTTGCCAACAATACGCTCCAGATCACAAATTTGGCATTTTACCCCTCTTAAGATTGAAAGCTTGAAAGCTTTGGGATCTTTTCCGGAATGGGTTTTGAGCGCAAGTCAGGGAAGTTTGTCGCAGGCGCAAGCTCTACTAGATAACAAGGATCAAAACCTTAGAGGGCGGGCATTTTCTTTTATTGCGAGCTTACAAACAGAGTCTCTAGAAAAACAACTTGAGGAGGGGAGAGATCTCATTGCTGAAAAGGATGAAGTCTTAGAAGTTGTAAAATACTGGCAACAACTTTTGAGGGATGCTTGTGTTTACAATATAAACCCTAATCTTGTTATACATAAGGACTGTTTGTCTCAAATTCAAAAATTATCAAATTTAGGCTTTTCAAAATTGGAGTGGTTGTTTTCAAAGGCCACAGAGATAGACAGTTGTGTTCGCCGAAACTTTGACTTAAACATAGCCATAGAGGACATGGTCTATTCTTGCAGAAAGGCATTGGACGAAAGGAATTTATGGGTTGGATAGATTTACATTGTCATCTTAACTCTCTTGCTAAAACCCCCGAGGAAGCGGTTCGGTCGGCGGTGGAAGAGGGGGTGGTTAAGATGGTGACAATCGGAACAGAGCCTAAGGACCATCCAGTTGTTTTAGGCTTTGCAAATCAATTTCAGCCCCATGTTTATTGTACTTTAGGGGTTCACCCGCACGAGGCTCATCAGTACAATGAACAATGTGAAAAATGGATGCTAGACCATTTAACAGAGGCTAGGGTTGTAGCCGTTGGTGAGATTGGATTGGATTTTTACTACAATCACTCGCCAAGAGATGTGCAAGTTTCTGTATTTAAACGCCAATTGCAACTGGCTAAAGATTTGAGTTTGCCAGTCCAAATTCATACTCGAGATGCTGAAGTTGAAACAATTGAAGTCTTAAAAGCATTTGATGGAAAGATACAAGGAGTATTGCACTGTTTTACTGGAACCCAATGGTTAGCTGACGAGGCCTTGAAGTTAAATTTAAATATTTCTATTAGTGGTGTTGTCACATTTAAGAATGCTGATCCATTGAGAGAAGTCGTGAGATCATTACCCCTAGATAGAATTCATGTGGAAACAGATGCTCCATTTTTAACTCCAGTTCCTTTACGAGGGCAAAAAAATGAGCCGAGTTTTGTTGTGCACACAGCTGAGTATGTGGCCAAATTGAAAAGGGTTGGGCTTGAAGAATTTAAAAAGATAACTTATGAGAATACAATTAGAGTGTTTACAAAATTAAAGGAGTAGGTCAAATGAGTTTGAGAGTAGGTATAAACGGATTTGGAAGAATAGGCAGGATTCTGTTTCGCGCAGGTTACGAAAAACTAAATATTGTTGGTATAAATAATGTTGGGACAATTGAGGAAGCGGCCCATTTGCTTAAATACGACAGCACTCATGGTAAGTACTCTAAGTCAATTGCAGTCGAAGAAGGAAAAATTGTTGTCGATGGCAAACAGATCCCAGTCTCAAGCGTTAGGAACCCTGAGGAAATCCCATGGAAAGAATGGGAAGTTGATGTCGTATTAGAGTGCACGGGCGCTTTTAAAGCGAAGTCTGACTTTCTTAAGCATCTTACTGCCGGGGCAAAAAGAGTCTTGGTTTCTGCGCCTGCCGATGCCGATAGTACTCTTGTTTACGGTATTAATCATGAATCTTATAACCCAAGTCGAGATTATGTTGTCAGTAACGCCTCTTGTACAACCAACTGTTTGGCTCCTGTGGCAAAAGTGTTGCACGAAACTTTTGGTATTGAGCACGGATTTATGACAACAATTCACTCTTACACCAATGACCAAAAAATTTTAGATGCTAACCATAAAGATTTAAGGCGAGCCCGTGCCGCAGCATTATCGATGATACCAACAACAACTGGGGCAGCTAAGGCAGTGGGATTAGTTTTGCCTGATTTAAAAGGTAAAATTGATGGTGTTGCAGTGAGAGTCCCTACTCCCAATGTGAGTTTAGTGGACTTTGTTGTTAAAACCAAAAAAGAGGCTACTGCCGAGTCAGTTAATCAGGCTCTTATAAAAGCTTCTGAAGGCGCTTTAAAGGGAGTGTTGCGATGCGAACAGGCTCCCCTTGTGAGTATTGACTTTAATGGGGATCCCAGCAGCTCAATAGTTGATCTTGCAAGCACTATGACTATAGGGCAAAACATGGTTAAAGTTTTTGCATGGTACGATAATGAAATGGGATTTTCTCATAGAATGGTCGATATGGTTCAGTTTATGCACAAAAAGGGTTTGTAAATGACATTTAAATCTATAGAGGATCTTGATCTTAAAGGTAAATCTATTTTTTTAAGATTGGACTTAAATGTTCCCTTAAAAAATGGAGTGATTATTGATGAGACGAGAATTCAAGCGGCGTTGCCGACAATACGCTATATCATGGATAAGGGAGGCAAGTTGGTGCTTGCCAGTCATCTGGGGAGACCCAAAGGTGAGGGCGATAAAAATCAATTTAGTTTGCAGCCTGTGGCTGAGAGGTTGAGCCAAGTCTTAAATGTAGAGGTGATTCTAGTTGAAGAGCCATCTGGCGAAGCGCCAAAAGCCTTATTAGGAAACTTAAAGCCGAACCAAGTTATAATGTTAGAAAATTTGCGTTTTGAACCCGGTGAAACTAAAAATGAAAAGTCTTTGTACGACAAGTGGGCTCGCTATATAGACGTTTACATTAACGACGCTTTTGGGGCCAGTCATAGAGTTCATGCCAGTATTGTGGGGTTGCCCAGTCAGATAAAACAAAGAGCCATGGGCTTTCTGATAAGAAAAGAAGTAGAGATGCTCAACTTCGTATTGAAGGCACAGCGTCACCCTTATGTTGCCATTCTTGGTGGAGCAAAGGTCAGTGATAAAATTTCTGTTATAGAGTCATTGGTTGACAAGGTTGACACGCTCATTGTTGGTGGAGCGATGGCTTATACTTTTCTTGCCGCTCAGAACATCAAAGTGGGAAAGTCCCTGGTTGAAAAGGATAAGATTCATTTGGCTAAAGAAATTATTGAACGCTTTTCGGTAAGAAACAAACAATTGCTACTACCCGTTGACCATGTTGTTGTTAAGGCTTTTGATAAACCCGAAACTCTTGAGATAACTTCAGGAAGTGAAATTCCAGATGAGACTTTAGCTGTAGATATTGGGCCAAAGACAATTAAAATCTACGAAGATTGTATTGCTCGCGCTGAACTTATTTTTTGGAATGGCCCCATGGGAGTTTTCGAAACCCCAGAATATGCTAAAGGCACTTTGGCCATTGCAAGGGCTTTAGCGAGCAGCTCTGGCTTAACAATTGTTGGGGGAGGAGACTCGGTTGCCGCAATGAACCTCTCGGGAGAGGCCGATAAAATAAGTCATATTTCTACGGGCGGGGGTGCAAGTTTGGAGTACATTCAGGGGGATGTCTTGCCGGGAATAGAGGCGCTCAAATGTTAAAAAAACCAATTGTTGCAGCAAACTGGAAGATGAATCTAAATCCGGAGGAAGCTGCCAGTTATTTTGATGAGTTTCTAAAGGTTTGTCCTGCAGAGAAACAGAGTCACTTTGTTTTTTTTCCTCCAACAATTGATTTGTTTGTGGCTGCTAATAAATTGACAAAACATTCTATTATGTGGGGGGCTCAAAATGTTCATACAGAGTTATCTGGAGCCTTTACAGGAGAGACTTCGGCATCGATGTTGAAAAACTTGGGAGGGAGTTGTTGCCTCGTTGGTCACAGTGAGAGGAGAACTTTGTTTGCAGAAACTGATGAGATTGTATCTCAAAAAATTGATCAACTACAGTCTTTAGATATTACGCCAATTATTTGCATTGGAGAGTCTCTCGTTCAAAGAGAATCTGGTAAAACTCAAGACATTTTAGCTGATCAACTCCAAAGGTGTTTAAAAAAAATCAATGTAGAAAAAGATTTTATTTTAGCTTATGAACCTGTCTGGGCCATCGGAACAGGGAAAGTGGCCACGCCACAGCTGGCAGAAGGGGCTCATGTTTTTGTTAGATATATCTTGGAAAAAATGTTTTCTAAAGAAGTCGCAAACAAAACTCAAGTTTTATACGGCGGAAGTGTAAATGCAGAAAATGTTGGAGATATGGCTAAGCAAAAAAATATAGATGGATTTCTTGTAGGGGGTGCCAGCTTAAAGGTTGACTCTTTAATGTCTATTCTTGAAAGGTCAGAAACAAGTCAAAGCAGATAATCTCTGACAGTTTTGTGTGTTGACAGTTTTGCGTATCACAATGAGATTTTTTTTACTGGAGATAGAAAATTGCTCTGCGCATTAAGATTCAGTAATTCAATGGAAATATTTAATGAGAATTCCGCAACAGTTGAAATCAAATTTATGCTGTCTAGAGCACGATGGATTCAATTTGTATATTGTTAAGTGTAGAAAAGTCTCATACAATGACTTCTGAAGCAGAGGGATTGAAAATAAATGTGTACATTTAGTAGCAAGCAAATCAGCGAGTCAATCTAAGTGTTTTTAATAGACCTTCTGATTTTTAAAAGAGGAAGGGCCAATTTTACCTCTTATTTTTGGGCGCAACATAATTTTGTGGGGACTGGAGTTTCTTGAGTGGATAGGCATCCTGTCCATATTCGTCGATGTCACATCTGTGGAGGGGTCACAGAGTCTAAGTTAGATAGAGTGTCTCATTGCCAGCACTGCGGAAAATCTTTGGCTCCATTTTATTACTTTGACGACACAAAACTGATGGTTTCCTCTGATAAGATTGAGTCTCAGATAGTTGTAGGTGAATACCGTCCAGTTTATGGTTTGACAGTCTTCTGGGAAAGCTCATAGAACAATATATGTAGAAAAATTCAAGGGAAAATATCCCAGAGAGAAATATGCCAGTTAAAAACATGCCAGTCTCTAAAATGAAAGTTACGTTACAAGATATTGAAGCCGCTCGAAATAATATCAAGCCAGTAATTTTACGAACAGAGTTGTCCTATTCAAGAAGCTGTTCAGACCTGGTTGGGACAGATACTTTTATTAAATATGAAAATTTACAGCTGACGGGTAGTTTTAAAATTAGAGGGGCTTTAAATAAAATGTTAAGCCTAAAAGATCAGCGTCCAATTACCGTCATCGCGGCCTCAGCAGGTAACCATGCTCAAGGTGTGGCTTTTGGCGCAAGGTATGTTGGAATACCAGCAAAAATTGTTATGCCTATTCAGACTCCCATTGTTAAAAAGCAGGCCACCATAAATTATGGTGCTGAAGTTATAATGTATGGAGACATTTTTGATGAAAGCTTTGCTTACGCTAGGCAATTAGAACGAGAAAGGGGTTATGTTTTTGTTCATCCATTTGAAGATGAAAAGGTTATTGCTGGTCAAGGGACAATAGGATTAGAAATCCTTGAGCAATTGCCAGATGTAGACTCCGTTATAGTGGCAATTGGAGGCGGGGGGTTGATGTCTGGAATATCTACTGTAATAAAAACCCTCAAGCCGAGCTGTCGCGTTTATGGCGTTGTGAGTTCAGGTTTTACAGGGATGAAGTCCTTATTTAATAAACAGGAAAAACTGGTTTATGATCAATCTGGCACTATAGCTGATGGTATTGCAGTGAAAAACCCAAGTCCTATTATTTTTGATTCTTTTATTTCTAAAAACGTTGATGACATTGTGGCTGTTGACGACAATGAAGTGGCAAAAGCTATTGTTTATTTGTTAGAAAGAGCCAAAACAGTTGTTGAGGGTTCTGGAGCCATCACTTTGGCGGCTGCAGCATTAGCTAAACAGTTTAATTGGAATTTGGGTGCGAAAACGGTTGTTGTATTAGGCGGTGGCAATATAGATATGAACTTAGTTGAAAAAGTTATTGAGAGAGGATTGTCAGCAAGTGGTCGGATTGCGCGAATAAAAGTTGTGGCTCCCGATCGTCCTGGTCAGCTGCAGAAAATTACGCAAGTTTTAGCCCAACACGGGGCCAATATTCTTGAAGTTTCTCATGATCGTGTGGGTCGAGAAGTCAAATTTAGAGAAACCGTAATAAGAGTTGTAGTTGAAAGTAAAGGCGTGGATCATATTCAAGAAATAAAGAGCAGTTTAGAGTTGAGCTTTCCTCAGGTTGAATTAGATTAAAGTTGACCTTTAAGCTCCGTCGTCAGTTTCGCCAAAACCACCGCCTCCAGCAGATTGAATAATAATTTTGTCTGATTGATGAAGTTCAATTGATCCTGCCTTAGCTAAAACTTGCTTTTCTTTTCCATGCCTTTGAAGCAGGATTTCGGCAGATTGCGCATCTCGACCTCCCATGACACCAAGGGGTTTTTCACTAGGTTCATTTATTGACCAAACGAACTTGCAGTTTTCTAAAACTTGGTACGCTTTTACCACTCCGCAACCTCCGTTAAACTTACCATCTCCTCCTGAGTTCGATCTGAAACTGTAGGTTTCAACAGTAATGGGAAAGCGGCGCTCAATTTCCTCAATTGATGGCTCCAGCGAGCTTCTTTTCCAGATGTTAACTCCGCTAAAACCTTCAGCTGATTTTGAGGCCGCACTTCCTGGTTCAAGCGTCTCAAAAAAATGGCAGTTACTAAACTCTATATTAAAACTACAGTAAGAGGTTCCGCTAAGAGGGTATCTCTTAGATTTATCTAGATTGCCAATGGCTTTTAGAACTAAATTGGCTATAGCAGAAACTCCATCTGTCATTCCGAAGTAAACAGGTTTAGGAAACTTTGCGTGAACAAGCGAGCCCTCAGGAGCAATCACTTCGATGCATTCAAAAATTCCCTGGCTTATAGGCAAATTTTTATCGAACAGAGAGATCAAAGCTCCAGTACAGCCTCCTAAGGCCGCAGAGTGAGTCAATTGTACCGACTTTGAATTGTCGCTTCCGCTGAAATCAAAAATGACTTTATCATCTCGAACTTCAACTCTCAGTTTTAATAGACTTCCGTCGTTTAACTCAAGCTCTTCACTCCTTTCACCACTACTAAAGTTAGAAAGTAAATTAGACATTTGACTGCTTGAGTCTTTAAAATACTGTTTGAGGTAGGGTTTTGACCAATCTAGCTGAAAAATCTCATTGAGTTTCATAAATCTGGTCTTAAGGGATTCAATTTCTTTAATGCCCCTAAGTATTTGCTGTTCAAACTCAGTAGGGGCTTGTGGATGGGAGCTTATAGCTTTGAGCACATCGTGATTAATTTTTTTATTTGCTGTTATAGGTGTTGGAGGAATACGAACACCTTCATTATCGATATTATCTCCATGTGAAACCCTTGGCTTGAGTGATATTTTTGTAATGAGCACGAGATCTGAGTTTTTACCTCTTTTTTGTTCACTTGCTAGGCCCAAGCTAAGGTAGAAGTTAGTTAAAATTGTGCCCCCACTATAGGGGTCATTAGTTATAGAAATTTCCCCGTCTTGAAGGTTCAAGTACTGTTGAGTAGTTTGAGCTACAACGGGTAAAGAGCCTATTTCTGCCAAGTTTTCATATTTTACAAATATTGGTAGTCCCTCTTGCGTTGCCAACGTAGCCGAAGGTTGACCCTCAAATAGAAGACGACAAAATTGAAGTATTTGTTCATACTGAAAACCTTCAGACACGTGAACCTCGAATGAGTGCTGTTAAAGCTGGAAAATCGAAATCTTCTGATTGCAACCACCTTTTTTTAAGTGGGCCCGCTTTTATTAGCGGTACAATTGCTGGGGCCAACGGGCCTGCTGCCGACAGATTGTTTTGTGGCAATAGGTTTAATTCGCCGGCTAATGACTGAACTCCTGAATCCAGAAGGAATTCTGTGTTTAAGCTGTTTTTGTTGTAACTAAAAAGAGTGTCTTTTATTCGATTTGAGGACTTTTCGACCAAGTGCTCAGTTAAACCTTGCACATGAGAAAGTTTTGAGTCGAGGAAAAGAACATCAAGTAGTGTGGGTTTAACCGACTTTCCCAGGCACATGGGGCCGGGCTCATAGCCAGATATTTTTGGGGTAATTTGTGGAGTACCCCAGAATCCCTCGTCAATAATGGAAGTGGGTTGAACACAAAGGTTTTTAAAATTAACTCTATCCAATGTCAAATTTCCAAATTCACAATTCCATGAATCACAATTTTCATTTGAAAGATCAAAAATTTGAAAACGTTCGACCCCCCATAGGCAACCTATGGAGTTGGGGTGAAAACTTTTAAAATATTCACTGCATAGGAATTCATGAGAAAACAGAGTTTCAATTGGAGAGGACGACTTCCAAGGGACAGTCGAGCCCGTATTGGTTACAATTTTCATTTGTAGAGAGTTATTGTTGCTGACTTCACGTAACAAGGCCTCTAAGCTTGCAAGTTCCTCTTGCCAAGTTGAATAGGCATAGGCATTTAATAGCGCGCTTAGCCATCGACGACGTTCAGATTTTCTATTTGCCTTTGGATAATTCTGAGAGATCTCTTGGCTGCTAAAAACGATGAACCCTTGATCTCTAAAGTATTTTGCTGTGGTTTGTTCATTGGTAGGATTTAGATCTGAGTGTAAAAAATTGATGGCTAGGCATTGAATATTATTCATCTTGAGCTTGTGAGTGAGGAACTCAAGGTCCTCAAGGTTAACAGCTTTACGGATATGGCCATTGGCATCCGTGCGCTCGTTAATACTGAAAACAAGATCATCAGAAACTGGCGAGATCGCACGACTGATGTTGAGAGTAAAAAACTTTTCTCTAATGGGAATATTCATATTGAGCCAGTCTTCAAAACCACTCGTAACAAGGTAGGCTGGAGAGCTTCCAATGTGTTTACTTAAGATAATAGAACTCAGCTGTGTGCATACAATGACATTAGTGAATGTAGGCTGTTCAGAAAGCAGATTTTTAAGATTTGTTTTAGGGCTGAAACTGCGTTGAAACTTAAAATCCCCCTGTCGAAGTGAAGCCACTTCGACAAAGGATTCGCTAAAATTTAAAAACAATGTTGATTCGCTATTCTCTTGCAACTTGAATCCTTTTTATATCACTGGTACTTATTCTAAAGTATCGGAATTTGGCAACAATTATTTAGATCTAACTTAAACAAGGTCCTTTCACTTTTAAGGAAGCTATAAGGGATCTATTTTTATGGGCCTAAATATAGCCTCTGTTTTATTTATCGAGATCTAGTAGTGTGAGCTGTGCAACAAGACGTAGGTAGAATCCTGATTTATTTTAGAACCGATATTAAAAACTAACAAAGTTCGATTCAATTGAAGAGAGTAGGGTAATGAAGATATTGAAGACAATGGAGATATTGAGATGAAAATTGCAGATTACATATCTAAGCTTAAGGCTTATCAGCCGGGAAAGCCTATTGAAGAGGTTCAAAGAGAATTAGGGTTAGAAAGAGTTATAAAATTAGCAAGTAATGAAAACCCACTAGGCCTAAGCCCCAGGGTAAAAGAGGCTCTGATTTTTACTTTAGACAACCTGTCTCTCTACCCCGATGCTTCCTGTTATAAGCTGACTAAAGCTGTTGCACAATATTACGGGGTGGAAGAGTCCTATCTTGGATTTGGGAATGGATCTGAGGAGGTTATTGATCTGGCTATTAGAACATTTTGCAGCCCATCCGATATGATTATGACCAGTGCGCATTCATTTTTAATATATAAGCTAAGCGCTCAGGCCTTTGGTCTTCAAACTCTTGAGACCCCAATGGGTGAAGACTTAAAGTTTGATCTTTCAGAGATGAAAAGACAGCTTTTAGAACTCAATGGAAAGGTTCGAATGGTATTTATTGCCAACCCTAATAACCCCACGGGAACTTACCTCAACTCTAATGAACTGAAAGACTTTATTGAATTTACTCAAGGTCTAAAAGATGTTCTCGTTGTTATTGATGAAGCTTACAATGAGTTTGTTAGGGCCGAAGATTATCCAAATGTTGCGAATTGGTTAAATGACTATAAAAACTTAATTGTTATTCGGACCTTTAGTAAGGTGTTTGGATTGGCTGGCTTAAGGCTGGGGGTTTTTATGGCGAACCCAGAAATGGTGAGTTATTACCAACGGGTAAGAAAACCATTTAATGTGAATTCTCTGGCGCAAGTGGCTGGTGTTGCCGCACTAGAGGACGTGGATTATTTAGAGAAAAGTCGTCAAGTGAATTGGAGTGGTCTCGATTTCTACTATACAGAACTGCAGAAAATGAATTTAAAATACTGGCTTTCACAGGCCAATTTTGTTTTGTGCCAACTTCCAATTTTAGGGGAAAAGGCCTACCAATCTCTATTGCGAGAGGGAGTTATAACGCGTCCAGTTACTGGGTATGGCTTGCCGTACCATTTAAGAATAAGTGTGGGCTTGCCTGATGAAAACCAAGCCGCTATTGTGGCCCTGAAAAAAATTTTAGCCAGCGGAGAAGGTCTGTAAGACTCTACAGACACAAAAGTGAAAAGTGAAAAGTGAAAAGTGACAAAAGAGCAGCAGAAAGGCCATAAACGACAAGAAAGTGGCAAATAAAGAAAGCGACGAGTAAGAAGAGTAAGAAAGTAAGAAGAGTAAGAATTTGACAAACAAGAAAGCGACAAAACAGTGACAAATGAAGCTCCTAAAGAAGTTCTCAATGAAGTAGCAAAGGTCGTAACGATTGATGGCCCAGCAGCCTCAGGCAAAACTTCTGTGAGTCGTGAAGTTGCCAACAGGTTTGGATGGTCGTGGGTTTCAACGGGTGCTTTTTACCGTGGTATCGCCTATGTCGCCCAAAAAGAAAATGTGAACCTAGAGGACGAAAGGGCCTTAGTTGAATTGGCGATGAGTAAAACTTGGGCCGTGTGTATGAGTCCCGAACGAACACAATTTCTCTATAGGGGCAGTGAGGTCACAGACAATATATACACAGAAGAAGTCGGTGAGGTGGCTAGTAAAATCAGCCGCCATCAGGCCTTGAGGGCCAGCTTATTAGAGTTTCAGCGAAATTGTGCCAAAGATGTCGCGGGCTTAGTTGCAGAAGGTAGAGATTGTGGCACGGTTGTATTCCCATCTGCCGACGTTAAAATCTACCTAACCGCTAGCAGTGAAAACAGAGCAAAAAGGCGAGCCTCTGAAGAGGGGGGAAGCTTCGAAATTATGCAAGCCGCTCAAAAAAAAAGGGACGCTCAAGACAGCAATCGAACAGCGGCACCCTTACAAGTGCCTGAAAAAGCTCATGTAATAGATACGAGTGAGATGGATCTCCAGCAAGTTGTGGAGCACATTGACCACCTACTTAGGGAAGAACTTAAGCTTTAGCGCTTTGCTTTAAATCTCTTAAAATGGGCTTTTTGGGGCAAATTATAAAAAGTTAAACTTCTGTTTTCACTTTGAAGAGTATTCTTTACGAGAATTTTCATTTATTGCGCAGATAAATCCCTTTGACTTTATGAGTAAACAACCTATAAACACTACTTATTCCGACTATATTTGATTTTAGTAGACGGGAAATACTTAGGGTCTGCTCCTCCACAGGGCACGGTCCGCAAGGAGGTAATTTTTGACAATGGTGGATAGTAATAAGCCCAATAAATCTAAAGCGGCGATAGAGAGGGAAAAAGTTTTAGCCGCACTTGATGCATTTGATGCTGAGGTGGTGGAAAACCCAGGATCTGTAGTAAAGGGAGCTGATGCTAATTTTGCAGAGCTTTTTAAAGAGTCTCTTGATGAAAGAGATTTTAACGTCGGTGATATCGTAACTGGACGAGTTGTTAATATTCTAGAAGATTTTGTTCTAGTGGATATCAACTACAAAAGTGAAGGAATGATTCCCCTTTCTGAGTTTCGTTTACACGATGGGCAAAAAGCCATAAGTGTGGGTGAAACTGTCGAAGTTTATATTGATCGAGTTGAAAATGATAATGGAATGGTAGTTCTTTCTAAAGACAAAGCCGATATGCTTCGCGCTTGGAATGATATTTCTAAGGCAGCTGAAAATGAAGAGATTATTGAAGGCACTATTGTTGCCAAAGTTAAAGGTGGCTTGAGTGTAGATATTGGTGTTAAGGCTTTCTTGCCAGGCAGTCAGATTGATTTGCGCCCAGTTCGAAATATGGATCACTATATCGGAAAGAAGTACAAGTTTAAGGTTATAAAATTTAATAAACGTCGTGGAAATATTGTTCTCTCCAGACGAGCCTTACTTGAAGAGGAAAGAGAGAGCTTGAGAACTCAAACACTGGATCAAATGGCTGAAGGGTCTGTAGTTAAAGGTATTGTTAAGAATATCACTGACTATGGGGCCTTTATTGATTTAGGTGGAATGGATGGATTGCTTCATATCACAGACATGAGCTGGGGTAGGGTTAAGCATCCGTCTGAGTTATTAAATGTTGGTGACGAGATAGATGTTCGTGTTCTTAAGTTTGACAATTCTAAAGAGAGAGTAAGTTTAGGATTGAAACAGCTGAGTGAAGACCCATGGGGACAAGTGGATGCAAACTTCCCGCAAGGCAAGAAGTTAAAGGGTAAGATCGTAAGCTTGGCTGAGTACGGTGCCTTCGTAGAGCTAGAGGATGGCATAGAGGGCCTTATTCACGTTAGTGAGATGAGTTGGACCAAGAGAGTTAAACATCCTTCACAGTTGGTTAAGGTGGACGATGAAGTCGATGTTGTTGTTCTTGAGGTAGATAAGGCCAACAGACGCATCAGCTTGGGAATGAAGCAGTTGGAATCTAATCCATGGCTTGAACTCAAAGAAACTTATCCTCCTGGTACTATTATTGAGGGAGAGATTAAGTCCCTAACAGACTTTGGTGTGTTCGTAGGAATAGAAGAGGGAATAGATGGATTGGTTCACATTTCTGACTTCTCTTGGACAAGACGCATCAATCACCCTTCTGAGATGTTTAATAAGGGAGATAAGGTTCGAGCCGTAGTTTTGGGAGTGGATATTGAAAATGAGCGCTTTAGCCTGGGTCTAAAACAACTAGAAGACGACCCTTGGTCGAATATCGAAAATAAGTTTCCTATTGGGTCTCAACATGAAGTTAAAGTTACCAAGGCTGCAGACTTCGGTGTTTTTGTTGAGTTGGAGCAGGATATCGAAGGCTTGATTCATATTTCAGAGTTGTCTCCTAAAAGGGTAGATAAGACTGAGGACTTTATTAAGGTTGGCGAGACTGTTAAAGCTGAAATTATTACCATCGATAAAGATGCCCGTAAGATTGGCTTGAGCGCAAAGCTCGTGAAGCTTAGAGAGCAAAAGGCCGATGTTGAAGACTATGTTAAGAAAGCCACTTCAACGTCTAAGACAAGTCTCGGAGAGTTATTTGCCGATCAATTTAAAGATGCTGGTGTAACTCAACATAAGGGAGACGAATAGTTTGTAAAGCTATACGACTTAAGAATTTACTCAAGTGTAGTTAAAAAGGCGGGTTGCATCCCGCCTTTTTTGTTGGCGTAGATGACAATGTCTCTTAATATACATCTTTGAATAAGAACTAATTATAATAGAATGGAGCGCTTTAATGGGAAAATTTATAAAACAGTTTTTGTTAGTTTTTGCGAGTTTGTTTGCGATTTTATTTTTGATCTCATTAGGTACAATTGTGTCTAAAATAGACCCACGGGTGCTTGAGCACGTCGAGAAGGATTCAATTTTAGAACTGCAATTAGATGGAGTTATAATTGACGGAAAGCATTTTTTAGAGAATTTAAAGAAATTTGCCTCAAAAAATAAAATCAAGGGAGTTCTTGTTCGGATTAACAGCCCTGGTGGGGCGGTTGGTCCAAGCCAAGAGATATATCTTGAGCTCAAGCGAGTTCGAGAGGAGCTAAAGAAGCCAGTAGTAGCCGTAGCGACATCTTTAGCCGCAAGTGGTGGATATTACGCTGCCGTTGCCGCAGATCAAATTGTAACAACACCTGGGTCTTTGATGGGATCTATTGGTGTGTTAATTCAATTTGCGAACCTAAAAGATTTATATAAGTGGGCCAAGGTGGAGAGGTACGTAATCAAAACAGGAGAGTATAAAGATTCAGGTGCAGATTACAGAGACATGAGGCCTGATGAGAGGGCACTGTTTAGTGAAATGATTTCTGAAGTCCACGGTCAATTTAAATTGGCAGTGATGAATGGCCGCAAGCTTTCTACTGATGTTGTTGAAAAGTACTCAGACGGTCGAGTTTTTACAGGGGAAACAGCGGTAAAACTAGGCTTTGCCGATCAGCTTGGAACTTATCAAGATGCAATAAGAATTCTGGGGGAGCTTTCAGGGTTAGGAAGTGCTCCAGAAGTCTTTACTCCCCCAAAAAAGCGCCCAGATTTATTTGAAGTGTTAACAGAGGCTAAAATCTCTGATGGGTTAGAGCAAAACTTAAAAAATTTTTTTAGATTACAAATTATGGGTCAACCTATGTATTTAATGCCTGGAGCGATGGGATTGTAGTGAGCAAAAAAAAACAAGTGAATTTAAAGGAGATTTGGCCCCAGGAGCGAGATTTTTTTTGCCGCCCGGATAGACTAAGATATGTCAGAAAGCTTGTTGAGCCAGATCATTGTGTATTTTGCCAAGAGGCGCAAAAGGGTGCTGAAGGAAACGGACTCTGCGTGTATAATTCTGAACATAGTATGGTTGTTTTAAATAAATACCCATACAACACTGGGCATATTTTGGTCTTGCCAACTCGTCATGTTGGAGATCTGTGGAGTTTGTCGGATTTGGAGTATCAGGAGATGTCTATACTTTTAAGGCGATCGGCTGAGATTTTACAAAAGACCTATTCTTGTCAGGGTTTGAATCTGGGAATGAATCATGGCAAGGTTGCGGGAGCGGGGATTCCCGATCACTTGCATTGGCACGTTATTCCGAGGTGGTTTGGTGACACAAACTTTTTTCCCCTAATAGCAGAAACAAAGGTGTTGCCTGAATCTGTTGAGCAAACTTACGATAAGCTTTTAAAAGAATTTTCAAAAATGGAGCTTTAAATTGGAACTGGATCATATAGGTATTGCCGTCAAAAATCTAAAGGAAGCTAAATCTTTTTATGAGATTCTCGGTTGGTCGAGTATGGAAATAGAAGAGGTGCCTTCGGAACAAGTTAGGGTCGGATTCCTCGATCTTGAGAATAATACTCGGATAGAGTTGTTAGAAAGTACTCATAAAGAGGGGCCAATTGCCAAATTTATAGATAAGCGTGGACCAGGTATTCATCATATTTGTTTGCGAGTAGAAGATTTAAAAAAGACCTTGCAAGACTTAAAAAATAAGAATGTGCAACTTATCAATGAAGAGCCTAAGTTGGGGGCTCATAACTGTTGGGTTGCTTTTATTCACCCAAAGTCTACCGGAGGGGTTCTAGTTGAGTTGAGCCAGCCGGTGAGGGAGGAGGGATAATGCGAGGGGGAGGAGGATCGCCTCTGGCTGTGATGCCAGTCACTCCAGTAGTTAAGAAGCTTATTATTCTGAATATTTCAGTGTGGTTAATTCTCGTTATGATACTGCAAAAAGTCTTCTTATCGAGAAATTATGTTTTTGAGTACTTTGGTTTGGTCCCGGCTAGTGTAATTACAGATTTTTTTATATGGCAGCCTCTGACCTACATGTTTGTACACTCCTCAAGCTTCTTTCATTTGCTATTTAACATGCTAGTTCTGTGGATGTTTGGCAGCGAGCTAGAAAGCCGTTGGGGGCGTCGTTTTTTTCTATCTTATTATTTGGTGTCTGGAGTCGGGGCAGCAATATTATATGTTGTTTTAACCCTTATATATTCCCTGATTAGTGGGCACGGCGCACCATTGTTAACTCCTGTGATTGGGGCTTCTGGTGCCACCTTTGCCTTGATTTTAGCTTATGGTTTAGTTTTTGGTGAAAGAATTGTTCTTTTTATGTTTTTATTTCCTATGAAAGCCAAGTACTTTGCTCTACTGCTAGGAATTATAGAGCTTTTGACCCTTTTGGATTCAGGGTATGGCAGTCAGGTCTCAAATCTGTGTCATTTGGGTGGGATTGTTTCTGGGTTTCTTTTTTTATTTTTTTATAGTCGCCGCAATCAGGGTGGCTCTAGTGGCAATAAAAAGAGTGGTTCGAGCTCCAACAGATCCAGCACTAGACGGAAGTTAAGGTTAGTGGTAGACAATGAGCCGACGGATGAAAAGACGGGCCCACGCTATTGGAATTAGTGGGAAAGAATTTCTGAAAAGGAGTGAATATGAAAGATCTTGATAAGGCTTTAGAGAACCTTAAATTTGATAAGCGTATGTTAGACTGGAATCTGAATAATGGCGTATTAGATCCCTCAGAGCTGAATGCTCATAAGCAAAACCTAAAAGACTTGTCGGCAAACTCAGCCCCCCTAGAATTAGCTGATGACTCCTTTGATAACGATGGAGAAAGTTTTAATAATTAAAACTTGAAAATTGGGCGATTGAGGGTTGACTCATCGCCTGTTGATGCATTTGTTTGTGGGTTTGGGATTCAATTGATCTATTGCTGTATCGATTTAGCAGCCTTGGTTTTGACACTTTTCATATTTTGCGACCACCTCATTTGAGGTCGGTGCCCAATCTTCGCCAATAATTTTGTATCCAGAAGAAGGGTCTTTATAAACGTATAGAGTTTTTTCTCCAAAGTCAGTAAGCCCATCAGATTGATACTTCTGTAAAAATCTTACAACAAGTTTATCTTTGTGCTGGTAAATCACAGGGGAAAAGAGTTTTACATTTATATATTCATACTTCTTGTTAAGGTGACTTTTGTACTCGTACCATTGTTCTTTAGTCATTTTGTTAGAAGTAAAGGTTTCGTGATAAAAATTAATATAGCTATCAATACTTTTGGATTGCCAGCTTGCTCTCCACTGCTCTAGCCATCCAAGTAGGGCTTGTTTTTTTGACTGTAGTTCATTTTTATTACTGTACTCTATTTTATCTTCCACGATTATAGGAGTGGTTGGAATTTGCACATAGGGTTCAACCTTTTCGATATCTTCATTTTTTAAAACCAGACAACCTCTTGATCCACGTAAAAGATTTTTGGTAGGGGGAATGGCATGTAGCCAAATTCCTGAACCCGTTTTTTTGTCTATTCGATCGAAAAAATTGGGGTAATCCATGACAAAGGCTCTGTCGCCATATTCATTAAAATCAAGTTCATTCTTGCTGTATGTTTTATTAAAAAAGTAAACTCCCTCAGGGGTTTTAAGGTCTCCCAGTTTTAGCTTGTTTCCAGAGTTTTTTCCCATGTCAAAGGGGTATGCAGCTATTAATTCGTACTGGCTTCTGCTGTTGCGCCAAATGGTGAGAGTTCGTGTAGACTTGTCCGCAATAAAAGCAAAATTAGAAAAATAATCACCCTCGCCAAGATTGAGAATATTTTTGGGGTAAAGGCCCGGAGGAGGAAGTTTAGGTTTGGGCTCAATTAAGTTGCTACTAGTTGGGTCGGACTCTTCTTGTTGATTTTCGAGAAGAGCCTCCTCATAACCTTCAGCAGTGGCTTTGTCTTCTCGAGCTGATAATTGAAGAGGGGCTGTCAGAATAAAAAATGCAAAAAGACAAAGTGGGTAGAGATTTCTAGACAACCTGCGGCTCCTCTCGTTACTAGTCTTGTTACTGGCCTTATTGCTGGCCTCGTTACTAGTTTCTTTACTAGTCTTGTTACTAGATAAAGCATTATAAAAATAAGTTTGTTTTAAGAATTTTAAATCTATCATTATTATCATAAATAATTTTGTCTGAAGTCAAGTTGTTGAATTCCCTCCGAGGAGTATCGGACATTTTTGACTCACTTATTAATCCATTTCGCATCTCGTAATGAGACAACATCTAGGATCAGCTAAAAAAAATATAAAGCTTGCCGATAGGCATAGGTATGGCAGAAGAGGAAGTTAAGAAAAAAAAAGATTTAGGAAAAATTCTTGGGTTAGCCTTTGTGGTCTTTAACTTTGTAGTTGTGGGGGGGGGAGCTTTTCTTGTGTTTATTTCGACAGTGGGTTATGTGAAGCCCAGCAAGTCGAATGATGAGTTAAATAAAGAGTTAATTGAATTTCAAAGATCGCTGCAGAACAACCCTATAATCTACACGTTAGATCAATTTAATACAAATTTAGAAGGGATCCCACGCCGTTTTATAAGAATTCAGGTCAGCTTGGAAATGCTGGACGAAGAGGGGTACGAGGAAGTCATTGGTCTGGGAGCTGAGGCTAGGGACTCTATCGTTCGAATTCTGAATACAAAAAAATATAACGAAGTCGAGTCTGTACAGGGAAAACTGCACCTGAAAAATCAAATAACAGCGCAAATCAACAGTTTTTTACAACGTGGTGTAGTTAAGAATGTTTACTTTTCTGATTTCGTTGTACAATAATACCCTTAGTGGCGTGGGAAGTTAATTTTTATCACCGCCGAGTTAATGTCTTACAATCTATCATCTTGGAGTTCTCATGATAAGAATATTTGTGGTGTTTTTATTTGTCTCGTCTGTATCTTTTGCTACACAGATACAAAAAGATTATTCAAAACAAATTGAGTTTCCAGTTAAAGAGTTTAAATTAGACAACGGGTTAACCATTCTGGTTCACGAAGACTTTTCTACTCCCCTTGTGAGTTTTCATCAGTGGTACAGAGTGGGTTCAAGGAATGAAAAACCAGGTATGACGGGGATAGCACATTTTTTTGAACACTTAATGTTTAAGGGTACAAAAAAGTTCTCAAGTGATGATTTTGAAAACTTAATCCAATCAAACGGTGGAACAAATAATGCTTTTACCTCTTACGATTACACAGGTTATTACGTAGATTTGCCAGCATCGAAAATTGAAATTATTTTTCAAATGGAAAGCGACAGAATGACAAACCTTCTGTTTGATCCCGTGAGTATTCAAAGTGAGAGAGAGGTTGTTAAGGAGGAAAGACGGTTCCGACTTGAAAATAGAGTTGAAGGTTATTTATCTGAAGCCACGTTTGCATCTGTTTTCAAAGTTCACCCTTATAGATGGCCGGTAATTGGGTATATGGAGGATTTGAACTCAATAACCTTAGAGCAGTTTCAAGATTTTTATAGGACGTACTACTCACCAAACAACTCGATTTTAGTTGTGGCAGGAGCTGTAAATTTCGATAAAATTAAAAAACTTGCAACAAAATATTACGGTAAAATTCCTTCGCAAATAATTCCAGAGTCTATTTTTCCTGAAGAGCCCGAACAAAAAGAGAAGAGAACTGTAGTTTTGGAAAAGGAAATTCAAAACCCTTATTTTAGTTTGGCTTATAAAGCCGTTGAGGCTGGCCATAAAGATCAATACGCCTTTGATTTGCTTTCTAACATATTGAGCGAGGGGAGTTCGAGCCGACTTTACAAAAGAATGGTGTATCAAGAACAAATTGTGTCTTCCATTTACTCATACGCATATACCCCGGCAAACAAAGGTTTATTTAATATTACAGCTTCAGTAAAGCCTAAGGCGAATATTAATGCCGCCATTAGGTCTGCTTATTCTGAAGTTGAAAAATTAAAAAGACATAAGGTTACGCCCAGGGAACTTGAAAAGGCAAAAAATCAAGTTGTTAAGTCTTATGTGGATGCCCTGAAAACTGTGTCGGGAAAGGCTAGGGCCATTGCATCCAATCAAATTTTATTTGGCGATTATAAAGTTATGTTTGAGGATATTAACAAGTATTTGCAAGTTACAGAAGATGATATTTACCGCGTAGCAAATACATACTTAAATGAAAGGAGAAGCACTGTAGTGAAGGTTATTCCACAAACAAAGAGTCATAAAGCGGCTAAATTAAGCAATTGAATTGAGGATGGGTAGAGAGTAATTAGGGGTAAAGCAGTTAGATAAGACAATTTAGTGATTAAATTCAGTAATTAAGAGGGTCCGATGAAATTTTTTAGAATAGTAACATTTTTTATTTTTTTAACCTTTTTTACATCCTGTTCCACGACAAAAGACAGCAATTATCAACTAAGAAAGTATGAAGAAGCAGAACTTTCAAACGGTTTAAAGTTGCTTTTAGTTAAGGATTCTTCTCTGCCTTATTTCAGCATGCAAATGATGATTAAAACTGGAGGGGTTCAAGATCCTGTGAATCGCACAGGATTGGCAAATCTTGTGGCAAAATTATTAAATAAATCTACAAAAAATTATTCAGCTCTTGAGATTGCAGATATCATTGGTCAAATGGGAGGGGAGTTTAGGGCCTCGGTGAGCGATGACTTTACTTCCATAAGTTCGAGTACACTTTCAGAGCATAGGGCTCAGCTGATCAATACTTTTTCTGAAATTATATTGACTCCAACCTTTTCTGAAGTAGAGGTTCAACGACAGAAAAAACAGGTAACTTCAGAAATTCAGAAGTTGGTTGATAACCCTCAAGGCTTTGCTTCTGTAGCCTACTCTACATTTATATACGGTGCTCATCCTTACGGCAGAAGTGTTTTAGGTACCATAAAAGATATCGGGGCCATCAAAAGGTCCGACATTTTAAATTTTTATGATCAGTACTATCGCCCCAATAATGCCATACTAGCCATTACAGGTGATTTTGACGAAAGCATTTTGCAAGATATAACCAAGGCATTTTCATCTTGGAAGAGGAAGCCTGTTGAATCAGTTGACTACCCACTTTTTCCTCAGATATCAGGGGTAAATATTAAGCTAATCGACAAAACTGACTTGGCTCAAACTCAAATTCGTATTGGTCATAAAGCCATTAAAAGAGACAACCCTGATTACCTCAAGTTGCGTCTGGCCAGTGTCATACTTGGAGGGGGGTTCTCCAGTCGTTTGATGACTAGAGTCCGAAAAGAAAGAGGACTCACCTATAGTATTAGTTCTTCATTTGGCGCAGAAAAGGATTATGGAGCTTTTACAGTATCCACCTTTACAAGACACGAAAAGGTGGGAGAGACCGTAGCTGAAACACTTGCGGTTTTAAAGAGGGTTAAGGACGAAGGGATTTCAAGAGCTGAACTTGACTCAGCAAAAGCTTTAATCAAAGGGACATTTCCTCGGGCTATAGAGACAGCAGAAAGCTTTTCAAACAATCTATTGTTGCTGAGACTTTATGGGATTGGGGACGACTATCTACGCGACTATTACAAAAATATTGACGCAATTAATTTAAAAGATGTGAATTCTGCAATAGAAAAATACTTAGACCCAGATAATTTAAAAATTTTAGTTTATGCTCCAAAAAAATCAACAGAAGAGCAATTAAGACCAATCGGGAAAGTTGAGGTCGAGGATTTTAAAAAGTTTATTCAATAATATCAGACTTGATGATTTTATACGTGGATTTGGGTTATCAGATTCACTTTTTGAGTCTGATTATTAGGAAACCAATAATTACAACAAGCCCAACGGCAATATAGGTGATCAATTTTTTGTCGGGTGGAAGTTTGTCAGCTTCATTCAACCAGTTCGGCAAATCCGTATCAGGTTGTGAGGTTAGACTACTCTTGGTTTGGAGTTCCTGGTCAAGAGGGGACCTGTTATTCTTACTGGCTGCATTGTCTACAAATCTAATTGTTTTAATAATTTCATCTAGAGTGAGCTTGTATTTTTGATATCGAGATTGATGGTAATTGAGTTCAATTCCAATAGCTAAGTCCCCGACAAGTGTGACTAAGTACTCGGTAAAGTAGTTTTGAGACACAGAATTTAAGTGAACAGCTTTTACCCAGTCTTTATTAGCTATAGAAATCTTCTCAGCAGAGTAGACTCTTGATAGCGCATTATTTCCAGTAGCATTGATTAGGGGCAGAGGATTTTTAAGACTTTCATAGAAGGTTTCCATATTGTCGGCTCTGCCAGCGAGCTTAGCTTTAATAACAAGAAAAGATTCTTTTGTTTCAGCAGAATTTGTACTTCTGCATACCCAAGCGGTTTGTTCTTGTTGGCAGGCCCAACCCTTTGGCTCTTGAAGTCTGACGTAGCTAGTCTCTAGGGCGAAGGTTGTATGGGTTGTAGCAAGTGTTAAAAGTAAAATAAAAAATGGCATTATTATTTTCTCACTTTGCGTTTCTTTAATAAATAAAAACCAACTGCAAAGAGAATTAAAGCTATAGCTAGAGCTTTGGTTTGGGCATCAGATAAGCCAGAGGTGTTTTCCTCTGGAAAGCCGTCTCCAATAGGGTTTAGAGGATCGGAGAGTGAAGCGCCATAAGTTCCTGACATGGGATTGGCTCCACCACCAGGCCTTGCTGTTCCGGCGAGTCCTTGTTGGAGCTGGGGCGGAGTTACCCTAAGGCTTTGTATTGCTTTAAAAAAATCGTGAGAGTATTTAGTGTAATGCTCTTTGTGTCCGCTGAAGGTAACAAGAATAGCAATTTGATCCTTTGTGGTGGCAAGATAACGAGTGTAATAGTTGTCAACTTCTGCATTGATATGAAGTCCATCTACCCAGGGGTGACCATTTATTTGAACTTTTTTAACAGTATAGACATGAGAACTAATTTGTTTTCCCGTTTTGGTAGTAAAGGGTCGCTTTTCTTTTAAGTAGGCTTCATATTGAGCCAAAGTGTCAGTAGGTCCCTTCTCCTTAGCCGTTAAGACAATCATGGCTTCTTTTACTTTTTGATTGTACTTGCTTACGCAGTACCATTCAGTAACCTCAGTTTTGCATTGCCAATGAGGGGGGAGTTCAAAACTTAGATAGGAGTTTTTAAATAATTCGCAGTGGCCATAATGTGGTAGTAATAAAATCACGAGCCAGATGGAATAGATAAGTTTGTGCATGCTTAGCTCTCCGCATAATTTCTAAATATCACTAAGTTTATCTTAATAGGGGGTACTTAGAGAAACTATTCTTAACCTTGTTTCAATTTGAGACAGGAAAGCCAGATAAAAGTATGGTTTTTTTTATTAAAAGAGGAGAAAGTGCATCAATATATCGACTCGACTGAGAGTACTCTTGTAAATCAGGGTTATATGCACCACTTTGAGTCAGTATCATCTTGACCTCTGACAAAGTTAAGTGGGGTTGTTGGCTCCAAACAAGTGCCGCAATTCCCGCAACCAGTGGAGAGGCCATAGATGTGCCGTAGAGTCCTTGGATAAGGATTTCAGCTGGGTTTTTAGCATAACTAGAAAAAAGAGGGAGTTCGCTGTCACCTCCTGGAGCGATAACTGTTACGGAGTTGGCACCGTAGTTCGAATAGGGAGCCAATAGTAAGCTGTGGCTAGATCTTGCAGCGACAGAAATTATATTTTGATTTTGTAAGGAGGAGGGGTAGTTGGGAGTAAGGTCTGTATTCACCGGTAAACTAAAAAATGGGTCTCCATTTCCGGCAGCCACTGTCAACAATACATTTTTAGATTCGGCATACTCGACAGCCTCGATAAGTAAAGGGTGAGCTTCGTCATAGGTCCCAAAGGAGAGGTTGATTATGTTGGCTCCAGCATCTACCGAATAGTAGATGGCCCCGACTATACTGGCTAGGTCACCACCAAAGGGGCTCATAGCTTTAACAGCGAGATATTTTGACTCATTGGCTATACCAAATGTAGAGGCTGCAGCTAACCCTGTGACATGACTCCCATGTCCTTCGTCGTCAAATGGAAAGGGGTCGGTATTTACAAAATCATAGCCCAAATAGTCGTCTACAAAGCCGTTGTCATCATCATCAATTTGGTTATTGGGAATCTCATTCTCGTTTATAAAGAGATTGGACGATAGATCTGGATGATTGTAGTTAACTCCACTGTCAATAATGGCAATCAGTTGACCTTGTCCTCTTGAAATTTGCCAGGCTTCTTTAGCCTTCAACTCTTTTAGATGGTGAAATAAAGAGAGATCTGTAGACTTGGATGCACCTTCTTGAATCTTTGAAGGAAGAATATAATTTTCATTTTTTGTTACGCTGAATGTTTTGCTCTCAAGAGTGCAAAAATTATTCTCATCTTGTGAAAGAAGGGACACCGTTATAAGCCCAAGTGCATCTGGGGTAAACTTCAGATTTTTACCTGTAGTTATTGTATTTTCCTGCCTAGAGTTTTTAGGACTCTCAATAGCCCAGGCATGCCTAAGAGTTCGGTTTTCAACAAGTTCCTTTGCTTTAAAATCAATTGTTGTGCCAAGCTCTACCGTGTCAGTTTGATTTGCGCTCATAACGAGGATTTTTGCAAAAGGAGTGGTTTGATTATTTTTACAGTCGGAGGGCTGGGGAGCTAAATCTGAAATTCGCGTTGCGAGTTTCTCAAAGTGTTTTATGGCAATGTCGCTTGTGGTTTTATCTCTTAGATTTTGTGATTGAAAAAAAATATTGTGATACACATTTTCTTTTCTGGTGACGGCAATAATTTGATCTTGAGTTAACCCATATATTTCGTAAATATGGTGACTTGCATTGACAACTCTTATCTGGCTCTCCGGATATTTCGAGACAAGTTTTGCTATTTGCTCTTGACGAAGATTATTGACCACCCACCCGACTTGAGCTTGGTTTGTCGGTGCGCGGGTTTGAATCTGTTCTGGGCGAATCACCAACTTGTGATCACAGGCCGAGATGAATAACCCTAATAGAAAGACCCAGTAGTGTGAGTTTATCATATTCTCCCCCCTCCCCCGAAGAGTGAGCTTTGGAGACAGAGACTACCTCAATGAATAAATTTATTACAATTTAAAGTAATTTTTGCACAACATAAGAGGAGCTTATGTTGTTAAATTAACGAGTGATATCAGGATATTGAGAAAAAAGTTGGAAAAACCTGATAGTTTTTTTCAGATATGTAAGAATAATTTTCACTATTGCAAGGCGTTAGTTCCGTATGAATTGGAAAAAAGGTATATTGGCTTGGTGAATTTACAGCAATTAACTACATTTTGTACCGTCCTCAATGAGGGGAGTATGACTGCCGCAGCAGACAAACTCTATTTGACGCAACCTGCGGTTAGCCAGCAAATTAGAAGTCTAGAAGAAGAACTCAATACGGCCTTACTAGTTAGGGGAGTTCGACAAGTTAAAGCGACAATGCAGGGACAGCTTCTTTACGACTATGCGAAGAAGATTCTCCATTTAACACAACAAGCAGAAGTGGCCGTGCAAACTATGTCGCAGCAAGTTTCTGGTAATCTCAACATTGGTACCGAAAACTCATTAGGGCTCTATATGATTAGCCCAATAATCGGCATGTTCTTAAAGCACAACTCAAATCTCAAGATCAAGCTGGTTTACGGCTCATATCAGGAAATTTTGCGTAAAATGCGGGAAGGCTCCGTGGACTTAACAGTTCTTCCTGAGATCACAACTGGTGACAGTCAAGATTTAAAACAATTTGAAAGTCGATTTTTGTTAAAAGATCAGATGGTTTTGGTAGGGGCTGGTCGCGACAGCTCATTACCCATAAAAATCGAGATAAAAGATCTTAATATTAAGCCCATAATCCTTTATTCGGAAATGTATAAAAAGTTTCATGATGATTTGAATCAAAAAATTAGAGAAAATAATTTGTTTATTAAACCTACATTTGAGTCTGATAATGTGGGGACTCTTAAGAGAGTTATTGAGTCGGGATTGGGTTGGGGATTTATGCCCGAGCATAGTATTCGCAAACAATTGAGATCAGGAAGGTTAACTCAGGTTCAAGTGGATGAAATTAGTGGTTTAACAAATATCAATATGTATTTTAAATCTACGGCTGAATACAAGAAAATTGCAGATGTATTTTACAGGGCTATTCAGCAGCAAGCCATTAGTAAGTAAGTAGTGATATTCAAATCTCTATAAAATCACACCGAATGGAATTCCTTGGCGCGAGGCTACGATTTTAATAATCTCGGCGGCAGTTTCTTCAAGAGCTCTATCTGTAACATTAAACACGGGCCATCTACGATTCTGTTTGTAGACACTTAATGCATAATCTATTTCTTGGCTGATGTGACTTAGGCTTGCATATTCACCAGCCGGGTCTTGACCGAACTTTTCTAGACGTTTTCTTCTAATTCTCAATAAACTATCTGTATCGATTATAAGTCCTACTATTTTTTTCTGATCAATTTTGAAAATTTCGTCGGGCAATTTTTGATTATACACCAAGGGAATATTGGCAACTTTCCAACCCTTATGTGATAAAAAAATGGAAAGGGGAGTTTTGCTAGTTCGACTTATGCCGACTAGGACAATGTCTGCCATGTCAAGATCCGTAAGTAGTTTCCCATCGTCATGTTTAACGGTGTATTCAATGGCTTCAATTCTTTTAAAATAGCGCTCATCTACAGAGCGAAGGAGTCCCGCTCTTTTTGTTGAGTTATCTTCTCCAAAGTAGAGATTAAGATCTTCAAGAATTGGTCCCAATAAGTCTATGTGTAAGATTCCCTTGTTAGCGCAAGACTCCTTAATTTTTAAACGAAGCCCTTCGCTAACAACGGTGTGAACGACAAGGCCTTGATTGACAAAAACTTGCTCGACAGCACTATCTACCTGCTCTTCAGTTCGTATATTTTTGCAGCGAATGATATTGGCATTAATATTGGGGTATTGAACCAATGCTGCCCGAATCATTGTCATAGCGGTTTCACCAGTGCCGTCTGAAATTATGTAAATTGTCTTGTCAGAATTTGTCATTTAAATAATGTGCGCCTGTTTTTGATTGGGAACAAGTGTAATATCAGCGGTTAAGTTTTTATCTGGCCACAGACTCATAAAATCAACAATAGGAAAATTAACAGGAAGAAATATTCTAAAATTAGGTTTAAGTAGTTTTTTCCACACTTCAAAAATGCTTTCTACCCATTTCTGGAAATCATTGTCGTAGATAGGCACAATAACTATCATTTTACATGGTAAAAACTTTTCACAAGAGATCATTCTAAGTGTCGAAGTTTTATTGTGGGCCCTTAGCTCCATATTGTACTCTTGAAGAAAACTAATAAACTCAGGAGTAACTTGAACGGGTTTGTGACTTTCAGTTTTAGAAATTAGAAAATTCAAATACCAGTCTAATTTTTTTTTCCAATCGGACTCATGACCCTGGGGCATTATCCAAAGGGTCGAGCCAGGTCCTAGTGCTCCAGTTTGAAATAGAGTTTGTGGACCTTTTTGTGGTATAAAATTCTCACTCATACTGAGGGGAGTCCTTGGCGGCTTGATCCAAAATGCCATTTATAAAACTGGCAGAGTCTTCAGATCCAAATTTTTTCGCTATTTCTACGGCTTCATTAATTATGACACTAATGGGTACTTCGTTAGAAAGGTATTTAATTTCTACAATGGCAAAACGGAGGATGTTTTTATCAACGCCTCCCATTCTTGCGAGGGTCCAGTTTCGACTTAAAGACTGTATGGTTTCATCAATTTGAGAGGCTTTCTGATCGTAATGTTTAGCAATTTTCTCTGAAAATTCATAAACTTCGGGTTCAATGGCAAAAATACTTTTTAGACGATTTAAGGACTCCAGCAGACTCTGGCATTTAATGTAGTCTTGCTGAAAAAGGGCTTGTAAAATGAGTTCTCTAGATTGTCTTCTTTTGGAACTCTTAGTGTTTGAAAAATTCATACTTGAGTTGTGCTTTCAGATTCAAGAGTTTTAACAAATTCATGAATATCTTTAAATGTTTTGTAGACACTGGCAAATCTCACATAAGCCACGTCGTCAGTTTTTCTAAGCTCTTCCATAACCCAATGCCCTATTCTTGTCGAGTGAATCTCGTTTTCTTGATTATCTACAACTTTTTGACAAATTCGCTCAACAATAGACTCAATTTTTGGTAGAGAGACATCTCTTTTCATACAGGCAAGTTGTAAGCCTCTACGGAGTTTACTTTTGTCAAAAGGTTCTCGTCGCCCATCTTTTTTAATGACATGAGGGAGGCTCTTTAAAATAATTTCCAGGGTTGTAAAGCGATTTTTACATTCGAGGCACTCTCTACGCCTGCGAATACCTCCATCTTTTTGAATTCTTGTATCTAAAACTCGGTTGTTGTCGTTTTCGCAGCTAGGACATTTCATAATTAGAAAAATTTTTAGGATAGATTTTCAATGGGGTCAAGAAACGGCCTTCTTCTACTTGAAGAATCTCGTCAGCTATGGCAGAACCTGTAATGCACTGTATCTATATTTTATTTATGAACCCCATGAAATATGGACGTCCCAAATAAAAGGGCCCCTGAATCGTGGGTTGTGGAGTTCTCATGAGGATTTTTGCGATTTCATTTGTGGCTTTGTGTCTTTATTCGTGCGGAATGCAGCCCTTGCTGGCCAGCAAGATCAGCCAGACTCAAACAGGTAAGTCTGAGGCGGATAAGTACTTTACAAAAAGGTCCAAGAACAACAGATCTGCGCCAAAGGGTGAGGTCCGGGGACCATCGGGCGTGGGGGCTCCTAGATACCTAGCACTTCAGTTTGGTTTGTTTACTAGCGAAGACACTTACAGATGGGGAAAAGAAAATAAAGACAATGTCGGACAATATCTTGTTGGAGTGACATATAGAATGGGGGAGTGGACAAACTCTATGGACCTTGCATTGAGGGCCGATGTCGTCTCTTACAAAATGGATGGCAGGGAGCCCATTAAATTGAGTTTAATGCCTATAGTGACATTTCCCGATGCCCGTTCAGGTTTTCCACTATACTTTGGTGCAGGGCTTGGTTTAGGTGTGTTTTTTAAGCAATTGGACAACGAGTCCGCTTTGTCTTTTGACAACCAACTTTTGGTGGGAACACGGTTTTTTAATTTAATTGAAGGTTTGGGGTTGATATTTGAAGTCGGCCTTAAGAACCAACTTTTAATTCTGTCTGATGGGCAACACAACGGGGTTTACGGATCGTTTGGTGGAGTGTTCGTTTTTTAATGGAAAAATTTATTCGTTGGCCGCAAATGGCTGCAGTAGTTAAAATACTCAGAGAGGTATTTGAAGAACATAAATACTCCGACAAGATTTTAGAAAAAGAATTTAAAATAAATAAAAAATGGGGGGCCAATGACCGTAGGGTCATTGCCGAGGCGACCTATGATATCTTGAGATGGTGGCGCAGACTCCACTTTTATTTGAATATGGATTGGACGAGTAAGAAATCGAGTGGGGATTATTGGCGCTTGACACTGACCTGGATGTGCTGGAGAGGATATCAGGCTCCCTCTTGGGAAGTGGCAAAAGATTTTGATTGGCAGTGGGTTGTAAACAGAATAGCTACGCATGAGCCCGCAGCCGCTGATAAGCATTCAGTACCGGATGATCTTTATGCTCTTGGGAGTTCTGAACTTTTAGATAAATGGGAATCGTATTTGAGTGTACTCAACGAGCAGGCACCAGTTTTTTTAAGGACAAACACCATTAAGATAAACCGGGAAAATCTTTTAGAAGGATTAAAGTCAGAGGGGGTGGAGGTTGCACCTTCGGAAGGTGAGAGCGCCATTGTACTGACTAAACGATCCAATGTTTTTCTGACTGAGAGTTTTAAGAAGGGTTATTTTGAAGTGCAAGACATAGGTTCTCAGGCTATTTCTAGATTTGTAGACCCTAAACCTGGGGATAGGGTTATTGATGCTTGTGCGGGAGCTGGCGGTAAAAGTTTACATATGGCCGCACTAATGAAAAACAAAGGGAAAATTATCGCTTTAGACATTCATGATTGGAAGTTGAAAGAGCTTGCCAAAAGAGCTAAACGTGGAGGGGTTGACGTTATTGAATGTAGAAGCTTGGCCGAAACAAAAGCGGTAAAAAGACTTGCGGGTCAAGCGGATAAGCTTTTGTTGGATGTGCCGTGTACAGGACTGGGGGTTTTGAAAAGGAATCCCGACACAAAGTGGAAATTCAGTCTAGAAAAGTTTAGAGACATATGTGGCTTACAACAAGATATCTTACAGCAATATAGTCATATGGTAAAGGTTGGTGGGGAGATGGTTTATTCCACGTGTAGCATTCTTCCTTCTGAAAACCAAAATCAAGTGGAGTCTTTTTTAAATTCTGACGTTGGAAAAAACTGGGCTCCTCTTGCAGAAAAAATCTTGCCTCCAATGTCAAATGGGAATGACGGCTTCTACATGTCTAAGTTAATTAGAAAGGAATAGTTGAAGTCACAAACTTCAGAAATTTGTAAAAAAAGAAATAATTTTAGTGCTACATTTTATATTGAAACTGAGGAAGTCGGTGTCAGCCAATTCGTTATAATTTCAGTATAGTCAAAGCTGGGGTCCAGTTGCTCTGTGTATTCAAGTGTTGGTTGGATTAGTGATTCAGGCTGATCTATAAAATTTGTAAAAGCTGTTCGAACAGAGTCTAAAACAATTTTGCTCGACGGGTTCACGTCAGGGTAAAGAATGTTTAGGCGAACGGCAACTTCTGCGATCTGTGCCGCTATGTAGTCGACCTCTCCAATATTTGCAGCCTTTTTTGCATCATAGAGAGACTGAGTGACAGTTTTAAGATAATCTCTAATAACATTGCGAGACATTTGAGCGTTGAGGCTCAGAGATCTATTAGTACGAAAATATTGCTGCTCCAGAAAGCTGTGTGATTTGTCATTTTCTTGGTGTTGACCAGTGGCTTTATAGGCCATAGCTCTTATCTTGGACTGTAGAGGTTCCCAGAATGGTGCCCCCACTACATAGACTCCCAAACTGGTAATTTGACTTAAGAATGTGGCAACAAAGTAGGAAAGTGCAGGGTTGCTTTCACCTGTGAGGCTGGCGAGAACAGCGGCAACAGAGGACGAACTCAGCATAATGGCGGCAATCGCGGCGTAGGCTTTTCCTTTGGTGTCAATTAAATGATCAAAAACAGTTTTGTGCACAAAATCAGTTTGGCAGCCTTGTTGAGGGCTACATTTTTCTTCTAACTGAGCAGAGATAGACAAACTGGCTTCAAGGATCTGTTCGTCATTAGATTCGTGGAACAGTTTGCTGTTGGACGCGGCCTTAATTAGATTTTCATTGCAGGAAGAAGGAGCCGACTGAAGAGTTGTGGCAACCGAGGTTAGAACAAGTATAAAAACAACAAACCATGATATGAAGCCAAATCGCATTGGAACTTTTTATTGATCTCACAATTTAAAGTCAATTTATAGAGGAAGGGAACGAAGAGTGACACTTTCGGTCACATATTTTGAAAGCTATTCTCAAAAAACCTCTGTATGAGGGCTCAAAATCAAATTATAGAACTCTAATGTCAATTCGAGAGTGGATGACTTCTTGCTTAAAAAAATATGTCACTTAGAGGTTGAGGCTAGTGGCAGGACAATGTATTGAAGGGGAAGGTAAGATGTACGTATTGAAGAAGATTTGGGCACTCATAGTTATTAAAGGCAGCTTGTTTCTCGGCTTTTTAGCTCAGGCGGATTACTACGATGTGGGTTTGCGGGATATCAGGTTTCAAGAGTTTAACTTTTACAACGTCAATACAGAAACTGGTAAGCATATTCAGAGCCTTTATACGAAGTATGAAGCTTTAAAAAAAATTGATTTTTACCATTTACCTGATGATTTTGATCCGATAATTGACGAGGTCTACGAGTACATTCAAAAAAACTCTAACCAATACAAGGGGCCTTCAGAATCCGACCCGAACGGATTTTACGTTGGTCTTAATGGAGTTCGAAATGGAAAGGGCTTTACGTTCGACAAAAAAGAATTGCCAACCAAAATAGTGCGTTTGGCATTTTGCTTTGGTCTTGATCCCATTGTTTATACAGGTTTGTTAAATCAAGAGTCTAAGTTTTCGACAAATGCTTTGAGCCCAACCAAGGCCTCTGGATTCTCTCAGTTAACTACTATCGCCATAGTTGAAGTCAGTGAGCAGCTTGGTTTGCTCGGCCCAGCATATGCCTCAGACGGGGCTGAAGAGGCTTTAAATCAGTACATAAATTGCTACTATAAAGGATACGACAAAAAATGGGTGAACATGTGGGAGGATGGAACAATTCCTGCCGGTAAAGAGGCCTATCGAGGAGGAAATATTGGAGATGGGAGGTCCTGGCTTTATGTTTCAGGAAGTAAAGCCTGGTTGAATGAAGACCCTGATCGCAATCTTGTTTATGGCGCTGCTTACTTTAAAGCTATGCTCAATCGTTCGGGTATAGGCGGAAACTACTATCGTGCATTAGCCAGATACAACGTAGCCGAGCAACAGGTTTATACCAGTAAAATAAGAAGGTACTATAATGATTTATCTCCAGGTGTTTCAAGCCGAATCAACGTAAGAGGGGGCTTTCAACGCATTCATCTTGAGAATTTAGAGTTTGATCTCTCAGGTTTCGGGGAGAATCGTGAAAGTTATAGGTGCAGAGTTCCTGTTAATGATGGGAGCTTGCAAGCTTTTGAGATGTTAAAAGAATTTTATTCAGAAAATGACCTCTTGAAGGGGGTTATGAGTCACTGGCTAGAGAGTAATTTCTGCGATAATAAACTGATTTCATTGTAAAAATAAGGAATCACTTATGGACTTGCGTTTAAATATGAGACGTAAGCATGAACCTGCTATTACTTTTGAACGCTTTCTTACACACTCTTCTAATAGAACTTATAACTGGTCAAAATCCAAGAGTTGACCAATGGGTGTTTCCAATATTTGGGCTTCGTTCATGACGATATGCCCTCTGATAATTGTAGCCGTTGGATATCCTGTTATGGCTTTATCCTCAAATGGAGACCACCCACACTTGGATTCAAGCCATGAATTTTCAATTTTCCACTTCTTTTTTAAATCTACAATTGTAAAGTCCGCGTCTCGTCCAAGACAAATGCTTCCTTTGTTTTTGAGTTGAAAAATAGAGGCTGGTGTTTCGGCCATGAGCTCGACCAATCTAAATAGGCTTAACCTTTGATGGTGAACGTGATCAAGCATAATGGGAAGAAGTGTTTGTACTCCGGGCATGCCTGACGGCGAAAGGGGGTACTCTTTTTCTTTTTCTTCACGAGTGTGAGGGGCGTGATCGGAGCCTAATACATCTACAGCGCCAGAGTTTAGGGCTTTCCAGAGAGCCTCTTGGTGCCTCTTTGTCCTTATAGGGGGGTTCATTTGGGCGAAGGTGCCTAAAGCTTCGTAGGCTTCAGGCTCACTTAATGTCAGGTGCTGAGGGGTAACCTCCACAGTGGCAATATCTCGGTTTTTGGCCAACAGTTCAATTTCACTTTCTGTGCTTACATGTAAGACGTGAACTTTTTTACTGGCTTCTCTCGCAAGTTTTAAAAGATTTTGAGTGGAGGTTAATGCCACTTCTTCATTTCTCCATAGGCTGTGAGTTTGCGGGAGGCCTTTTTGTCGAAGGTTTGAACGGCTTAATAGCAGGCTTTCATCTTCGCTGTGAACAGCAACGTTTCTTTTTAATTTGAGGAGAATTTTTTTTAACCCCTCAAGTTGATCCACCAAAAGGTCCCCAGTTGACGACCCCATAAAAATTTTTGTTCCACAACAGCCAGCAAGAGTTTCAAGTTGGGATAGGTCCTCTATATTGTGGAGACTGGCCCCCATATAAAAAGCGTAATCGCACCAGAAGTTATTGTTTGCGCAGTCTATTTTTTGTTGCCAGGTTTTAAGGTTTGTAATAGCGGGTTTTGTGTTTGGCATATCGAAAACAGCCGTAATACCCCCCTTAATGGCACCTCGGCTTCCCGTATTGAAATCTTCTTTGTGCTCTAGTCCGGGCTCTCGAAAATGAACTTGAGAGTCGATAAAACCAGGTAGAATTGTGAGCCCAGTGCAATCCAGTACCTGGGTAGAGTTATGAGAGGAAAGTTGGCCAATGGCGGCTATCTTGCCTGAGATGACTCCAATATCCTCTTTAACAAGCTGCCATTTTCCTGGAGATGGGGAGTCAGATTTAAGAGTTACATTGCCATTTTTCAATATGAGGTCAAAGTTGTTTTTCATACGATTCCGACAATATTACAGAACCAGCCAAAAGACCAGACTTGTCTGATTGAAATAATTGTATGACAATATAGGTAGATGCACAGCTTTATTGAATTCCTCTTTCAACACCTTGAATCGATCATTATGGGCCTATCTATTTTGGCGATTTCTCTTGCTGGATTTTATCTTATTTACAATGTTTTTTTTGCTAAAAATAATAACACTTCGATCAATATGCAAAATCTTGATCAAGTAGAAACCCTTTTAAAAAAAGTTTTATCTCAGGCCGAGGGGGTAGGAAGGAAGTTGTCGTCAGATTTTTCTTCTGGAGGTAAGTCCAACTTGGAATCGGGACAGGAAGCAGAAAGTTCAAATGGGGCCCATCTTTCTAATGAAGATTTAGAGAAAGTACAAAAGCTACAGGCAGAGTTAAAAGCTAAACAAGAAGAAATTGAAAAACTCAAGGCAGATATCCAATCTAAAGGTGCCTCTGCTGAGCCGCCTACAGATTTATTAGAAAAGATAAGTGAGCTTGAAGCCCGTTTAGCCGAGTACGAAATTATTGAGGACGATATTGCTGACCTTTCCAAGTATAAGGATGAAAACTTAAAGCTAAAAGAGCAAATTGCAAAACTCCAGTCAGGAGAGTCTTTGTTTGAAGATGTGGATTTGGCTGAAGATGGTTTAGTAGAAGGTGAAGACTCAAAAGAAAAGAGTCTCACCTCCGCAAATGATGAAATGTCGTCTGAGGAAGCCTCAACCCAGGAAGAGCCATCCGGTGCTGGTGGAGATTCTATAACCGACGATTTGATTAGTGAGTTTGAGCAGGCTGTAAATGAGCAGCTGGGCCGTCCCAGTACGGAAGAGGCATCATCAGGTTCAGTATCGACGCTTGAAGTAGGGCAAGAGGTAGAAATTGTAGACCCCGATAATTCTAGTGTGGGAACTAATCAAGAAGTTGTCGACACACAGGCAGAGGTTGACACCCTTTTTGAGAAGGCTGCAGCAGAGGACGCGGATGATATCTTTGGAGAGTTTGTTCCCGATGAGGAAGTTCTAACCAAAGAAGTTAACACAGATAAAATGCTTGAGGAAATGTCGAACCTAGCGAGTTTGGACTCCGATGGAAGTGTAAATTTAGATGAAGAATTTGATGTCGACAAGATGGCCAAGGAGGCCCAAACACTAGGTGAAAAAGGAAGTTCATGAAAGGCTTATTATTTTCAATTCTATTAGGGGGAAGTTTAGGGGTAGAGGCCGCGGTACCGCCAAATGCAGCAATGTCTACTGAATACACTTCAATTATTGAGTCTCTGCAATTGCCGAGAAAGAACAGATTAGTGAACTTGGCAAAAAGACCGTTGATTTTGGAGCATTTGCATCAGTTAGCTCTAGATGAAAAACAGTCTTTAAAAATAAGGTGGAGAGCCATTACCGCTATGGGTGAAATGGCTCCCTTGAAATCCCAACCTTACTTAGAGAAGCTTCTCGTAAGAAAGGAATGGTTTTTGCGAAATGCAGCTATGATTGGAATTAGCCATTCTGATAGACCCACGGTTATTAAATGGGCAGGCGAGCTTATGAATGATAGGTCTTTAATGGTGAGAACAGCGGCTGTTCAGGCAATTAAAAAAGTAAAAGGTGTTGAGCTACAAGATCTTCTTTGGGAGAAAATTAACAGCAAGGAGAATTTCCATAAAGGAAAAAGCCTCTGGATTCGAAAGTACATTGCCGATGCCTTGGCTAGCTTTGCTGAAATGGAGAAGGGTGAGGATGACAAGTTTATGAAATTGTTATTAGACGAAGACAAGAGACTTCATCCTTTTGCTATTCGCGGTCTATCTAAGGCTACGGGAAAAAGTGTAGCCCCAGACAAGCCCTTGGAGCAAAGGCGTCTGGCCTGGATTCAACATTATAAAGAAAAAATTCAACAATAGATATAGATAAAGAATTATCTGTTTTCTTTTTCCTGCGCTAGCTGTAAGGCTCTGTCGATCTGAATTTCTCGGTCAATTCTGTAGAGTAGGGCTTTTTCTTCAAATCCATCGCTGGGGGGAGTTTCTACATCAGCAAAGAAGTCCCTCTTCTTTTCGATAAATTTTTGGATAGTTACTTTTACTGCGCTCTCATTATTGATACGGCCCTTGATGGTTCGCAAACTCATTCTATATTGGGTTCCGCCTGGCTTGAGTTTAGGTTGAAAAGGAGGAGTCCAAATTTCATAACCTTGCACCCAATCAGTTTCAAGTTCACCTTTGTCAATATTATTAACCTTTATGGGGTATTTTTGTAATGCAATTTGTGAGGCTCTCCATACGACTTCAAATTCGTCATTAAAAATTTGGCTAATAGGAGAGTAGCCATCGTACCTGTGCTGCTGAGAGGCACAGGCCGAAAGCATAAGCAGGGAAAATAAACTAAAAGTTAATCGAACTGCGAGAAATGTGCGTGATACCATCTAGAAGATGACCCCCCGTTGAAGCTCTGAATCCTTTTTGGCCAAGGTAAAGGACTTCCCAACGATACGATTTATTAGGTCGTAAGTCCATTGGCAAATGTGGAAGATTGGCCTGCTGTATCCACCCTTCAGCAAGTAGCTCCCAAAGGGTAGTCCGCTTTTCTGTTGTCACTTGACCTGAACCAATGCTTTCAATTTCAGATAGAGTGATATAAGTGGCAACGGAGGCAATTTCACTTTGAACAGTAGGAGGGGTTAGGTGAATGGTATCGTCTACATGACGAGGAGGTGCTGCAAAGTCTAAGAATGAAATTGTAGAGTTGGAAGTTGGTCTTTCAAAAGAGAGGCTTAAGGCTAAACCGGGGCCTTTGCCTTTAGCTATATTTTGTAGTGAATAGAGGTCGTTGTGAGGGAACATAAAAAGTCTCTTTAAATCTAGAACTTTATCAAACTCTATGGACTCTAATTCTCGGTGAGCATCAACAGGTATGGCATTTTTATCCATTAGCGCGGACAATACATAAGTGTCTTTTTGGCTAGCTGGATATTTTAAGCGAATGTTCCCTCTTGCCGGAACTCGCTTGAGGTCAGCGGGGTAGAAGTACCCGCCTTGATTAACCATCGCTAAACTTATCATTTCTAGGTTTTGTGCATAGTTTGGAGCTTTAATTTCAAATGATTGGTCAAATGCAATTTGGCGTATAGAAATATCTTGATGAGTTACAGACTTATCAATTTGAAGATCTTTTTGCCCACCACCAAGAAATTCAAAGTCATTAATAATGTCAAATATGGAGTTCCCATTGCGAAGCTTGTCGACGACTCTCTTAAAGGGGAATCTTCCATGAGTTGCAAATATTTTATAAAAACCAGGATCTCTTACGTAAGATCTGTAAATGGGTTTGTCTAGAGTGATTGGGATAATATAGCTTTCACTTTGTCTGGGTAGGCTAATGTTACTGGGCAGAGCGATTCTTTGGCCAGCAACGGAGATGACGTCCGACTCAGGACTAATTACAGAACTGATATCAAAGTCTATAATTGATCTTTGAGTAAAGGCGGGAATGACGAGGCTAAAATCAATGTAGCCGTCTGTTCTGAGTCGGCCGTAATCAGTTGTTGTTCCCTTAACTTCAATAAAGTCTTTGCCTTCAGTTTTTCGAAGTTCGAAAGTTTGAGGAGTGGGTTCAACGCGAAGATAGGTTGTGCGTATGTAACCAGGAGCTTCTAAGGTTACTGAGAGGGCTTGGTCCCATGCCACAGGAATATCAACAATTCCATTTTCGTCAGTGAGAACCACATTGTCTTTAAAGGGGGAGTCGAGTTCGTTTCCTAAAAGAACCACGGCTCCAGCAATTGGCTGCAGGTCGGTGCCAACTACACGTAGCTGTTTAAGTTCGCTTAACGGGGCCTCATTTTCAGTTGAGCTTGCCACAGAACGTGCAAGTTGGTCCCCTAGGCTGGTGTTAACTCCTAGTAGTATAGATAGAATTGACAAAAACAGCGGCATCCCGATTTGGTGAGCTTTCATCTTCCCCTCCCTTTATGGTGGCGCTGGCACTGTGTCCGAACGCCAAGACTGCTATAAAAATATTAACAGTCCATATGATATTTATGCTTCAGCTTTATTTAAGCTTAGGAAGCCTACACAGCCCTCCCCAGGGCTGTGTAGATAAAAGCTATTACAAAAGTCATAATCTCACAAACTATCAGGCCTCAAAACGCGCGCAATTATATGCGTTGCATAAATTGGAAAGGCTCACTTTTTGGATGGGGGTGGAAAACCACTCATTGTGATTGACTAATAATAGGCTGATGTTAATAATTGCCAACTTCAAAGTTGTGCGTCTAGTGAGGCGGAGTAGCTCAGTTGGTTAGAGCAGCGGAATCATAATCCGCGTGTCGGGGGTTCAATTCCCTCCTCCGCTACCAGTTTTAAATAATTAGAAAAATTCTCTCACGGGGATGTGAGGTCTCTCCAAAATCGATTACTATGGACCGAATTCTCAGATCGGGAATCAAACAACTGATTCCATAGTGGCCAATTGAAAAAAGTCACTATGTTACCAGTTCCCATCCAATGTCCACCGGCGACATAAATCCTAATAAAGGCATTGGCAATCTGAACCTCAGAAGGGCTCAAGTCATAAAGGCCGGCGAGAATCTGAGCGTGGTGGGCCCATTGCCCGTGCAGCTCACCAAATTCACTTCGCTCCACCGGAATCTGCCCGCTAGCAATAGCAGACATAATATCTTCCATTTTCACCCGCCCCTGAAAGTTGACTTCTGCTTGCCAATCAAATCGTGCCAACTCCTCTTTAACATTCTGTTCACCGGATAAAATAACGGACCTTGCCTTTTCTTGATTTTCTCGCTTTTTCATTGAAGCAAAGAACTTGGCGGTAACCCTTCTGAGTACTTCAGGAGGGATTTTTTCTTTTTCGCCTAATCTGTTGATAAATACGGGGCTAAGTCTGTCAAATCCGTCTCTGTGTACATCGAACAGAAGTTCTTCCGCTATTTTATAGTCGTTCGTTAGAGCAAACTCCAAAGCGATTTCTTTGCTAATCTGTATCGGTCCCTTGATCTCCATGTTGTTAGTCTTCTCAAAAATAAATCCAACTGCCTCGATTAATGCATCTTCCTGTAAAAGGCTTACAATGTCCTTCCCGCCACTTATATTCTGAAAATTTCTCACATACAAAGAAACCCAATCTGATCTTTGCTGCGATCGGAACTCCTGCAAAAGCGTATGAATCTTTCGGTCCGAAGATCGAACTCTCAACACCATTTTTGTTTGAACATTTGGATTAGGATTCTTGCTAACAAAACTCATGGCGGCCCAACGTAGGAGACGCGTACGATCTTTAATGGCACTCCCAGATGCGATTGAGAATGCGCTCCTGAGGTTTGGGCGCGACCAGTGATGTTTTAGAGAATCTGTAAGAAGGGAGTGGTCAGATATTTGGTAAAGTTTGCTTCCCAGCAAAACTCTCTTTGCCATTTTTATTTCAACTTCAATAGCTTTGTCGCCGATCTGAATCGCGCTTAGTCCGGAATTGTCAACCGATTGCACATGGGTAAAATGAATTTGATCTTGGAAACTAAGGCCATCGGACATCACGAGCGCGCCGTTCTCAAGTTTGGCAAAATACTCTTCAAACCAGTACGTTTGTTGCGTATCTAAGATCGCAGCACAACGGGTTCCTGCCTGCGCCAATTCCAACAAAAAAAGCATTGCGACTGTTAACAAAGGTGACAGTGTTAGGCCTATCCTTGTAGTTTTCATAAGCTTGGTCACTATAAACTCACTCTGCATCAACCGTGCCACAGATTCTTGTTTAATACGAATACCTGTACATAAGACTTTTTTGAACCTTTCTTATTTTTCACGATTCTCTCGTCCTATTGGAGGTAAATCGTTCACTAAAATTTGTCCAGTACTTTTAGGGAAGTCGAATTTATGAATGATATTTACAAGAAGTATTGAAATCCTCTTTAAAATTATTTTATACCAATAGTGAAATTAATGGAAAAGGTTCGTATTAATGGGAAAATAAAAAAGTTTGATGAACCGAAAACACCATTTGAAAGAGTTCCAAACTCAAACAAAATAACTGCAGAGTAGAGGGAAAGGTTAATACAAAAAAGAAAAAACTAAATCCATTTAAACTAAGAATGGGTTTGAAATAAAACTAAAAAAATTAAAATAGAAGCCAACAAGTTAAACAATTAATTTAAGGCTTCATAGCTAATTATTTCAGTTACATTTTTAAATGAGTCAACACGGTAATCCTGGCCTAAAGATTGCTCCGAATTTGGTCGGAATTAATGAGTTTTATGTGAGATCAATGGTAGCCCTATTTAAATTTGATCTTTGGAGACGAGATGAAGACATTTTTTGTCACTTTGACATTCGTTACTTTGATTAGCAATGTTTTAAATACAGTTCATGCTGGAGAGAGGAATCCTTTTTCTAAAAATCGAGGGGTATTACAGTGGTTTTATGATCAAATATGATTTGATTCTCCAAAATCAAGAAAGCAATCCTGCCAGAACTTATTAACTCTTTTATCTAGGGAAAATACGGAAGATATACCATTTGATTCTGGGGGAAAGGGGCTCTCTGATGCATTGAGAGACATTCGACTACTAATTTTAACCACTCCAGAAAGTCTATTTAATGAAGCCTGGGGGCCCATTAATAAAAAACATTTTAAAACTATTATACAAAAAATTGAGTTTGGCGAAATTGAAGCTACAGAATTGCAAAAAAATAGACTGTACGCATTTAATGAACTGTTAGATTCTAAAGCCAACAGTGCATTTTGGTCTAACGAGAGTAATCCGTGGACTGTTCTTATGTCAAATAATGTAGATCTTCATGGGCCTGGTCACCTCAACAATATTGGTGGCGTCATAGGAGGGACAGACACCTATGCTCTTAAAGAGTTAGAAAGAGATCTTGTGGCTTCGGCTCTAAATAAACAGCCTTATAGAGTAACAAGAGGCACATGGTACCAACGTCTAAATCATCCTTATTTCAAGGTTAAAAAAATTATTCAATATTTTGATCAAATTCGTCTTGGCTTCGAATACATTGATGCCTTATTGATAATTCTTCGACATTACGGTGCGGAATTTCGTGAACTAAAGACACTCCCTGAAGAATTAGCTGTTCTTCAGAAAATTCAGAGTGAAGTGTTGGAATTAAGAAAAAAAATTCGCCAAGAAACAACTGAAATACTTGGAGGTCAGGATATCTTTACCGGGGGCTGGCATCAGCATGAAGGTTTAGATATTTATAAGATTGCAAAGCAAATTGATATTAAAAAAGCTCTTCAGGGTACTCAGCGTACAGATTTTATGGTTCAAGCAGAAACTATGGTGGAGCACCTGATTCAGCTTCGAGATCGGATACGGTTAAGAAGTGGACTCACTCCCAAACCTTTGGGTGATTATTTGCCGGAGACACTCCGAATTCTTCATCATGCGCATAGGGCAAGTTCGACCATTTTAGTTGAGCAGCGCATGGATCTCATGAAAGAGAAGGTTAAAGGTCTTAAAGTAAGAGTGACTTATGACTACACTGAAACGACTGTTGTTACGAGAACGGATGCCAATGGGAAAACACATTTAACAACGAAAACAGAGGTCAAAAGCGATACAGATGCAGTAGAACTAAGTTATCATGACGTTTTAGTTGATCGTTTGGACAGATTTTCGAGAGGGCGTACTTTTAGTAGTCAACGTTCGTTCTCTTCAACTATCACTAAGGTTGAAGGTAAAGAAAGGGTTTTAAATGACAGTTTGAAGGCATTTGGATTAGAGAGACAATTAAATAAAACCGAAGAGATTAGTCAGCTGTATAGGGAGCTCCTACAGGAACACTCCAGAATTCTTTTGGAAAATGACAGTCAAAGAGTCCAAAACCAATTATTACAGATAAATGAAGAACTTGAAGAGTTAAAAAATCTTTTCGCGCAAATTAGGGACCAAAAAGCTATTTCAACAAGTGCAAATGCTGAACATATAATTCTTTCTCAGTGGGAGCATGATGATCCCAAGCACTTTAAAAAAAGAATGCAAGCCCTCGAAGAAGCGCAAAATGAATTGTATTTACTTGTCGATGTTTATCAACAACAACTTAGGAAAAAAGATCCGCAATTAGTTATTCAAGCTGCCCGATTGGATCATACTCAAGCCATGAGCCGAATGCGCTTTAATGCAGGAACCTATTATATGGCAAGAGGTGGGCTAGTTGGAGGAGCTGGATATTCATTTTATAGTTTTTATGATGAAATTGAAAATCAAGCAGCTCGAGTGAACTCCTATATGGTTGATAGTGGCATTGATTTCCAGGCGATGTTTAATGCAATAATGAGTTTATTTTAGATTTAATATTCTAAAACTTTCATTTACTTTCTACCCAATACTTTTGTCAGATAGGGGCTGCGAGTTTAAAAAGGTCGGCATATGCTTGAATATTTTTAGTCATTCAGATGATAAGGCCTTTTCTCTGAACCTGACTTCTTCAAGCTCTTTTTCAGCTAAATAGAGAACTTTGTTTAGCCCTACACCTGTTGTGAGGTTCCACGGTAACCACTGCAAAAAGGAATTAAATTTTGCAAAAGACTGATGAAGATAGGTGTCATTTATTTTTGTCCACTCTAGGGTGTCTGTAATTGCAAACTCTAGAAAATCTGATGTTTTGAGAGGTTTTATGGAGTTTCCCATTATTTGGTAAAAACCATCATCGTAGACACCACTTTCGACATCCCTTTTAAAGCGAGCGAATAACTTATTTATTTGAGGGCTTTCATTTAAGTAAAGGTAAAGGTTGTGAGAGGCTTCTGGAATAAATAGGACTTTAATTTTTCCACCTTGTGAGATTCGTGATTTTATCATTTCATAGGTCATCAGTCTGGGTATGATTCCCTCATGCTGCCCAGGAACTACCAGCAGAACCTCGGTTTCAGTTGAGACGCCGATAATTTCTTGTGTACCATCGAAATCTGTAAGCCCAATTGTTAAGGATGTGGCTGCGTCAAGGCGCCATTCTTCACTGCGGCTGTGAATAATGCCAGCTAAGGAATCTTTAATGTCTCCAGCTATCATGTGACCAAGGATTTCTTTTGAGCTTTGGTTTAAATACAGGCGTTGGCTCAGGTCAGGGTATAAAAAGCGAAACCAAGTCATGACGCCGGGATCAAAAAGCGTAAGCATTTTAGGTTGTTGCTCCATTTTTTTAGAAATGGCATTAGCAATTTTTCCCCCGTAAGATTTTCCGAAAACCTCTAAACGGAGACTTCCCTTTTCGATGTCGCTTTTTAGATTCCATGAACGAAGCGTTTGATCGATAACTTCAGCAGCTAATTGGATATTGTCCTCAATTGGAATTGCAGCGATTTGTCCTAAAGTGCTCTCGCCAAAATTGTGTTTGTTGTGCAGATAGGTTTTGCCTTGACCCAAGAGCTCGACAGAAACAACTGTGGTATTGGGATCCTTAAGTATTGGTGTTAAAAAGCCATTGATTGTTTTGGCGTAGGAGTCAATCCTTTCGAGGTCTGTCATCAAGCCGCCAAAGATGTAGAGGATTCGCTGGGGTTTTCTAAGGCTTGTTTGCGGGTTTAATCCATAAATCTTAAACCGAATTTTTACGTTTTTTTCAGGATAGAAATTTTCTAAAGTTATCCACTTGGCAGAATTAGGTGGAGATTTTTTGCCAAGAACTGAAGTTTTTAGGGCTTCGCTACATTTGTTAATAATTTTTTTTATGGTCTGTGGCATTGGCGGTGGAGCTGCATGAGAATGAGTCAATCCTGTCAATCCCACAAGAGAGTAAAAAAATATAAATAGCAAAGCAAACCTAAGGCTTAGTTTTGTATGAAACAATGCTATAATCCCCTTTAGCCGACTTTATGGCTTTTTTTTTGTTTGATGTCATTTGGTAAATTTACAAAAATTTGTTAATAACGTGAGAAGTTTGTTTATTTGAGATCAACTAGGCTGATACCAATCGATTGTGAGTAGTTGGTAAAATTTTTAGCCTGATCGTAGGCGGAACTCAAACGTAGGGGGCCCATTCTTAGTTCCACACCCATAGTGAAGTGGAGTCTTGGCTCTGTGTAGTTGAGTCTGGAGGGCTCTTGGTAGCCTCCTCCTCTCCAGATAAATTCAATATTCTTCTTGTTGAGAACAAAAAACTCAAATCCACCGTGCCAAATGATGTGATTCTTATGTAAGAGCTCCTGTGAGGAGTTATTTATGTCGCTACCAATTAAAAACACGTTTTGTTGTTTAGAGTAGTGGTCAATATCTCCAACAAGGATTAGGTTTTGGTTCAACTTGAAAGAAAAGCCCATGCTTAATTTGTCTGCAATAGACATGTTTTGAAACCAGCTTCCAAATTCATTTTGGATTTCTGCATTTAAGTTAGAATTAATTTTGTATTCACGCCCAGCTCGGTAGGTAATGCCAAACTTCCATCGATTATCCGGCCTAAATAATACACCGAAGGTTGTGGACAGCTGGCTATCAGAATCTTCTAAAAGGGGTAAAGCTGCGGATGAGGCCCCCATTGTGGCGGTTTCACTGTGCAGAGTGAAACCCAAGGAAAGGTTTTTCCACATTAAAAATGACAAGCTAACATCTAGGCTCTCAATTTTTGCTGAATACTTTGTAGCTCCACCAGGAAGTGAATGATGCAGTTGAAAAGGGGTTGTGTATCCTAGCCCCAAACCTAATCTGCCAAAGTTAATTCCGGCTGTGACATAGTTGAATATGTAGGGGATTCCATCTGGATTCCCATCAAAATTTATGTCTCCTTCTCTATTAATGACCCGATTGGTGGAACTTTGCATATCAAAGCTCCATCGCGACATTGAAACTCCTGCTGGATTTAATAAAACAGCACTGGCATCATCGGCTAGGCCCACAAAGGCCCCTCCCATGCCTAGGAGTCTTGTAGACCCTGTGGTGTGGAGCCCATAAACTCCGTAGGAGGGGGAACTGGCAAAGGAAGTTGTAGTGAAAAGCCACAAGGCCAGAAAAGTTAAGGTTTTTACAAGATGTGATGACATAATTACTACGCAGTCAAATAATAGGATTCATGAAGAATTTTATATTTATATTAGGTTTTTGGCTCTTTAATTCTGAGACAAGCTTGGCCAACGTCCAACTCTCTGTCGAGCCTTATATTGGCTATAGTAAAATGAGTATAAAACAAGATAACTTTTCCGACAGCCAAATGGCTTCAGTTTTAGGCGGAAAGGGTGGCTTTTCTTTAGGTAAATGGGCTTTCTATCTAGACTTTCATTTTGGTGGCCCTTATTTGTTTGAAGATAACAATAATGACTACACTCACTACATGTGGGGTGCTGGAGTTAATTATTCATGGAAAAAAATTAGAACCTATGCAGGGTATTATTTTAGAAATACATTAGAAGATGTCGAAAGAAATATCAAATACACTGGGAGTGGGATAAAAGTATCTTTTGGACTAACCTTTGAGTCAAGGCTATCTATTAATTTGGAGTTTATTAAACAAACCTTTAATCAGCTCGATGCCAGCCAATTGAATACGAGCACTGCAAACCTCTTTGAATTAGAGTCTACGGTTGCATTTTTTACTATTAGTGCCCCCATATCTCGTTAAATGAGAATATCAATTTTTGGAATTCACATTATTTTTTAATTCTAAAACTATCTTTAAAGAAAGGTTTGGAAGATTTTGGTCCTAAAGATTGAACGTTCACGCTCCAGTTGTTTTCACTGTCAATGCTGCTTTCAACAAATAAAAAGTTATAATCTTTAATGGCATGGATTCTTCTTGGATTTTCAAAAAATTCATCTTGTTCTTCATTGGCTCTAAAGATAAATGCGTGCATGGGGCTTGAAGTGAATTCATAAGTTTCGTAACCCAAGAGTTCAGATTCTAATTTTAGGACTTCAGAAAAGTGAATATCTCCTGATAGAAAGGCCACGGGAGAAGGTGACGCCTTCAAATCGTTAACAAACTTTTTATGGTTTTTTTCGTAGTCGTTCATGAATGATTCGTTGATCTGACGACCATCTTTTAGTTTAAAAGGAGGAGAAAAGAATTGTCCACCACTGGCTACCCATGTTGGCATCGGGCTTTCATTTAGCTTTGAAATCGCCCAGGTGTGCTGCTCCTTTCCAAAAAATCCGAAAGCATCTTTTGATGCACGATTTGATCCACGAACTAGAGGCTCCCGAAAAAATCGGTTGTCAAGAAAAAGGAAGCGCTGGCCAAAGCCCCGGAACTGAAAATAGATATTATCTTTGTGAAATTCTACAACACTTTTGATAGATGGAGATCCGTAAAAAGCCATAAAGGCATTTTTAGCATGCCATTTACTGCTAAAGTTTTTATCCGAGTTATTTAATCCGTAGTCGTGGTCATCCCATGTCGCAAGCACAGGAACTAATTTTCTTTGATTGTAAAGAGGCACAGTGCGAATTGTTGAAACGTATCTTAACCATATATCTTGGGCAGTTACTTTTTTGGGGTTTATAAAATCTAAATTGTCCACATATACGTTATCTCCTAAGAGCAGAATGAGGTCAGGATTAAGTTTGTTAACTTGCTGCCAAATTTTATTTCTAACGTGTCCAAAGTTGTGATGATCTGACATGCAGGAAGCCACTACAAATTGTAGGTTTCTGCGATCGAGGTTAAATGTAGAAAACTGTCGAGTTTCCACAACTCTTTTGTAGCGTTCATCGTGGATGATCAGATTGTACATTATATGAGGGTTGAGGTCTGAAATATGAAGTTTATCGACGATCCAGTGCTGCGAAGGATCAAGTCGTACAGTCTTATAAACAGTGACCTCTCCGACGAGTTCTCCTTGAGATTCCACTTGGTATTTATACTGAGCGTGCCTACCTCTAAGGATATTAATATAAGTTTCAGTTTCGCTTGTTCCAACTTGAATGACTGATACGGCACCGGTTTTGGGATTAATGTCAGGCAGCGTTTTATTCGATTTTGAAGTGCAAGCCACATTACTTATCGTTAGAGAACTTAAAAGTGGGGTCAGAAGTAGAATGAATATAAGCTTTTTCATAATGGACTCTCTTTTGTTAAATCGAAATATAATTTATAGCGAAAGTCTAAGTTTTTGTCCAATTTTGGGGTTAGATGTTATTACCCAAATCTTGACGCATTTTATACGCAGATTTGGGTAATACAATAGGATAAATAAGGTGAGAAAATCTTAAACATAACTTTTTTGGCTAAATTTTTATAAATTATTGTGTATAGTTGTTAAAGATGTATCAGATTCGAAGACATAAAAGACCCTTTGCCATACCCCTGTTAATTGCCATCAATATCGCTGTTTATTTAACGTGGAGATTGGGCTGGCTTCCACAGGATTTTATGAGTCAAAACTTTCTAATCAGCTGGTCGGCTCTTGAGTCGGGTAGATATTGGGTGCTTTTAACGCCTGCGTTTTCTCACATTTATTTATTCCACATTTTTATTAACATGTATGTATTAAAAAGTTTCGGTGGCTTTATGGAAGTTTTTATGGGAAGGCGTCGAATACTCTTGTTTTATATATTTGCTGGAATAATAGGAAACCTCCTCCACGCTGTCACTTCTTACTTTTTGTTAGACAAGCCTGAATTACCAGCCTTGGGGGCCTCAGGTTCAGTTGCAGGAATTATTTTATTGTTCTCTCTGCTTTTTCCTAAAGAAAAAATATTGTTTTTTGGCATTCTGCCCATGCCTGCTATTTTTGGAGCTTTAGCCTTTGTCGGGTTTGATCTTTGGGGGCTTTATACTCAATCTCAAGGAGGAGGCCTGCCAATTGGGCATGGTGCGCATCTAGGGGGAGCTTTTGCCGGAGTCATTTATTTTTTATGGCTGAGATGGAAGTCCTTAAAAGGGCTAAATACGGGTAGGATTTGATGCTTGAAAAAGAACTTCAAAGATTTTTACATGGGTTTAGATTACAAAAAAGAATATTTATTTTTTTTGTACTTTTGGGAGCAAGTGTCGTATTTGGGTTGTTGTTTTATGGAGGGCTTCCTGATGGATGGGTGCGATCTTGGATATTGGTTCCAGCTTTATTGTTTACAATGATTAGTGCCCTGGCATTGGTTAGAGCCATAAAAAAAATAAATTTTTACGAGTCAGTTTTTAAATCCTCACAAATTAAAAGTGGAATCGTGACCTTGGTTCAATCGGCGAATATAAAAGAGGGTGAAGATTTGATAGCTGATCTTGAATTAGAGAGAGAAAGGTGGGAGATCCATCTTTATCCACCTGTGTTTAATGTTATCAATATGCGTGGACAGTCTCAAAGTGTCGATGTTTTATTGGACAACGAAAAAAAACCAACAATTTTGGTAACTCGATCCGGCTGTTTTTTTGCTAACTCTTCAAGGCTAACCTTGCGAAAATAATTTTTTATAGAGTCTTATAGACCTTCCAGACTTTTTTCGTACTCTAGAGAGATTTCTTCATAGAGCTTTAACAGTTTATCAAGTTTATCGTAATGAGCTTCTTGTTTAAGTTGTAATTGGCCAATAGATTTGTAGGTCTCTTGTATCTGGTTTTTTCCGGAGGGGTTTTCAATTTCTATCATAACTTCATCTTGCAAGATTTTGAGTCGTATATCGGTTTCTTCAATAAGTTTTTCTAGGTCCTCCATTTCACACTTGAGGGGAGAGAGTTCTCGGGACCTTTTTTGGATCAGCTCGGCTCTTTGTCTTTTGGTGTCTTTACGTTCAGTCTTATTTTTTTGTTGAGATCGAGAGGGGGATTCCTCCCAGCCAAATTCTTCAAGAAATTCTTGATAACTTCCATTGTACACTTCACAGCCACTTTGTCGGAAAACAATCAGTTTAGTGGCCACTCGCTTAAGTAAGGCTTCATTATGAGTGACGACAAGTACGGCCCCTGGGAAAGCATCAATCTCTTCAGTTAAAACCTCTATAGCTTCCATATCAAGGTGGTTTGTCGGCTCATCTAACATCAATATGTTGCTGGGCTGAGCTAAAACTTTTCCCAACAAAACTCGACTTTGTTCTCCTCCTGATAAAACAGAAATTCTTTTCTTAGCATCATCCCCAGAGAACATCATGGCACCACAAATACCCCGTATCTCAGAGGTTCCGAGTTCAATGTTTGCACTTGAGATTTCTTCTTCTACAGTGGCACTTGGAAGTAAGTCTTTTTTGTGAGTTTGTTGATAATAGCCTATTTTTGTTGTGGGATGAAAGTTAAATCCACCTTCTAAAGGAGGGTATTTGCTGGCTAAAACATTTAGCAGGGTTGTTTTCCCTTTGCCATTTTTTCCTATTATGGCTATGCGGTCAGTTGATTTCACTTCAAAACTCAAATTTGAGAATAAAGGAGTCTTGTCAAATCCAAATGTCAAGTTGTTAACTTCTAGTTGGCGTTTGGCAGGAGTTTCTGAGTAATTAAAGCGGAAGCCCATGATCTGTTCACTGTCGAGCTGTTGAAGGATGGACATTTTTTCAATTTTTTTAGCTACAGATTGTGCCTGAGTGGCTTTATTGGCTTTTGCACGAAAGCGCTCGACAAATCTTTGCATATTTTCAATTTTTCTTTCTTGGTTCACTCGAGTCTTTTCGTAGATTTCTTCGTCAATTTGAAGTTGAGTGTAGTATTTGTCTGTCGAACCTTCGATTTTCCTCAATCTTTTTCTGTGAAGCCCCATAGTGTGTGTCGTCACACTATCCATAAAGTCTCTGTCGTGGGTAATGATTATGACTTCTCCAGGAAAATTGTTTAGGAATTTTTTCATCCATTGCAAACTTAAAATATCAAGATAGTTAGTGGGTTCATCCAATAGCAACAAGTCGGGCTCTTGAAGTAGACATTTTGTCAGATTGATTCGCAGTTGATAACCCCCGGAAAACACCTTTGGATTTTTGCAAAGATCCTCTTGATTGAATCCGAGACCAAATAAAATTTTTTCAGCCAAGTAACTATCGTGTTCACGTCCGGGAGGTAAATATTGTGTACACTCTTCCAGGAGATTATTTTGGCTAAAACTGATGTGTTGCTCTAAGTGTCCCAATTTGTATCCAGAAGGCATGGAAATGGCTCCATCATCAGAATCTTCTTTTTTAAGCAAGATCTTAAAAAGAGTAGATTTTCCGGATCCATTCCGACCCACAAGCCCCACTCTTTCGCCTTTGGACAGAGAAAAGGTGGCATCTTCAAGTAGTACTTTGTGCCCATATGATTTTTTTATTCCAGAAGCTTGAATCATAAACTATTACCAATAACTCTTTAATCTTCTCTTGTCTATGCAGGCCATTTTACAGCTATTTTTTTGATATAAAATTAGTTTTTGAGGCTCTCAATTTTGGGTTTAAGGATTAAGGGGGGTAGGAGTGACGTTAAAAGGGACGTTAAGGTTGCAATTGATTAGCGAGCTTGTGGCGCCTTGCAACAAGCACTTGGAAGGTCTAACAAAAAGAAAATCTTAACGCATTTTATCCGCGGATTTGGGTAAAATACAATCGAGTGAATAAGTTAGATTGAACAACTCAAAAAGGAGGGAAGGAATCTTCTGTTGCTTTGAATCGAGTTGTGATAATACCCAGAGGTTAATTTTAATCGATGTACTTTTAATGTAATTCATAAATTTAATGTAATTAATAAATCTAAAAGGCTGGAGTCAGTTCTATGGAAGCACTTTCAGAAACATGGATATGGGTATTATTTGGCGTTACAATTTTACTCGGCATAATACTAACAGTCGTTTATTATTTTTCTCGTTATTACTTTAAGACGAGTCGAGATGATAAGGAAGTTATTTCTAAACTACTTTCTGAGGAAGAGTCAGAGCCTCTTATTTCATCCGCTCCATCAGATCAAAAAGAAGTCGAAAAAATCGAAGATGCTGTGAAGCCCAAGGATGTTGTAAGTCCCAAGAGCATCGCAAAGCCCAAAGAGCTTAAGGAAGCTTTGTACAATACGCGTGAGGGGCTTTGGGGTAGAATTAAAGGGGTTTTTGCCAATAAGATAGGGGTAAATCAGGAGGATTTAGATAGCTTAGAGGAAATTCTCTACACTAGTGATCTGGGGCCTCAAACTGTGCAGAAGTTAGTCGAGACCCTTTCTCAAAATCTATCAACTGAAGAAAAACAAGATGTCGAGAGGTTGAGAGGGGCTATTAAGTCAGAAATGCAGAAAATTTTTGAAGGTTGCTCTTCGGGAGTTAAGTCCCTAGTTGAGAGTGTGCGGTCGCAAAATAAACCCGCTATTATCATGGTTGTCGGAGTTAATGGTGCAGGAAAAACTACCAGTATTGGTAAACTCGCCAATCTGTTTGCCTCAAAGGGGCTAAAGACGATGGTTATTGCTGGCGACACATTTCGTGCGGCGGCACGGGAGCAGTTGGACGTTTGGGGGCATAGGGCTAATGTGGAGATTTTTAACCCTGGCAATGTGCAGGACCCTAGCGCCGTAGCTTTTGATGGCTGTAGCTCTGCCAAGGCTAATGGTTTTGATGTTGCTATTATAGATACAGCCGGAAGGCTTCATACCCAGGCTAATCTGATGGAAGAATTAAAAAAAATGAAAAGAGTTGTGCAAAAAGTTTTGCCAGAGGCCCCTCAGGAGATATTAATTGTTCTAGATGCCAATTCAGGTCAAAATGCTTTGGTGCAGGCTAAGATGTTTGACGAGGCCTTGGACTTAAGTGGAGTCATACTCACAAAGCTAGACGGAACAGCTAAGGGCGGTGTCGCTTTAGGTTTGGCCTATGAACTGGACTTGCCTATTCGCATGATTGGCATAGGCGAAGGTATTGAAGACCTGCGGGACTTTGAGCACAAAGAATTTGTTGATTCAATTATTTAGCCCCAATCATTTAAGTCAGTATTCACTTAAAGCTCTGTGTAGGCTTACTGTGTAGCTGAGAATGGCGCATTGCGCATGGAGTTTGTGACAATTTTATCCCTGCCCCAAGGATCTTCCTTTGACCAGAGTTAGGTTTATATCATATGAATAATACTAGGGTCTGAAAGAATTTTACGATCAGCCCTAGAGAATACTTGAGGTGATGAAATTGGAAAAGCACCTGTTTGAAGTGCAAGTTGCGGGTTTATCCTTAAAATTAAAATCGTCTCACGATGAGGAGACGGTGCGGCAACTAGCTTCACTGGTAGATGTAAAAGTAAATGAGGCATTGGAACTAGGTAAGAATGTGTCATTTCAAAATGCTCTTTTATTGGCGGCTTTACATCTAGCTGAAGATATGACTTTGCTTAAACAGATGGCTGATAAAAAGCTAAAAGCTTTGGAAAATAAATCTCTAGATATTTTATCTGACCTCGAAGATTCTCCAATATCGCGAATTCGGCTTGATAACTGAATTGGCTTTGAATAGAGAGAATTGAGTTGTTAACATCAGACAAAAAGCAAAAGATCCGTCAGGATTTACTTTTGCGTAGAAGCCATTTAAATGAGGGTGATAAAAACCTCTTTGATCACAGAATTCAGAGTTTCTGTCGGGCTCTGCTGGAAGAGTATCGGCCCTCTATTGCCGCTGGATACAGGTCTTTAAAACATGAGGCCTCTTTGGATGGTTTGTTTTTTTCTGAAAATCAAAAGTGGGCTTTCCCTGTTGTCACTAAAAATCATTTAACATTCCGATTGGCAGAGAGTTTTCACAGTTTTGATGTGGGTTCTTTTGGTGTACTTGAGCCAAGTTCAGACTGTTTGGAAATTCCATTAGAGAATTGTCCTCTTGTATTTGTTCCTGGAGTGGCTTTTGACGGTCGCGGCAAAAGACTGGGGATGGGCAAGGGCTACTATGATAAGGCCTTGTCAAGCTATTCAGGAGTTAAGGTTGGAGTTTGTTACAAACTTCAAATTTTAGAGGAGTCTCTTCCACATGAGGCTCATGATGTTGAAATGGACTTTATAGTTACAGAAGATTTTATTTTATCGCCAATTCACAATAAGAGGTTAAATTAATGGAGACACAAATCATTATTACAGGTCTAGTGAGTATTATTTTGGGCCTGGGCCTGGGAGCGGGGTTATTGCATTTTTATTCAGTTATTCAGGGTAATAAAAAAAAGGAAGCTGCCCAAAAAGAAGCTGAGAGAATTGTTAATAGAGCTAAATCACAGGTATCTAAAATAGAGAGAGAGGCTGTAGCCAAGGCAAAAGACTTTGAAGCCAGAGCTAGAAAAAATGCTGAAAATGAAATTAAAAAGCAAAAGCAAAAGCTGACTCAACAGGAGATGCAGCTAAAGGATCGAGAAGTACAGATTCAAAAAGAGTACAAAAAGAAAGAAGAAGACTTGCAGACTCAGGTCAAGGATCTTAAGGATCGGGCAGAAAGGCTGGTCATTGCTGAAGAGAGAATCAAAAACATGGAAACAGAGGTTGTTGAGCAGACAAATAAACTACAGAAGAAGTTGGAGTCCATTTCAAGCTTAACCTCTGAACAGGCCAAGGAAGAACTTATGCTAGCAATGGAAGAAGAGGCTCATCGACTGGCAGCTGTGCAAATCGAAAAGATAGATTCAGAAGTTAAAAAAGAGGCCGATTTTAAGGCTAAACAAATATTGACCACGGCGATTTCTCGTTATGCAAGTGAAGTGGCTACAGAGAGAACCGTGAGCATCATAGGACTAACCAGTGATGAGATGAAGGGAAAAATTATTGGTAGAGAGGGGCGCAATATCAGGGCTCTGGAGGCCGCCTGCGGAGTGGATTTAATCGTAGATGAAACGCCAGAGTCTGTCGTCATATCAAGTTTTGACCCCGTAAGAAGAGAAATTGCTCGTTTAACATTGCTGAAATTGATGGAAGATGGTCGTGTTCATCCAGGACGAATTGAGGAAGTCGTTACTCAGGTGAAGACAAAACTGCAAGAGTCCATAAAAGAAGATGGAGAGAGAGCTTGTTTTGATTTGGGTATAGTGAACATGCACAGCTCATTGCAAAACTTATTGGGAACTCTCAAATATAGACAATCAAATATGCAGAATTTGTATAAACAAAGTATTGATGTGGCTTACCTTGCAGGAATGTTAGCGGGCGAGTTAAATGCAAATGTAAAAGTGGCTAGGCGAGCAGGCCTATTGCATATGATTGGCCGCGCGATCGATCACACTGTAGAAGGAAGCTACGCTGCCGTAGGAGCTGAATTTGCCAGGCGTCATGGCGAGGATGATCATGTTTGTCAGGCTATCCGGTGTCACAATGGAGAGGTCGAAGCCAGGTCTTTGTTAGATCATTTAGTTCAGGCTGCCTTTAACCTAACAGAATCCCGTCCTGGAGCTAAAAGAAATAATATGGAGGGGTATATCCGCCGTTTAGAAGATCTTGAGTCCATAGGTAATAGTTTTGATGGGGTATCTAGAACATTTGCCATACAAGCAGGAAAAGAGATTCGTGTTTTAGTAGACAGCGGAAAAATCACGGATGATCAGTCTAAGATGTTAGTTCGAGATATAGCTAGAAAAATTGAACGCGAGCTAAACTATCCTGGGCAAATTAAAGTTACGGTCGTTAGAGAAACTAGAATTGTAGAACACGCGAGGTAGTTTGTTGTTTCCCCTAAAACCTGAAGAACAAATTGTTGAACTTAAAAAGGGCACTGTAGATTTTGTAAATGAGACTGAACTTTTGCGTAAACTTAAAAAAAGTTATGAAAAGGGAGTGCCTCTAGTTGTCAAAGCAGGATTTGACCCTTCCCGACCAGATTTACATTTGGGTCATGCGGTTTTAATTAATAAACTAAAACAGTTCCAGGATTTTGGCCACGACGTGGTATTTTTGATTGGGGATTTTACAGCTTTAATTGGAGATCCCACTGGAAAAAATGAAACTCGTCCTCCGCTGACTGCTGAGGAAATTTCTGTAAATGCTCAAACTTACGCCAAGCAGGTTTTTAAAATTCTTGATCGCAATAAAACAAAAGTGGCTTATAATAATGCATGGTTTGGCAAATTTACAGGTGCGGATTTTATTAGATTAGCTAGCCAGTATACTGTGGCAAGGATGTTAGAGAGGGATGATTTCCATAAGCGATTTACTCAGCAAGATTCTATTTGTTTGCATGAATTTCTTTACCCTCTAGTTCAGGGATATGATTCTGTGGCTCTCAAGGCAGATGTAGAACTTGGAGGAACGGATCAGTTATTTAACTTATTAATTGGACGGGATATTCAGAAAAGCTATGGGGTAGAGCCTCAATGTGTAATGACGGTTCCGATTCTAGAGGGTCTTGATGGTGTTCATAAGATGTCTAAGAGTCTAGATAACTATATTGCAATAGAAGACTCTCCGACAGAAATGTTTGGTAAAACAATGAGACTTTCAGATCCTCTGATGTTGAAGTACTACGAGCTGCTGACGGATAAGACTGTTGAGGAGATGAAAATCCTTAGGTCTGATTTAGACAATGGAAAGCTTCATCCTAGAACGGCAAAAGTTGAATTGGCTAAGTTTTTTGTTTGTCGTTTTCACGGCAAAGTTGAAGCTGAAAACGCCGAGTTAGAGTTTGATCGCATTTTCAAAAATAAAGGTTTACCCGATGAAGTGCCATTATTTAGTTATGAGACGCAAGACTCCTTGTGGATATGTCATTTGATGGTTCAAACTCATCTCGCCTCCTCGACCAGTGAAGCGAGAAGGTTGATCCAAGGGGCCGCGGTAGAAGTTGACGGGCAAAAAGTCCTAGACGTGCAATTCAAGATCGATCTTTCAGAGCCAAAAGAAGTCATAATCAAAGCAGGTAAGAAAAAGTTTGCAAAAATAAAGGTGATAAAATGAAAGTAAAATTTCTTCCACAGGGTGAAGAATTTGAAATACAGCCAGATCAAAGTGTTATGAAACTGGCCCACCAAAAAGGGCTTAAGATTAAGTCTGTATGTAATGGGCTGCCATCCTGTGCAGAGTGTAGAATTAAAATTGTTGAAGGTGAGCACAACGTATTGCCGCCATCTGCCAAAGAGTTGAGTCTTATCGGAACGGGTCACTTTATTGATCAAAGGCGGCTGTCGTGCCAGTTAATATGTTTTGGTGACATCACTGTAGACCTCACCGAACAAATGGATAAGGTTATTCACGAGCAACAGAGAAGGCCGCAAGGTAGCCTTAAAAAAGATGACTCTGAAGTTTCTCACGCTGTAACGGGCAATCTAATTGATTTAGAAGCTCCCTTACTTGAAGAAGTTGATGTGGCCAGAGACCGAGGTGGCCGACGTAGGGAGGGGGCTCCAGATAGGGATGGCCGTAAGAGTGGGGGGTATAGAGAGAACAGGCGAGATCACCGCCAAGGGGCAAAGGCTAGCAGTAAAAAAGGCAAAGATAATAATCGCCCCAGCAAAAGATACAAAGAAAGGCCAAAGGGTTAATTTACGGGTTGAATATTAATCCAAATGGTCTTTAATTAAAATTTAGCTGATCATGTGGCAGAAGGCTTTTTGTTCGCTCAATATCAAGAGAGGATATTCCACCAAATCCAATAGCCAAAAATGAATTGAATCCTCCTTGATAGGCAGTGTCGAAGCCATAATAGAGGCCGAGTTTAAAAAATAAAGGGAGATGAAAACCTACGGTTGTATTTAGTGTAAGCTCAAGACCTGTTCCGGTAAAAATATCTTCTCCCCATCTTTTTCTGTAGTACCCTCTTTTTTCGGCACTGAAAGCGGCTCCATCTGTTGTAAGGGCATCAACAAAGGCTGTAGCAAATAGATCTTTTAGAAAAAAAGCAGAAGTGGAGAATCCAGAGTTGATGTTTCTTATTGGCAATGAATATTCCATATTAAGTGTGGTCATTGAGCGTCCAACAAATGTTCCCGTTGGGTAGCCTCGAAGTAAGAAGCTGCTATTGACAAGATTTGTGGCAAAATTAGCTCCTAAGTTTGTGTCCCCAATAAAAATAGATTTATTGAGATCTAAATCGTGGGCATAACTTGACACAACCTGAGTCGTATAGGTGTGTCTTGAGGGGAGGGGCTTAGTGAAATCATACCTAACTCTAGAAAAATATCTGTTAAAGTCTATAAAATCTCTGCCTGGAAAAAATTTTTGATAAAAAAGACTAGCTGATAGGCGATTATCTCGTGGCTGCCAATTAAAATGTCCAGCATTGGTATAAGAAATACCAGCACTAATCCCCATTCGATTTAGATCTTGATTCCAAAAATCCTGAGAAGAACTATAGACTCCGCCAGCTAAGCCGTGTAGGGAGTTATCGTCAGATATTAGAAAGTGAGTTCCTGCATTTAAAAATTCACTTTTAACATTTAGTCCACTGCTTGGGCGAAATTCATTAATTTGCCCATAGGAAAAATTCATTCCCACTGGGGTCATATTGTTGTTGTAAGTAAAGACACCACTGATATTTTCGCTTAAGCTATCATATGATAAATCTAGTGAATAACCCTGCTTGCTGAGTGGGTCAAAAGCTGCTGTATAGCCTTGAAATAGATATCCCCCCTCAATTGCATAGACAAACGGTATCCAAAATTGAGGTAGCATAAACTTTGTACTGACATAATCCCTGTGTTCGTAAATTTCTTGGGGATAAAAGTTCATTTCTGGTTGCTGTAATTTTTGTCTAACTGGGTATTCTTCAGAGTAAGTGAGCGACCGTCTGGTCATAAGGTGGGGAACTATAGGCGGAATTTTTTCTTCGGATTCGATTTCTTCAAATAGTTGAGGGCCAAGGGCGGTGAGCTCTGAGATTATAAGTTGTTTATTTTTGAGCGAATAATCAGCATTAATAATTGCAGTCTTTGAGTTCGTTAAGGCTTTGAATTCATAAAATGGGTATGAGGACTTGTACAAGTTAGGAACATTAGACTCATCACTTACAAATAGAAGTTGGTTGTCGCTGAATTTTAAAAATTTAACAGAGGAGACTTCGTTCAAAACCTGTTTTTGCTCTTTGTGGATTTCATTAATTATGATTAGACGCTCTTTTCCGTCTGTAGACTTATAGCCAAAAAGAATTTCGTCTCCTCCGATGGGTGAGGGCAAGAAGATTCTGTGATTAATTGGCGCTGCCCATATTTCTTCAATGTGTGAAGTTTCAAAGCTGTATCTCATAAGCGAGGACCTATTGGCACCGCTTTTTACGTAGTAAATAAACTTGCCGTCGGGAGAGACCTCGGGTTCTAGGGCTCGCGCTCGGTAAGTCAGTTGTTTAATTTTTTTCGTTTTCAAATCATAAAGGAATAAGTCTGATAAAATACTAAATCTATCTACGGGACGTAGAGTTGAAAAAACAAAAGCAGAGGAGTCAGGCAGCCAAGATATGCGATCTATCCCGTGTCCAGAAAAAACTTTTTTAGCCGTGCGGTGAGAGGCGGGTTCAGACTTGGTGTTTGAGATGTAAACGGCAAAAAAATTGTCTAGGTAGTTGCCAGCAACAAATGCTAATTTTTCCCCGTCAGGACTTAGGCTGGGGCTCATTTGCGAATCCATTTTGAAACTCATTTTTTTAAAATTTCCAGAGGGATTTTGGTTTAGTATTTGAAGTTGATAATTTGCTGAATTTTCAACTTTTAAATATGTTTCATCCAACCATGACGTCCAACTTTTTCCAGTAATGCGCTCGATGGGGTTAGTGATAAAGTAGGGGACTCTTTTCGAATATATTTGATTGAGATTGTAAATGTTCTCGTTCGGTAAATAATTGGAGTTGAGAGCCTCACTCATTAGTAGACTGCCGAGTAGATAAGGACGGCGTCCGCCCGGCCAATCAGGGATAGAAGTTTCATTAATTCGATCAATTGTTTCTTTTCGAAGAGTATTATTTATTACAAGTGTTCGTAAAATGGCATCGCTCAGAGCGGAGTTTAATCGGCCTTTTGTTGTGAGGCGACTTTCAAGTTCAACAGCTAAACCTTCTAAGTACCAGCGCGGCAATAGCCCGTTAGGGCGCACGACACTGCCAAAAATATATTTAAGGGGAAGGTAAAATCCATTTGCCGGATGCATATTCAAAATATGAACGTACTCGTGAAGAAAAAGCATTTCGGTCCAGTCATCATAATAGGATATATCAGAGAAGGGAGAGGGAAGATTAAGATAAATCGTAATTATGGGATAAGGAAAAAATGTGGCCGACCCGTTAACGAAGTCTGTGCTGTCATTAAGAATTACAAGTGTTTTTTGTGGGAAATCTCGAAAAATGGGAACTAGTTTTTTGTGAACTCGCTCTGCAACGTTGGCGTAGTATTGGCCAATGTCTTCTAGTTCTTCGGGGTAAATAATTTCAAAGTTTTGGGTTTGCAGAGTTTTCCATTGAATTTTAGGATCAATATTAGCACGAGAAACTATCGATAGAAGTAAGCAGAAAGAAGATAAGACCCCAATTTTTAAAAAAGACAAATGCCCCTCACCCTCGCAACAGTATTGTTAACCCCAAAATTGTTCACCCACCAACATGGGGAATCATTTCGAATAAGTTTAACACTTGCTTAATAATGGGCAATAGACTCTTGCTCAATTTTTTATAAAAAATTGAGTAATTGAGCGCAGTTCTTTTGATTGTTCTGACTTTGCAAGTTGAGTATGCGGTGGACAATTGAACTTCTGTACTTGGCGACAGATTGGGGACTTAGGCCTGAATGTGAAGCCTTGATGTTTGTGGACTCTTGGGAGTGATTCATCGTGCCAAACATTAGGGCTTCTAGGTTTCTGTACAGTTGTCTATTGATTGAATCCACATGAAAGACTTCTGTTTGAAACTCGTAAATATCTGTTCCCGGCTGTGTTTGGTACTCCAGTATTTCATACAATTGATAAAAAAGATCTGTGTAGCGCGAATGATTTTTTTCAAACCACTTTAACCATTTTTGTTTTTTTACAGAAGAGTCTCCATTAATTTCATTTTGCTCCTGCAAAGCTAAAGCGGATAATTCAGAAAAGATTTTTGTGACCTTATCTTTTAAAGTTTCAAATTGTTCGCGAGTGTAGTTTTTGACTTGCCCATCGCGCTCCTGAAGACTTGCCAATTTTTTAACCAATGATTTTATTGCTCTTTCAACTTCGCTGAGGTGGGGGGTTGCTTGTTTGATAGATGAAACAAGTTGGTAAACGTCTGTTTTAAATTCAGTAGTTGTTGGATAAGCAGCGTAATTAGTAGCGTATACCAGACTTGTTGCAAGATCGTGAGTAGGTAAAAGCTTGTGGGTTCTTAAATCTTTGATCTTAATAAATAAGGAATCTACATCATCTGCGAGATGTGAAATTGTTGATCGGGCTTCGTTAGACAGATGGCGGACGTAGTATCCATTCTCTTTTTCGAAGTCTAAGGCCACAATTTGATCTCTGAGTATTTCAATTTCCAAACGGATTTGAGTGAGAGTTTCTAGAACACCATCAATATGGTGGTACAAATCTAGAAAATTCTTTGTTTGAATCTTAGAAAGGGGTTGAAATTTTTGCTCATCCTCATCCTCATCCTCATCCTCATCCAAAAGTTCAAGGCCTGTTGCAAAGTTTATTTTTTCTGGATTTTCATAAAAGTGTAGTGAGGGCTCGTATTCAGGCAATCTGTGAAACGCAAGAAACCCGTACTCATTTTGATGAGTGGAGTCCGTAGATTTTATAGACACCACCAGGCTTTGTTGGATGTACTCCTTAAAACTCTGTCCGTTGGGCCAAAGTTCGAGCTGTTCCAACCAATTTTCTTCCGATAGCAGGTGGAGGGAGTACCAGACCTCTGATGCTTTCTTGTACTCTTGGTGCAGACCTTCAATTTGTCTTTGAACTTTATGTAGTGCCGTTCTGGGATCACTACTAAAGCCCTCAAACATTCGTCTTTTTGAATCTGAGATTTCAACAGAAGAACCTGCAATTGAACTCAAGGCGCTTGCGAGCACTGTAAAAAAAATAAATGAAATTAAAATGTTATGTTTGAATTTACTTTCGTGTTTGTGTGTGTAAAAAGGGACTTGCATCCGGTTGATTAGACATCCCTATGGCTTATAAGGAAATTAGTTTTACCTTAAATGAAAAAAATTCAAATAGGATTTGTAAAAATGATTATAAAAAATAATAAAAATTTATACAAGCCATTACAACATACCCAAGGCCGCGGATAAAATGCATCAAAATTTCCTCAAACCCTTGTCTGGCGGGGACATCTCCGGCTTCGCCGCTGTCACCCTTCGGGTGATCGCCTCCGGCTCATCGGAGCCCCGCTAGACAAGGGTTTGAGGAAATTTTGATGCATTTTTTATCCGCGGATTTGGGTGCTTAAGGTATTCGGTTAATTTTTTTGGCTTGCCAAGCCTTGAAGTATTTTAGGAACACAGTAAAGCTGGCCATAATACTAATTGAAAACCCATAGGCACCATCTTGAAATCCACGTTTGACTATGTAGGTCTTAAAAAAACGGAGCCAAGGGTTTAGAACGGCCTTAAGTAAAAGAAACTTTTCATTTTTCGACAACACTTTCTCCGCCCCTAAGGATGTGTAGCTTTTCATGCGCTCAATATGATCATCAATAGTATAATAAGAGTAGTGATTTAAGTGCCCCTTTAAATAGTCGATTTTGAGAGGTTTAGAAAACTCTATATGTTCGTGTACCTGTGCTGCATTCCATTGACTGCCTATTTTAGGAAATAGTCTAAGTTGATAGTCTGGAAACCAGCCGGAATGGTAAATCCAAGTTCCACAATAATTGGTGATGCGGTTCAAATAGTAGGCGTGGTTCATTAAAATACGGGGCTTAAGCTCAAGGATTTCATTTTGCAATTCAGGGGATAGTTCTTCATCAGCATCTATAGACAGAATGAAGTCGAACTGAGCATGGTCATTAGCAAAATTTTTAGTGGGAGAAAACCCCTTCCATTCTGTTTCAATAAACTTTACTTTGGGAAACTTGAGGCAGATTTCTCGAGTTTTGTCTGTGCTTTTAGAGTCTGCAACAATAATCTCATCTGCAACGGGGTCTAGTGATTCCAGGCATCTCTTGATATTAAGTTCTTCATTCTTTGTTATTATAACAGCACTAATTTTTGCCATTATTGACACATAACTTTTTATAGAGTTCAAAGCAAGCTCTTACCATTTGGTCTGCACTAAAGTGACTCTCCACAAATTGCATGCCTTTTAGAGAAAGCTGTTTTCTTAGTGGCTCATTCTTTAAGGCCAATTCTAGCTGCTCACACAATTGTTCTATATTTTTAGCTTGAAAACTCAAGCCATGTTCCTTATTTACGACAACTTCTTTAAGGCCGCCGGCGTCAGAGCTTATGACCGTGCAACCGGAAGCAAGAGCTTCAATGGCAACACTGCCGAGTCCCTCATGGTGTGAGGGCATTACAAATACATCCAAGCCAGCCAATAAAAGAGGAACTTGGTGGCAGAAACCTATTAGCTTTATGGGGAATGGAAAGTTTTGACTCGATATTATTTTTTTAAGTTCGGCCTTGAGGGGGCCTTCCCCCGCCATGATTACGGCAAATGGAGGGAGGTTATCTTTTTGAATCAAAAGAGACAGTGCCCTTATAAAATCGGCAAGACCTTTTTCTTTTGTTAAGGCTGAGGCGGTTCCAATATATAAGCATTTGTCACTTATGTTTTTCTCATTTTTAAAATGCGAGCGGACAAAGTTCTGTCCTTCGTGAGATTTGCAATTGTATAGTGTTGTATCTACAGCACTCGGGATCACTTCTATTTTTGAGGATTCAACCCCAGTTTCTAAAAGGCGCTGCTTAACTTCAGTTGAGATGGCAATATACTGATTAACTAATGGCGAGGAGTATTTTTTTTTGGATAGAATTAGGGGTGAGCTTTGAAAGGCCACCCTTCTGTGAACAATAAGTATAAGTTGTGGAAAAATGAACTTTAAAACTAAGCCGAAGCTATGAGCTTTTGAGCAGTGACAGTGGAGGATTTGAATTTTTTTTTCTTTTATAAATTGAGAAACTTTTAGAAGCGAGAAAGGATTAAAATAGCTGCGTCCGTTCAAAGATAGCAATTGTGACTTATTGATTCTTTCCGAGGCTTTTGATTTTAAGGGGTATGCAAAATAGTTGCTAACATTTAGGCGAGAAAGGCCTTCAGACAAAAGCTGAAGCTGTCGTTCCCCCCCTCTCCAAGACATGGCAAAGCTTATATGCAGTACGTTCATGTACAGAGACTATCAGACTCTGTAACTTATACCAATTCCAAAAAATAATCGTCTAAAATTTTGTGAATGCACCTCACGCGCAGTTCCGCAGCCTTGAGGCTGCGGCTGTATGAGCATGAGGCGCATTCACAAAATTTTAGACGATTATTTTTTGGAATTGGTATAAGTACACTGCCTATACGGCGAAAGAAGTGCCACATCCACAAGTTTTTGTGGCGTTTGGATTGGAGAAAACAAAGCCAGCACCATTGAGTCCGCCCTCATAATCAAGGGTCATACCAACAAGATAAAGGAGGCTTTGAGAGTCGATAACAATAGAAACGCCATGATCTTGAAAAACTTTGTCCTTATCAGCATCCAGGTTTTTATCAAAATCTAACTTGTAGGAAAAACCGGAGCATCCACCACGCTGAACTTTAACTCGTATAGAAACTGAATCCTCCAAATTCTCTTCAGACTTGAGCTGTTGAATTCGTTTTGCTGCGTTTTCAGAAATTTTAATCATGTTCTACACCTTCCCGAAGAGACAAAAAAATGTCAACGCGACGCTGGGTTGCGTGGTCGACCGTTAATCTCCACTTATCCATTATAACTGCTTGAGCGAGTTTTCAACAACAAAATAAGTTAAAATAAAACTTATTTAAGAAAAAATGAGGTCTCAATCTCTTTTTGGGGCCAGAGGGAGAGATTTGAATCACAATTTAAACCTTTGTAACAACTTGGGTTTGGTAGGATTCAAGCACTTTGTCAAAAATTTTTCTCCCGTTTATTTTAGCTCTGAGAGCGGCTAAAACTGTAAATGTACCCCCCATTTTTCTATCGAGAAAAAGTAATTCTTTGGGGGGAGTGCGAAATTTAAACCGAAAAACGATACTTTTTCCTGCCGATGCGATTCGATGAGGGAGGTCACTTTGAGCGTAATTATAGTTCCCCGCCTTGTCAAAACCGGGGGGACAATTTGAAGAAGAGTAATCCCCCTTCCAGAAAGGTTCAGTAAACATAAAACAAAGGTCTATATATTGCTCTACAAGTTCTTGAGGATCATTTTCTTTTACTAAGCCAAGAATTTTAGCCCCCTTTAATAAGGTTATTCGATCTTTTTGAATCGAGCCAAAAATAATTTTTTTATAGGCCTCAAAGAAATCAGGAGAGACTTTTTTTACGGCTCCATAGTCGTAAAGTACTAATTTAGGCTTTTCATTTGGGGGCATGTGTACACCATAGTTTCCGAGATGAGGATCTGTTTGTACAATTCCAAACTCAAAAAGTTCACGAAAATAAAGCTCTAAAAATTTTTCAGCTAAATAGTTGCGTAGTTCCTGAGGCAATCTTTGCGCCTCAATCGAATCTAGTCTCAAACTGGGCTCATAACTCATAGTCAGAACCCTACTGGTTGAAAATTCCTTTATGGGGTTAGGAATAATAAAGCAGGAGTCATTCTTGAGGGACTCTCGTATTTGAGTGAGTGACTCAAGTTCGGCTGAATAATTAAGTTCTTGAAGCAACATTTCTTTGACTTCAATAAAGATGTGTTCAATCGGACCGTCCTTAGGTAAAAAGGAGAGAAGGCCAAGTAGTTTTTTAAGGGCTTTAAGGTCCGCATCAATTACTGAACTCAGGTTTGGATATTGGACTTTTAAAACAATATCTTGTTCCTTGTAACGAGCTTTGTATACCTGCCCGAGTGAAGCACTTGCGATAGGGTCTTTGTCAATTTCAAGTTCGCTTAACTTTTTGGGGCCGAGTTCTTTGTCTAAAGTTTTTTTCATAATGGACCAATCTATCGATGGGGAGTTGGATTGCAGGGTCTTTAAAACTTCAATGGCTTCAGGGGGAAGAAAGTGCTCTCCGTAAACAGATAACTGCTGTCCGACTTTCATTAGAGAGCCTTTTAATTCCCCAAGCTCGTTTGTAACAATCTCAACTTGTTTTAAAAGAGTTCTTTTTTTTATAGACTCGGCGGCTTTGGAGTTTAAAACTTTTTGTATATTTTCTTTGGCTGCTAAGGCTCCGGTTTGAAGTGTGATTTTAGACAGGGCAAGCCCTCTTGACAAAATTGTATTGCGAAGCTTCTTAAGTGTTTTTTTTTGCTTGGTCAACTGCATCTCCTTTGGAGTTTGAGTTAAAGCTAAAGTCACAGTTCTTTATTTGATGTTAGATGTAGGATTTTAGAATCCAACATCCAACATCCAACATCCAACATCCAAAATCTATAAAATTTAAAATCTTCAAACTAGATTCTTTACGTTGAAACATCTTGAATTTCTCACATTCTGAGGTACTTTACAGCTCATGGATGCTGCAATTCTCACTATTGGTACAGAAATTACAAGTGGAGAAATCATTAATCGCAACGCAGCAGATCTTGCTAGAAAACTCGAAGATCTCAACATTCATTGTTTGTTGCACATTTCAGTTCCAGACGACAGAAAAAAAATAGCTAAGGCATTTAGATTTGCAAGGGAGCAGGCTTCTATTTTGATGTTCACTGGCGGACTAGGACCTACATCTGACGATTTGACCCGTGAAGTAATTGCTGATGAGTTGGGTCTAGAGCTTTGTTTAGACAAGGCTACCTATGAAGAGTTAGCAGAAAAGTTTAAAGCTATGAATAGACGCCTAGCTGCTGGCCATAAAAACCAGTGCTCCTTTCCTATTGGTGCTCAGAAGTTTAAAAATCCGAAGGGTCACGCCATGGCATTTTTAGTTCAAAAGGATCATCTTCGGGTGTATGCTCTTCCTGGGCCGCCAGTAGAAATTGAAGCCGTTTGGGAAGCTGGAGTTGCGGATGATCTTAAATCTCTCGGTATACAACCCCAACGTCGGTTGTATAAATGGACTTTTGAAGGGTTGGGAGAGTCTGAAATTGCAGAAGTCACCGAGAGAATCTTCAACGGCTCTGGCTTTTGTTTAGGTTACAGAGCTCATCGACCACAAGTTATTGTTAAAGTATGGGTTCCGTTGGAGTTAGACAGCACAAAGAAAATCTATTTCGAAGCTTTTGAAAGGGAGTTGCAATCTTGGCTATCAAAACAATAAGCATACACAACTTTTGTCTAGGTCTCAAATTTGTAAATCAAAACCTATTATGGCTAGGCTCTTCCTCCGATAATTATATTGTATGTATTTAACTCACTCCTCTTTTACTTATGCTATCGCGGGGATTGCCTTTTTTATGTTTGGCATGGGGTTGGCCAGCGAGAGCTTGCAGAAAATAGCTGCAAATCGAATAACTGAACTTTTAGGAAAGGTTTCTAATCGACCCTTTATTGGAGTCTTAGTTGGGATTTTTTTGACAGTTATTATTCAGAGCTCAGGTGCTGTAACAAGTATGTTGGTAGGGTTGGCCACAGCCGGAGTCGTTAAGCTGGCTCAGGTTATGAGTCTTATTATTGGAACAACAATTGGTACGACAATTACGGTTCAAATTTTAAGTTTGAATATTGCTCAATATGGTCTGCCTGTTTTTGCCTTAGCTTTTACAATCTATTTTTTGACCAAACACAGAATACTTAAATATATCATGCAGGTTTTTATGGGGTTTGGTTTAATTTTTTGGGGCTTAGAGTTAATTAGTCTGGGGACTAGTGAGTTAAAAAATATGGCCTACTTTTCTCAGTCCCTGCAAATGTTTAAAGACAATCCCTTATTAACTATTGGTGTGGCTTCAGTTTTTACAGCTATAGTTCACAGTTCGGCCGTAACAATAGGGTTTATTATGACTCTTGCAATGAGTGGAGATTTAACACTGGTAGACTCATTGTATTGGGTTTATGGAGCCAATATTGGAACAACAGCCACAGCATTATTGGCTTCTGCTGGAGGCAATGCTGTGGGAAAGCAAGTGGCTCTTGCACATTTTCTTTATAAGCTTGTCAGCGTCGCTATTTTTTACTTTTTTACGGATCATTTCGCTGCCTTAGTATTTGGAGAAACTCCGATGAGAGAAGTTGCAAACTCTCATGCCATTTTTAATATCGTAGCCGCTATATTGTTTTATCCATTTATCAATTGGGGCGTGAAGTTTATTGAAACTCTTATTCCCAAAGAAGTGAATGAGTTTGGTGCAAAATACTTAGATCGAAGTCACTTTGAGAATTCTTCTGTGGCCTTAGCACATGCCCATAGGGAGGCCATGAGAATGGCGGACATAGTCGTCACTATGGTTAGAGATTCTATAATTCTTTTTGAAAGAGAAAGCGAAGAAATGCAATCCAGTATAAAAAAGCGAGATAGTAAGGTGGATATGTTGAATCGAGAAATTAACTTATTTTTGAGTCAGCTGGTAGATTCTCCAAGTGAGATCACTCAAGATATTTATAGAATTATGAGTTTTGTAACAGACATGGAAACAGTTGGGGATGTTATTGATAATACCTTGTCTGAATTGGCAAAAAAGAAACACGCACTTAAATTGAGTTTTAGTGATGAAGGCTGGGAAGAGTTAAAGCACATGCACATGAAAGTGTTAGAGGCTGCAGAGATGTCTATTAGTGCCTTTCACCTTAAAGATGTCGATTTAGGTTCGAAGGTTATTTTTTTAAAAAGAGAAATTCGGAAGTTAGAAAAAAAATTGAGACAAAAGCATCTTGAGCGATTAGTTCTGCAAAAAGAGGCCACCATAAATACTAGCGCAATTCATCTTGACACATTAAGTGAATACCGACGCATCACGGGTTTGGTTTGCAATCATGTCTACAGTCTATTGAAAGAAAGTGACAGGTATAATATTCTTCCCAGAAAAGAAACTTAATACCCAAATCTTGACGCATTTTATCCGCAGATCTGGGCTAATATTGTATCTGTCGGTAGAGCTGATAGTTGCCAGCGCCAGACAGAGACCTGACTTCAATTAGATAGTATCCAGGAGCGCCAAAGTAGTTAATTTTCTCATTAGACTTTGTGCCAATAGATCTTGCGACTTCAATCCAATCTGAGCCACTCCATCTGTACAGATGCAAGTCAAAATTAGTATTTACTGGTCCTTCAAGAGTATAGTTGTGTGTGGAACTCTTCAGAGTTTGATAATAGTTCCCATTTGGTTGGTACTGGCGATCACCACTGTGGTTGAGGACACCGCTAAATATTTCACAAACGGGGCAAGGGTTAGGCGGTTGTTGAGTAGATAGGGCGTAATTAGCAACTAATTGTAAATTGGAATATGAGGAATAAGCGCGAATCATAATGTGATACTCGCCCTCATTTGGATTAACAAAATTGCAAGTTTCTTCGTTTCCATTTTTGTAAGGGCGACAATCGTATTGATTAAGTGTGGGTGAGAGTCCACTTTTTACATAAAGATCAGCGTCGCCCGCTCCTCCAAAGATGCGAACCTCTAAACTTGTAACACCAGAAGGTAGAATTAAGCGATAGTGAAGTTCTTCTCCACGAGGGCTTGAAGTTATTTTTTTGTTTACACCATTTTGAAGTACATTGTTTTCTAGATCTAACTCTTGCCCAATAAAAGCCGTGTTGAGCATACGATTGGGGGAACTAAGGACCTGACTTAATTTGTCTTTAACAGAATTCGTGATGATAGATGATGAGACTTCATTTGGATTAGCTTGAGGACGAATAGACATGAACATTGCGGTAACCCCGGCTACATGTGGGGCGGCCATGGATGTTCCACTAAGTGTTGCGGTCGCATTATTGGAATTGTACCAGGCTGAAAGAATATCACTTCCCGGCGCAAAAATATCAACACAGTTTCCATGATTTGAAAATGACGATCGCCGGTCTTGGGAATCAGTGCTTCCTACAGTTATGGCCTCTGTTATTCTTGCTGGAGAGCTGTTACAGGCATTGGTGTTTTCGTTACCTGCGGCAACAACATAAATTATTCCATTCGAAATAGAGGCTCTAATCGCATCATCTAAGGCTTGAGAAGCCGGTCCACCAAGGCTCATATTTGCGATTGCGGGTTTGGTGTGATTAGCTGTCACCCACTCAACTCCAGCTATAACAGAAGAGTAGGTTCCTGAGCCTACACAATCGAGCACTCTAATTCCGTAGAGTTTTACTTTTTTTGCAACTCCATATCTTTTACCACCGATTGTTCCAGCGACGTGGGTTCCGTGTCCATTGCAATCTGTGGCATCCCGATCAGAATCAACTGTGTCTACTCCATGAAAGGCCCGGCCTTCAAAGTCTGTGTGGGTTGTTAAGATGCCTGTATCTATTACGTATACATTTACATTTGAAGCTTCGGACTTAAATTCGTATGTCTGGTTAAGTGGGAGGCTCTCTTGATCTATACGATCTAAGCCCCATGTAGGATTTATTTGTGTGTTATTCAGGGATATTTTTTGATCTTTTTCAATATAAGCCACGCGAGGGTCTTTGGCTAGAATTTCCGATTGCTCTTTTGTTAATTTCATTAACCCACCCATTATTGTTAAATGAAAGGAGTGGACAACTTCGGAATGGCTCAAAGTAGATAAATCATTAAGGGTGGAAACAACAAGGTCTTTCTGAGCTAAATTGTGTTGGTTTTGAACAAATAAAGATTGTATATGAGATTTTTTAAGAACCACAATATAGTCAGATTTAACTTGTGAGTTATTAAATGTATCTGAGTTTTTAAAATCATTCGTACAATTTGTTAAAAAAATAACTGCAAAAGTTGCGAGTAATAATACTTTTATTTTAAACAAATTTATCTCCTTTGATTTTCGGATTAAAACCTAACCTGAGATTAAGACGGGAACAGATTGTATAAGGGTTAGTTAAATTGTAGATATTCAGACAAAGGTCCTGGAAATAAGAAAGGGTTGGTGCTATCAAAGCTGAAATTTAATCAGAATAGATTTCTGATTATCAGCTAGAAAAATTTAATTGGCTAGATTTAATTGGGAAAGTTAGGGTGCCAGGCGTATAGTAAACTCCCGTGTTGTAGTCGGCGAACTACGGATTCTGCCAATGGCATTTCTACGGCTGGGCAACCCCAACTTCTGCCTATAAGAGATCGATCTTCTCTAACATAGTTGGCTCCGTGAATGACTATAGCTCTTCGGCGAGCCAAACTATTGCGTTTTTCAAGACCATCAAGGCGCAATGAAAGGCCATATTTTCCATAGTAAGGCTCGGCTGTTAAATAAAAGCCAAGAGAGGTCATTTTTGAACCTGAAACATTAGAAAACGTCTGCGCATATCCTGTGTGTTGGGGGTCAGAGCCGGTGCCATGAGCAGAGAGCAGAGAGTCTACATTTCCATTTTCGAGGTTAATAATAAACTTTCTCTTTTCGCTGGAATGAACGGAGAAGTCTATAATTGTCATATATTTTCGGTTTTTAATGTTTTTTTGATTTTGATCGTAGTAATTAAAGGCTTCTTCTAGGGCCTGGGCGGGGACGCCTTGAGCTATGACATGATCGTAAAGGCTGGAGGAGTTGAAAGTTTTTATTTCAAGCGAATCTGATGACTCCTCATCGGCAATAGATATTTCTCTGTCCCAGATTGACTCATAAGTGTCTTCCGCACAGGAAGACAATAGAATAAGACTTATCGTGATAAAACTAATTCGCAGAGGTAATAACTTTTTTAGACTCATCTATTTAGGCTAACTGAAAATCGGGAAAAGGCTTAAGCTAGAACAGGAAAACTAGACCTTTATCTAGATTGGTTTTCATTAAGCGGGGCTTGCACTTGTCTGAATAGAGGCTTGTTTGGGCGTGCATAGAGGGCTTGGTTTCCAGATTTAGTATTAAAAATCTCAAGGAAATTTATTTTTCTTCTAGAACCTTGTCTAAAATGTTTTTTATTTCAATAAACTGTTCAAAGTTATTATGTTTTTTATAACCATTTATAAGAATTTGAGATTTTTTTATAATTTCTTGCGTTGTAAGGTCAATCTCTTCGTGCGTGAGGTTGTGGATGAGGTGTTTTAATGCAGAGAATAGAGATTTAACCCTCCAATAATCCATAGCCACGTACTTTCTAGACAGTTGGTCTTGGTGACCTCCGTATTTATTCAATAGTGGTTTATCAATATAACCGGCCTCGTATTTTGAAAAAATCTTAAGCCAAAGATCGTAGTCTTCACATGCGGGAAAAGATTCCTCAAACCCCCCGAACTCTTCGAAGATGTCTTTGTGGAGAGTTGAAGCTGACGGACTTACACAACAAAGCGGTACACACCGAGTGTATATTCTACCCCCGTATTTTTTGTGTTTATTTTTGGCATTGACTCTGACTCCATTTCGAATCCAAATCTCATTACAGTGAACGAACTTTATTTCTGGGTTTTTCTCAATATACGAAGCTTGGTTTTCAAGTTTGTCCTTTAGCCATTCGTCATCTGAGTCTAAAAAAGCTAACCAAGAATAGTTTGAATTTCTAACTCCTACATTTCGACTAAAGCTAACCCCCGAATTTTTGGGGTTTCTAATGTAGTGGATTTGGTTATAGCAATAGCTTTTTACAACACCCTCTGTTTCATCAGTGGACCCATCGTCAACTACAATTAACTCCCAGTGGGGGTAAGTTTGGTAAGCTATAGAATCTATGGCTCTTTTTAGGCTTTGCGCACGATTGTATGTGGGAATGATTATGCTAAAACTAATAGGCATGTTCCTTCTTTATGCATATTCCAAGTCTTATTTTCAATCCTTATCTTTAACTTCTATATATCTTTACTCTCTATACACTTTCTATACACTCTCTCTACATGGATATGCTGCACACAAGCTTTAGTCTGTTGACATTTGAATAGAGGGTATTCGCCGAGAGAGGTGCCCTCATTCATTATTATAGTGAGTAAAAAGTTCCAAAAACTAGGCCATTTCATTGATTTTTTTTGCAAAAAAATCTAGTAATAGTTGCTTATGCAATTTGAAGGATCGGAAAAAAAATTAGAAGTTGTCTTTTCAGCATCTGTTGGCGACCTGAGGGATAAGGGGCTGGGCTTTTGGCAGTTATTAGTGAGTTCAGCCAAGGCTCAAATCCTTTCAAGCATGAGGGGGGAGAACTGTGAGGCTTATTTGTTGTCTGAATCCAGTCTTTTCGTTTGGAGCGACAGATTAACCTTGATCACTTGTGGTCAAACCACTTTAGTTGAAGCTATTAAGTTTATTCTTAAGTCCTTCAATCTGACTCAAATCCGATCACTAATATTTCAGAGAAAAAATGAGTATTTCCCGTATTATCAACCTTCCAACTTTTTTGAAGACGTTCGAGAGTTAAATTTACATATCGATGGAAAGTCTTTGAGGTTTGGAGGAGCCGATGAGCATCATCTTTTTTTATATCATTTGAACAAGGCTTATGAACCTTTGGCCACAGATCGAACTTTAGAAGTGCTAATGTACGATCTTTCTCCTGAAACGCTTGAAATCTTCCGCTGTGGATCATTTAGTGCTTTTGAATTAAGAGAAAAAACAAGTGTTGATAAAATCTTTTCTGGTTTTAGCATCGACGACTTTGTTTTTGAGCCTTATGGTTATTCGTTAAATGCGATTCGTGGTACTGACTACTACACAATTCATGTTACACCTCAAGAGATGAGTTGTTATGTCAGCTTTGAAACAAATGCTCATATTTCAGATTTGGAACTAAAATCAACACTAAATAAAGTTATTGGAATTTTTAAGCCAAATAATTTTGACGTAGTCTTTTTTGATCCGCACAAGCTAGTTCCCCAGGATGTCGATGGATACGAACAAAAGAGTTGTGTTGAAGGGGAGCTGTCTTGTGGGTATCAAGTGTCGTTTAATCACTTCTATAAAAAAACAAATTTCCCTCAGCGCCCGGTAGAAATTAAGGAGTTTTAGTCATGGCACAAATTCATAAGCTTAATGGAGTTTCTTATGTGGTGGAGTTTCACCAAGATAAATACTTACAGGGCTGGGCTTTAGATGAAGTTCTGTTTTCAGGAGAAAGTTCCTTTCAGAAAGTCGATGTAGTAAAAACCAAGTACATGGGAAATATGCTCTTAAACGATGAGCTTGTTATGACATCTGATCGGGATGAATTTTCATATCACGAAATGATGGCTCATGTGCCATTATTTACTCACCCGAAACCAGAACGCATTCTCATTATTGGTGGGGGAGACGGTGGAACAGCAAGGGAGGTCTTAAAACACCCCTCAGTTAAAGAATGTGTAATGGTTGAGATTGATGATATGGTAGTAAAAGCATCTCGAGACTTTATTCCTTCAACATCCTGTGAATTGGACAATCCACGACTGAAACTGATTATCGATGATGGTGTTAAATACGTAAAGGAAACGGAAAAGCACTTTGACGTAATTTTAATTGATTCAACGGATCCTATTGGCCCTGGTGCCCCACTATTTGGAGATGAATTTTATCAGAATGTGAAAAAACTATTAAATCCTAAAGGCGTAGTTGTGGCTCAAGGAGAATGTGCGTGGATAGCTCCAAAGGCCCAGGAGGGGTTGTTAAATATTATTCGTAAAAACTTTTCAGTTGTGGGTCTTTACAATTACACCAATATTACCTATCCCGGTGGGACTTGGTCATTTACATGGGCTTCAGAAGATTTGAACCCTCGCTCCGACTTTAAAGCTGAGAGAGTTGACGAACTAAATTTAGAGTTAAGATATTATAACAAAAACCTGCATACAGCCTGTTTTTCTTTACCACAGTTTTATTATGATATGTACGGTGATTTTTTGACTATATAAATTTTGACTATATAAAGAGTAGTAAAAAACTTTACGACAAACTGATGACAAAAAAAGCTCCAAACCAAGATATTTCAATAATAGAAAAACAGTTGCAGATACTGTTGCCATTTATTACTGAAAGTCGTTGGAATAGAATTGTAGAAATAGTTGAAAATAGAACTTATAATGTTGTACCCGTACTGGAGCATATTTACGACAGTGGAAACACGAGTGCTGTTATGAGAAGTGCTGAGGCTTTTGGCTTCTCAAAGTTTCATATTATTGAACGTCCTGATGGCCAATTTAAACATTCGACCAGAGTTTCTCAGGGAACAGAAAAGTGGCTTCAAATTAAGCGACATAAAGACTCTTTAAGATGTTTGAGGGAATTCAAAGAGCGTGGTTTCAAAATTTACGCAACTCATCTCGAGGCTACAATTAAGATTGAGAATATAAATTGGAGTCACCCGTCAGCCATAATTTTCGGCAATGAAAAAGATGGAGTGTCGCAGGAGGCTTTGTCTCTCTGTGATGAAAAATTTTTGATTCCCATGTATGGATTTGCTCAGAGTTTTAATATTTCTGTAGCCGCAGCTCTATGTTTTCAATTTATTCATCAGTCCAGAGTTTCTACATGGGGAAAAAGCGGAGATCTCAACCCATCCGAAAAAACCGAGATGTTGTTTGACTATGTCTATAAGAGCATAAAAGAGCCTGACAAAATTCTACGATCCATTTCAGGGTCTAATTTTAACCCCTAAGTTTAGCTCCTAACTTTGCTTCGATATTTAAAGAGGACTTCCCTAAAGAGTGATTTCTAAGCTTCTCATTAGACCGTCATTTTCCGCTTTGAGCTTTTGGAGCTTATCGAGTTCGTTGTGAACTTGCTTTTGAGTTTTGGATAGGGGTTCTCCCTGTATTTTTTGCGATAACTGAGAAATTCTTTTATTGAGTTCAATATTGGTGGCTTCTAACTCCAAAAAGCGTTTGCCGCGTTGGTAAAAGTCAAAAAAAGTAGCCTGATAGTCGCTTGGACAGATGGGGTTGTAGTCACGTCCGCTCCGCCCAAGCTCAAAGGCGATCTCTGGGCGACAAAACTCAACTAATCCTTGGTTGTAGCCACTTAAATAGAGCTTTTTATACAGCACGGGATCGGATTGTTGGCAAACTAGGGGGATATTGGCATTCAAGTACTTGTAGTTTAACCCCTGGGCCCCTTCTCTTCTGCCAAGTTCAAACCAGTCGGCCTCTTGGCAGGACTCAAGTTTTTGGGGTTGGGCACAGCCAACAACAAGAAGGGACAAAAAAATTGAAAGGGCAACTCTCAATACAGGCATAGGTTAGGACTTATAGCCCTTAATTTAGAATTTGACAATGTATAGTCGAATCGAATAACCACTTTTATTTTGTGTTTGTTTACGTTTGCGCAGTTGTCATCTGCCTTATCAAACCTCTTTTTGTAGAGCCCTTATTAGAGGGCTCCTATCAAGAAAAAACTTGATTAAGAAAAAAATTGGTTAGTTGAGAAGGGTTGGTTAAGAAAAAACTTAGTTAGTTGAAAAATGGGAGCCTTGTATGTCGAAATCCAAACTTTATGGTGAAATAGCTATAGAAAATAATGAGCTTGAGAGATTTGAAAATCGAACTCAATACAGGAAGTACTCAGTGGATTTTATTTGTCCTGAGTTTACCTGCGTTTGTCCTCGCAGTGGATTTCCAGATTTTGCCACAATTTACATTCGCTATGTGCCAGATAAATGGTGTGTGGAATTGAAATCTCTAAAACTTTATATCAATAGCTTTCGAGATCTCAAAATTTTTCATGAAGACATTACAAATCGTATACTTGATGATCTCGTAAAGTTATTAGATCCCTGGGAAATTGAAGTCAAAGCTGACTTTAATGTGAGAGGGAATATTCACACGGTTGTCACGGCTGTACATAAAAAATGAGCCAGAAGAAACTCTGGCTCATAAAAATTGCGGGCAGGACCCAGTTTTAAAATAGTTTATACACTTTTGATGCCAGCTCAGTTAAAATGGAGTTCGTTTAAAATCCATAAAATAGTCAATGTCGCGACGCGTGAAACATTCCTTTTCACTTTTTAGGCCAATAGCAGGAGCTAACATCAAGCGGTGCAGTAGTCGGAAGTTGAGTCGCTGGACCCTCTTTAGTTAAAAGTGTTTACGCAGAACTAATCTTAACTAGGTTGGAATTCCAGGTCGGGTTATTGCTTAATAAGGTTCAGGCATTCAATTTTTGTATCTTGCTTCCAACCAAAAAGTTTTTTTACTTGTCCATCAATGGCGATTTTTGTTAGCTCACCATCTATGATATCAATATCAACTCGTCCTCTTGTAACAGCATTACCATTTTGATGTTCGTTGCAAGACATCATTATTCCAGTGCCCTTTTTCCCTTCAAAATAATTAATTTGTAAAACAGAATCGTCGCAGTAAACAAACGAACCCGAGGTAAAATCATTTGTTATGCCTACCACTTCATTTTTATTTCCTTGAGACACGTAGTAAATCGTACCGTTTTTATGACTTTCAACTTCAACTGTGCAATCTGAGTCGTTTGTGTAGGTTGTGGAGCTGGCAATTGCAGATAACGTAGTAAAAAAAATTAGAACTAAACTTATTGATCTCATTTGTTAATCCTCAAAATATTCATGATGGTTTTTTCCATCGGTTATTAGTAATAAATTCTTCTATCGTTATGAATTACAAAAAATATGTTGAGACTTTGGAACAAGAAACGTTTGAAATAATGAGCGTCCAATTGTTAATCAAAATCCAAACGGCATATCAGGAATTTATGTAAACAAAGTCAACCCTCCCTTGGAGCTAATGCCTTCGATATGACTCGTAGAAGCCTCTGTCAATAATGCATCGCGCATTTATCCTGTTTTTTATTTTCATAAGAACGTCGGCAAACAAGAGGACAGGATTTTTTTCAATCAAGCCATGTCAAAAAACTGTCTAGGAAATTAAGACGGTCATTATCAAGAATAGCTCAAAGTTTTTCACAACAATCAACATCAAACGGATTGCTAACTCCTGTCAATTCTCATAGGATAACCTTTAACAGGATGTTGGTATCCAAAGGCCTACGATGACACAAAGCGACCTCACAAAAAAATCGGAAACACACCTAGTCTTCCAGAAGGTGGGTATTTTTATTGATGCTGAAAATATTGAAATGTCGGGATTGAAGCACCATGAGGGTCGAACCGACTACAAAAAGATATTGGAGCAAGTTGGGGACCGTGAAATTTTAAGAATTCTTTATTATAAGCCTGAGTACAAAGAGATATCATCGGATTTTGAGAGTTTTTGGGCCAGTTTAGGTGGAGAAATCAAGAGGCCCGCCAAAAATGCAGATACTTTTTTGGTCATTGATGCTGTGACGATGGCCGACAAATTGGATGTGGTTATTATTCTAGGGGGAGACAAGGATTTTCTTCCGTTGGTTTGGTATCTAAGGTCTCGAGGGTGTCGGGTAGAGATATGGTCTTGGCCAGAGACGACTTCACCGGAAGTCAAAAGTGCTTGTGATTACTATTTTCCCCTGACGACAAAATTTGTGATTGGAGGGGGCGAAATGAAGTCTCGATCTCGGGGACGTAGTACAAAAAAGAAGGCTCCCCAAAATAGACAAACCCGCATCGAGGGGTAAAACCGTAAAACCAGATCCGTGGGTAAATTAGCTCATACCCGTTGCCAGCGACTCAACTGAGTGGTAAAAGATTCGGACTTAAGAATTCTAAATTGCACCCCTAGCTCAATTGGATAGAGTATTTGACTTCGGATCAAAGGGTTGGAGGTTCGAGTCCTCCGGGGTGCGCCATTTGTAACCTTTTTTATTCAACGATTTTGGATGCCGATTCTATCAAGCACTTATTGCTTGAACTTTTTTGTGATTTTGTTCTGCATGCCACAGGTCGTAGTTGGACTGGAGATTGATCCAAAACTCCGGGGTTGTTTTTAATGCATCTGCAAAGGCTAGAGCTGTTTCAGCTGTGATCCCTCGTTTTTTATTAACTATTTCATTAATCTTTCCAGGTTTCCACCCCAAGTGCCTAGCAAGGTCTGATTGAGTTAGTCCAAGGTCATCAAGATAAAGTCTTTGCAGGATTTCTCCAGGGTGTCTTGGTGTGCGGTTCTTTGGTCTCATTTATAACTCCTCAGTCATGGTAATCGGTAATCTCAACATTGTTAGCTTTGGTTTCGTCCCATTTAAATATGATTCTCCATTGGCTATTAATGCTAACACTCCAATATTCTTTTAAATCTCCTTTTAATTTGTGCAACCGTAGAACCGTAGAACCCCTATTGCTGGGTGGAGATTTTAAATCGTTTAAACTTGTGATCGCGTTTATTGCATCAAGTAAATCTCTGGCTCGCTCGTGGAGTTCTGTTGGAACTTTGCGAGAGGCTTTGGATTTAACTCCATCGAAGATGTCTTGAGTTGTCTTCCCTTTGATGCTTTCAATCACTATCTCAGTATACCGTAT
>CAZCYD010000003.1:0-124385 GCA_964502735.1 uncultured Pseudobdellovibrionaceae bacterium
GTCTGGAAAGTAACTCCTTAATAAAACTAGTAACTCTCATTTTGAGGCAATTCGCCTTAGGTCTAATTTTATCTCTTGGATGCCGCCTCAATAGAATCATAACCTCAGCGGACTCTAGGTCTATATCCAACCCACCTAATTCACCTACCGCTGGTATTGAATTTGATGCTGTCGAGTTCAACTTAAGTAGTGATTACATTTCTCTTTCCGTCGAGTTGCCATCAGGACATACCCACTCAGGCCTTACCATACAGGTCTATCTGAATAGTATTGAAATTTTAAATTCAACAATCTCAACCACAAACTTTGAGATTTCAACTCTAACACCCAATACAACTTATAGAATAATACTCTGTAAAATATCGAATGCCAGCGATTGCAAAGAGTTAAATTTAACAACTCTAAAGCAAGTTAGTGTAACAGATGTATACTCGGGAAATGGGAACTGGAATCAGTACGTACGCAACAACGGCAGCCACATTTTTGATGCCGACAACACTCCTTGTGATGGTACTGAAAACAACGATTTTTTCTTGAAACAATGCCTACACTCGGGTGAACTCAAAAAACTCACTGTGCCCATAACTGCTGGAGAGAGTTGTACCGACTATGAGCTGGAGGAGCAGCTTCAAGCTTTTAATTGGGTTTGTCTGCCAGGGGATGGAACCTATATTGACTTTTATACTAGTAGTTTGAAAGAAGAAAAATCTTTGGCTCATCTACTAGAACCCACTCAATTTAAAAAGAATCAAGTTATCATCAAAAAGCAAGGGCAACCCCTTTACTCAACCTCTTCTTCTCAGATATGGTGGCAGAATCAAGTACTTCCCCTCCCTGAAGGATCTACTTCCTTAAGTGAGTCTCACGGCATTTATACTCTTGCCTCCTCTCGCACTGATGGAACTCACAACATTGAGGCTGACGGTATTTCAATTGTAACTCTGGGAAATGCCAAGCTTAGCAGTTCTTCAACCAGTTTTACTGGAGCCGAGAGAAAATTTCTTTGGATAGAAGGAAATTACGGCGATCAAACCGACAGTGTATTTGTATTTTTAGGTGGTGGATTTGGAGTTGTGGGGTTAAGTTATTCTCAATTTCGCAACCTATCTGTAACAAATACCCCCACGGGGAACCCTATTCAAGTGTCTGTTGCTCGCCAGCTTCATTTTAATAACATCCAAATCAATCAGGCTAATTATGGTATCCGTCTTAGCGGCGACGGTGCCACCCCTTCCTATATCAACTTGAGTAAAATCAAAGTGTCTAATTCAATTGTGGGCATTTATTTGAGTTCGAATAGATACTTGAATATAGACAAGTTTGAAGGGTTCAAAAACACTACACATCTCGGCGGCGCCTTGGGCAGTTCATTTAATGTCTATATGAGGATAACCAACTCCACGATGGACTTTGGCTCCTATGGATTGTTTTTGGACTTCTTAAATTCGATTGTAAATAATGTTCGCATAAGTAATATGACTTTCGATGCTATTCGAGGTTTTAGCTCATCAATAGATCATATTACTTTTTCTAATCTCATTATTATGTCTTCCCAAGACGCCATACACAATAGTCTATATGACGACGACCTCACATTTCACAATATTACCAGTTTTGCTAATGCCAGATATTATGAGACGTGGAGATCTAAAAGAGTTACATTTAGTAATCATGCCTTGATTAACAACGCAACGAACTTCCATCTCAGAGGGTCCAGCACCAGCAACACCGAGGACCACCTATTTGCTAATTTAGCCATATCTGGAGTATTCAGTATACCCGATACATACGTCTCCAATATCAGACTTATTGATAATCTACTCAAGTCTCTTGACCTTTCCTGTTACGTCATTGCAGGAGCCGGCCCCAACACAGGCCTAACCGATACAACTTGTAACAATCAGGGGACCTCAACTGCAATACATAGATCTAATTTGAATTTCGGCAACAGTCTCGTCGGCTCAGTCCTCACTGACAATTTGAATATATATAATCAAGGGGGAATAGCTCCCTATAACGAAATGCTTGAAATTAATCAGTTTGAGTCTATTTACAGAGGATGGGGAAAGGATGGGCCTTCGATATCCGATCCGTCAACCATCGGCCCCTGCACAAGCGGAAACAACTGTCGCCTATGGGACGTCAGAATGAACGCTCAAGATAATATTTTAAGAAACACCACACATGATGGTGAAAACCAAAACACTCCCTTTGCACCCAATGTCACCTGTCCAGAAGCCGTGAACGGCAACCGATCCATCTCTGACTATCGAAGTAACACTTATCTAATCAATGCCATTGAAATCATGGATGATGATATCGGTGATGATGACGGCCTTTGTGAGAGTGGTGAAAGTTGCATCTACTCCCCCAACTATGGAGCTTATCAGGGAGAGGGTGACTATTTAAGTCAAGGCACATGTACTTTTGTAGATGGAACTATAACGGGAGTTCAGATGTATGCCTATCCCACTCGCGAAATCTAAATACGGGTTTCTCGAATAACTATTGCGCACACTGAGTCAAAAGGTAACGGCCACAATGTCATTCCTGACACATCCTTTACATATTATACCCGAAACATAGTTGGTGGAGGCGACAGGGATCGAACCTGCGACCTTCTGAATGCAAATCAGATGCTCTCCCAGCTGAGCTACGCCCCCACATAGGAAGAAGGATATGTTTTGAACGAAAAAGTCGACTCGGTCAAGTTTTTATATATAGGCAACTAAATTTAAGCTCCAACTATAATTAAGATTTAGCTCTAACACTTTGTCCTCACAGTGCGATTCTCCACCCTCTTTTATCTCAAAGGCATACCGGTCTCAAAGACCTGCCAGATATCAGCTGGTGTCTTTTGAAAATTTGAAGAAATTTCAATAGGTTGGCTGTAGGCTCACAAAATCTAAGCTGAGGGTTTTAGTTTGTGATTATTAATCATTTTGATCCAAGTTTTTTCATTAGGCAGAGAAAAGCCCACCTCCTCCGCCCCCTTTAATACAGCGTCGTAGACTTTCTCTAAAACCTGCACCTCTTCAGGGTGCGAATCGTTGGAGTTCATACTATCCTCTATGGCCTCTACAACACTAATGAGGTCTGGAGTTGTAACAACTTTAGGCAGCCTCGACATATCTAAGTTCAAGGTCTTTGCTGGCTTAAATCCCACAAGCTGCTCTGTTAATAATATTTTTTTCCCATTTACAAAGTTTATTTGCAAAAATGGCTGATTTGTAGAGTCTATCCTCGACAGGATCTCCTCAATATTTAAAGGATCCAAGGTTAAAGTCTTACCATCAGTTTTTTGATATATTTTTATGGTTTTTTCGGTCAAACTCACAATCTGTAGGCCCGTGGACCTGTTTAAAAACTCTTGAATAGTTTGTATATGATTTTCTGCCGTATCTTCTTTCATAATTTATTGGTCTCCCGCCAAATATGATTCCCTAATGAAGCTATCGTCTCCACCACAACAAGACTTTAAAAAAACTCTTAATTTTGGCATATTGTCCTGCATTGAATTGAGATATCTTAAAATGAGACAAAAGAATTTTGCTCTATCATTATAGGTAGTTTACTATTCTTGTTCTTGTCTCCATGAAGCCTAAACACGCAAAGAAAAAAACCTTTTCCTTTGCAAAGCTAAACGCAAAAAGTTAAAAGTACAAAAAGTTAAAACACGAATGGACAGCATATGTGTGTAAGCTTAGAATAGTGATTCAGCGCTTAAGTGTTGCTAATTTTGGATAAACAACTCTATCAGGTTGCATGGTATTGTGCCCCCTAAAGAGGTCCTTCTGAACACATAGACTTTTAGATTGTACAAATATATTTGAGTGGAGGAAAACATGTTAATCACAAGATGGCAGGCTCCCATCGTTCCAAAAATTGATCAGATTAAAAAATGGTTTGAAGTTGAGGGTTTGGAACCCATTGAATTTACGGTGCAACCCAAAGAAGAGTTTAAAGACATTCGTCACCCCTTTGATGATGTTATCATGGTGGCCAGTGGAGAGTTGATATTGAATATTGCAGGCAACAAACTTCTTCTCAGAGAGGGAGACAAGATTGTAATCCCGTCCAACACAAAGCATTCAAAAGCGGTAACGGGAGATCGTCCCTGCCTTTATATTTCAGCCATGAAAACCTTCTAGTTACTTGTGGCGAGGCTCGACTTAGTTTAGCCTCTTAGCCACTTTAAATACTCTAGAATCTTTCTTTCAAATCCCCTTTCAATGGGTTCGTAGAATGAAGTTTTATGAACTTGCTCTGGTAGATAACTCTGTTCGGAATAACCTCTTGGATAATCGTGAGAGTACTCATAACCAACTCCGTACCCAAAATGCTTAGACATTTCAGTTCTAGAAGATCTTAAGTGTAGAGGAACAGGAATATCCCCAGTGTTCTCGACGCAGCTTAAAGCCTTTTTCCAGCCCAAATAAGATCGATTCGACTTTGGTGCACAAGCCAAGTACGTTGTCACCTGAGCCAAGTTTATTCCAGCTTCGGGAAGACCAATAATCTCAACGGCCTTCAGTCCAGCAACAGCCACTTCAAGCCCCTTAGGATCAGCGTTGCCAATATCTTCGGATGCCAATATGACGAGCCTTCTCGCTATAAAAATAGGATCTTCCCCTCCGACAACCATCCTCGCCAAATAGTAAAGAGACGCATCGGGATCGCTACCCCTGACACTTTTTATAAAAGCGGAAATCAAATCGTAGTGCAAAGACCCCTGACGATCGTAACTGAGTTGTTTACTGAGTAAAACATCAGATACCTGCTCAACAGTAAATGGCTCTAATTGATTATCTTTATCCCAAGACCGGCAAATACTCTCAAAAATATTTAATAGACTTCTGATGTCTCCCTGACTATTTCTTACCACTAGATCTAAGGCTTCGTCTGAAAGCAAATCTCTTAATTTTAATCCCTCTGTCGTGGCGGCTTTTTCTAGTATCTCTTTAGAACTTTCGACATCAAGTCCTTCAAATCTCAAAACATGGCAGCGACTTAATAACGCCGAATTGAGTTCATAGCTCGGGTTTTCTGTTGTAGCTCCAACTAAAATAATATCTCCCGCTTCTGTAAAAGGCAGTAGTATATCCTGCTGAGCTTTGTTCAACCTATGAATTTCATCAATAAATAAAACTGTTTGTCGACTCTGAGCCACCTTTTTATAATTGGCTTCTACACCAATTTCTTTAAGTTTTTTAGCCCCAGTATCAACAGCATTGACTTGAATAAAATTTCGATTTTCATCCAAATTTTTTAATAAGAGCGCAAAGGTGGTTTTACCTGATCCTGGAGGCCCCCAAAGAATTAAGTTTGGCAAAAACCCCTTAGTTCTAATGCTCTCTATAAGTTTTCTTTGACTCTTGGGCCAATTCTGAAGCCCATGAAAATCCTCCCACTTTTGAGGTCTTAATCTGTCAGACAACGGGCGAAGTGTGTCATTTTGAAGTGATTGGTTGAAAATATCCATATGTACCTCTGCTTTAGCTTGACCACGAATATCTGTAAATAACAAAATGGAAACTATGAAGAAAATCTTTCTAGCAGCCTTTTCTCTCTTTTTTTTAGCCCAGTGTGGTGAGCAAGATAACAACTCGGACATTGGCGTTAAAATGAATCCCACTAATCCCGTTGTTTTTTTGTCACCTCTGGGCGTAACAGTGCGAGAACAACAAAGGGTCATACAACCTCCGTCTTTTAACTTCTATTTGCAGCTCAACAACAAAACAAAGGAAAACCTTTATATTGTGGCTGTTACATTTAAGTTAACTGGAACAAAGGGAGGTGTTCCGTTCGAGGGAAAAAGCTTTTCTCTAAGCCCTAGCGATGTTCTTGATAACAATGGTGATCCTCGAAAGTTAAATATTGCCGAACTCAGCCCTGGAGGTGAGTTTTCTACAGCTGACCCTATCTTTGTTGAAAGCCTACCCGATGCTGAACAGGGAGCCGCTGACTCATTTGTATTTACGGTAGAAGGCATTGTTGAGGCCTACACTGGAGAAAGTATTTCTCGTCCCAATCGCAATATCCGAAGACGCTTTTCCTTTATAACAGCACCTCCAAATTAAAAACTTTTTTCACAATTAAATCTGTGAACTTATAAGATTTCGCAAAATGTACGAACCGAACCATTGACCAAAAAGTAAAGCCCAAAAGATTTTACCCTCATATCTGGTTTTGCCTTCATATCTTCATATCTGGGTATGATATGTTCAAATTGCAAAGAACATATGAAGTTAATGCATTTACCTCAATTACAGTTCAAATGTTAAAGCTACTGACGGGTAAATAAGGTTTTTCTTATGAGAAATATCCTCTACTGTTGAATTTTGGCGACTTTCTACGTAAGAAGCTGATGAATAATTTAGACGCAACCCCAAAGACATTCGGCTTTCAAAACGAATTTGGTACCCGATATCGGCATTAATTGCCGTCCCCCTCCAATCTTCTTTAGCCTCTCCAGATCTTTGATGAGACCCTGTTGTAACCAAATTATAGGAAACTCCTAAACGAAAAGCTTTTTTCTTGTCTAAATAAGCAATAAAGCCTGGTCCCATCTGTGTGGTTTTATAACTCACATTAACACCCGACTCTTTTGACTCCGTTAAGTGATTTGAGTAGTTCCACCCCATCTGATAAGATCCGTCTCTATTTAAATTTAACCCGAGAAATAAATTGTAAAAAGTAGCTCCATAGCTTGTTGTCTCATTTGTGCTAAGAGAGTCCGTAAAATACAAGAGATTAAGATCCATCACTGTAGCTCTAACCACTTCTGTAAATAAAATGTTCATCAAAAACAATGCAACTAAAACTATCCTCTTCATAACTACCTATTATTTCGTGAAAGTTGAGTTATCTAAATTTTGAATCCACCTTCGTTATACTTTCACCTTTGTAATTGTAAATGAACTCAAATATAAAATCAGTGCCTTATTATGAAATATATGACTACTGGGAGTCATTCCCTAGATTTTATGACTTTAGTCCTGGAGTCAGTTTGATATCTCTAATTCTGAGGGAGTCTTCTCTCATTTGGCAATATCGCGCTTATCAATAGAGCCAGACTGGTAGATTGAATAGAATTTTCCTGAAGAACTTGATTAAAAAAAGGGAGGCGCAAAATGAGGCCAAATTCAATATTAGATCTTACTAACAATTTTGATTTCATTCGCGACACAATGTGGGACGTCATTATTGTCGGTAGCGGTATCGGCGGTGCCGTTGCAGCTAATTCCATTACCCAGAAAGGTTACAAGGTTTTAGTGATTGAAGCTGGACCACTCAATGGAGAGAGCCCCTCTTATAGAGAAGGGCTTTGGCGCTCAACTATTAAAGACATCGAAACAAAAAGAAATATACACCCTTTTTTAGGCGAAGGGGTTGGGGGATCTAGTCGCCTGTACGGAATGGTGATGGAGAGACTCCATGAACAAGATTTTATTACCGCCGGCGGTGCATGGCCAGACTCTCTTTCTGAATGGACTCCTTATTATAATCTCGCTGAAAAGATGTTTCAGGTTCAACCAGCACCGGAAATCCCTAGTTTTGAACCTCTTTACAAACATTTTCAGCAAAAGGGTCTAAAGCTACGACATCTCCACCTAGCCTTTCAAAACAAAAAAGATTGTCGATATTGTCAAAGCGAATTTTGTATTCGTGCCTGTAAAGTCGATGCATGGACAGGACCTTTACAAGAAGCACTTAAATCAAAGTTAGCCTACATACTTCCTAATACAAAAGTCAAAATGCTCAATATTAAAAATAAAAAAGTGAGAGGAGTCCTTGTTGAGTCAAAGGAAATAAATGTAGAGCTATCAGCAAACCACTTTATATTAGCTGCCGGAGCTTTGCAAACACCCCTCCTACTACGTCGATCAAACGAATTGAATTTTTCAGAATCAAAAGTTATTGGACACAATCTTATGCGACATTTAATTGACCTTTACCCGATGACTTGGCCTGAATGGAAAGATCTTCCTAAAGAAAACAAACAGTTGTTATCTATTGCCAAAACATGGGGGGTAGATAGCTTCTATATTCATCAGGGAGAGAAGCTTGGAACTGTACAATCATTTGGTCGCCTACCTCCATTTCCTTACATTTGGCAGGAGCTTATAGATGAGCACCCGTGGATGAAATGGATTCCGGGCTGTAAGCAGATCGTAAATACTTTTACGCAATCCTTTTTTCAGTATCCCGTCGCAGCATCAATTGTTGAAGATTCACCAAGTTCAAGAAATTTTGTCAAAGAAACTAATGATAGAAAAATCATACTCCAATATAAAGTTAGTGAAGTCGACGGAAAAAAGGTGCAAAAAATGCGAGATCTAATTCACCACTCATTTAAACCTCTTATTGTTCGGCACTTACCAGCAACACAACAAAATGCACGACTCGCTCACGCCTGTGGAACATGCAAAATGGGGCAAGACGAGCGTTTCAGTTGCACAGATAGGTATGGACGAGTCCATGGTTATGAAAACCTTTTTATAGCAGATGCCTCAGTTTTCCCTTCTAGTGGTGGCGTTAATCCTTCTCTAACAATTGCAGCTCACTCTCTGAGGATGTCCGAAAAGATGTTTCCAAATTCTGTTTGTGCTGAAAGGGAATATCATCGGGGCCAAAAGAGTCCATCAGAATAATACGTATTTCTTCCTCCGGAAGTTGATCTTTCTGAACAATCTGCATAATTTGCTCATGACATTTTGACATCACTTTAAAGATTTGACTCATGCCCTCTTTTGAGACAGAAACAATACTATAACTCATAAAATTAGGTCTATTTTTATTATTTGTGGGTAACTCTCCATTTTTACAAAATCTGTCTAGGGATCGACTTCGCCAATACCAATTCATATGGGCTAGTGTTTTGGAGTTGCCATTTGTATTGAATTCCTGCATTTCGTGACAGTACTTTCCTTCTTTCATTTTTAATCGACCTATTAAGATCATCTTGTGAATAATCTCACGCACGAACACTACTGGAAATCCTGTACGATCAGAAACAAATTGATCACAATGACGAGGTAACTCTTTGTATTCTTTAAGTCCAAAACAGAGCAAAATAACAATTGCAAATGGATATTGAGAGTCGAACTCGTGCAATCTAATATCATGAGTATAAGTCTTTTCTAGGCAGGGGATTTTAGAGACATCCACAATTTTTGCAATAAACGCACAAAGAAAATTTGATCTTAAATCCATAATAGCAAAAACTGACTCCAGGTCTGCACAAACTATTCCTGAAAACCAACGTCGAACAACAGACTCATGACAGTTCAGTTGACTTGCGAGGTTTTCAATTGAAGACAAACTATCTAAACGACGGAGAGATTCTAATAGAGTAGAAATTTCGCGCCCATTCCCTTCGGTCAGTAAAAATACAGATCTTAACGAGTCTTCTAAAGGAATGTTGAGTTCAACACACAGATCATAAAAATCAGTCCACTTTATTTGTTTTCTATGAGTTTCCCATTTGTTGACTTGATTATAATTATAACCTAGTCGGCGGCTCAACTCCATTTGTGTAAGAGGTCCTCGCAGTGCCCTTAATACTTCTAATTTGAGTTCAGAGTAGTCCATTCTTGATATTTAACAAAACAGATAAAACGAACAAGCTTATAATTCTAAATATTTAATTTAATGGAAGTCTGCGCAAGAATCACTGAGTCATGTGCTGAATAAAATAAAAGTGATGATTCTTGTTCTCACGCAAATTATTTAAAAAACAGCTTACAATTTTCATACTATTCAAATTCGCAGATAAAATGCGTCAAATTTGGGATACTATCTATTGAATTCTTGAGCCTTCTTCAAAGTCGTTATTTGAATTTTTATTGCTCGACAATCCCTGTTCATCAATAACCTCGCGACTGGAGGGAAGACTTGTAATGACTCTAGACTGATCAATAATTCGAGGCGTTACAAAGATTACCAGTTCTGTTTTTGAATTTTCTTTGGCCTCACTTTTAAATAACCAACCCAATATAGGAATATTGCCCAACACGGGTACCTTATTAACAGCGGAGGTTTCGCTACCCGAGTAAATTCCACCAATAACAGCCGTCTGATTGTTTCCCACTATAACTTTCGTTTGCGCAGAACTTGTAGATGTAGATACCATTCCACTTAGAGTGGCACCAGCTGTTGGATTTGTTCTACTTACGTTGAGATCCAATCGTATGCTATTATCTGATGAAATCACGGGTGTAACCTTAAAATTCAGAGTGAACCTCTGAATATCCACCGTTTGCACTGTATTCACGGCCCCAGCAACGGCTGATGTTTGTGCTGTTGAGTTTACAAAGGGTACAGCCAAAGTTTGGGTAAAATTGGCGGGTTCTCCTGTCAAAGTGATAATTCTGGGAGATGAAATCACTTTTGCTAAATTGTTAGCTTCTAAGAGAGCAATTTTTGCATTTAATGAACCTAAAACGTCTAACACTCCTATGTTTAGGTTTAAATTCGCAATACCTGCAAAATTTTGATCAACGGGACTGATTGCCAAAGACGGATTGACAGTAATGGGAGAGCCACCGACTCCCCCCGTTTGACTTAAAATCTTAGGCGTACCCGAAGCACTCCAATTGAGACCCAGCCCCTTAGAGAAGGACTCAACCGCTTCGATAATTTTTCCTTCGATAAGAACCTGCTTGGGTGGAATATCAATGGCTTCCAGCAGCTTTTCCATTTTGACAATATTTTCTTCGACTTCTGTTACTATCAGAGAGTTTGTCTGAGCATCAGATATCACGACACCTTTTTTTGACTTCAAAGAGTTAAGTTTTGTTACTGCATCAGCTAAAGCCAAATAACTTACAGGAATAATCTTTATCTGAAGTGGCTCTGTCTCGTTACGTCTATCTATAATAGCCTGTGCATTAGTAATCTCTCGGCTCAAATTATTTAATGTGTCTACGCGTATAACGTTACCTTCTCGCACATAACCCAACCTATTCGATCTTAGTATAAGAATAAAAGCCTGATCCCAGGGGACTTTTCGAAGTTTTAATGTAACCTCCCCGCCCAAGCTATTGGGAAGTGCCAAGTTGAGGCCTGCCTCTTCTGCTATCATTTCTAAAACATCCTTCACCCCGATTTTATCTACTTGCAGAGAAATTGGCTTACCATAGTATTTTCTGTGCTTTAATAGGAACTCATCCAATGTTCTTGCACTTAACAAAAGATTTTTAGTCTCTTCTGCTACCTGATACTCTGGGTAGGCCTCAGGCGTTCCCCCCTTTGAATAATCAATGTTTAAATTTGGATCATCAACGGCTTCTGACTCCAGAGCTAAATTTCCAGAAACGCCTTGGGCGACCTGTAGATTGTCATTAGGACTGGCCTCAGCAACTTGGGTACTCACCTTTTCTTTATTGGTGGGCGGAATAATTAATAGGGTGTTTCCTTCCTTTTGCACGATAGGACTTGTCGCCTCTTTTAATTGAATTACAACTCTTGCAACAGATGAACCTGGCTTTTGATAGGCGTTAATGGCTGCAAATGAAGCCCCCTTAAACTCCTTAAGAAGGTAGGGGCGCTTGAGACTATCTGCTAAATTAGCGTTTGCAATTTCAATTATATATTGCTTATTTTCGATATTACTTCGAGTTTTAAAGTAAAACTCTGAATCCACTTTAATAACAACAGTTCCACCACTCTGATTAGCGAGAAAGCTAATATCTTTGATATCCACAGGAGGTGTTGAAAAGGCCGACTCAAACTCTCTTTCTTCTTCTGTTAGAGGGTCAGGTTCCGAAACTTCCATCATCCCCATATTTTGTTCTGGCTCCTGAGGGACACTTTCAGGGACCATTTCTTGTAATGGCTCCAGGGACTCTTCCTCTTGCAAATCAGCCACTTGAGTTTCTTCTAGTTGCTGCTCCTGAACTTCACCTTCAAAGTTCAAGTCTTCTTCCCCTTCATCAAAAGCCGCAAACTCATCCACGCTGTCGCTGGCTTCATCTCCAGACTCTGACTCTGCTTGTTGAAAATCTAAACTCTCTTCTCCACCGTCATCAAATTCCATATCATCGCCAATTTCAGCTGAGAACTCACTATTTAGGTCGTCTTCAAGTTGAGATATTTCTTCGTTAATCTCTAAATTTTCTTTGGGTTTATTGCTGGAACAAGACAGAATAAAAATCTGAAAAAATAATATTGAAACAAAAAACTTCTTCATAATCATCCTTGATTGCACTGTTGCTTTCTCTTATTTTCTACGACTACCTATTTTCATAATGGACGTCTTAAAGCTTAACTGTCCTTTTCTCTTTACAGTTTCGATTACAACTACTTCTCCTTCTCTTATAGCTGCAATAAAGCCATTGTTTTTCCCTATTCTCTCATCTTTTCCCAAAATATGCACTTCGTTTGTCGGATCAACAAACATCGCTTTGGGCGTCTCCACATCCCAAATAATAGCAACAGGAACAATCATATCCAATTCAAATCTTTGAAGAGGCCTTAGTGGTCCAACAAAAACACCCTCTTCTGTAACCTCAGCTCTAACATCAAGTCGAAACTCTTTAAACGGATCACGCCTATTTTCAACATCGTAGTTATATGGAGACATCAACGTATCAAGATCATCAGAAATTAATCTCTCACTAACTTCCTCAACAAGGTTTTGGACTTTAGTCTCGGGAGGCGTTTCATCTGAAGGCAGAGGAGGAGGCAAGGGTGGCAGAGGAGGCAGTTCCTCATTCCCTGTTTGTTGGCCGACCTCCTGCTGAGATTGAGACTTCTCCGTAAGGCTGCTGGTAATCCAAAAAGCCGCAGCTATCCCCATAAGGGCTGAAATAAAATAAGCTGTAAACTGCAAAACCTTATTTAGCATATTTCAACACTTCGCTCTTGTCTGATTCTGGGTTGTACCTATAAGCTAAAAAATCAGCTTTTACATCTAACAAAGCTTCTCCATCTAACTCCGCATTCCTTCGAGATATGGTGAAGGACTTCAAGGAAATAACCCTATCCACTTTTGTTATGTAAGACAAAAATAACAAAAGCTGAGTATAGGTCAGCTCTAACTGCATATTTACAGAAATTGTATGATAAATATCGTCTTTACTTGCCTTAGTTGGGCTCGAGGTTGTGCCCTTAACTCTTGCACCCACAGCTTTGGCTTCAGTGGACAGGATTTCCATAACCTGAAACTCAGAAAGTTCTTCCGGAAGAAACTTCACGATGGCTGCAAACTTTGGCCCTTCCTCATCCAGTGCTAACTTGTAGGCCTTTGCATCTTCCTTGGCTTTCTCATACTTTTTTATTTCTTGTTGGAGATCTGTAGTTTGTTTTTTTAATGCGGCTATGTTTTTTTGTAAGTTTGCCCCGTTATTATACATGAACATATAATACAAAAGCGCAAGAATAGCACTTCCAACGAATGCCTGCCCTCGACTTAAAGATCCAATTTTTTCAACAATTGGACTACTCAATTTTTTCCTCCACTTCAATTACCAAACTAAAATTATGCACGATATTTCCAGACCTCGTCTGCATCTCTTTCGTATCCTTAATAACTACATTTTTAAAAATAGATTGGTTATCCAAAGACGTTTTAAACAACGTGATATCATCTATATCCACCGCCGTCGCCTGGATATCAAATTTTCGACTATTATAATTTACCTTCTCAAACCAAACCTTTTCAGGGATAATACTCTGTAATAAGTCTAACGATTTGAGTTCTATTAATCTCTCTCTGGACAGGTTTTTTATAACTTTTACTCGATCCTTAACCTGATTTAACTGTTTTGATAACTCTTTGGCTTCTCCCGCCGCAGCTGTTTGCTCTTTTAAAGTTTTTTTGAGAGTTGCAACCGCCCCATTAGAGCGTTTAATTTCTTTGCGCAAATTTGCAATATTTTGATATTCATAAGCGTACAGTAAAGCTGTCAACACAAGGAGAATTGCAATGTTCTTTGCTGCCAGCGACTCAAGATTAGGTGCCGCATAGATCCCTTCCGTACTAGCTGTTGTTCGACTGCGAAGAAGGTTGACTCTAATCATGCATCACCAAGCGTCCTCATACCCAAACCCAGTGCGATCGCTGTAAAATTTCGAATTTGCTCGATATACTGATCAGAAAAGGCTTTTGAGTTGACAGCAACACTCGAAAAAGGATCCAAACTCTCGCATGGTGCCAACTGTGATAAAGCCTTTTTCAACCCCGAGACGCCGCTGCCCCCACCAGTGCAATAAAGTTGATTTACCTGCAAATTTGATGTGTTGTGAAAAAACTCAAGATTGCTTGCGATTTCATCAATAAGTGTAGAGTGAGTATTCTCAATAATAGCCCCAACGTCCTCGGGGGCGGCATGCCCTGTTGAAAAACTCAACTTCATTCCTTCAGCCTCTACCATAGAAACCCCAAGAGATTTGGCAATCTCGTTAGTATAAAGTAACCCCCCGAGAGGCATGTCTCTAGCAAAAACGACCTCTCCTTGTTCGACAATAACAAAATTTGTAACAGAAGAACCAATATTTAACAGGCCGACAACCTCACCACTTTGAACGCCATAATTAGCCTCAAAGCAATTAGCCAAGGCAAAGCCTTCGACGTCCAAAATACTGCATTTATACCCTGCTCCATTAACAATTTGTGCAGTTGAGAAAACAACGTCTTGAATTGCGGCGACCAACAAGATCTCCATCGTGTCGGTTTGGCCTGAGTCGATATTTAACACCTTAAAATCAAGATTAACTTCATTAACATCGTAGGGGATATACTGCTCAGCCTCCCATCGAATTTGCTCTGATATTAAGGACTCATCCATTTTGGGTATGCTGATTCTCTTAATAATGACAGACGAGCCCCAAAGCCCTGCACAGACATTTTTAACATTAGCTCCAAGCTCCAAGATGGCTTGTTTAACTGCTGCAGACAACAAGTCAGCATCAATAATATCCCCTCCTGAAGTTGCCGCAGGAGGAGTGGGAATCAAACTAAAATTTCGCAAAGTGCTAACTTTTTTGCCCACATCAACTTCAGCTACTTTTATAGTGCTTGAACCAATATCTAGGCCTAAAACTTTTTTATTTTTAAATAGCATCTAACGCCTTCTAAAGAGAGATCGAGTTGATAAAATAAAAAATATAATGCCCTGAAGTTGTGCATTAACCTCTTGTTACACACACACAGAACTTCCATCCTCTTAAATTAAATCGAATTTGACTATTTTTGTCAAAGTTTTGTCAAAGGCCAGGAAGGAAAAAACCAAAGTACCAATGAGTGAACTGCTCTCCGAAAAATATATATAAGATGGCTCCTAATGCCAAGTAAGGGCCAAATGGTATTGTTGTGGACATCCCCTGCTTAGATTTAAGCGACACACTCAAGCCAACAAAACTGCCAACAAGACTTGATGACAAAATGACAAAAGGTATAGCTTTCCAGCCCAAAACAGCACCTATCCACGCCAAGAGTTTAATATCACCGCCACCCATTCCCTCTTGCTTTCTCCACACATAATACAGGTAAGCCACAGCCCACAAGAAGCCTCCCCCAGTTAGGACTCCCAATAAAGAATCTGCAAGAGTTCTTCCGTCGTTTAAAAAAGCACCCACAAGCCCCACGACAATTCCCCCGAGAGAAAAACTATCGGGAATAATCATATGATCAAAATCTATGAAGCTCACCGTAACTAAGCCAAAATATAAAATAATGTGCTCGAAAAAATAAACATTTAAACCGTGATGCAAATAAAATCCTACGAACCCTAAGCTCATTAAAAGTTCAATAAAAGGATAACGCCACGAAATCTTATTTTTACAGAATGCACATTTCCCCCCAAGAAAAGCCCATGAAAGAATGGGAATATTGTGGTACCATTTTATTGGCGTTTTGCAATTAGGACAGTGACTGGGAGGCCGAACCACACTTTGCCCTTGAGGCAAACGAATAATAACAACATTGGCAAAACTCCCCCATATGGCTCCAAAAATTGCAACACTTAAATACTGTAAGAATGGGGGGAACTCTTCAAAACTAAGCAAAGTCTTTCTTTCTAAAAATAATTGAAGTTAATGTTAATATCAATAACCACCAGCCAAAACCATAACTCATTACGTAGAATATCTCTTCTGCAACAATATCACCACCATAAACAACATAACTTCGCCAATTAAATCTTTCTAAATTAGGCAGTACATATACGCTCGCCTTTGAGAGTATCAGAAACAGCTCTGACCCGCTCTTTTCAGCCAAAAAATTTAAATTTTCTACCCAATGGCCAATAAGAAAAATGGCTGCAGAAAAAGAAACCACCAAAAAGGGGCTTGAAAATGTACTAAATAACATTGAAAATCCCATAAGAATTAAAGCTTCCATGAGTATGCCTAATACTGAGACTAAAAACTCATCAGCGATAGGAATTCCCAGCCACAAAAAGATCAGAACTTGAACAAAAGAGAGAGCAAAAACCATTAATGTGATAATTAAAAGTAACCCTAAACTCTTTCCAAGCAGAAACTGTATTCTCTTCAGTGGCCTAACAAGTAGGGTGAGTATCGTTTGTCGGTCAATTTCTTTGTAAACGAGACTGCTGCCAACAAATATCGCCAAGATAATTGCACTCAGATGAATAGCTGCCATACCAAAGTTAGCGGAAATTCTGGCTTGTTCAACAAAGCTGAGTTGACCTAGCGCAAGTGCTGCACCAACAAGGATGAGAGAAAAAAGTACCAACCCATAAAGTATTCTGTCTCGAATGATCTCTATAAAAGTGTTACTAGCTATAATCCAAATGGCTTTCATTCCGTCTTCCTAATACTTTTGATATGAAATACTGTTCTAAAGATATCCGATCAGGTTCAACGCCCACAATTTTTCCACCATCTCGAATAATTAAGCTAATTTTTTCTTGCATGGCCTCTTGACTCAATCCAGAGAGTTTTTTTCTGTCTCCCCCTGTCAAATATGCAACCTGATAGTTAGGCTCCAAAGAAGACAATAAAGCTCGAGTTGCCCCTTGATAAAATAAGACCCCGTCTTTTAAGATAATAAGATCTGCACAGAGTTGTTCAGTATCATGCAACAAATGACTGCTCAAAAGTACAGATCGCCCCTCTGAAGAGGCCTCTCTTATCAACTCACTTAAGTAATACCGTCCATCAGGGTCCAGACCCGACATAGGCTCATCAAGTATCAGCAGGTCTGGATCATGAATCATAGCCTGCGCAAAACCAATTTTCTGCAACATTCCCTTAGAATAATATCTCAAGGCTAAGTCCTTAGCATGATATAAATCTACTCTCTTTAATAAAGACTCAATTCGATCCTGAAGCAAATTTTTTTTAATTTTTGAAGATATTAAACCGTAAAACTTTAAAAACTCCTGACCCGTCAAATAACTGTAGAAATAAGGGCGCTCTGGCAAAAAACCAATGCGACTCTTGACCTCTGAAGTTAGACTAGAACTACCAAAATAACTAAATTCCCCAGAATCAGGAAAGATGAGACCGAGCAAACACTTCATTGTCGTAGTTTTTCCGGCACCATTTGCTCCTAAAAACCCCGTGACTTTACCGGGCTCAACCTTAAAAGAAACACCCTTAAGGACTTCGGTTTTTTCGGACCAAAAATGTCGCCTAAAGGATTTCCTCAGGTCTCTCACTTCCAACAATGACATATTGTAATTTCAGCATCAAAGAGGATAAGTGTCAAAGTCTCTTGAATAATGTCTTTTTATGGCGATGACGAAAGAACGCGCAGCATCCGCCTCAGTCAAACATGGAATGGAGTAGTCTATACAGCTTCTTCTGATGCTAAAACTTGCATCTATAGAAACTCTCCCTGATGTGGTGTTAATCACCATCGCAACCTTTCCAGATCGAATTCTATCAACACAATGAGGCCTTCCCTCAGATACTTTTTTGACAACCAGACAAGGCAAACCATTCGTGCGTAGAAATTTGGCCGTTCCCTCTGTTGCAGAAAGAGAGTATCCCATTCGCAATAAGTCCTGAGCGGTCTCGAACATTTCTTCCTTGTCCTTTTCGCGAAGAGATAAAAAGACCTCACCCTCATAAGGCATAGTATAATGAGAAGACACAAAAGCCTTGAGCAAGGCTTCAGCATAGTCCTTCCCTCTCCCCATGCTCTCTCCCGTGGACTTCATTTCAGGACCAAGAATAGAATCTGCCTGGTGAAATTTTTTAAAAGGAAACACAACCCCTTTCACACATACAAAAGGCATTGTTTTCCAATCCGTTATATGAACATCTAATTCTTCGCGCCTTTTATTTAACATTCCTTGCACGCCCAGGTTAACCAGAGGAACTCCTGTGGCCTTCGCTATAAAAGGAACGCTTCTAGAGCTTCTAGGATTAGCTTCTAAAATAAAAATTTCATCATTGCGGACCGCCAGCTGCAAATTTAAAAAACCCAAAATCTGCATTTTTTCAGCAAGTTGTTCACTCATTTTTTCGATTTGAGACAAAACCTCTGGCTTAAGCCTTTGCGGCGGCAGAACTCCCATACTGTCTCCACTGTGCACTCCTGCTCTTTCAATATGCTCAATAACTCCGCCAATGACTGTCCAGTCCGCACCTCTCACAAGATCTACGTCCACTTCAAGCGCCTTATCTAAAAACTGGTCAATCAAACAAGGTGTTTGGGAGTCTATATAACTCCCATGTCGCTCAAAATAGGACTCCAACTCCTCATTGTTTTCCACTATTTCCATTCTGCGACCACCAAGCACATAACTGGGCCTGCAAATAACAGGGTATTCGATTTCACGAGCTATGGCCTGAGCCATTTCCAGATTAGAGGCCATCCCTGACTTAGGAATTTTAAAATCTAACTCTCTACATATATTAGCAAATAGAGCTCTATCTTCTGCCAAATCAATGGCCTTCATATCTGATCCAATTAAACTAAATCCCTCATCAATTAATGACGGAGCTAGAGAGATTGGAGTTTGCCCCCCCAATTGTGCAACAAAGTTCTTAAGGCCCGTAAACTTCAGTATTTCTAAAACAGACTCAGAACTTAAAGGCTCAAAAAATAACATGTCTGAAGTGTCATAGTCCGTAGATACAGTTTCTGGATTAGAGTTCACCATGACAACTTTGTGACCCTCTTTCTGAAACTGCCTTACGCTTCTAACACAGCTGTAGTCAAACTCAATACCCTGGCCAATTCTGTTTGGGCCACTTCCCAGCAATAAAACACCTTTTTCTATTTTTTTGTTCGAACTAGGACTGGACCAATACGTCGAATAATAATAAGGGGTCTCAGCTGAAAACTCCCCCGCACATGTGTCAACCTGAAAATAAGCCGGCCTGACATTGTCTTTCCAGCGTCTATGCCTAACTTCTTTTTCTGTTTTACCAAACCAACTGGCAATTGAAAAATCACTAAACCCCAACCTTTTTGCTAATTGTAAATTTAGTTTCTCCCAACCCTTTTGGCGGGCTTCAGATTCAAAATTAACAAGGTCCAAGATTTGTTCTAAAAACCACGGCGTAATTTTTGTTTTTTCTCCCAGTTCCTCCACAGACATTCCTTCACGGAAAGCCTGAAATATTGAGAAAATACGTTGGCTATTGGGATAAACCAACATCTCATTTGTCCAACCTACAACGGGAAATGCCGATTTTTTCCCTTCGAGAGAAAGTAAGGCCTTCTGCAAGCTTTCCTTAAAGGTCCTTCCGATTCCCATGGCTTCTCCAACACTCTTCATTTGGGTTGTTAGATAGTCTTTGACCCCTGGAAACTTTTCAAAGGCAAAACGAGGAACTTTAGTTACCACATAATCTAAAGCTGGCTCAAAACAGGCTGGAGTGGATTTGGTAATATCGTTTCGAATCTCATCTAATCTATAACCAATAGCCAAAAGAGCAGCAATTTTAGCAATAGGAAACCCTGTAGCTTTACTAGCTAGAGCTGACGACCGACTCACCCTGGGATTCATTTCTATTACAACTCTCTCTCCCGTCACAGGATGAACAGCGAACTGAATGTTAGCTCCACCCGTTTCCACCCCTACTGCATTAACAATTTTTCTGGCTTCATCACGCATGGCCTGATAGGCCTGATCGCTCAAAGTTTGTTGAGGCGCAACCGTTATACTATCACCAGTATGAACTCCACACGGGTCAAAGTTTTCAATAGAGCAAATAATTACAAAAGTCCCAGCTGAGTCTCTCATCACCTCAAGCTCAAACTCTTTCCAACCATATATGCTTTCTTCAACCAAAACTTCAGAGGTTGGACTTTCTAACAAACCTGCAGCCAATAAGTCCTTATACTCTTCAAGTGAATAGGCCACACCGCCTCCACCGCCTCCTAAAGTGTAGTTTGGCCTAAGGATAATAGGAAATCCAATATCTTCGGACGCAGCGATTCCTTGCTCAAAAGTTCTTACCATTCTGCTTCGAGGATATTTTGCGCCAATAGAATCCAAGATAGAACAAAACTTTTCCCTATCTTCAGCCGCTCTAATAACCTCTGGTTTTGCTCCCAAGAGTTGAATATCTAAAGACTCCAATATCCCTGCTTCATGAAGCTCTAAAGCTAGATTTAAAGCTGTTTGTCCCCCAAGAGTGGGAATAAGTGCATCGGGCCTTTCCTTTTCAAGAATTTTCTTAACAAAGTTCTTCTTCAAAGGCTCTACATAGACTTTGCTAGCAATCTCCTTGTCCGTCATTATTGTCGCCGGATTCGAGTTAATCAAAATAACTTCTAGGCCTTCTTTCATCAGTGCCTTACAGGCCTGGGTCCCAGAGTAATCAAACTCACAAGCCTGACCAATGACAATGGGACCACTTCCCAAAATCACAACTTTTTTAATTTCAGTATTCAACGGCATCTTAAATTCTCAACTTTGGTTCATCTGTATAAATATCTTCAATTTTTATATGCTTATACTGTTCAATTTTGTACCTCATTTTTAACAAACGAAAAATTAACTCTTCTCTCTGGATTAGTTGTTCATCCCCTTTAATCTTTTTTATTTTTTTTACTTCCTTAAGAATAAACTTAAGAGCCTGAGTGGGATGAATACAAAACGCTTTTGAAAAAACAAATGTGTCTTCAAAAGGAAATATTCTTGCAGAAAAAACCTCACTTTTGGAAAACCCAACAACAAACGGAGATTTTTTAAGGACCATCTTATATTCAGAGTACAGATCCCTGACATAAACGTCCTCATCCTTTACTTTTATAAACTCAAATAAGCTTTGTTTACTTGAACACAGATTTTGAACAAGCCCCCCCAAGCCATCCCTAACTGGGAAATGACCATCTCTACCTACAAGTTGTATTGGGGTTAAATTGTGAGATTTTAGTTTGCGGTTAAATAAATACCAATCGATAAACAAGTTAATTTTATTGCCAAGGTCGATGGAGTCATCGTCAAAAATCCCCACCGATTTATGAAATTCACTCTTGGCTGCAATGGCCTCTTTCTCATAGTCGCCCTGCGAGAAGTTAAGCATAACATCATCAATTAAATCGTCATAGGAAATCATTGTACCTGCTTTATGAATTCATCAAATAAAATCTCAGATTCATGGGGTCCTGGACAGCTTTCAGGATGAAACTGCACACTTTTACATTTTCTTTCTAAAGACTGAATTCCAGCTATAGTTCCATCATTTAAATTAACATGTGTGACTTCTATATCTGAAGGTAAATTTTTGTGATCAATGGCATAGCTATGATTTTGACTAGTCATATATATTTTATTCAAGGACTTGTCGAGTATAGGATGATTTCCTCCCCTATGCCCAAACTTTAGCTTGAAGGTTTTGGCCCCCATCGCTTTTGCAAGCAGCTGATGTCCCATACAAATTCCAAATATAGGCCGCCATCCAATCAATTTCTTAATAAGCTCTACAGAAATCTCAACCTCATCAGGATCACCAGGTCCATTTGAGAGCAAAACACCATGGGGGTCCCAATCTTTAATATCTTGAAGCTGAGCCCTAGCAGGAAAGACTTTTACTAATTCAACACGTTTCAAAAGCTCGCGTATAATATTCTTTTTTGAGCCAAAATCTATTAGAGCTATTCGAATTCCATTCTTAAGTTGACCACTCAACTCATATGTCACCTTAGTGCTAACCTGATGGGGCCAGTCCCTGCCAGCCTGCTGTCTACGCTCAGCTATTAATTTACGGGCTAGTACTTTAGCTTCATCTGCGTCATGAGCTGAAACAATAGCTCCCCAAACTGTGCCAAACTCTCGCAACTTCAAAACGACTGACCGAGTATCCACCTCAGTTAATATTGGCACACCATGACTCTTTAAGTTGTTTATCCACTCGGAATCCCTTTTACTAGATTGAACCTCCAAACAGACAAAACCCTTAATCCATACCCGATCCGATTCCCTAAAACTTTCGCAAGTTCCATAATTCCCTTGCATGGGAGCTGTGGCTATAAGTACCTGGTTAAAGTAAGAAGGGTCAGTGGCGATTTCCTCGTAACCGGAATGAGAAGTGTTAAAAACTAGCTCCCCAGCAGTTCCTGGAGACCCCAAAAGTTTTCCTACAAAAACCTCTCCGCTCTCAAATACTAAAAAACCCTTCATATCTTCTTACCTATTACTTCTTCATCTAATAACATCTGATCAGAACATAATCGACTCGCCAACAGGGCCGCTCGCACGTAAACTCCATTTGTTACTTGCTCTTCAATCACACACCTCGAATCACTTAATACCTCATGGGAAAAGTCAAGATCTCTCACAAACGGACCCGGATGCATTATCAAAGCTTCACTTCTTAGAGATTTTATCTTTTCTAGATTAATACAGTAATTTTGAGCATAGGCACGCGGATCAAATTTTTCAACAGCCTGGTGCCTTTCAACTTGAACCCTCAACCCCATACACACAGTAGCCCACTCCAATCCCTTTGCTAAATCAGAGAAATAATTAAGTGAATCCCACATCTCTCCTGAGGGCTTCATGAACTCGGGACAGCAAAAGCCAATCTCAACCTCAAACAACCTCAAAATTTCAAGATTCGAAACCGCTACGCGACTATGTGCCACATCTCCCACAAACAAAATCTTCTGTCCAGCTAAGCTTGGGAAATGCTCCAGCATTGTAAAAACGTCTAACAGGGCCTGAGTGGGATGCCCAGTAATACCACTGCCTGCATTTATGACCGGGCAGTCCAAAGTCTGCAAATATTCAGACAGCTCTATAGAATGATTAAACCTTATGACTAATAAATCTGGCCTCAGAGCCTTAAGATTCATAACCGTATCAACCAGAGTTTCCCCCTTAACTAAACTGCTGTCCTTTCGTGAGGGTAAATTAATGTACGGCAATTGGATGCGCTGACAAGCCATTTGAAAACTCATCATCGTTCTGGAGCTTGGCTCAAAAAAAGCATTAGCAACCACTTTACCTTTCAAGTGATTGAGCACATTTGAGGAAAAGAAGTAATCATTTTCTTCAAAATTGATTTTAATTTTTTTGGCTAAAGAGAAAAGAGCTGCAACTTCTCGGAGAGATACTTCTTTTAAACTTAGAAGCGAGCAACCAGCAAATGACATTGGGGGCCAATATATGCCTTTCCTAACTCGCAGTCAACACAGCCTTCCCTCATTTTATTTTTGCAAACATTCTGTCCCACCGCAACTGAGCCGAGCCCTCATTTTTCCAAACAGGTTCCCAATTAAGAGATAGCCAAATAAAGAGAGCCTTACCCTTTAAAGAATTCACAGGGAGGGCTCCCCACGTCCTTGAATCTTCTGACTCATCCCTAGAATCACCCAGAACAAACACTTGCCCCGGAGGAACAACCATTGGACCATGACTTTCCTGATCTAAGCTGCTCGATATAGCTATTAATCGCTCTGAGTCAGGAGTCCGCTCAAAAAGAAGAACTCTGCCACTGTCTTTAATGCCAGAAGAGGAGTAAACGGAAGGTATGTTGTTAACTATCAGGTTCTTTTTTACAAGCTGAATGCGGTCACCTGGCAAGCCCACAACTCTACGAACACAATCTAAATCGGGCTGACTCGGACATTTAAAAATCACAAGATCACCTCTTTGGGGCTCTGAGGAAAAAAAACGCCTATCACCCATAAGAGGCAATTTGAGCCCATAAGACAATTTAGAGCCCAAAATAAAATCTCCAACTGTTAAGTTTGGAAACATAACGTCTGAAGGCATTTTGTAGGCCGAAAATAAAAAGGTACGCACAAGCAGGGCTATGGAGAAAGCAATAAGAAGAGCTTCCATATACTCGCGCAGCAATTTTTTAACACTATTATCTTGAGCTGAAGAGACTCTTCTTTTGGACGCCATTCCTTATTCTACTATATGAAAAATTCGATTCCAACGTATAGTGCTGGGATGACATAAAAAAGGGGCCTTTTCAGCGGTTGCCTCACAGCTTAACCAAACTCGAGTGACTTTACCCATAAGATTTTTAGCAGGTAAAAAACCCCAGGCCCGACTGTCTTGCGAGTTGTTGCGATTATCTCCAAGAACAAATACATGATTATCAGGCACCTTATAAGGTCCTTGCTCATAGTTTAAGCTGCCTCGCCCCAACATTAGGAGTACAGACTTTTCTCCAACTGTTTCTCTTACAAAGTAGAATTGACCTTTTCGATGCGACAAAAAAGGCAAACTAGGCTCGTCCAACTCCTGATCTCCCGACTGTTTGTCACCATTCAAAAAAAGAAACCCTTTGTCGTCAAAACTGATAACATCTCCAGGTAAACCGACCACTCTTTTAACCATATAAATTGGGTTCTCATCAACCGACTTAAAGACCACAATATCACCCCGCTCAGGTAAGCTTAACGAGGTCAACCATTTTTTACTAAAGGGTACACGTATTCCATAGGCTGACTTGTCAACTAAGATAAAGTCATAAGGCCAAACACTTGGAACCATACTGTTTGAAGGAATAATAAATGGCTCCACCACCAGCCATCTCAAGATCACAAAAACTAGGAATATAAATGAAATGAGAATAAAAATTTTACGCCATGTAACTAGAGGCCTTCTTATCTTGATAAACATACCTAGTGAACGGAGTGAAAAAACCTTCTCCACCGAAGCTCCAATGGATTACACAAAAAAGACACCACTGGTAAAGTTTTTTCACAGCTTAACCAAACAAACATAGCTCTTCCAATTAAATATTTTCGAGGAACATAGTGAGTAGACTGCCACAATCGACTGTCTTTTGAATTATCACGATTGTCCCCCATAACAAAGTAACTGTCCTCAGGCACAGAATAGGGACCAAAAGTTGACCAGTCCCTATTCTTTCTAAGTAGAGTGGAATATTTCTGGTCCTCTAGTTGCTCCACCCAGTGGACGTAGTAGTTCTTTGCCCCAGGTCCATCACCTAGGTCTTCATCACGAACCCAGTCGTAGTCGGCTTTGAGATTTTGTGGAACCCTTTTCTCGATCAATTGGTCGTTAACATAGAGATCTCCATTTTCGTAAAAAATCCGATCTCCAGGAATGCCAACGACGCGCTTAATATAAAAAGTGTCGGGACTTTCAGGGTACCTAAATACAATAACTTCACCCCGTTTAGGCTCATTGTTTCTCCACAGCCAATTTTCCGTAAAAGGAACTCGTAAACCATACACAAGTTTGTTGACAAAAATATGGTCATGAATCAGAAGACTTGGCAGCATACTGCCTGAAGGAATGACGTAGGCCTCCATAAAAGCCCAACGAATTGTCAAAGCAACAAGGACAGCAATAAACATTGAGCCCGTACCTTCTGTCCAAAATTTCTTATCTAATTTCATTAATCCTCCACCTTTAGGATTGCCAAGAAAGCCTCTTGAGGCACGTCCACTGAACCTATTTGCTTCATTCGTTTTTTTCCTTCTTTCTGCTTCTCTAACAGTTTTCGCTTTCTTGTAATGTCACCACCATAACACTTTGCTGTCACATCTTTTCGTAAAGCTCCAAGAGTTTCTCGCGCTATAATTTTGGCTCCTATAGCGGCTTGGATTGCAATTTGAAATTGTTGACGAGGGATTAACTCTTTTAATTTTTCTGTGAGTTGTCGCCCACGAACCACAGCCTTAGACCTGTGAACCATGATAGACAAGGCATCCACAGGTTCCCCGTTTAGCAAAATATCCATTTTAACAATATCTGAAGTTACGTAGCCAGAAACTTCGTACTCCATCGAAGCATAGCCTTTTGATATGGATTTGAGTTTATCATAAAAATCTAAAACCATCTCATTTAACGGCAAGGAGTACTCTATTATCACCTTCGAGTCTGTGATATACTCCATTTTTTGCTGGATCCCTCGCCTATCTTCGCACAACTTTAAAAGCCCCCCTATGAACTCTGAGGGCGTATGAATAGTCAATTTCACCAAAGGCTCTTCGATATGATCAATGAAAGTAACATCTGGCAGCTCGCTTGGATTTTCCATATCCATGACTTCTCCATCCTGAGTGTACACCCTGTAGACAACACTCGGAGCCGTACTAATTAAAGAAAGTTGAAACTCTCGTTCCAACCGCTCCCTGACTATTTCCATATGCAATAATCCCAAAAAACCACAGCGAAACCCGAAGCCAAGAGCTGCGGAGCTTTCTGTCTCGTACGTAAAGCTTGAGTCATTTAATGCCAATTTTTCCAAGGCCTCTTTTAGGTCCGGAAAATCAGGAGACTCAACAGGAAATATTCCAGAAAACACCATAGGCTTAACTGTTTTAAATCCCGCCAGAGGTACTGTTGCCATATCTTTTTTTGCACTTTTAACATGGGTAACCGTGTCTCCAACAGCCACGTCTCGAATATCTTTAATGCCGCAAATTAAATACCCGACTTCCCCAGCCTCCAACTTCTGTAAAGTTTGAGCAAACGGAGAAAAAACTCCCATTTTTAATATTTCATAGTCACGATTATTAGATAAAAACTTGATGCGATCGCCTTTTTCGACGGCACCATCCACAACACGAACCAAAATAACCACTCCCTGATAATTATCAAACCAGGAATCAAAAATAAGTGCCCTTAAAGGTTTAGTTCTGTCGGCATCTGGGGGGGGGATTTTGGCGACAACAGCCTCAAGAATTTCAGGAATCCCCAAACGTGTTTTTGCGCTAGCGAGAAGAGCCTCTGAGGCATCAATGCCTATTGCCTCCTCGATTTGTTGTTTCACCCCCTCGGGATTAGCTGCAGGCAAATCTATTTTATTCAGTACGGGCAAAATTTCTAGATTGTGATCCAGGGCTAAATATACATTTGCCAAAGTCTGAGCCTCAACCCCCTGTGCAGCATCGACAACTAAAAGAGCCCCTTCACAGGCAGCTAGAGATCGCGACACTTCATATGAAAAATCCACATGTCCAGGTGTATCGATAAGATTTAATTGATAGGTCTCACCGTCTTTTGCTCTATAGTTCAAGCGAACAGTCTGAGCTTTGATTGTAATTCCTCTTTCCCTCTCAATATCCATACTGTCCAGAAACTGCTCCTTCCTCTCGCGGTCGGAAAGCGTTCCCGTCACTTCCATTAAACCATCTGCCAAAGTCGATTTCCCATGGTCAATGTGTGCAATTATAGAAAAATTACGAATATTTTTAGGGTTCATAAGTGTCTTCGGAATTGATAATCGTGGAGCCTAACAAGAATACACAGTTCTTTGCATTGCAGCTCTGCGGATCCTTGGGTCATTACAAATTGCTCTTAAGTTGTTCAACCTTATCAAGTTTTTCCCACGTAAAGCCATCCTCTTTTCTGCCAAAGTGGCCATAGGAGGCCGTTTTTCTAAATTTAGGTTTAAGTAAATCAAAGTCTCTAACGATATCAGCTGGCTTAAGACTCCATGTCCTTTTAACTGCTTCGCAAAGCCTTTCTGCACCCACTTGGCTTGTACCATAATCTTGAATAAATAAACTCGTGGGTTCTGCCACTCCAATGGCGTAAGAAACTTGAACTAAACATTTTTCAGCCAACCCTGCACCAACAATATTTTTTGCAATATGACGAGCTGCATAAGTGGCCGATCTGTCGACTTTCGAAGCGTCCTTTCCTGAAAAGGCCCCTCCGCCATGAGCGCCATGACCTCCATAGGTGTCTACAATTATCTTTCTCCCAGTCAATCCGCAATCTCCCTGAGGTCCTCCTATTACAAAACGGCCAGTAGGATTAATATGGAACTTGGTTTGGTTATCCAAGAGTTCTTTGGGTACGGTGTTGTAAATCAGTTCCTCAATTATAAAAGCCCGAATTTCATCATTTGAGACCTCAGGAGAGTGCTGAGTGGACAAGACAACTGAATCCAGTCGCTTAAGCTTTCCGTCTTGATACTCCGCAGTAACCTGACTTTTTGAGTCGGGCCTCAACCAATCTACTTTGCGAGATTTTCTAAGATCGGCAAGGTTTTTTACCAACTGGTGAGAAAGGCTAATGGTCATTGGCATTTGCTCAACTGTTTCGTTAACAGCATATCCAAACATAATTCCTTGATCACCGGCTCCTTGCTCCCGACTATCGTCATTAACTCCCATGGCGATATCTGGGCTTTGTTGATCTAGGGAGCTCATAACTGCGCAAGTTTTGTAGTCAAATCCCTTTTCATTGCAGTCATAGCCAATATCTCGAACAACCTCCCGAACCACTGCAGAGAGATCAATTTTTGCTTGGCTGGTCACTTCCCCCGCTAACATAACAAAACCTGTTGATGTCATTGTCTCACACGCCACGCGACTCTTGGGATCTTGCGACAATAGAGCATCGAGAACAGCATCGCTGATTTGATCTGCCATTTTATCTGGATGCCCTTCAGAAACTGATTCACTTGTGAAGAAATAGGAACTCATAATGCCACCACCTCAATATAGCTAAATAAATGCCCAATTTGGACAACAAACATAGAGGTAGTATTTAAGACTTATGGAGCCAATTTACAATCATAATTTTATGTAATAGCCGGGCAATTGTGGCAAATCTCTTAACAACTCGTGCCATTATCTACCATACTGCAAGTAGAATTGAGGCCGTCAAAAAACTCCCTAGGCCGCTTCGACGTCTTGCTCCCAAGTATAATTTCTATGAGATTTCATTTTTTGTCGGTGTTTCTTCACTTGTCTCATCACTTTGCCTATTACCATATCTACAGAGGCATAGAAATCTTCGGAACCCGCCTTAGCATGATAAGTGTTGTGCTTTGTCGTGACACTCAACTCTATAGATTTTTTTCTACCTTGAATAGACACATCAAAGTGAAAGCTAACATCCCCTTTGCAGTAAGTGAGTAGCTTTTCACTTTTTTCGTGCATGTAATCCACAAGACTTTCAGAATGGTCGATTTTCTTGAATCGAACTCCAACGGACATGAAGAACCTCCTCGCGGCCCAATAAGCTACAACCCTATTGGTCTACAAAATAAGTTTTTGTGAGTTCTTATAGAATACTTTCTCTTGTCAAAAAAATCGAGAAGCTTAGTTTTCTTTCTCAAATCAATACAACTGTAAGGGGCTTTGTTCACTTGGTATTCAGATAAGCGCTAGTGGTTAGTTCTAAATCAAGAAGTTTCTTTTTGATTTCCACTCCAAGTCGATACCCCCCAATCCCATTTTTTGCCACAACTCTGTGGCAAGGAATTAACAAAAGAATCGGGTTTCTACCGCAGGCATTTGCAACCGCGCGCTGGGCCTTCGGTTTACCTAATTTTTTAGCCAAATCTGTATACGATAGGGTCTGAGACTGAGGTATTCTTGCAATTAACTTCCAAACTGCAAGATCAAATTCACTTGCTGCAGGTATCTCATCCCAATATATGGGGATCTTTTTTAGAGTCCCACAGCCCAAGAAATACCTATTAAAGATTTGTACTAATTGAGCTTCAAATTCAAAATCTCTTTTCTTCTGCTTTTCTAATACTTCGAACCCGTTAGATTTCAGATTTTTTTTAACGGCTATTTTACTAGATACTTTCTTAGAGCTGTTCTTTTTAAGTTCTAAGCTTAAAATACGCCCACTTCTATGCTTAACAAATAGTGTTCCCAGGGGGCAGGAGATTTCTATTTCCATTGAGCGCACATTACTCGATTTTTTTCATAAAGCAAATAGTAGAGAAAAATAATTGTCTAGAATTTCATCAATGCCCCTCACGCGCAGTTCTGCAGCCTCAAGGCTGCAGCTGTGTGAGCGTGAGGGGCATTGATGAAATTCTAGACAATTATTTTTTGCATTGGTAGAACTAAAATATAAAAGTTCGAAGAGGATCTCCCTCGCGACGAAGATTCATTGGAAAACCTATTGTTCCACCCTTAACAACTGGCCTAGAAAACACAAAAGAATCACGCACTCCAGTTGGCAAAACAGACCCCACATCAATCTGACCTATTTGAGCAAGAGCCTGACTTGTTTTCTGCTTCACTGTTTTTCCGGGAAAGGCATCGTGAAGCCACAACAAAGCCCCTTTTGTTTTGACGTTTGGATTGCCAAACGTCAAACAAATTGAGCCCTGCCCACCTTCTGCCTGGCAATTCGTCACGTCAACCCCTATTTTGAGATCAATTCCCTACTGAAATCCCAAGGACGAGGTTTTTAATTGTCCAAAATCAATCTTACACTTTGAGTTCTGTGCACAAATCAATTGAGGGGTTCCAGGAATTTCCATCTTGCGCCCGTCGGAACAGTCTGGCCGCACTCCCTCCAAACATATAAATGGACTTTTTTTGTACATCTCATCTATATATTTTTGAATTGCCGATATTGGCAATTCAAAAGCAAATTCACTTCCTTGTAAATCACTTTCCAAAATTAAACCATCCGTCACCCCAGGAATTTTAACTCCAGACTCACAAAGATCCATTCTATTGACTATTCTCACTCGATTTAAACCTTCTATCGACTCTAAAATGTACTGAGTATTTAATTCAAAAGCACTTGCCACCTGCAATTGAGCATCTATATTAGCCAACTCTCTTTGATAACTGCTCAACTGCCTTTTTATAGCCTCAGGCCTCGTTTCTCCCTGACTGTAAGGATCTAAAGAGGAGTACCTAGGAGATGTTCGCAATTCTTCAGTAAGTTTTTTAATTTGCCCTTCAACAAAACTTTTCCGGGTCTGAAGATTTATATCCACTACAGGTACTTGCATATTTGACTCCAGGAGAGACTGAACCGTTTGACTCAAATCTCTAACAGAGCTTTGCAACTCTCTTTGGGCCACACTCAATGCCCGCCTCTGTATTTCAGGAATGACTACATTTGAGATAAATCTATCATCTTTTAATGGCCCCTGATTAATATCGTTTTCAACAACACCTTCAAATAACCATTTCGTTTGCAGGTCTTGAAATCCCATCACCCGAGCTTCAGCAATATCGTAAGCTTGATCGTAAGAAGACGTTGAAGAAAAAATCTCACTTGAGATATTCTCACATCCCCCCTCTTTAGCCCCTTCTCTTTGTAATCTGCGGATAGCCGCGACTCCACGATCTAACACCCGTTGATCCTCTGCCGTTAGTACTGATCGTCTTTCTCGTCTTCTTTTAAACTCTAGAAACTGACGCTCGTACTCTTCTACTGGGTTTGTTGACCGTAAGATGTCTTTACCTGCCTCACATTGCAAACTCTTGGCAAACTGACTCTGAGCCTGAGCTAGAATCTGCTTTCGCTGAATTCTCTCTCGACTTTCTCCTCTCATCTGTGGAGTTGTGAGATCTTCGACTTCATAAACTTGTCCTTGCCACCTAATCACGGGCTCCAGACTTAGCCCTTCAGAACTCATTCTAAGAGACTGAAACCCCGAGTGATCTACTGCATAGTCAAGCTTTCCTCCGCTCTGTACAACTAAGTAGGCCTCTAATGAGGCCGCCACTCCCCGATCACTTTTTCCCGGTTCTAAGTTTATTCTATAACTCGGACCACTCAGAATCTCTCCACTCTTTTTTCTTATCGTAAAATCACTCACTAAAGATAATCTTCTCAATTTTATTTGAGTTGAACATTGACCATTCTGACAAATAGGATCAGCAATATCGAATTCTATATCATCTGCCCTCATGTCAAAATTCTCAGTTGCTAATTGTATAGGGACAACTTGCGTATCAGGATGCAATTGTCCGTCCCGTCCCAAATCTGGTGCCAATATACACTCTCCACGTACCGGCAGAGGCTCTCTTAAAGTAAATGATCTGGCAAAATCATTCGCACTTACAGCTTTGCATGAACTTGGAGTTGTGTACCAAATTTGTCGCTCCATATCTCTTACTGAACTCGCAACAACCTCTTGAATTTTTCTTTTAAATTCAGGATTGTTGATTTTTTCGTCAAAAAGACGCTTAATCCCCTGAGGAGTGAGTACAATATTTCCAACAACATGACACCCGATAGGTGAAGACTTCGGCTCATCACAATCAATGTGAACCAAATCCGCATTGACTTCATTTAGTCTGAGAAAAACCATTAGAATGAGACATAGAGTTAAATAAAATTTCACAATTACAAATCGGAGTTTTTAAATAGAAAATAAACTGTATATTTGTTGCTATTAGGCTTAATCTTCCAATTGAAATCAGCTTTTAGAGCTAATCCTGGCTAAAGAAAGTCAGTCAAAGGTCGAGGCTGATTGTTATCCCTAATCTCATACTCTTCACAAAAGTACTCAATTCTTGTTTCTGGTAAATAAAGTACCGCCAATAAATTCGCATTATTGGGTTTAGCAATTACAACCTCAACTCTGTCACCTGATTCCATAGACTCTAAAACTAACTTTCTATAACTCCCTACAGAATCCATATCTTTTGAAATAAGTGTTTCTAACAAGACATAGTTAGAACTTCTGGTCTCATCAATAAATCTAAAAAAATATGGAGGATTTTCAGCGACAAAGTGACCCTTTCCATGGCTACACAAAAGTTTTCTGATTTTAAAATCCTTAGATTCCCAATCCCAAGTGGCATCTGTCAAAGAGCCATCATCGTTATGACTATCGGCAGAAGCTCCAAGGCAAACTTGTGCACTAAAGAACACTACAAATACCACCGCCCAAGCTGCCTTCAACCCTAATTTCAAGACCCAACTCCTTATGTTTAGATTTTGTTCAGCAAGTCTTGTTCCAGTCCTCTGGTTGAAAATACAAGGGTCCAAAGCTATCAATCCTAGAATATTTACATGATTGTATAAAAATTGGCTTGTAAAGCAATTAATCAGAAGTACTTTTTTCTCTTCGAAGAAGGAAGGATTTTTAGCATGTCACGATACTTTGCTACAGTTCTTCTCGCAATTACGATTCCATCCTTTTTGAGCAACTCCACTATCTTTTGATCGGACAAAGGCTTCTTAGGATTTTCGTTAGCAACCAAGTCTTGAATTTTTAATTTAACTGACTCAGAAGCAACGGAGTCCCCATCTGTTTTGTCGATTCCTGAATTAAAAAAATATTTTAACTCAAAGATTCCACGTGGAGTGTGTACATACTTACTCGTTGTCACACGACTCACTGTTGACTCATGCATACCTATATCACTCGCGATATCCCTAAGAATCATTGGTTTTATAAAAGCTGGACCCTTCTCAAAAAAATCCGTCTGATGCTTAACTATACTTTCTGTAACTTTATAAATTGTCCTCTGTCTTTGATGGATCGATTTTATCAGCCATACAGCTGAGCGTAATTTCTCTTGAATATAATCTTGTGTACCCTTGTCTTTTGTAGTCTTTTGCTCTTGTAGTAAATTTTTATACAAATTAGACACCCTCAACCTGGGTAAACCATCCTCATTCAAGGATACAACATACTCTTCACCAACTTTATAAACATACACATCTGGAGTTACGTAATGAGTATTATCCTGAGATAAGAAGACCCTTCCCGGCTTGGGGTCCATGTTGAGTATAATGCTACACATTTCGACTACAACTTCAACGTCGAGATTCATGGCCTTAGCAATTGCAGGGTAGTTTTTTTTCTCAAGATCTTTTAAATGATTATTAATTAACGCCACTAGATCATGGGTGTCTTCTTCATAATGTTTGGCTTGAATCAGTAGACACTCCTTTAAGTTTCGCGCCCCAACCCCAGGAGGGTCAAACTCTTGAACAAAAGGAAGTATTTCTTCAAGTTCTTCGACCGTTACATCTTCTTCATCTGCAGCAATATCTTCTAAACTCGTTTTTATCCACCCATCTTCATCTATATAGCTAACAAGTACGCGTGCAACATATTCTTCGTCTTCACTAAATCCATACAAACCGACCTGCCACTCGAGATGATCCTGTAGGGTTTTGGTTTCAGATATAACATTCTCATAGTTCATAATTTCGTCAGTGCCACCAGAACTATGAGATACAGGACGATTTTGATTTTCTACATAGTTTTCCCAATCAAACTCATCCTGCTTGCGAGGATCTGTTGTATCTGGAGCCGGAGGCTCTACAGATTGGATTTCGCCAGATGTCTGAGCGTTATTTTTTGCAGCATCATCTTCCGTAGTCTCATGAAACTCTTCCAGGACGGGATTTTCATTTAACTCGGCTCGAACAGCGTCCTCCAACTCCACTCTCGATAACTGTAAAAGCTTTATCGCCTGCTGCAACTGTGGAGTCATCCGCAATTGCTGAGAAAGCTTCATTGACATTTTTAAACCTTGTGCCATCAGATCTCCTTGATCTAAAGTCTAAAATTCTCACCTAAATAGAACTTCCTTGCAACATCTGAAGTCGCAATTTGATCAGACGTTCCTTCCACTTCAATATGGCCTTCTCTTAGTATATAGGCCTTATCGCAAATCCCCAAGGTTTCCCTAACATTATGGTCTGTAATTAGTATTCCTATACCCTGATCTCGTAACTCTCGAATAATACTCTGGATATCAGCAACTGCAATGGGATCTATGCCCGCAAAAGGTTCATCCAACAAAAGAAATTTTGGACTTCCAGCCAAAGATCTAGCTATTTCAACTCTCCTACGTTCTCCACCAGAGAGAGAATATCCATAGTTATCCAAAATATGGTGAATATTAAAATCTGAAGCCAACTTATCTAACTTCTCTTTCTTCTCAGCTCCAGATAAGCCCTGAGCCTCTAAAGCGACCCACAAATTTTCACGTACAGTCAGCTTTCTAAATATACTGGCTTCTTGAGGTAAGTAACTAAGGCCTATGCGTGCACGCTGAAACATTGGAAGATGACTTATATCCTCACCATTTAAGATTATTGACCCACTATCTGGACTCAAAATTCCCACAACCATATAAAAGCTCGTCGTTTTTCCAGCGCCATTAGGTCCTAAGAGTCCAACAACCTGTCCACTCTCCATATCAAAAGAAACATCATCAACCACAGTTCTAAGCTTAAATTTTTTACTGATACGGCTTACAGCTAATTTGTCCAATTTGAGTCCCTCAATTCAATGCTCCTGAAGTTTTTTCATCAAGTGTAGCCCGCGTTTTTTTTATTTTAACTCTTTTTCCACCATTATAAAACACAATTTCTTCACCCCTTAGCTCATCACTATTTTGCACAACTCTGGGGTCCCCCCGGAAAATATATTCTTCTTTTAAAAATTCTACATTTACCGTTTCTGATGTGGCCCATTTATCAATATCACTGACCTTAGCCCCCCCTTGAACTAGAAGGGAACTCACTGCACTTAATTTTTCGTCATAATTAAAAACAGCGTCCGGACCTGTGAGTCGCATAGTTTCGTAGTCAATAACTACATTGTCCAAAAATCTAGCGTAGTTGGATTTTCCACTAAAGTGAGCTCTCTGACTCTTAATAAAGGCTCTCTTGCCGTTTGTCAGTGGTCTTTCAGCCTCTACATCATTTTTTATTTCTATAAAAGAGGTATTGAGATTGGCCTCCATAACTCTGCCTAATAAAGTCATCTGCTCGTCTTGAGCTTCTTTGGGTCCCAACATATTTATTTTTTCGGGGCTAAACAAACTTCGATCGTCTGACTTGTATCTTACAGTCTCGGTATAAAACTCATAGCCATTTGAAGTCTTAGTCACGACATTCCCCATAATTTCCATGTTTTTAGATTTGGTATCTACAATCCCGCGATCCCCCCTAACATTGAAAACAACCCCTTTACTACCATAAAAAATGACTCTCACTTCTTCTAAGTCCCACGAGGATTTACGACGAAAAGTTTTAGCTTTGTCGGCCCAAAGTTCCCACTCTTTTTCATCTTTTTGGCTTTCTATAAGATGTATTCCAGTTAGTAATTGATCAACAGAGTCGTCAACCTCTTCATGAGTGCGAACAGTCGGTGGTGTATCCCCAGAAAACTCCAAAAGCTGCGGAGAAAATATGACCACTTCAACTATTATGGCAATAAATAGAAAAAATAATAAAAATTGAGTTAGTTTTTTCACGTACCTTACTTTTTTAAATGATATTCCCGAGTTTTGCCACATAAATTCCAAATGACAGTAGAGGAAGACAAATAAAGTTTACTCTGAAATATGCCGACAGGAGATTGTCATGGCGAATTGGTTTACGTTTGAAAATGATACAGTTGAAGGCCCCTTTGAGACGGAAGTCTTGCTGGAAAAGGTCAATATGGGTTCTGTGGGACCCACCTGTCTAATTTGGGGCCCCCTACAAGAAGATTGGCGAAGTGCCAAATGGTGGCAAGAAAATCTTCAAGACCTACTCAATTCCAAAAAACAACCTAAAAACGACAAACTCTGGCACTTTGTTATTAACAACACTTCACAAGGTCCAGTCAAACGAGCGGAGCTTATTGAGATTATTAAATCTACCGAGGACAAATCTGATATTCTCGTCTGGACTAATGGCATGGCGGATTGGATGCCTTTGTTTTCAATTCCTGACCTCGCCAATGACTCAGGAGTTTCCAGAAGAAAACACCCTCGCTGCGACATCGATGGGCAAGTCATCATAAACTATAAGGATCAAAATTCAATCGGTCAGCTTTTGTCAATCAGCCCCGGAGGCTGTGGCCTCTTGACACCCATTGATTTTCCATTGGGAGAGGTCCTGCAGCTTACGATTAGGTCCAATAAACTAGCTAAAGAATTTAAATTGTCAGCCGAACTCAGGTATATTAGCCCTAGAGGACACGCGGGATTAATGTTTACGGCCATAAACTCTGAGGAAAAAGCGCTGATAGTCGACTACATCAGAGGTCATGCTAATTCTCAACCAAAAGCCGCCTGAGTTCATTTTCTATTTGCAAAAGACTCAAACCTTCCAAAATTTCGACGTTAAGTTCACCCTCATCAGGAATGTACACTAAATTGTAAGTGATTTTATTTAGATCCACCCCTTGCTCTCTAAAAAACAAAATAGATTTCCTTAAGACATCTGGTGAACCCTTGTAGGCGGAAAAGCTATTTACAGCTAAACTTGTAACCACGCCATTATTTACCTCAATGAGTCCAGCCAAATAAACAGGCCTCCCCTTTCCTAGCTCTGAATGGCCCACAAGACTTGGCTGCTTAGTAATTAAGAATCTCTTGTCATTGGTATACACGAACTGGCTGATCGCATCTAAAGTGATAGGTTTATGGGTTTTCAAGCTTACAAGCCGACCTTTATAAAAATAGACCTCTTCGATCTCGTTGCTAAAATCCTGTTCGTTCAAAAACTCAAGACCTGATGTGCCTTGGTAAGACAACAACTCTCCCAATAAAAAATCACATTTTGATGCTACTTTATGATGTGATCTATCTTTTTTTGCCTGAGATGGAATACACAACAAAACAACTAACCCCAAAGCCGCAATCGAACTCCCAAATCTAAGTGAGTTTTTGATTCTTCGTTCAAAAAAACAGTGAGTTAAGACCATACCTACAACCTGTACACAAAATAATGTCAACTCACAAGAGATATGTCAATCCTAGCTTGAGAATGAAGCTTTTTCACGGAGGCTAACATAAAAAAAATGAATTAAAGATATAAATTCAATTTACTGATTCGAAACTTCTTCGTCCTCGCGTTTGAGTACGGCAAAATTAATTTCTTTTACTCCAGCCTCTGTAACCGTATACATAACTTTTTTTACAGTAAGGAAATCTACAAGTTTATCAGCTTGTATGGTCATCTTGCGAAATTTGTCGAGTTCATCCAATTTGTCTCCAATTCGAGCCTCAACTACAGCTTGACGAATTTTCTTAGTGAGATCTTTTTTTTCTTCTTCTCCCTTTAAAATAAGATCCTCGACCCCTAATTTAAGTGTCTCCACAAGCCAGTCGGATTGTTCCTTAACTGACATGTAGGGGGCAATTAGTTTTTCATTAAGAAAAATACCCTCTTTAGATACAATCACAACATTTGATGGTTTTAGCTCCTTTACGGCTGCAGCCTCTGGAAGCTCAACCTTTTCTGGTAAGAATAAAATTTGATTTGTCGTTGCATAATTTTGCAATAAGAACACAGCCAGAACTGTAAACATGTCCACCATGGCAGTTAAAGACAAAACGGCTACAACACTTCTCTTTGTCGAACCTAAAGCTTTGTTGTGGCGATCCCTCTTTCCTGGAATGTGTATAGGCATTAGTCAACTCCCGATGTTGCTATAGAAATTTCTGGGAAACCAGAGGTCAATAGCGCATCCATACCATCAATTAAATTTACGTAGGCCAATTCATCATTCATTGTAACAATGGCATCAATCTTATCTGGGTAAAGAGCCTTTACTTTTTTTAACTCCACTCGCAATTTCTTTAAATCAAAATCCCCACCCAGCTTTGGCACATTTATGCTGTTTGCTCCTATGATAATCCTATGACCTGAAGATAAAACATCCAACCGAAAAGGAATTTCCACTTTTGGAGGAGGCTCAGCACTTTGATCAGACGTTTTTTGCCCATACACAGAACTCCCAATTTGAATCATGGAAACTTGAGTCCAAACGGCAGTGATAAGCAAAAAGATAATCAACACACTCATCAAGTCAATAAAGGGGACTATATTGACGTCCACAGAAGTCTGTCGCTTACCCTTTCCTCCACTATCATCTATATGGGCCATAAACTACCTCTTTCTCAGTATTTAATCTTATCTCTATTGGCAACAACAAGATTCATCAGATTCATACTGCTCTCTAGCATGTCGTTAATTGCACGACCAATTTTGATTTGGAAAAAACCAAATGCCACAATAGCCACAATGGCAACAAATAGACCAAAAGCCGTACAGTTAAGCGCCTCTGATATCCCTCGAGATAATAAGGCAGCCTTTGTTGCTTGATCAGCCTCTGCAATACCACCAAATGAAGTTATTAAACCTGCAATCGTACCCAGTAGACCTATTAAAACTCCAATATTACCAAATACCGCCAAAAATGAGGCCCACCCTTCAATCCTAGGTGTTTCTCTCAAAACTGAGGCGTCCATAGCCACTTGTACTTCTTCGTCTGGTCTCTTATTTAAGACTTGTATAAGCCCAGCTTTTAAAGTGTTAGTAAGAGGGGTTGGCTTGCTATCACAAAAGGCAATGGCTTGCTTAATATCTCCTCTTAAGATCATGCTAAATAAATTTTCATTTAGACTTACTTTATCTACTGTTAGGCTTCGCAGTGAAATCCATCTTTCTATGATTAAAAAAACAGTAAAAAGACCCACCAGCGCAATGATGTACATCACTGGCCCGCCCTCACAAAATGCTTTGGCTATAAAATTACCATAAGCACTACAATCGTGTCCTATATCTAATGTTTGTTCCAATGTCCCCTCCTATAATTATTTTGCAGCAAATACAAATGGATAAGTTACGCGAGCTATTTGATCATCTGGTGGCTCTGGAAACCTCCAACTTTTCAAGCGTGTAACCACACAAGTCGCTAGCTGGCTACTTCCGGTGCTATTACTGACTGCTTTCGCCTGCCTTACCCTTCCTTTATCTTCTATGTCCCACTCAATCACTAATTTTCCAAATAGATCCGGCTGTTGGTTAAGCACTCTCTCGTAGCAGTTTCTAATTTGGCTAATATTGTCCAAAATCACTCTTCTTATAGCTTCCTTATCAATCGAACCGACAAAGGCTTCTTCTTGGCCACCAATGTTAATCTGTACGCTTCCTTTTTTTCCAACAGAGCCCGATCCAAATCCAAAGTTACCAGCTCCTCTCCCATCAGTTATCGGGCCCGACACACCAATAGACTGCTTACCTGATCCACTACCAGGAGCCTCTTTTGTTCTAGCCCCTAAAGACTTGCCCGCTCTATCTTCATTGAAACCAGTTTTTCCCGTTGCCTGCTCAGCCATTCCTGTAAGTTCACCTGAGCCAGAATAAACTTGATTTAATTTTTCTTGTGTTCCGCCCTTACCAAAAACACTCAATATACCCGACTTCATTGGATCGGGCTTGTTGCTTTTGGCACTCGCTCCACTTGCCCCAGTATTAACTGCTCCACCTTGTTTTTTCTGTTGAACTAGAGGTGTCTTTTTTTCCACCTTGGCTTCTGTTTTTTGAACACTCCCCGCTTTTCCCGTCTGTCCCACTTTTTTTGCTGCCGGTGGAGTTTTCTTTTCTAAGTCTTTAACTTCAACAACTTTTTTTTCAACCGGCTTTTTAGTTTCATCAGCAACAACAACAATCTGTTTTGGCTTAGGGGGTTTAAATGTTACAACTGCTTTTCTCAGAGGCTCATCCGCTTTAGCCTCCAAGTCTTCAATTGGTTCTGGCGCATAAACCATCATGTAGAGACTAAAAATGGAAGCCACAACAATGGCCAAAATAACTCCAGCAACTTCAGATGCCGTAAGATCAAAAAATGGAGCCAACGCTGGCTTTGGAGTTTCTGAAACATAGCGGATAGCCAAAGAGACCATGCCACCAGCCAACCGAACAACAACCATATCTCCTTGGGCCACATGAATAAGGAAATTAGATCCTTTCACTTCCATCTGATTATTTCTGGCCATATCTTTAAAGCTTCTTGAACTTTGTGTGGAGTGAATGTATTCACCATCCATTTCACTTGTAATTAACACGTGTGCCAATGAATCTATTTTCAAGAGCTTGTGTTTTTTTAAATTTGTTCCAAGAATAGGCACAACAATGTCGCAGCTGGAATCGCTGCCAATATATACACTGCCCGACTTACTAAAGTGAGCCGTAGAGATAACTCTTTCGCCCCACGCAACTACAACTTCAATAATTGTACCTTTTTCGGGGCGAATTATTTGCTTAATATCACTAAACTCGCTTGAAGGAGCATAGGTGGTTTTATTTATCGGTTTGCCAATTTTATCTTTAGGCTTTTCGTTTGGAGAAAACTGTTGTGCAATTACAATATTTTTTTCTACACTCTTCGGTTCAGATGGCTCAACATCATCTTGCGTGGGCAAAGACTCTGTCTTTTCTGTCACTGGTGCGCTTTCATCTCTGACAAAATTTGATATCGGTTTTGGGATGCCAATAAAAAAATGTAAACTGTATTCACCAAGGCTAAATATTTGTCCCGTGCCAATTTCACTCTCTAATATTTTTTCATTATTTACATAAACTCCCGTTTCTGACCCCAAGTCAGATACAAAATACTTATTTTCTCGTCTTTCAACAACTGCGTGAAGTAGCGAAATTAAATTGTCATCAATGACAATCTGAGCTTCGGGACTTCTACCAATGACAACCTGATCACTGTCAAACTGCTTAACTTTGATGAGTTCATTATTTTTGTAAAGTTTTAAAACTACAATTTGGCTCAATTTTCGCTCCCGACGGGTTGTATATCCTCAGCTGTTCTTCTCATTTCGGGTAAAAAGTTTTGTCTCAATTTTATTAATCTTTTAAAGTTAAACTGTTTTTTTTGCAGTAAGTACATCAGTTCTGGTTTCTGAACCTGTCCTTCAACAAGCTCGTCTTCAAAATTAATAGATGTACGCTTTCGTTCTTTATCTTGAGCAAAGGACGTATTTGCAAAAAGCAGGAAAAAGGAAAAACACCATATTAGTAACGCTGCAGACAATTTGAAACAATGAAGATTTTTATTCTCCAAATATCCATTTAAGATTATTAGTTTAACATTTCTAAATTGCATCCAGTTCGCGCTCCAAATCTTTCACTTTATCCAGTACACTTTTATCATCGCTTGCAAATTTAATTTTACTCAAAATTTTAATCGACTCTGTCTTATCCTTGATAATCTTAACTAGAAGTATAGCATAGTTCATCATTACGTCGATATCCCTCACTCCACTGTCTAGTATTTTTTCATAAATATTTTTAGCTTTTTTAAAGTCACTCATACCTGTTAAGCAAACAGCATAATTACTTGCGGCTTGAACGGCCATCATTTGACCACGACTTAGGTCTCCCTTTAGCTCATTATAACTGTCCTCAATTGGACCAATCGCTGATTTATAATCAGAATACTCTAAGTAAATTGAGCTCATATTAGTCAACACGGGCTTATAGTTAGGTTGTAGCGTGGTGGCTTGCTTAAAATTAACAATGGCCTTACGTTGATCTCCATCTTTAATTTCGATGACACCCAAATTATTGTAAATTGAGGGTGACTTCGGGTGATATGAAACAGCTTTCTCTAAAGCCAACTTTGCCAGTCCTGGTTCGTTTTTGTTTAAGTAATATATACCGAGTGTATTCAAAGCTTTTAAATCTTTATCGTCTTTAGCTAATTGTTCATGCACGGGCTCGAGATTGTCACTTAACTTATCTCCCATTGAATCCACTCTCGTTATATAATACACCTTTTCATCATTATTTAAGTGACTACCAGGCTCAAGCTTGCTCATCTCGTTTATAGCCACCTTTAACCATGGCCCATATCCACCCAGACTATAACCTCTATTAATTGCAGCTTTATAACTCTCAATAGCTTGATCCTTTAATGGCTTAGCTAATTTTTCAACTTCAGCCTTGTACATTTTGGTTTGTTCGGCATCCAAACCCTTTGGCAAAGGAGCTGAATAGAGTGCTGCGGCCATATGCTGCAGCCCTTGCCCCTGAACAGTAAGAGCTGCAACAATTTGGTCAGCATCATCATATCGAATTACAGTTTTGAGATCTTCTCTTAATTTCGTTAATAAGTTCAATTTAGTTTGAACAACTTTACCTTGTTGAGCCGGATTTTCAGGGATTTTTAACTTCACCAGTTCCAAATATTTAGGATAAATTAAACTAAACTCAGATTGAGAGGCAAATCTTGCTCCAACAGTTGTCCCTGCCTTTTTAAAGTTATTAAAAATTCTTATTGTTTTTTTATGCCAGTCCTGTGCTGCACTCAGTTTGTTCATCTTTTGATTAAGATCAGCTAGTCTATATAGAGCTTCAATTATACCAGACTTATTTGCAGACGGACTGTTAACATATTGTTCATAAAACTTCACGGCTGTAGAATACTTCTTTCTTTGCTCCCATATTTTGGCAATGTAGAATAACGTCTCCCACCTATCGGTTTTTTTACTTTTGGAAAAATAATCCTGATACCCATTTATTGCAGCTGTGTAATGCTGCATAGCCTCTCTTAATACCGCAGCATTAAATATATAGCTCAAACTGTCTGCATCTTTAGGATATTGTTTTGCATAGACTTCATAGGCTTCAGCAGCCTCTCTGTATTTTCCGATCTTCTCGTATAGAGGCCCTAAAAATTTTCGACTATTTTTAGATAAATTTTCATTTTTTCTATCTTTAGACTTTGCCACAACTTCATACATACCTATTGCGGAAAGTACAGCTAAACCCTTTTCATAGTTTATTCCCGCATTGTAGTAGGCCGAGGTAACTAAATCGGAGCCCGGATTATCTTTGGCAAATTTCAAGTAGGAGTTAGCTGCCTCCACATGGCTTTTACTCGACTCCAAGTTTTCCGCTCTCTTAAATGCGGATCTCTGCTTAATTCCTTTTATTTGTTTTCCAATGTTTGAAGTTTGCAATCCAGGAACTTTTAGTAAATTGTCAGCAGCAACTTCAAGCCCTTCGTAATCTTTTTGTAAATTATAAATATCTAAAATTAAATTTGCAGAATATTCGGCAAATTTGCTATTCGGAGACTCATTAATTACCTCATTAAATATTGCAAGAGCAGGCGGAAATTGATTGTAATAATAATAGAGGGTCCCTAATTTATATTTTATTTGAAGATTGTTGCTATTCTTAGGTGATTTTTCAAATAAGAGCTTTGATAACTTTTCGAAATTCTTAATAGTTCTATCAAATTCAATAGGATTTGTATTCTCACCCACTATAGACTTGATTTCCGCGTTTGTAGGAAGCTGTCTTTCTACTGAAAGAATTGCGTTTATGAGGGCCTGATCAAAATACGGACTCTTTGGAGAGTTTTCGACAATCCACATATAGTGGATTGCTGAGTCAGTAAATTTTTTCATATCAAACAGTAATTCTCCATAAAAAAAGTGCATTTCATCAGAACGACTAGATGTAGGAAAGGTCGTAAAATATAAATCATATCCTCGTTGAGCCATATCCTGTGAAAACTTTGCTCTCGAGTTCTGTGCTGTTTGATGATTCTGAAGCGTATAATTTCTCAAAGTCGCTTCCGCTAACATTTCAGATTTCGAAACGAGCTCTTTGTTTTTGGCGTTAGATTTCTGCCATGCACTCCCCGGCCCATAGCGTTCAATCCAAAAAAACAACTCTTCTTTAAAAATTTGACTATTCCCAGCCGAAGAATACATACTCACAATTTTGTATTGTAACTCAAAGGATTTCGGCGATAATGGATCTCGGCCAACTAAATCCTTAAATATATCTGTAGCCTTATTGCGAGCCCCTCTATCCATATAAAAGTTACCCAAGCGCTCGTATAAAACGGGAGCTGTTTTAAGACCTGTAACTCTTGAAAAGTATTCGTAGGCATCTTTGTAGTTTCCAGCTTCAGCATAAAATATCACCAAATCATTTAATGCTTCGCTAGCTAATCTTACACTGCTAACACCACTTTCTGATTTGTCTCCACTCCCCTTAGATTTTCTTCCATGCAAAATTACCTTTTCTAATGTTTTCAATGCTGTTGGAAACTTTCCTTGTTTATAAATTGACCATGCAGCTTTGTACATAGCAAATGCGTACAACCTTGATCTTGGCTTTAAAGTTACCTTTCTATAATATTTTTCTGCCTCTTTCCAATTGTCATTGTCAAAATGGTGTTCTGCCAAAGCAAAATTTGATTCATCTACGTATATGCTCTTTGGGAATCTTGAGGAAAGTTGCTCATAGAAACCTCTCCCCTTGGAAACTTGCCCTATTTCAAAATAATTGTACCCTAAAAAGAAAAGCGCTTGTGGTACTTTATCATCCTTTGGAAAATCTCTCAAAAACCACTCATACAACTGGATTGCCTTTTTGTTGTACTCTTTTGCTGAACTTAAGTTTACCTTTGGTTTTGTTTTTATTTTCTTTTCTTCATACAAGGCCATTTGTTTATCAAACTTGTTGTACTCGCTATATTCAATCAGCCTGGCCTTTTCGACATACAACTCAGCAAGTCTCAACCACAGCTCTCCTCTTTTACTGCTATTTTTAAATTTTTGCGTCAACTTAAATAATTGATTTATACCAGCATCTGTGATCTTAAGTAGTTGAGCCTCGTCAGAGTCGACATCATAGTACATCTTCGCCGTAGAGGGTGGCTTGACGCTTTTAAGGTTTACCGACTTGGAAGACTGCTGTGTTGTAACATTACTGAACTTAGGAAGGTTACTGCTCTTCTTTTTTAACTCAGCCTGTTTTTCGATGTTTTTAAGCAAATCACCAACGGTACTCCCCCGCTTTCCGTACGAAGGTGAATAAGCTAAAATTATAAAAAATGAAATTACTAATACCTTATTCACAACTTTGTGTCCCTACATAGTGATAATTTCCTAACTCATCCAACCAATATTCACCCTCAAAGGGCCAGTATTGATACCCATTTTGCACATAAAAATCTCGTTCAGTATTTTCATCCACGGTGCGAGGCAGCCCCTTGCCTGCTACTCGCTTTTTTACAGCCTGTTTTTTTCCATTAAGCATTTCGTATCTAATAAAGCCCTCTTGCTCAAACAAGTCGAACAATTCAAATCTTATATTGCTGAGGTGATGCCTTAGTTGCCTACCTGCCTTTTTCTTGGACTTATCTAAACGAGTTTTGAGTGTTCTTTCTGCATACCTTCCAAGCGGAGAATTCTTCCACTCATCGGACATTTGATATAACCTATCTAACTCATCTTTGATTCTGCCAATATAGTGGCGAGTTCGCTTATAATCACCTTCTTTACTTATTTGTCTTCCAACAACAAACGGTAAGTTAAACTTTGACTTGTCCAACTCGTCTCCTAGCTCTTTAAACTCAGCCATCATACTTTCTACGTCTTCATACAACTCATTGGGAAGTCTTACTCTCTTTAAATAATCTTTCACACCCTTATAGACAGGCATGTACAATGTATTAAATAAGTTTAGTACCTTTTCCATTTCATCATATTGACAAATGTAGAGATAAACTATCGATCGCAATAACAAAGCTTCGGGTTGGTAGAAGTTGTCGTAAAATGATGAATGTATTGTTTGAAAGTTACTGATAGCTGATCTAAACATCCCTGAGCGCAACATTGCCCAGCTCGACTCAAACAGAGTGTCGTGCCATATTTCTGTGTCTCTTGGCACCTGCCTATAAAGCTCGATTGCCTTTTCCCAGTTCTTACCTTGATACTGAACCCTTGCGGCACCAACCAATGCTGAGACTCTGGCAGGATCTGTGACAGGTTTATTTGCCTGACTGTCATACAGATCATTAAAAGCTGTAAGAGCGTTTTTTACGTCCCCCCTTTCCGTATAAGCAAGGCCTTCTGAATACTTTGCCTTTTCAAATAAATTACTAGACCTTCCCACCCTTGAAAAACTATTAATTGCGTTAGAGTAGGATTTTGCTCTTAGCTGATACTCTCCGATGCGATAGTACAGCATATCCCTCATTGTTCGTGGAAATTTTTCTACTTGGATTCGAGCTATAGCGTAGTTCAGTAGAGTGTCATCACCCAAGTTGTCCGCAACAAGAGAGAGCTTCTCTAAGCTTTGCTTTAAATATTTTGCATCTGCCGTTTTTATTACACTGATAAACTGAAAAGCTGAAAGTTGGTAAAACTTCATTTGATAAAGCATCATTCCCAAAATATAACGGATTTGAACTCTTTGTTTTTTATATCTAGGATCTAAACTCAACCTAAATAACTGCTGTGCAGCCACAGCATATTGACCCGATTTAGCATTTGACAAAGCTATCGAGAGTGGAGATGTCTTGGGCGCAGTTCTTACTCTTCGTACATTTTTTTTCCCTGGCAAAACTCTTGTCCTTCGACTGGCTTGAGCAATATCAGTTGCCCAACTTTCTGAGCTGCTATCTATTTGATCAAAAAGATCTGCCTCAGTCTGAGCACTGGATGGAACGATGGATGCGAACAAAAATGTTATTAAAAGTATTCCTGTTTTTATCATCTGTAAGTCGCTCCTGGCCAATAGAAACTCATTCCCAAGGCAATAAATAAATCTGTCTGCATTTTTCTACCTGGCGATAAACCACCCGTGCCCGTTGCATCTTCTAGAATGTCTGCACGGTAGGTATTTAAAGCAAAATCCCATCGAAACGCTGTAGATTTTGTAAGATAAAACTGCTGTCCGGTGCCCAAGTGCATCGTCGGCTCCTGTTTATTCATTCCAGTTTTAGACATCCCTCCACCCGCAGAAAAATAAAGATCAAATGGAACTATTTTTTTATTAAACAACGCAATTTTTCCATATATTGGAAGCCATTTGTAAGACGCTCCCATATAGGTTTCTGGAACCACTAAACTCCTCGTTTGTACTTTTTGATTGTTGCGCAAATTCTCAGTAACATCGCGTTCGTTGCTATTTAACCAAAAAAACTGGAATTCAAATCCATGGTGCTCGGTCAAATAATATGCAGCCCTTGAAACTAAGCCCCAATTATTAAAAAAAGCATTATTTAGGCTATTCCCCAATGCCGCACTAAATTCAAACCTATTTGTCTTTGGCATAAAACGCTTTTGAATAACCGCAATGTTTTCAAATGGAGATAACGTTTTTAATTCTGCAAGTGTGCCCTCTTCTGATTTATCTATGGTGACTCTTTTCTTTTGTTTTTTAATTTGCTCATCACTTGATTTTTTTTCTTCTTGTTTATCGTATTCATCATAGAGTGCTTCGAGCTCAATACTCGCTTCTGATGATGTATCTAAATCCGGAGTCTGAGCCAACACATAGCTCTGACTAAAAAACACACTCAAAATTAATAGCTTTATATTCACGTTGTGATTACCCCAGTAAAAGCACTGTCATTTTAATACGATAGCAAAGTTATTAAGATTTGCTAAATACACTCTTACAATCTGGACTTAGGGTTCGTTGAAAAATAACTGGCATTTTTTTAATAAATCCTTAAGAGGGATAAACACTTCGCTTAAATCACAACGATCTTAATGTTTAAAATATAATTTTTAAAAATCCCTTTTAAATTTTTATGTTACGTAGATTGTAAGTTAAGAATTCGCATCTAAATTTAGTTAGATCACCCAATGGATGACAGCGACTAAGCAGGAGCTACCCCCCCCCCGCAAGTCAAAGGGTTTGAGAAAAATTTAACGCAAATTATCCACAAATTTAGGTTATAACAAGTAAACTAATCCAAAATGAAAGAAGGTCCGAAAGAATAGACTTTCCTTTAGGCTTGAACTTGAAACTGGAGAACTCACAAAATTAGGGTTTAGTGTTGTTGCGCTTGTAGGATCTGGTCCTGAATACGTTAGACCTAACAGATCCATTCTTATCGCCAAGTTTTTGCTTAAATAGAATTTTTGCCCCATTCCAACTTGAGCCCCAACGGCAGAAGAGTCCGTTAAATTAATGCTTGATAAGCCTGCTAACCCATATAGAGAAATATTCATAACATAGTTTTTGCTCAAACTAATTTTACCGTAATAAGCCGTTATTTGATAGTTAAGTAACATATAGGACTTGGGATAAGGTGCCAAGCTGGCGTCAAAACGCCCTCCACTGAGACCTTTTCCTGCCGCAAGATCTTTTCCCATTGCAGATAAGCCTTCTAAAGGCATAATACCGATAAAATTAACAGCATGAAGATTCGTAAAATTGTAGGAAAGATTGAAGTTAAAGTTCTTATTATCGTATAAGGCCTCAGTCAGGTTAAGACCAGCTCCCCCTCCCATTTCAAATCGTTCTTCAGTTGGAACATTTCGACTCTTGACGACCTCAACTTTATCAAAAACTGGAAGCACTGATTCCTGTGCCAGCTCGCTGTCTGGAAACTCAATAACTTGAGCACCTAAATTTATGGAGGCAATAAAACATAGCACGGCGATTAAATTTTTCATAACTTATATCATAATGAAGATTTGATGTTTTTGGCTATTTGTGTTGGAGGAACTAGACCAAAATGCTGGACAAGGATCTCTTTAATGCTAGATTATAATTTTTGATCAGATCTACTTTACCAAAAGAGGTTCTATGGATTTCTCAATATGGGGATATGACATCATGGCATGGCAGTTCTTTGCCTCAATGTGTGTAGTGTTTATTTTTTTGGAGGTCTTCGTTCCAGGCTTTGTTATGTTACCCATTGGCATCGCCAGTTTACTTACCGCTCCCTTTACCTTTTTTTTTGACAACTGGCTATCTCAACTTTTAATTTTTGGATTCAATCTTATCGCTGTTTTTGTGATATTCATCAAGTTAGTACGTCCCAAAATTAAAAAAGAAAGATTTAAAACTAATATTGAAACTTTAGTCGGTAGTTATGCAGAGGTAACAGAGAGTTTTAGTGGGAGCAAAACAGGATACGTCAAGCTCTATGGAGATAGATGGCAAGCTTACTCAGATGACCATGCTGACTTTAAAATTGGAGATCGAGTTGAAATCGTAAGATTAGATGGAAACAAAGTTGTAGTCAGACTTTGCAACAATAAATAAGGGAGACACGAATGGAATTTGGATTATTCTTTACCATAGCAATTGTTTTACTAGGAATTGTGCTTATAACCAAGGGGTTTAAAGTTGTCAGACAAAGTGAGTGTATAATTGTAGAAAGACTAGGAAGTTACTACAAAACTCTGAATAATGGATTTAATTTTATCATTCCATTTTTTGACCAACCTCGACACCTCTATTGGGTAGTCAATGGACAAATTTGGCCAACTGAAAGACTTGACCTTCGTGAGACCGTCTTGGACGTCCCTGAACAAGCCGTAATTACCAAAGATAATGTATCTATTAGCATTGATGCCATAATGTACATTCAAATTACTAATCCTGTAAAAGCAACATATGAGATATCTAATTTACCACTAGCTGTGGCTCAGCTAGCTCAGACTTCTCTACGAAACGTAATCGGCGAAATGGACCTAGATGAGACCCTAGCTTCTCGAGATATCATCAACACAAAACTTAAAAATATTTTAGATGAGGCCACAGACAAGTGGGGGGTAAAAGTCAACCGAGTGGAACTTAGAAATATCACTCCACCTAATGATATCCAAGTTGCGATGGAGAAGCAAATGCAAGCCGAGCGAGAAAGACGAGCTAAAGTTCTCGAGGCTGAAGGTGACAAGCAGGCTCGTATTGCCAGATCTGAGGGGCAAAAACAAGAACAAATTAATATTGCTGAGGGAGAAAAAGAAGCTAAAATCCGCCAAGCTGAAGGTGAAGCTGAGGCCATTCGAGAGGTGGCAATGGCTAAGAAAAACGCGATTGATGCAATCTTAAGTTCAATTAAGTCAGAAAACCTAGCGACTCAATATTTAATTGCCTCCAACTACCTAGAGGTCTTTAAAGATTTTACACAAGGTGAGGGAGATAAGGTTTTTATTCCTTACGAATCAAGCACAGCACTGGGAACAATTGGCTCGATTAAAGAACTTCTAAGTCCAAACAAATAGCCATTCTATCGAATATTGGCTTGCAAAATATCTTGTATATGAATCAAACCCACTGCCTTTAGTGGGTTTGAAGACACTTTGTCTACAACGAAAAGTCTATCAATCTTGAACTGCTCCATGAAAAAAAGTGCCTTTTCTGCAAGTTCATTGCGATCTATTGTCTTGGGGTCCCTGGACATCCAATCACGGGCTCGTTCTTCTAAAGAAAATATGGACTTTTGAAGACGACGGCGAATATCACCATCTGTAATTGAGCCAATAAGGCTTTCATCCCCATCTACAACGCCAGCAACTCCTCGCACCTCTTGCGCTGTCATTAGCGCAATAACGTTAGTCATCTTCTCATCTAGTGGTACAAGGGGCAAAGCTGACTCCTTATGCATCAAATCAGAAACTCTAAGAATCAAACGTCGGCCAAGCTTTCCCCCTGGGTGATATTCAGCAAAATTATCTTTACTAAATCCCTTCTCTTTCAATACGGCCATAGCTAAAGCGTCACCTAGAGCTAAACTGACTGTCGTGCTTGAGGTGGGTGCCAAACCCAAGGGACAAGCCTCTTCACGAACAGTTGCTTTTAAAGTAACTTGAGCCGCCTTTCCAAGAGTACTACCTAGTTTTCCGGTCATTGCAATAAGCGGAATATTTTTTCTTGTGATATAATTGAGAATTGGAAATAATTCCGAAGATTCCCCACCATTGCTAATGGCGACGACAACATCATCATTAGAAATTACCCCCATATCACCATGTGAACTCTCTGCAGGATGCAAGAAAACGCTTGGCGTACCCGTAGAACTCAATGTAGCCGATATTTTTCTGGCAATATGCCCGGACTTACCCATACCTGTTATGACAACCTTTCCTTTGCAATTCATCACAAGCTGAACGGCTTCAACAAAACTTTCATCAAGTTGTTCTGCAGCATCTAAAACTGACTGAGCCTCCAAAGCCAAGACTCTACGGCCCTCACTTATAATATTTTTGCTCATTGTGACACCCTAGAAGTATCTTTGAGTTTGCGAGAGTTTACTGACTTAGTCTTATGCCCTTTTGCCATTGTTTGGTCCTTTTTTTTGTAGTTTAAAGCCGACTCAACAAAACTTGTAAAAAGCGGATGAGGCTGAAGAGGTTTCGACTTAAATTCCGGGTGAAACTGAACCCCCACAAACCAAGGGTGCTCTTGAATTTCTACAATCTCTACGAGATCTCGATCTCTACAAATACCTGAAAGGGTCATGCCATGTTTTTCAAAAAGCTGACGGTATTTATTATTAAATTCATAGCGATGGCGGTGACGCTCAGAAATAACATCGCTTTTATAAATTTTTTGTACTCTACTGCCCTTCACGAGATGGCAAGGATAGGCCCCCAACCTCATTGTGCCACCCTTGTTTTTTAATAACTTTTGCTCCTCCATGAAATCAATAACAAAATTGCGAACACCCTTACCCGTTGGTGCAAATTCACGGCTTGTGGCATCTTTGATGCCACAAACATTTCTGGCAAACTCAATAGAGGCCAATTGCATTCCGTAGCATATGCCAAAAAAAGGCAGTTCATTTTCTCTAGCGTAACGAATAGCTGCAATTTTCCCCTCAACGCCTCTTTCTCCAAATCCACCAGGCACCAATACCCCATCAATATTTTCAAGCGCTTGTTTTACATTTTTTTGGTTTAACTGCTCAGAATCTATATATACAATATTAACTTTAGATTTATTCGCTATACCTCCATGAGTTAAAGCTTCATTTAAAGACTTGTAACTTTCTTTGAGGTCTACATACTTTCCTACAAGGCCTATTATAACTTCATGTTTAGGCTCTTTTAGAGTTTCTACCATTTTTTTCCAGTTGATCATTTTTGCTTCTTCTTTTGGTAAACCTAAACGATCTACAATTTTTTGATCAAAGTTTTCCTCATGAAGAACCAGCGGAACATCGTAAATTGTCATAGAATCAGTAGCCGCAATAACATACTCGGGACGAACACTGCAAAAAAGTCCAATTTTAGATTTTAACTCTCTATCTATGTTCTTTTCAGAACGACAAATAAGAAAGTCCGGCTGTATACCAACCTCTCTTAATTCTTTTACAGAGTGCTGAGTGGGCTTACTCTTAAGTTCGCCAGCCGCAGCTATATAGGGAACATAGGTAACATGCACAAAAACAGTGTTCTCAACACCCATGTCAACTCTCATTTGTCGTATGGCCTCAATAAAGGGAAGACCTTCAATATCTCCAATCGTTCCCCCAATCTCAACAATAATAACTTCAGACCCCTGAGCTGCCTCATAAATACTGTTTTTAATCTCGTCAGTAATATGAGGAATGACTTGGACTGTTCCACCTAAATAATCTCCACGTCTTTCTTTAGAAATCACTCTCTCGTATATTTGCCCAGCCGTTATGCTGTTCGATCTATTTAAAGATACCGAGGTGAATCTTTCGTAATGACCAAGATCAAGATCCGTTTCTGCACCATCTTCAGTGACATAAACCTCTCCATGCTGAAGGGGGGACATCGTACCGGGGTCCACATTTATATAAGGGTCACATTTCATAAGACTGACTTTGATTCCCCTAGACTCCAGCAGAGTTGCCAAACTTGCCGCGCTCAACCCCTTTCCTATAGATGAGACCACGCCCCCAGTTACAAATATAAATTTCTGCACCAAGGGCTTATGAGTTGTCCTCGCTGTCCTAGTCATCTTTGCTGTTTTTCTTCTGGCCATGTTCTTTTTACTTCTCATTCTTTTTCCGTTTTTCTGCTTATATTTATCTAAATTACAACTATCTTTTGTCTGCTCTGTAACAATACCTCTACTTTATTCTTATCTTTATTCCATTTATCGCAGATTTTTTATCGCTCATTTTTATGTTTTGCCCGTCTTTTTTTGCTCTCGAAGTATTATCCCTTCAACTTTATTCACATCACCAGGGGTGTCCACGCCCCAGGATTCATAGTTTGTCTCAACAACTTTGATTTTGGCTCCTAAATACAGAGCTCGCAACTGCTCTAACCCTTCGCAGTTCTCAATGACTGTTACGGGACAACTACAAAATCTCTCCAAAAAAGACTTTTTGTAAGCATAGACTCCCAAATGTTTTAAGGCTGCACGAGGAAAGGCTTCTAAACTCTCTCTGGTATAGGGAATTGGACAACGGCTAAAATAAATAGCATAGTTTTGGCTATCCAACACAATTTTTGCTGTATTTGGGGATATTAAACTTTCTGTATCCAAGGGCCGTGCCAGTGTAGACATTTCTAAATTATTTATTTCATAAAAAGGTTTTACCAGTTGATCTAAAATTTCACCTTGCACTAGAGGTTCATCCCCTTGAATATTAATAATTATATCTGCATCAATATTTTGAACGGCTGCCCAAACTCTATCACTACCACTAGGTAAACTTGAGTCGGTCATGACCGCCATAACTCCACACTGTTCGGCTAAGTTAGCAATCTCTACGCTGTCAGTTGCAACTAATAAGCTACCAATTTCACGACTGGTTTTTGCTCCTTCAATAACCCACTGAAGAAGGGGTTTATTTAGAATTTTGTGGAGGGGCTTTCCAGGAAATCTAGTCGATGCAAATCGAGCGGGTATTACACCAACAACTTTCAATTTTCCTCCCTTATCCAGTCTTGATAGATATACTCTAACATAGGTTGCAAACCCTTTCCAGTTGCTGCAGATAGACTAAACACCCTATTAACAAAATCTTTTGATGATATAACTCTCTCCGCCTTTACCCGCTCTCCCTGTTTAGCCTTGTCTACCTTATTCAAAACCACACAAACTTTGTGACCCAATGAGGCTGCCCACTCAACCAGATTAGCCTCCTCCTCGCTCCAGTCTCGTCGAATATCCATGATTAGGAGTAGACCCGTCAGATTTTTGCGATTAGCTAAATACCCTTCTATCATTTCCTTCCAGGTTTCCTTTTCCTTAGGGGATCTCTTTGCATAACCATATCCGGGCATATCAACTAAATAGAAATCTTCGTTACATAGAAAAAAATTCAGAGTTACTGTCTTCCCAGGATTCTGACTCACCTTAGCAACTTCTCGTCCCGCCAATTTATTAATCAACGAGGACTTCCCGGCATTTGACCTTCCCACAATAGCCACCTCAGGTCGCCTATCCAATGGGTAGTCTTTCTTGTGAACAGCACTGGTAATAAATTTGACTCGCATCGACATAACCCGTTGTTTTGTCCGAATTCTAAGACGAAATCAACTACTTTCGGACATTTTTCAAGAATTATTAGGTCTATTCAAAATTATAACATTCTGGTCTTGGTACTACTTTTGTTATGGCTCCTCATAGAAAGATAAAACTGCTGAGGGTGAGTACCATTGCGCATGTAGTCCTCTCGCATCCTAGACAAAAAACAAACTGAGGAACTGAATATGTCAACAAAACAAATGATAAAATCTAATTCTAAAGCTCCATTTGAGCGTGGTTTTTTAACATGGCTAGGGCCTCATCAGTCAGAAATTCACGAAGTCGGAGAGTTCACAACAATAGGCCGAGATCCCAACTGTGATATTTATTTAGACAACCCATTTGTTTCAACACGGCATGCACGATTGAAAAAGAGGGATAATCGTTATCTTATTGAAGATATACGCAGTAAAAATGGAACCTACGTCAATGGAACTCGAGTTGTCGAAGCTGAACTCAGAGACAAAGACCGGATTATTATTGGAGAAAAAGAGTTTCTCTTTAGCATTGAATTTGAAAATAAAAAAGATCAGATAACTTTGTCTAGCAAAAACGAAAAATGGAATTCACAACTTGAAAGATTGCCCCGAATGGCAGAAAGCGACTTTCCAATAATGATTACAGGGCCTTCTGGTACGGGAAAGGAAATTTTGGCCCAACTTATCCATCGGTATTCACGTCGCAGCTATGGACCGTTCATCAGTGTAAACTGCTCAGCTCTGAGCGAGAACTTAGTTGAAAGTGAACTTTTCGGGCATCTTAAGGGAAGCTTCACAGGGGCTGAGCTTAATCGCAAAGGGGCTTTTGAAAGCGCCAGGGGAGGAACCCTCTTTCTAGATGAAATTGGCGATCTCCCAATAAGTCTTCAGCCTAAACTACTTAGAGCCCTTGAAAACTCAGAGGTCAAACCTGTTGGCAGTGATGAGTCCCTCAAAACAGATGTTAGGATTATAGCAGCTACCCATAATACTCTTAAAGAAAAGGTCAGAAAGGGGCATTTTAGAGAAGACCTTTATTTTCGTTTAAATGTTTTGAACATTTCTCCTCCAGCTTTAAACAAGAGAATGGAAGATTTTGAGAGCCTACTGTACTATTTTGCCAAAGAGTATCGAGTCAGCTTTTCTCATCTTGCAATTCAGAAACTAAAACAACACTCATGGCCAGGCAATATCCGTGAACTTCGCAACCTTATAGCTAAAGCCTCAACAATTTTTTCAAGTCGATCTATATCAGAAGAGAATATTGATGGTCTCATTGATAAAAACTATTTAAGTCCGGTTTCTATTGAAAGCTTTGTAAAGGACAATCTCACTCTCAAAGAAATTGAAAGAGAAGTTATATGCAAGTCACTTGCTAATCATGGTGGAAACCAACGTCGCGTTGCAGAGACCCTAGGTTTAGCTAAATCTACACTCAACGACAGAATTAAACACCATAAAATCGATTTATTGGAGTTTAATAAATAGAAATTACTATTTTTTAGTTACAATTGTATTTATATAAACTTTGGTGACTCGCCCCTGATTCAAAATGTTATTAACTTCTGACCTTACTAGTGCCTTGAGCTTCAATAACCCTGGCTTAGTTTGAATTTCATTGTAAGTAAATTCCTCTACAGCCCTCTGTGTGGCATCTAAGACGTGAGATTTTCTATCACTTATTTCCACAGCTGTGTCCTGAGAATCCAATTCTAAATAAAATTCTATAACCGTCATAGGGTTTTCAAACGGATGACTTCTTTTCAAGTTCACAACCACTTTATCTAACAGCACAAAATACTCAGGTTGAGGAAATGCACGATACAAACTCATCCAACGACTACTATTTTCTATAGACAGCTCAAAATTAGCTAACTCTGAAATTGACTTGTGTAGAGGTTTATAAATTTGTGGAATCCAATTTTTTTTAAAACTCAAATAAACTCCAAATACAATTCCCAATGTAAACACCAACAAAACAATAATTCCAGTCTTATTTTTTACAGATAAGGAACTAATTGCCATCCACTGAGATTTAACTCCTTGAATAAAGAAGCTTCCACTTTTTTTCGCAACAGAAAAGAACAAAACTCCAAGTTTTGGGATCTCATATTTAATAAAATTAAAAATCTTGACTTTAAAATAAGAAATCTTAATTTGAAAGTCCCGATAGATATTTGATAAATTTTTTTTTATTCTGCTTATAGCTACTTTAAAGACATTAGAGTTTTTCGTCTCATCAGATGAATTAGTATCGATTAAGTCTGTTGGCAGCGATTTTTCATCTCCAAACTCAACAAAGTCCATGGGTTCAACATTGGCATCTTTCAGAGTTTGATCACTTGATATGGCAGACATTTCTTCAACAAACTGAGGATCTTCTTCTGCCAAAATTGAGTCTAGATCATCTAGAGAAATCACCCCGTCATCTACCTGAGCCTCTGTTTCATTCTCAATTTTATTCTCATCACTCATATCTAAATATCATAAATGAACTGGACTTTAAAATCAGCGTCTTATTCCGAAACATATACAAAGGGAGACCTAATCTATGAATTTTATGACTTTAGTCTTAATGGCTATCAGTTTTACTGGATGTACTCATCTGGATAGACATGAAAACAGTGGATATAAATACACTGGAGAAACAGATACAACACATTCTCAAGTTCAACAGTTTTATATAGATCAATCGACAAATGAAAAAAATATTGCCTATGCAGAACTTGGGCTAGATCCTTACCGTTCACTTTCCGAGGAAGATTCAAAAAGACTTAGACTTCGCCTCCAACTCAGAAGAATAGAGCAGCGTTTGATTACTGAAAGTGAAAGAAAACAGTACTACTTTTATAAACCTATGCTCAGAAGTGATGCCGAAAGAATCTTTTTCCTGAACCTAAACAATATGGCATTAAGAGAAAAATACGCAAAAGATAAAGATTTAATAAGTAAATTTCACGATTTCGATGATGCCACTTTGCAGCTAATTGAAGAAAATGATATTGGAGTTGGAATGAACCAACAGGCCGTTAGAGAAAGCTGGGGAGATCCCGATAGCGTAGAAGTCGCTGGGAGTGAAATGTATGGAAACCAGGCCTGGAGATATACAAAAATGATTTCCTCTAATGAAGGATACAAAAAAGAAACCCGTATCATATACTTCGAGTCAGGTAGAGTTGTCGGCTGGGAAAGTCTGTAAAAATGAGTCGTACTCACTATGATTCTATCTGATGACCCCTGTTTTGACTGTCTAAAAAATTATCTGTCGAATTAAGTGGTAAATAATATAGACGAGTTTCTAGGCGTGTGCATCTTCCCAGTTTTTTCCCCAAGCAATATTAACTTTAAGGGGAACCTTCAGAGGAAATATCTTTTCCAAAACAAATTTTAATTCTTTTGCCTTTTCAGCAACTGCGGACTCTTCAACTTCAAAAAGAAGTTCATCATGAACTTGGATCAAAATTCTTGCATCTGTACTTTGATAAATTTCAATCATTGCTTTTTTCATAAGATCACTAGCCGTACCTTGTATTGGCGCATTGATAGCCGCTCGTTCGGCAAATTTTCTTAATCCACCATTCTTACTATTGATATCCTTTATAAATCTTTTACGACCAAATAATGTGGATACAAATCCATTTCTTTGCGCCGTAACTATAATACCTTCCATATAAGATTTTACATTTTTAAACTTAAGGAAATAATTATCAATTATTTCCTTAGCTTCACCTCTTGAAATATTAAGCGACTCCGATAAACCAAAAGCTCCCTGCCCATATGCGATTCCAAAATTTACAGCTTTAGCCTTTCTCCTAAGTTCAGAATCTACGAGTTCTAAATTCACATTAAATATCTCAGAAGCTGTGGCCGCGTGAATATCAAGATCCTTTGAAAAAGCATTTATTAAATTTGGGTCCTCAGTGATGTGAGCTAATATTCTAAGTTCTATCTGTGAGTAGTCGATCGAAAGCAAGACTTTTCCCTCTGGTGCGGTAAAAGCTTTACGAACTCTCTTTCCTGCCTCGGTGCGTATCGGTATATTTTGCAGATTCGGATTTACACTACTAAGTCGCCCTGTTGTTGTTACTGCCTGCTTAAACGAAGAGTGTATTCTATTTGTTTCGGGATTTATTAGCTTTGGCAAAACATCAATGTACGTAGAAATAAGTTTAGAGTATTCACGGTACTCTATAATCTTCTCACAAATAGGGTGGTGTGGAATTAATTTTTCTAAAACTTCAGCATCAGTAGAGTAACCAGTCTTTGTTTTTTTTACAACTGGGAGTTTTAGCTTTTCAAAAAGAATATTTCCCAATTGTTTAGGGCTTGAAATGTTAAATTTTTCTCCGGCCAACTCATGAATTTCATTTTCTAGATTCACTAAATCGGCATGTATCCTCTGACTTTGTCGATTCAGCTCCTCAACATCCACACAAATTCCTAGTTTTTCCATTTCATAAAGTACAGGAACCAAAGGTAACTCAATTTTACCCAGCACATTTTTTTCATCAACTTCATTGAGCTTTTCTATAATCAACGGTTCTAGCTCTTTATAACAGGCCACATACTCTCTTCCTGCTGGAAAGTCGGGAAATTTTTTTCCAGTAAACTGTTCATAAATTTGTGAAAAACTATTTATCGCGGTCGAAAAGCACACGTAAGCCGCCAGCATAAAATCCATTTTTGGGTTACTTACTTTTGTCAGCCGAAGTTCGTGCCAAATACTTTTTAAATCATAGCCGTTCCACAGTAGTTTTTTATCACTTAATGTTGGACCAAAACTTCCGTCGAACGGCAATGTCCAAATGAATTTATCAAAAAAAAGATAAATTCCCCTCTCTCCTTTTAGGGCAAGAACCTCAGAGTAAGGGGGCAGAACTTCCTTAAGCTCATCAACTGTGGGCACTTTTTCTTCCCATTGTTGAATATCCAACGTCTTCTGCCGATTATTGGGCACCTTATTATCTACTGATTCTAAAGTTTTCGTTGAGTTTGTCGCCCCTAACAAGCTCCTTTCAAAATTCTTAAAACTCAATTCCTCTAAAGTTTTGCCAAGCTTTTCTTTATTGATTTCTTTAGGTCGCAAAGACTCCGGAGTAATTTGAAAGTCCAAGTCGCTAACAATTGTAACAAGACTTCGAGATAAATACGCCTTATCCTTACTTTCCATCAATTTTGTCTTGATAGATTTTGAAGCTATCTTATCAAGATTTTCATAAATACCATCTAGCGTTTTATATTCGCTCAATAATTTTTCAGCACCTTTAGGACCAATGCCCCTAACTCCTGGAATGTTATCGCTACTATCTCCAACTATGGCCAAATAATCTACCATTTGATGAGGCAGAACCCCCCACTTTTGCAAGACCCCTTCTTGATCATATTTTTTATCCTTCATAGTGTCGTACATAGAAACAAACGGCCCCACTAGCTGGGCAAAGTCTTTGTCGCCACTAACAATAACAACTTCCCAATTGTGTTTTAAACCATAAGAAGTCAGGCTTCCAATAACATCATCGGCCTCAAAGCCCAACTGATCAAATCTAGGAATTCCTAACTCGTCAGTTAATGTTTTTAAGTAAGGAACTTGAAGAGCTAAGTCCTGAGGCATGTCTTCTCGGTTGGCTTTATAATCAGAATACATATCAAATCTAAAAGATTTTTCTTTTCTATCAAAACAAAATGCCAAATAGTCCGGCTTGATTTCACGCAGTAATTTTACGGTCATATTTAAAAAGCCATACAAAGCATTAGTGGGAAGACCCTCTTTGTTTGATAGAGGAGGAATCGCGTAATAGGCTCTAAAAAATAGGGAACTAACATCAACTAGATAAAGCTTTTTCACTTTCGTCTACTTTTCTATCTTCTCAAGATCTGACGGAGAAACTTGATCCAAGCCTTGATCCTTCATGAGGATCTCAAGTCGAGCTCTTTCTGCAATTTCATGTGAACAATCCATGCTCAGCTCTTCTATTTCGGTTAGTTTATTGACGGCCTCCCAATCTGGAACCGACCTTTCTAGCTCCCATTCCAATACCAGTTTGTGACTACAGCCAATTCTCCTAGCCAAGTCATCTGGGCTCCAACTCATCTTTCTTCTCAAATTCCGAATTTTAGTTCCGTTCCAGCTCATCATAAAGCTCCTTCAGAAAACTAGAGGATTCACCCCTACTGTTTTCTTTATGAGCTATTTTTCTTCTATGAGCAAGAGTCTTATCTCTACAATACTAAGACCCAAAACTATGACTCATATAAAGCCATACGTGCCTTTTTGCGTCATGTTTTTATTCAAATTTCAGGGATAAACTCTGACGTTAGAAGCCTCCCAGCCAGTTCTAGTCTCAAACAAGTCAAAATAAACAACGGATCCACCACTCAAATGCCTTTTTGTTTCGGGATCCACTATGGAAGTATAGTGAAAATAAATTTGGCGACCATCGTAGTCGCCAATAAAGCCAAATCCCTGATTGTCATTAAACCACATAACTCGACCTGAATTCATCAATGAACTCCTTTGGTTATTGTTTATCTGAAAAAACAAAAATTAAATCACCCTTTCCAACATAATCAAGTTGATCGCGAACTTCCCACTCCAAAAAACTTGGATCTGAAACTCGTTGCAACTTCGCTGTAATAAGCTCCATATCCACCTGTATTTTTTGAATTTTAGATTGTAACAATTTTTGATCCTGCTGAAGTCTCCAAAGGCGAAAAATGCTTCCCTCAAGAATCAAACTAAAGAACATAACCACTAGACATGCGATTAAGATTTTTCTCGGCTGGTGTAACATGTCGTGTAGCCAAGTAAACAAATTTACTAAAAGACGACTCACCCTTTCATTATACAGGAAAAATAAAAAATACTACAATAATATAATTAAATAGAGGCGACTAGACTTTAGGCTATGCCCAAATAGTCTACCAACCCACGGGCCGCCAATCCTATAAACCGCCAATAATTATAATTTAAAAGCTGAATTTCCCCAATATTGGACCCGAGATCCCAAATCTTCTTCAATTCTCAAAAGCTGATTGTATTTGGCCACTCTGTCTGTTCGACAAAGCGACCCCGTTTTGATTTGTTCACAAAACATGGCGACAGACAAATCAGCTATTACGGCGTCTTCTGTTTCTCCACTTCTATGCGACATAACAGTAGTAAAACTATGAGCGTGAGCCATTCTTACAGCTTCAGAAGTTTCAGACAAAGTGCCTATTTGATTAACTTTTACCAATAACGAGTTAGCCGCCTTTTTTTCAATTCCTAAAGCTATACGCTTGGGATTTGTAACGAATAGGTCATCACCTACTAACTGCAAATCATGGCCTGATAATTTTGTGAAAGCTACCCACCCCTCCCAATCATCTTCGGCAAATCCATCCTCAATACTTATTAGAGGAAATTCTTTTTTCCACTCTGTGTACACTTGACCCAGCTCATGGGAAGAGAGTTTTTGCCCTTCCCATTTGTACTTTTCTCCATCATACAATTCTGTTGAGGCCACGTCCAAGGCTAAGAAAACCTGCTCACCCAACTTATACCCTGAACTTTCAACAGCCTGTGAAAGCAACTCTAGTGCCTGGCGATTACTTTCCAATTTGGGGGCAAACCCTCCTTCATCACCTACGGCAGTGGACAAGTTTCTTTGACTCAATATCGATTTTAGGTTCTGAAAAATTTCACTTCCTGCACGCAAGGCCTCTTTAAAGCTTGTAAACCCGGACGGTACAATCATGTACTCCTGTACATCTAAACCGTTGTTGGCATGAGCGCCCCCATTGAGAACATTCATTAATGGTACAGGTAACTTTACGGCTTTCTCCCCACCTATATGAGCGTACAAGGGTTGCTTAGCTGAAGTAGCCGACAGCTTAGCGTAGGCAAGGGAAACTCCCAGTATTGCATTCGCTCCTAAAGCAGACTTGTTCTCGGTGCCATCCAATTCAATAATTTTTTTATCCAAAGCCAGTTGATCTCCCAACTGAACCCCCTCTAAGAGAGGAGCGATTTTGTTTTTTATATTTTCAACAGCATTAAGAACTCCCTTACCTTTAAACCTCTGACCTCCATCCCTGAGTTCATGAGCCTCATAGGCTCCTGTAGAAGCCCCCGAAGGCACTGCTGCCCGCGCGCTCAAACCCTCATCTGTGAACATCTCCACCTCTACTGTAGGGTTGCCACGACTGTCTAGAATTTCTCTGGCTTTTATTTTGCTAATTCTTGGTCTAATTTTGGACATGCTTTAGAACTCCCATGCTGTTAACCCGTTTAAGCGGTCGGTAAATCTATTACAAAAGTGCTCCCGCTGGCTGTTGAACTCATCAAATTCATTTTTCCCTTGTGCCTTTTAAGTATGGCCTCTACAGCCTCACCTTCTACACTTTTGCAAAAGCCTTCTTTGTCAATCCCTGATCCTGTATCGCTAATTTCAACTTCTGCTAAGCGCCCCTTGGGACGAGTGACGACCCTCAAAGTCTTATTGGTTGCACTCTCCATAGAGTCTATACTTTTGCGAAGAACATTCACAAAGACCGACTCCATATCTTTTCTAAATAGAGTCATCTCCTCATTATAGAAATACAGTTTGTTTATTTGTAAGTCTCGTCCACGAGAAACCCTTTTGATGGCCGCATCAAGCACCTCTGAGAGCTGAACTTGAGATTTGGTCTCTTCGACAAAAAAATCCTGATTTTCATCATCTTTTGTATTATTCAGGGCCTCTGTGATATTCTCAAAATGTTTGTGCGTTTGATCCAATAAGGTCGGATAACTCTTTAAAATTCTTTCCCAATCCACTCGTCTCATAGCTTCTTTCACTTGTGGATTCATTCGATCTTGCCCTACCAATAAGGTGACCAGCTGCTGAGCTCGCGCCAAATAATCAGAAATCCGTGCCACTTCAGCTCTTAAAGTCGAAACCCTGTTCCTTAAACGCTCTCGTTTTCGTGGAGCCAAAGGAACTGAAACATCCTGCACCTTGGATAAACTAAACGTAGATGAACGCAAATTCTCTATTTCAACTTTAAGTTTTTCTATTTCTTTGTGACTCTTACTCAAATCTTGAGTTCTCTCCTCCAACTCCTTTTCTCTGGCTTCAAGAGCGAGAACTAAAGACTGCATAAAATCAGGATTTATATTGTGTCCACTTTCACTGCCTTCAAAAAAGTTGGCCTGCCGTGGATTCCAGTTCACAATGATTTTTGTCCCCATCCAAGTGACATGGGCCATTTCTTGATTCATAAAGGTCGGCAGGGCCTCAATACAGGCTCTTAAATATTCTGTTACAAATGGAAATTCATCGTTGGATATAGGCAATTCAAAGGTTATGTGGTTCTCATCCTTTTTTAAACTACCCACTGGGGGCGGAGGAGAAATAAAATAAGATATAAATCTCTCCGGTTGGATAAATACATCTTGGGGTTTTTGCATCATTTTTAAAACACTGTCTAGAGTTCCCCAAGAACTCAACTCAGAACAAGAGTGACCTATGAGTTGAACTATATTTTCACCAGGAAAATGAGCGCAAAATTCTTTTTCAATAAAATTTAGAAAAGACTCCACCTCTTGGGCCTTTAGCCAACAAGAGGGATCGCGCATAAACTCAGTCGGGGATTCTGCATAAGTCAAAACCCTCTCTAAATCCACGCCCCTTTTAAAAAGAAAACTCAATGCTGAGTTGGTAATTTTAGCACTAAAATACACGCCCCTTTCTATCTCTTTCACTTGAGGCTTTCAAGGACGGACTTATTGATTTAGCTATCTGCTATGAGTCATTATCTGGTTTCATCAATTATAGTAGCCGCGCGTCAATGGCAGAGTCTGAAACTTTGTCCATTGAACGACCTACATTTATCATAATTCTGGCCTACCCTTATCAAGACACACTCACTTTTTGATTGGTGAATTTATTCCATCATACTTTTGCTAGACTGCTTTTTTTGCAGTAAATTTCGAACGCGAAAAAGGAATCCCGTTGTCTTCAATTTCACTCATAAACTGGGGGACTTCCCCTGTGGGCTCGATTTGACCCAAAAGCTTTCCTTCTTTCGTTTTTATCATTCGGCTCATGTGATAAATAGATACCACTTTATAATCTCCATCTGGAGTAAACCCTCGAACCTCATCAATACTATGAACTTTTCTCGACCCATCTGAATACCTTGAAATTTGCACAACTAAATCTATAGCTGAAACAATTTGGTCCCTCAAAGCTCTCTCGCTCAACGATCCCCCTCCTCCCTGAGCCAATGCTTGAAGTCGTGTTAAGGCTCCTAAGGCGCTATTAGCGTGGACTGTACCTAAACATCCTTTGTGCCCCGTATTCATGGCTTGGATAAGCTCTAAAGCCTCCCCTCCCCTAACCTCGCCAACAATGATTCTGTCAGGCCTTAGTCTTAAAGCGCTCTTTAATAAATCTCTTATAGACACCTCTCCTTTACCTAACTCATCAGCTGACCGAGTTTCGAATGAAACAACGTGCTCATAATCTATGTCCAGCTCGGTGGCGTCTTCAATAACTATAACCCTTTGACCTTGAGGGATTCGGCTACACAAAACACCAAGCAAAGTGGTTTTTCCAGATCCTGTTCCTCCGCTCACTAATATGTTCTTACCCAACTTCATTGCCACATCTAAAAACTGTGCGCTATCGACGCTTAAAGCACCCCAATTGACATAGTCTTTGAATGAAATGCTAACCTTAGAAAATTTTCTTATGGCTACTGTTGTTCCATTTCTTGCACAAGGCGGAAGAACAGCATGAATGCGATATCCATTTGGCAATCGAGCATCTAGCCGGGGTTCTTCCTCGTTAATTCTTCGCCCTACGCTCTGAGCAATATTGTTAACGGCGGCCCGTAGAGAGTCTTCATCAGGAAACTCTGCCGAACTTTTGACAATTTTTCCCTTAACTTCAATCCATATATCCTTATGACCATTAATCATAATCTCAGTCACGCTTTCATCTTCTAAATACTTGGCAATTGGATTTAGAAAGTTCTTTAGTGACTCAATAAAAACTTGAGACGTATCCGACATTAGCGCTCCGAAGCGGGCTGACGCTGACTTAAGCCTGATTGACTTTTTTGAGTTGGATAAACAACCAAACGTCCCTGGGATGACGTCTCAGGACTCTGAAAGGTATAGATACCCTCTTTTTGGGGGTGAATCATAAAAGTTTTTATTTTACCGAAATAAGTTGCGTGATGTTCAGAAAATGCGTCCAATACAAAACTGACATTTTTATCTTTCTCGTTTACATTAACAATATGAACTTTGTACTGAAATCCCTCCCGAGTTCGAACCGTAGAAGGAACAAAACCTCGATCGGTATTCAATATTACGATTTCCTGAATAGGCTCTCCACTATTTAGAATGAAATCAAAGACTCCTCCATCTGAATTTTCTTGAATTGGCCTATACTCTTGCTTGCGAACCTCTTTATTTCTTCTAGACAAATCAATTATCCATTCGGCATCACAAATACCCGGCAGAAAAATTAACAAGAGTAAAACTGGCAACCTCATTTATCCTCCTAATGAATGTTTTCACGAGAGTGAAAATCTGCAAATTCTTTTGCCACTTCCATTGCTAAATAGCTCAGAGTTTTTTGATCAAATTCTTTAAGTGCTTGTATCATTTCCTCTAAGTTATGCTGTTTAGAATTTACAATTCCTATAACCTGTGCAAAATTTTCCATATACTGAGCCAGACTCTCTAACTCCTTGGTCCAATCCATATCTAAAACTGGGTCTATAACTCCCATATTATAGAGAGCATCAAACATTAGCTGTAAATCACCTTGTAAATACACAGATAGCTCCTTTTCTTTTTGCCCATATTCCCAAACAACACATTTCTTAGAACCAGGGAACTCGAACAAGTTCAGCATATTTTTGATCGGTATATTAAAGGAAGGCCTTTATAGATGGATAAAAAACTCTCATCATTAAATTGATAACTGGCTACCCTTAGTAGATTTACCAAGATTTAGGGAGCTAATTTTTAAATCAAACTAGACTTTTATCTTGTTCTTTATTTTAAATTATAAGTTTTTTGAAATTGAGATAGCCTTACCTGACACATGAACCGCAGCCAATCTAGATTTTTTTACCCAATGCCCCTCGCTGTCTCCAAGTTGAGTAAAATACCCCCCAACTATTAGATTATCACCATATCTAAATTAATTTTGGTTAAAAATAAACAAGATGAAAATAGATGCTGCATCTGACAACCTAAATAATATCTTGAAAAATATCAAAAATCAGAAATACAAATTTCTTAAAGAATATTAGCTGCCAATTCAGCTAGCTCTGATCTTTCTCCCTTGGACATAGTCACATGAGCCGCAATATTGTGGCCCTTAAAACGCTCAACAGAATAAGTTAAACCACTATTGGCTGAGTCCACATAAGGATTGTCTATCTGATAGGGATCACCCGTTAGAACAACTTTTGTCCCAGAACCAGCTCGGGTAACAATTGTTTTAATTTCATGTGGGGTGAGATTCTGCGATTCATCAACTATCAAAAATTGATTGGGAATGCTCCGCCCTCTGATATAAGTTAAAGGTTCAATATTGACCATACCCTGATTGATTAACTCTTGAGCTCTACCCGCAGCTTTTTTATCTGCCCCCATTAAGAATTCAATATTATCAAAAATTGGCTGCATCCAAGGATTGAGCTTTTGCTCTACATCTCCAGGCAAATAACCAATATCGCGCCCCATTGGGAATATCGGACGACTCACAAGCAATCTCTGAAAACGGCCTTCATCTAAAGTCTTGTACAAGCCCGCAGCAAGAGCCAACAATGTCTTTCCTGTACCGGCCTTGCCAACAAGAGAAACGAATAGAACTTCATCATTAAGTAAACAATCCAATGCAAAGCTTTGTTCAACATTTCTTGGATGTATTCCCCAAATGCTATCAGATGGACTTATCAAAGGTACGATAGCTCCTTCTCGACCGCTGTAACGCCCTATCGCGGAATGATTCGGATTAGCTTCATCTTTCATGATGATGTACTGATTGGCTAAAAATCTTTCGCGGTCTACATCAACAAATTTCTCTTTATAAAATCTGTCTATGGTTTGCGAAGACACAACAATCTCCTTAAGGCCTGTGTGCATTTCTTCGCTTAAATAATCTTCACTCTCAGGCTCGTAGTCTTTTGCATTTACACCAAAAACATCGGCTTTAATTCGAAGATTAATGTCTTTTGTGACAAGTTCAACTTCGGCCTCAGGAAAACTTTTAGATAAATTCATGGCCGTTGCCAAAATACGATTATCTGCTTTGAAAGCGTCCATTTCTGGAGGCATGCCTTCTACTTTAGAGTCCGTCGTCACATGAACGTAAGCCCGGCTACTTTCCAGCAAAATCCCCTTTGCAAGCTCCCCTTTGCTCCTAAGAACGTCAATGAATCGAGAAAATTGTCTGGCGTTTCGACCGTTTTCGCCCAAATCGCGTTTGAATCGATCAACCTCTTCTATTACCGAAAAGGGAATGTGAATATCGGCGTCTTTAAATTTCGTAATGGCTAGAGCGTCAAATAAAATCACATTGGTATCAATAACAATTTTTCTATTCGTGTGACTGACAAAAGCCAATAGGCACCTCCTGATTTTTATAGGGAGAGTTGAGCCGTCCTCACCCTACAACTACTATTCGACCCTATGACATGACAAAGGTCTATCAAATTTTTATAATGATGCTGCTAAGCGAGATTGCGACGCAATTCTAAAACTTACAAGAATTTAAAAATATAATTCTTAGATCTTTACTTTATATTGGAGACCATCACATCTCCATCATCTTGCTTCAAATTTGCGCTAACAGTTTCTATAAATTTTACGAAGTGAAAAAGAGCCATTCTATTTACAGTTTCTTTCTCAAATTGAGTACCCACCCGATAAACCCCCTCATGCTCCATATAGGCAACATGGGTGACTTTTACAATAAATGGGAAGTATGTTTTGTGATTCATGTAAACCCTCATGGCTACACTCTCTCCCTTTTCAAAGTGCCCCTGTTCGGTTTGCATATCAAAAGCCAAACCATCTTGAGAAATATCATACAAAGCCACTCTCATAAGGCCTTGACCAGGAATTATTACGTTCGCACCTATAAATTCGGTAAGTAGAGTTCGCTTAACCTGCCGCCTTTCATTTTGAATGATTTCTTTTCTTATTTCAGTGATGTCAGTCACGCTTGCATCGGTTACAAAAAAATGCTCACTTTTATCAACTGGTGATTTGTCTTTGTTCTTTGGCTTTAATTCAATGACATTGCCATATTGTTTCATTTTATCCCCCGCCCACATACAGAAAAGCTCTGTAAAGACTTATCGGCAGAAAATGTCTCAACTTTAGGCACTTGATTAACTTGATTAGCTCCTTTCTGAACTTCTTGGTGTCGTTGATTTATGGATCAATGCGCGACAGCCGTGAATTAACCTTACCCGCCCTTTTTGCTTCTTTGAACGCCAATACATGCCCATAGCTTAAAAATGTTAAAAATCTCCCTAAATGTGCTATATTAGAACAGGAGGAACCCCGAGTTTGACAAAATTTGAGAGTTTTTACGTAGTTACATTTTTTTTGTGCTTAAGTTTAACTTTGCACTTTGGCTTCTTTTGGGGGCTCACAAGCTTGCCCACTGAGCCCTCCCTTTCAGAGTCCGTTCCCGTAGAAATCACATTCCGATCTGAAGAGAAGAACAAGCAACAGTTTGTGACTGACCCAGACCTTGGAAAGCTTGCCGACAAACTCAATGAACAGAGCCGATTCTTATCAAAATATGCACGTCGGGTAAAAGAAGAGTCCGTGGCAAGTCTATCTGGCCCCACGGTAAATAAGGTTCCGCAACAACAGTCTCACACAAAATCTCAACCTGAGTTTCAACATAATCAAGAAAAAAAAATAGCCCGTGGAGAAACCTCTGGCTTGGATTTTCACGCTGAACAGAGGCAAATAGATGTAAAAAACAATACCAGCAGAAATTTCTCGGCTTCGACCATTGCTGAACATATACCCAATGTAAAGCGAGGCGGCTTTACAGTTCTAAACACAGATCAATTTACCTACTACTCATTTTTTCATAGAATTAATGAGCAAATCCGACTCCGGTGGGTAGGAAAAATCAGGCGCATATCTTTATCCCTCCACCCAAAGATGGTTAATCAGCTAGCCTTACTGGGACGCGAAACCCGCGTTGAACTCGTTCTTGATAGCAAGGGAGAATACGTAAGTACTTTTATTGACCAAGGATCCGGAGCTGAACCCCTAGACCGAGCCGCAGCTGAAGCACTTATTGAAGCGGCACCTTATTTGAACCCCCCCCAAGACCTTGTCGATAATGATGGTTTTATACGCTTAAACTACAGTTTTTTTGTGGAATGGGAGTCTCGGCACCTTGCACGAGAACGATAGTCCAGTCCTAAGCCTCAACTGCACTAACCTAAAGGTTAAAAATGATGAGCTGACCCCAAGAAGCTCGCTATAATTTACCCTAAATGTTAATCTTAGATAGTGATTAAACTTTATTTGATGATACTGCTTAATTTTATTATATCCCCATCTATCCATGCCGGTGTCTTTGAACTTTCAGCGAGCGGAAATTACAGACGTCAACAAATCAATGACTTAAACTACCAAGAATCCCAGTCATTAACAGGGTCCATTAGCTATTATTTTATGGAGATGTCGGCCATTGAAATAAGCTACACAAAAGGAGTATCTAAGTTGAGAGCCCAATCCTCCGCCAACGACGTCTGGGTAGAGTACCACAATGAATTTACTCTGTATGGCGCGGATTTGGTTTTGACAATGGCACAACAAACTTCTATTTTTCAACCCTTTGTAAAAGTTGGAGTGGCACATATAGTTAAGGACCTTATAATTAAAAGCGAAACAGGATCAGCTGCGAGAACACCTTCTGACCCCGAAACCGTACCCAGCGCAGGAATAGGTTTTAAGTTCAGATTAACTAAAACATTTTCAATCAAAGCTGGAGCGGACGCATGGCTTACAAATCAAAATGAAGACAATGAGAAAATTGATTATGCTGGAAGAATTGGCGTATCCTGGCTTCTCTAAAATAATAAAAATTTTGTACTTATCTCTCTTTTTAATATTAACCACAGGCTGTTCCATTGGGTATCTTTTAAATTCTGGTTATCACCAACAAAAGATTTTCCATGCAAAAAAACCTATTGAAGAAATCCTAAAAGATCCTCATGCAGACCCTCATATAAAAAAACAGCTAATACTCATTCAAGAAGCAAGAGTCTTCGCGGAAAATGAATTAAAATTAAAGAAGACAAAAAACTACCAAGCTTACGTCGACCTCCAACGCCCCTACGTGACTTGGATAGTGAGAGCAAGTGAGGCCTATGAGCTTAAAAGTTATCGCTGGTGGTTTCCTATTGTTGGCCATGTTCCCTATAAAGGTTTTTTTCAAGAAGAAGCAGCTCATGAAGAGGCTAAAAAATTTGATCCAAAAAAATATGACACTCACGTGCGCGGAGTTACGGCCTACTCAACACTAGGTTGGTTCTCGGACCCTATTTTATCTAGCATGATGAACTATCCAGAACCAGACCTTGTAGAGCTTATCATTCACGAAAGTGTTCATGCTACTATTTTCATTAAAGGACAAGCCGACTTTAATGAGAGATTAGCTTCTTTCATAGGACAAGAGGGCACTAAACTTTTCTATACAAAAAAGGAAGGTAAAGACTCTCCAACCGTAAGAAGCGTAGATCTAGCAAGACAAGATACACTTATATTTTCAAAGTTTATTACTAGTGAGTTGGCAGCACTTAGAGAGTGGTATAAAAATTTAAGTGAGAATGAAAAAAATGATGAAAACAAAGCTCAGCGACTAAAATCAATTCAAGACAACTTTAAAAAAAATATTACTAAAAAGTTAAACACTCCTAACTATTTAGGTTTTAGTTCAATGAAACTAAATAATGCCATACTTTTAGGCTATGAAACTTATATCCAGGATCTATCAGACTTTGAAAAATTATTTAACCTGGATGAACGTAACTTTTCCCGCTTCCTAAATAGATGCCATCAACTTGAGAATCATAAAAATCCCCAAGACCAGATTAAAAAGTGGTTAGCTGAATCTTCCTACAACTCTTAACTTTTTATAGTCCTAAAGAAAAATAAAATTTGGCAGTTTGTAGTTTAGAATAACTCTGACTCTCAGATTTTTCGCGCTCCAGGTTTTCCTTTTTTCTTTGACATTCGTACTGTCTTATATTTGACATAATTTTATTCTGAAGATTTTCAAAGTAATGTCCATCCTCAGGAACTACAGCCTCCATCTCCGATCTTATAAATTTTTTTAAGGTCGACAGTTGCCTAAATGTTTGGCTATTTTCTAATGCTGAATGTGGCAAGATTTTTACAGTATTAAACTCATTTTTATCTGACTCATCATTAAATAACTCACCCTCAATAAGATCTATCCACCATACGTCTTTCATTTTATTCCACCTCCGCTACAAACGAAGCATATTCCTCATTTATAGACATTAAATTATTAAAATCACTCCATTCCTTTAAATGATCATCTTCTTCAAATCTATTTTTTAGCTTAATCAAGGCATGCCGATAATTGGCCTTTGCAGTATCATAGGGACATTCCATAATTTCTGAAATTTCCTTAAAGCTCAAATCCTCAAACACTCTAAGATGCAAAGCTGTTCTTTGTTTAGTTGGCAGCTTTTCAATTTCTTGCTGCAAGATATCGCGGATAGAAGTCTTGAGCAGTTTCCCATCTAAATTTGAATCAGTGGCCAGCAACTGAGTTTCATCAGCGGACTGATGATATCTTTTTGAGCGAAGAGAGTTTTTTGCTGTATTCAGAGCAATTTGGTAGACCCAACTCTTAAAGGATGATCTTCCCTCAAACAGATTTATTTTTTTATAAACTTTGAAGAAAGTTTCCTGCACAATATCCTCCGCACTTTCGAGGTCTTTTGTAAGCCGAACTGCCATTCTTAAAAGAAGTCTTTGATAACGCATAACTAACTCGCTGAACGCCTCAACATTCCCGTTTTTCACATCACATATCAACTCTAAGTCGTTCTTCATTGACCTCTCCTTTCCGACACGGCCAAAGACCAGTTCGGTTAAAAAATATTATTATTTGAGGATTTGGGCTTCCCTTGAGTCTTTTGTTACCTATTTGCCACAGGAATCAGCTCTTTCTGGTAGTCTATTTTTCCAAGAAATACCTGCCCCTGCTCTCCCCTCTCATCATTGCCTTATCTGAGCCAAAGGCTTTTCGGCTCTTCAGCACTGATGCATTGAATTAAAGCAAGTCTGAGTCCAATTTCAAATACTCGTAATTTTGATTACATGAATTAAAAAGATAATTCAGGGGCATTTTGTCACCACTCTCCCAAAGAACTATTCCCAGAGGGACACCAGATCAGTGGGTTTATATTGCGTGAACTTCCCCTCCCATTAATTAAGTTTTGGAAATAAATAAAAGGCCACTCCCAATAAAAATGAGTCCTCTGTCTCCGATGTGTTGGGTAAACTCCGATTTCTATTTAGAGTTAAAGAAGTCGTGAAACCTGCCCCGTGATGCCTTCTTAGGATTAAGCTGTAACTTGACTCCTCCACATAATAGATAAGCCTAAAAAAGTATACCTGACTCCAAGAATAATCTAAAAGCCAAAATCGATTGGCCACCTGAAATAAGTTTTCATCAAGTTTGTGAAATATAGATCTATAACTGATCAGAAAAGTTTCAAATGTGTACTGGGCCTCTAAGTAGTTACCACTAATTGAATATTTAAGCTTTGCCTTGCCCCTTGGCCCAATTCCCATGTCCACATTGGTCAATCTTTCCTTAGCATTATATATCTCCTTTGTATGCGGTTGCGACCTCAAATAATAGTCAAGTTGATGCTCCAATGTTTTCAAAAAAATATATTCACCAAGACGAATCATCCGTACATTTTCTTCTACAACTTCTTCCCTAAATGTTAAACTGTCGACTGTGTATTGGTAATAGTCGACGGGGAAGCTTCGGATTAAACGCAATGACTCAACCGCTCCAAATAACTCTTCATACCTTCGATAAAAATCGGCTATTAACTTTTCTGTAAATAAATCTTCAGCCCACGAAGATTCCCCTGGTGAGACGTATGGTGGCCGAAGAGGAGAGTCTTCTTTGCTAAGAGCGGGCGGTTGATATGGACGTTTCACCGGCAACCAACTGTATTGAGCCCAAGCATTTGTAGATAAAAAAAATGCGCCCAAACAAAACCGTAGTAGATTATTTTTCCTCACCAAAAACAGAAACTTGGTTTCTACCGTTATACTTGGATGCATAAAGAGCCTTATCCGCTCTGTCAAAAATCTCTTGCCAAGTTCGATCAGCATCTGATTTACTCGAAATCCCAAGAGAAACTGTAATAGGCATCTTGATTCCCTGAAATTCAAAATTATGATCCTCAATTTTGTGGCGAATTCGCTCCGCTACATCTTTGGCCTCATTAATCTTACTGCCTAACAAGAGCAAACAAAATTCCTCGCCTCCCGTTCTTGCAAAAAAATCATTGCCCCGAATTTGCGTTGTTTTAACTAAAGTCACCAACTCTTTTAAAATATAATCACCCGCACTATGACCATAGGTATCGTTTACCAACTTAAAATGGTCGATATCAAATGTTACGATGCTGAGATGGGCCCCCAATAACTCCGCCTTCCTAAAGTTATCAGCAGCCTGAGCCTCAAAAGCACCTTTGTTATTAATGCCCGTCAAGGGGTCCATCATTCCGCGTCCAAAAGTTTCAGCCGCAGACACGGTTTCGATATTCCCCTTCTCTAAGAATTTAAATATCACATTTCCAGTTTTTATTTGATCATTATTACCCAAAATAATGGGCTGAAGGGAAGGTATAAGTCTCCCGTTGACTACCGTTTTATTTGTAGACTCCAAGTCAATTATAGAAACTTCACCACCTGAGATTAAAAATTTTGCATGAGATTTACTTATACTTTTATCTTCAACATGAATATTGGCACTATCGGTGCGCCCCAATATCATATTATTGGACTGAAGGGGCCATTGCCGACCGATCATATTGGCCGGCCCCACCAACAAAACGAGACATGGAGGAGCTTCACCAGCCTGAGCTAACCTTACCTTGAAAGTGTCAGAAGGGACCACACTGGTTTTATCTAGTGGAGAATCTTCGTCCCAGTTGTTATTGCCGTCGTTACTATTCTCGCTCATGCTAATAATTCTACGTTAATATCAATAGTTAGACAACTCGACCAGACCCCTAGCTCATCGGAAAAAGGCTCATCAGGAAATAGCAACATCCTCTTCAATTCTATGGTAACCATACCACTCTTTTAATCGTCCGCGAGGTCTTTCTTCCCCCTCTTCATATTCTAGCAAAACATAGGTAAGTTTTGTTATGCGCCCTAAACTTGCCAGATCCAACGAGGTCAGTTCTGTCCAAGTTCCCGTATTAAAGTACTCTTTTCCTTTTTGGAATTGTCGATATTGATAGACATGAGTGTGCCCAAAAATAACGATAGAAACCCTGTCATTATTCATTATTTTTCTAGCGGCCTCACTTAAGTCTGGAAAAATAGCCTTTTCTAAAAAAATTCTTAAAATTCTTTTAAATGGCCAAGATCTTCTATTGTCTTTAATAAAAATAGATCTAACAAAATAAAAAAGAAGCTTTATACTCCCCTTCACAGTGAAAAAAAACTCATTGAAGAGCGCCCACCTCATCATCCTATTAAATGGTCTTATTTTATCTACGTCGGGATACTTTTGTTTTATTTTTAATACAAAATCGATAAAAAAGTGAGAGCCAAATGGGAGATTTAAAATCGGTTCTGGAAGATCTTTTTTAAGAAAAAACTTCTTTGGATCAAATCGATTAGCCACTTCGTGCATGTTTCCGTGTTCAATATGGACGCCATCAAAATAATAGACAATATTTTTATACCTTACATTTGCCTGTATCACCTCATTCAAATAGGATCGCACGGACGGCCAAAGTAGGCCTTGATCATGGTTTCCCACTACAAAGGTAACAACCCTTTCTTCATGAGCAGCAAATCGCCTTAAGGCATCAAAAAAACGAGGATGCCCCGACACTATGGCTTTTATTTTCTCCAAAGTGACTGATTCCGTAATGACAGTTAAAAAGTGGTCTTTGTAAGGAACCTGAAGGAAGTTAAAAATGTCGCCATTCAAAATAATTTCTACATTGTAGTCAGCATATTTTCCCTTAGTGTGAAATTCTAAAAACTCAACAAACTTTTCATCATAATAAAACTCTTCAAGAGGGTTGTTACTCCCCCCTTCTAACATTCTGCCCGTACCTAAATGCAAGTCACTTACGACAAGTTTTATTTTCTTTTTCATTTAACTGGCTGTTACATATACAGTGTTACGGCTCTTATGTTTAGCTAAATACATAGCATCATCAGCTAGCTGAATAATTTGGGAGCTTGAAGTTGCATGTTCCGGATACCCGGCCAAACCCACACTAACAGTCAATTTTAAATCTGCCGGCCCTCCTTCGATTTTAAAAGAAGTCGCCTCCACAGCTTTACGTATTCTCTCGGCCACAACCAAAGCCTTTTGGGCATCTGTTTGAGTCAAAACTATGACGAACTCATCACCACCATACCTAAATGCGTAGTCTGACGAACGCACTATCGATTGAATAATTTCTGAAATATCTACAAGAATTTTTGAGCCCACCAAGTGCCCACAAGTGTCGTTCACAGTTTTGAAATAATCAATGTCTAAAAATAAAACAGCAAAGGCTGTCTGCGAACGTTTCGCCCTTGCAATTTCGTTATCTAAGACCATAGGCAAATACCTTTGATTATAAAGGGCCGTGACATCGTCAATATAGGACTTTTCGCGAACCTTATAATGTTCAATACAAAATGAGAGATGCCGTCTCATTTGATCTACAATATGTATAGCTTTATGTAAAACGCCTTCATCGTTTGATTGAAGATTTTTTAAAATAATATAGGCAAGTGGAGAGTCGTTTTTTTTGCTTAATACAGGAATAACCACATCCCTTTCTTTGCCAAAGTAATGTTGATAATATTTTTCATTGCTCGACATTGAGACTTCTAAATCTAAGTTATATTGCATGAAACTTTTTAAAAAAATTGACAAATTAAATTGAGATTGAGCTGCAAAAGCCACCTCTTTTTCAACTCGCGACTTGAATTTAAATTTATCCCCTTTTTCTCTTATTTTTTCAGCTTCTTCTGAAAGTAGCCAAAAAATATTTTCGGCCGGAATTTTTACAGACAAGTAGTTAAGCGCTCTTCGAATATTAGTCCTCAAATCAAGCGTGTCAAAGAGGTCTTGCAAATCCTGCTGAGTGTTATGTGAAAAATTAGATTCCACTAGTCCACCTTCTTTAGTGGTCGCTCTTGACCTTGCATTTCTTCTACTTCAAGAAGTGATAGGGCTAATCTAAGTGTTTTAACTGTTTTTCTTATAACCTCTTGTTTCTGATTAACGCTTTTGTTTCCTTCTAACAATTTTTGTCTTAGCGTCTCGATTTCACTGTTCAGCTTATCTATTTGCCGCTTAAGACCTAAAATCATATCATCCTTACTTTTTAAAAGCGCCTTACCTTCAAGCTTTACGAGTTCGAGTCTATTTTCAAGTTCACGCTCTCTTACTTTTATCTTTCGCACTCCCATTTGAAGACGACTCTCAAGCTGTGAGGCTTTTTGCTTAACACGGTTCACTTCTTTATCTTTTTCAGCAATAGAAGCCAAAAGAATTTCTTTCTCAACATCTACATTTTCATTAAGATCCTTGTGCTTTTTTTCTAAATTTTCTAATTGAATAATTAGTTGATCCACTTTGTTTCTAAAAGTTTCTGCGGCAGAAGCTAAATCTTCATTTTCTACCGTCAATCTTTCATTGTCCTTTTCTAGTTCTGCAATTTTGGACTGTGCAATTTTAAAATTCTCTGCCAAAGCCAGTTTGGACTCAGTGGAGCTTATAGCTGCCAATGGATTTTGATAGTCTGAATTTAGGTTGTAGACACTTATATCCACTTTTTCTGTGTGATCAAAAACATCTTCAGCTTGGTCATTTCGTAAATGTGGTTCAACAACTTCATTCTCATTCTGAACCGATTCTGATAGTTCCACAGAAGCTTCCTTTTTAACTTCTGATTTTGCCGGAACCATCTCTGTTGCGTAAGTGATCTCGCGAGTTTCAATATCCCGAGGCTTTTCCTCATCTTCCTCGAACTCTTGCTCCTTCATTTCGGTCTTTTCTGTTTGAGGTGAATCACTATCTGTATTTGTAAAATGGGTAGGGTTTATATCTTGAATAGAAGGAACATCAATATCTAAATCTAAAGCATTGTCATCTTGTTGATTTTGAATGTTAGAAAAGTCAACAAGCGAACCTGTTACAGGATCAGTGTGCAAATCTGTTTGATGTTGCTCCTGAATGTCCAGATCTATTAAATCTTCGACCAGGTTTTCAATAAGAGTGTCTTTTTTTTGCTTTCCCATCCATTAAAAGTATCGGAAAACATTGAAATTATTTTTATTATTTCAAAAGATTATTTGAGTTCAATCAATGGGATTAGGACTTTAGCCCCAAACCTTACATTGGACTTTAATCCCTATAGGCTATTGTTTTGTAGTACAGGCCTTGCCTCTCCTCAACCTCAGACCAGGTTATCTTCTCCAGAGCGGTAAGACCAAAACCCTGAACCGTAAAGCTTGCCATTAGACAACCATGAATGCAGGCCTGCTTTAAGTTATGAAAGTTCCAGTCAGACTCAATTTTTGAGAGATAACCAAAAAATCCCCCAGCGAAGGTATCTCCAGCTCCAGTCGGGTCAACAACGTCATCAATCGGAAAAGCGGGAAGAACAAAATATTGTCCATGGGAATACATCATAAAACCGTACTCTCCACGCTTTACAACGACGGTTTTAGGCCCCCACTCTGTCAGCTGCCGTACCGCTGAAACTGTGTTCCAAGTTTTGGCCAAGGCTCTCAACTCTCCTTCATTTATTAGTAACAAATCCACCCGAGACAGAAGTTTTTTTAAGGAATCTAATTTAGAGTCTATCCAGAAGTTCATCGTGTCTGCGCCTACAAGCTTGGCCGAATCGACTTGATCCAAAACTTTGTGCTGCAGGTCGGGATCAATATTGGCTAAAAAAACATATTTTGAGTTCTTGTAACTATCGGGTAGCTCAGGGTTAAAATTTTCAAACACATTCAATTTTGTATCCAAGGTAATGGCTTCATTCATATCATTCTCGTATTTTCCCTCCCAATGGAAGGTTGAGCCAGGCACTCTCTGTAAACCACAGATATCGATATCTCTTTCTGTTAACTTGGAAATATCAGTTTCAGAGTAGTCTTCCCCTACAACCCCCACAACATTAACCCTAGAATACAGTGAAGCCGACAACGAAAAATAGTTGGCAGATCCACCAAGTAAGTTGTCAACTTTTTTGACCGGTGTAGAAATCGTATCGTAGGCAACACTGCCAACTACAAGAATATCAGACATATGGGATGCTCCTTTGCTGATGAGAAAAATCTAAATAGACATACTAATAGGATGATTTTTAATTGCCGAGGTCAATTGACCACAAGCTGCGTAAATATCTCTTCCCATCGTGCGACGCCGCAAAACGTGAACATCTTTTGACATAAGATAATTTTGAAAGGCTGAGACTCTGTCTTCACTGGGTCTGTGAAAACCCGATCCTGGATGTTCATTAAAGGGGATCAAATTAACCTTACTTGGAACATCTCGCAGAATCTTCACGAGTTCTCGAGCCTGCTCAATAGAGTCATTAAAATCCTTCAACAGTACATATTCCATTGTAACTTTGTCTTTAGAAATGCGCGAGTGCTCTTTAGAGGCCCTAAGCAGGTCTTGAATTGGCCATTTCTTGTTTATGGGCATGATTTTTTCTCGCAGTTCATCATTAGGCGCATTCAGGCTGATCGCCAAACGAAGGCCGGCCTGAGTTACAAGTGGAATTTGGGGAACCAAACCCGATGTAGAAACTGTGATTTTTTTTCTAGACAGGTTGACGCCCCAAGGAGAGTGAAGAATTTCGGAAGCAGAAAAAACAGCTTCTGGATTGTCCAAGGGTTCTCCCATTCCCATAAAAACGATATTTGTTATTCTCTCTTCCTCAGGCTGTTTTAGCATCACTTGAACAAACTGTCCGACAATTTGTCCTGTTGTTAGGCGTTTTTTTAGTTTTTGCTTTCCTGTAAAACAAAACTTGCACGCCATGTTGCAACCCACTTCTGAAGACAGACACAAAGTTAAGCGACGCTCCCCTCCAGGGATCAAAACAGCCTCAACAGTTTGACTATCCCCTACATCAAAAAGAAATTTTTTCGTTCCGTCTTGGCTTACCATCTCCTTAACAATCTTAGGCAATTCAAGGGAAATGAGAGCAGGCAGGCGAATGCGAAAGTCCTTAGATATATCCGTCATTTCACTAAAATCAAAAACCTTCTGCGCATAGACCCAGCGGAAAAGTTGCTGAGCTCGATATTTTTTTTCTCCAAAGGTCTGAAGATAGTCACCCACATCCTGTAAAGAATGTTGAAAAAAATTAAGAGCCATTTAAACCTCGACCAATTTGACGCAAGAGCAAAAAGATGTACCACGCCCTCAAATTTAGGTCAATTTTTCTTAAAGAATGTCCTCTAAAAGGTAAAAGCACTGCGGAAATAGGCTTGTTTTGGGTCTTTTTCAACCCTACAATGTGATTTAAAGTGTTTTGGAATTCAGGAATCATATTTCATGAAAAAAATTCAAGTGACTGGCTCTATGACTGACTCTATGTCTCAAGGTGGCTTCAAGAGTGAGACTCAAAAGAAATAAGAAGGGATCGTTATGACGTTTACTGTAGCTCTCATTGCTGGTTTTGGCCTTTTAATCTTATTAATTGTTTCTGTCTACAATGGCCTAGTTCGCTCTAGAAATTACGTAAAAAATGCCTATGCCCAAATAGACGTACAGCTCAACCGAAGATACGATCTTATTCCCAATCTTGTTGAGTCTGCAAAAGGCTATATGAAGCACGAAAAAGAAACTCTTGAAGCTGTTATTAACGCCCGCAACCAAGCTCAGAAGGTCAACTCTAGTGTCGCCTCTGACCCCAGTAATCCTGATAACATGAAGAAACTCATTGCGGCAGAAGGACTCCTATCTAGATCTATGGGATCGTTCATGGCCTTGGCAGAGAGGTATCCCGACCTAAAAGCCAACACCACAATAAGCCAACTGATGGAAGAGTTAACAAGTACAGAAAATAAGATTGCCTTTGCTCGACAGGGATTTAATGACACAGTGACAGCCTACAATAATAAACGAGAGGTTTTCCCCAATAACATCATCGCAGGAACATTTGGGTTTCAGGCTGCGCAAGTGCTCGAAGTTGAAAACCCCAAAAAACGAGAAGCTGTCAAAGTTCAATTTTAAATATGAATTTTTTTGAACAACAGAGACTTTGCAAAAAAAACTCTCAGCTTTTAATCTTTCTTTTTTTTACCTCAGCATTTCTCATTGCTTTGCTGAGTTCCCTACTTGCCTACATCACGCTTGGTGGCTACAGCCCCGGTTTTCAAAACTCAATGACTTCAAGCCATGCAGTCTCAACTGAGCTGACTTCCATCCTATTAGATTCACTAAAAAAGCCTCCTTTTTGGTATACCACGGGAGCAATAACTTTAATCCTATCTATTATCTCAGTTTTTAAATCTCTTTCCCTAGGTCACAGCGGTGCACATATTGCCAAAACTTTAGGTGGAACACTTGCTAACACACTCAAAGATGATTTCTTAGTAAAGCGATACATAAACATTGTTGAAGAAATGTCCTTAGCCAGCGGAGTGCCCATCCCGACAATATATGTGCAAAACTCAGAGCCTTCCATAAATGCGTTTGCTGCAGGTAAAGATTTAAATCATGCTGCTATTTGTGTAACTCGAGGAGCTCTTCTGAAGTTAAACAGAGACGAACTGCAAGCTGTAGTTGGACACGAATTTAGTCATATTTTAAATGGAGATATGAATTTAAACATTAAATTAATTGGCTACATTTTTGGGCTCAGCTTTATTTATGAAAGTGGCATTCACCTGCTTAGGGGCTCTCAACATCGTAGCCGACATCAACGAAGCCAGAGTCATTCCACTGGAAATGTAGCCTTTTTAGGTGTCGGGCTTATTGCCTTAGGAGCCCTTGGAATGTTTTTTGCCTCCTTAATTAAATCTATTCTCTCCCGGCAAAGAGAATACCTTGCCGACGCTGCGGCTGTGCAGTTTACAAGAAATCCAGAGGCTGTAAGTTCTGTTTTAAAAAAACTTTGGGTACACGGGAGCCAGATTGAAAACCCAAAGGCTTCAGAAGCCAGTCATATGTTTTTTGCAGAGGCTCTAACTCACTCCCTTCACTTTCCAACTCACCCACCTCTTATAAAAAGAATCCAATCCATTGACCCCCACTACAGTGTTAAAAAATTTAATCAAGAAAGAGCCGACATTGCTCGGTCATTAGAACTGGCGGAGTCTTCCAACTCTAGGTATAAAGATACGCCAGCCCCAAAGTCGACCCCAAATAAAGAAGATAACGAATTTGATTTTTTTACTCCTGCGGCCCTTGCTTTTGGCCTCAATGTGAATAACCTAGGTCATATTGATAAAACTACCACAGATAAAGTCCACTCCGAACTTGAGACTCTGCCTAATAACTTAATAGATCTCGTTCACGAATTTCGTGGAGCTTTTACTTTCCTAATATCGTGCTGTGCCCCACCTTCCATCTCTAATGGAGTCATTGTCAAAATCTTAACCCGGTATAATCTCCAGGAGATCTACCTTGAAAATCTCAGTTTACAAGCTCAACTCTGCAAATTGCACCGAGAACAGTTGTTCTCAATGATTAAAATGAGTGTCTCTACGCTCAAATCTGGTAAAAGCTATCAACTTGCGAAAATCCCAAAAGCCTTGTTTGCCATTGCCAACTTGGACAAGATGATCTCTCGCAGGGAGATGATTATACTTCTTTATGTAACTACACTACTCAAACGCCAGCAAGGCCATCAAAGACAAAAGGTTCAAGGCTATCTCAGGAGTGTTAGCTATATTCTATCTTACTTTTGTCGCATTAGCTCCAATCCACCTGAGCCTCTACTTGCTGAAATTTCCAATAAACTCTTTGTTGGCCAATTGATTTATGAAAAAGACCTCGATTTCAACAAACTCAGCCAGAGCCTCATTGAACTATCTACAGCTCCATCTTCCCACAAACAAAAAATTGTAGAATCAGGGCTCATACTTATTCAACAGGATGGAACGGTATCCAATGAAGAGTATGCGTTCTTCCGGCTCATTGCTGAATCTCTAGAAATCCCATTGCCAAAGGTTTAAAGGCTTTACCAAATCTTAATATCGTCACAAACAGAGTCTATTTAAATAGCTACGCCAAAACTTGTTACTTTCTTGTGTACACTTGTCAGAAACCTAACAGGTGAGGTTTACTCTTTTGTCTGGTATATTAATAACTCATACGTGGAGCGACGTCCTAAAGGAAAATATATTTTTTAAATATGGAGATGACAGTGTATGAGAAACAATAAACTACGACATTATTTATTTTTGATTTTATGCATCTTATTTTTATCGGCTCTCTCTCATGCTGAACTAAAAAAAGGAATAGTGGGTTATAAATTCAAAAACTTATTTGCTCCAATAACTCATTCTGTTCCTCTACGCATTGTTTACCTAAGTCAAAGTCGTTGGACTACCTACGATATTTCTAAGGATTTGCAAGAAGCCGCCTATATTTTCTCACAATGCGGTGTAAGTTTTGATATCGTTGATATACATTCGGTAAAGGACCATTCTGGTGAAGTTATTTTTGATTTAGAAGGATATTCTGAAGTTAATGAGGCCTGGGAGAGAGGAGGCTCTCTTGAATTAGCAAAAAAAATCTCTGACGGTAGCGAGGTTTTGACAGTATTTTTTATTGAAGGCTTTGATCCACAATTCGGCTCTATTACAGCAACATCAGTTCCCATCGAGCGCGTAAAACGTAATGAACAAAAAGTTGCGCTGAACACAGTTTGGATGACACAACAGGTACTGATCGACAAACTTGGAGCCCAAGAAGACGGACTTAGATCATCTGGATATAATGTCCTAGCTCATGAACTCGGACATATTCTACTCGACTCGAGTCATATTACTGAAAACTATATTCATAACCTTATGCATTCTATGCCACAAAACTTAAATGGCCGCTTAACATTAAACCAATGTTCACAAATTAAAAGTTCTCGATTGGCTAAAAACCTTAAACAGCCATTAAACAAAAATGCTGGTTGTTCCAATATTCACAATTCAATTCGAGGAGGCGTACAGTTTTTTGAGAATATGATTGGTGTTTCGTCTAATAAGTATTGTCGAGACCTTTCTGATCTAACTGAACTTCTCTCTTCAGCACAGGACAAAACTAGTGATTTGCAGCCAGCAAAACATTTAGATTTTTATTTGCAAACTAATGCTGGCAGCGAAGTTGCCTATCTCGATCGCCATGCCTTCGATGGAACGTTAAAACTATCTTATGATATTAATGGTAAAGCCTTACTATCAAAAAAACAGTCCCAAGCCATGTGGTTACATGAGCTTGGGCATGCGATTTTAAATGCTCAACTCAAAACAGACTGGGACTGGTTCGAATCATGGGAAGCCTTAATGTTGGATTGGGGGCGCACTATTTTTAAGATAACTCTATTAGACAACTCGTCCAATTCCAAAAAAGAATTAAGCGAGGTCGGGTCCATGGAAGAGCTTCAGAATCAAACGGATGCTATCGTTCAAAAAATTTCATCTTTTCCCAATAGAAAAAATTATGAGATCTTTATCGACGCATATCATGAATTCTTTGCCGATGCATTTGTCATCATCCACAGCCGTGATCCCAAAATTATGATGCAGGCCCTAGTAAATCCGGCTGACCCCGAAGGAAAAAAATCAAGTTATGAAGAACTTCAAGAACGTGAGAACCGGGACTACAGTTATTTGAGAGACATTACTAGCTGGTCCGTCGAAACTTCCCATGGTTATTTCACTCCCGCACTTGCACACCTTTGGTTAAAAATAACTCAAATGCCGAGTTTTCGCACTTCTCAGGAGGTGACCAGAACCGTTTATAATGCGGTACTTCTAGAAATAACGGAAAGAGCTAAAAATCCAGAACTGTGGGATATAACACCATCTGAAGCCAATAAACGACTGATAAAAAGACTTAACTTTTAATATTGAGTGAAGTTGGCGTCCTAATTTTATTTCCAACTTTTTTGCCAAAACACTAAACCAACTCTTTTAAGAGTTGGTCTAAGAGTTCGCCTTGGTAACAGGGCACACATCCAACTTTACCGACGACAATTCCTGCTGCTGAATTTGCCAAGATGCAAGCCTCGTCAAGGGTAAATCCGCTGGCGCACGCCAAAGCTAAAGTAGCAATAACTGTATCGCCGGCACCTGTAACGTCAAAAATTTGCTTGGCCTCCGTAGGAAGAGACAAGGTTTTCGTCTCTTCAAAGTGGAGCATTCCTTCCTTTCCAAGGGTAATTATCAAGTGCTCACAAGAAACCAATTCCACTAGTTTATTCGCAACCCGCGTCAAAGCTTCATCATCTTCTCTTAATTCATCAATATTCAAACCCGATAACAAAAAAGCCTCGTCGCGGTTAGGCTTAAACACATCAGCGCCACGATAATAACGTATGGGCGTTGTCCGATGGGGATCGACAAAAACTTTTTTATTTTCCTTATGAGCCATGGAAATCAAACTCTGAGTCGTTTTTTCACAAAAAACACCCTTCGCATAATCCTCTATGACAACAACATCTACAGAAGGCAAAATCTGCTTGGCTCGGTCCAATAGCTCTGAGCGGGTCTGTGAACTTAAGAACTTTCGCGTTTCAAAGTCGACCCTGGCTATATGGTGATTTCCAGAAATCAATCTCGTTTTTTTTGTTGTAGGTCTATCCCTGTCGCAAATAAGAAAGTCTTGAGACACTCCTGCCTCTTTTAAAAGCTGACCAAGAGTGTGAGAAGTTTCATCCCCTCCCACGACGCCCAAAAGATGACACTCTCCCCCTAAGCTTTTTACGTTTTGCGCCACATTTGCAGCAAGTCCAAGGCGAGCCTCTTGACTTTTAACTTCTAAAACGGGAACGGGAGCCTCCGGACTAATCCGCTTCACCTCACCAAATAGATATTCATCAAGACAAATATCACCCACAACAAGAACTTTACCATTGGATAAGAGTTCTACGCGTCTAGCTAAATTCTCTTTCTTTTTAGTCATTTCTTCTTCTGAAAGCCCTTTTGATGGTCGCAAAATTCCATCACTCCAACGAGACGTATTCTCGAATAAAGTATCCGAATCTATAAGATGCGACTCACCAGTATCCGGCTTGCTGGTCTCCGGAATTGTAGCTTTCATCGGAATTGCCTCATTTTTGGGAGTCGCCTCTTTTCTGCTCATACTACGATAGTACTACCCCTGGATGAGAAATATGTTAATCAATTAAAACTTTTATTACTGCTACGCATCTTTAGCTTGATTTGCTTCCAACCTGAGTTTATTTTTTGTGAATTCAACACTCGGAGAAATTCATGGAAAAACTAGCGGAATGTCCTCTCTATCGTAATACTCTCAGAACTCTCGAATCTGCCGGCGATATTATCAATATGAATATCAATGCTCTAGAAAAGCTCAAAACCCCTAGAAGAGCTATTATGGTTTCTATCCCTGTAAAAATGGATGATGGAAGAGTTCAAGTTTTTTCTGGCTACAGAGTTCAGCACAACCAAGCTCTTGGCCCATTCAAGGGAGGGATTCGATACCATCAAACAGTAAATTTAAGTGAGGTAGCCGCTCTATCTATGCTCATGACTTTTAAAAACTCCCTCTTAGGCCTTCCTCTTGGTGGAGCTAAAGGCGGAGTGCGCGTGGATCCAACAAAGCTATCAGTTCACGAAATTGAGAGCTTAACTCGCAGATTTACTTCTGAACTCACACCCTTTATTGGGCCAGACAAAGATATTCCGGCTCCGGATGTAGGAACAGACTCTCAAACTATGGCATGGATGTTGGATACATATTCCATGGAATCTGGTTATTCCCAAACGGGCGTAGTCACAGGAAAACCTATTGAAATTGGTGGATCACAAGGAAGAGATTGCGCTACGGGCCTTGGAGTTGTGTACATTATGCAAAAAGCCCTAGAAACAAAAAACCAGAAACTTCAAGAAGCGACAATTGCTATTCAGGGCTTTGGAAAAGTTGGAATGTTCGCCGCTATCGAGGCTTTCGCACTAGGTGGAAAAGTCGTTGCCGTCAGTGACGTGTCTTCAGCTCTTTACAACCCTGAAGGATTAAACATTACTGAATTAGTCAAATACGTAAAAGAAAACAAATACATTAAAGGCTATCCCAACGCTCAAGAAATTGATGGAGAGGCCTTATTAGAATTAGAAGTCGATATTCTTGCTCCCTGTGCTCTAGATGGAACTATCAACAGCACAAATGTTGATAGAATTAAGGCCCGAATTATAGTTGAAGGGGCCAATGGACCTGTAACTGTAAATGCCGGAGAGGAATTAGCCAAAAAGGGAATTCTTATCATCCCCGATATCCTGGCCAACGGAGGGGGAGTCGTAGTGAGTTATTTTGAATGGGTTCAAGATATTGTTTGGCTCTTTTGGCAAGAAGAAGAAGTCAGAAAAAAGCTCAAAACTGTTATGGATAGATCTTTTGATACAGTTTGGAATTTTTCTCGTGAGTACAATTGCGATATGAGAACTTCGGCTATGGGAGTTTCTTTACAAAGACTAGAAAAGGCCATGAAACTGAGAGGCCAAGCCTGGTAAGCATGGCCTAGATATGCCCACTCCCCCCACGCATCCACAGTTTTACACACAGTTACGCTCTCGACCGTGGCTTTGGCTCCCTCCGCAACTCGCCCATGATTTGAGTCCATTTTTTTTAAATTTGATTAAATCCATTCCTCATAACCAAGATTACAAGTGGAACTCATTTAAATGGAGAGGTCTTTACTTTAAAAACCCGCTAGGCGTGGCAGGAGGAGTTGACAAGAATGTTCAGCTTGTTGAAGCTTGGTCTCGGTTGGGAGCTGGCTTTCTAGAAGTGGGAACCATAACACCTCTCCCACAAGGACCAAATCCAGGGAAAATAATAGACCGACACATCCCTTCTCAGTCTCTGTGGAACAAAATGGGGTTTCCAAATAGAGGCCTCAAATCAGCAGTAAAAGAATTAGAAAAACTAAAGCCACATCACTATGGTCCACTTTTTGCCAACATTGGAAAAAACCGCAATACTCCAGAGTCTGACTCCGCCTTAGACTATATTAGATGCATTCAACAATTGGAAAATTATGTTGACGGCTTTGTAATTAACATCAGCAGCCCAAACACTAAAAACCTCAGAAATCTTTTTAATCCTGAAATCTTAAAACCCTTCCTATCTCAAGTCTTAAAAAGTCGAAACAAAAATAAACCGGCTCTACTAAAACTAAGCCCGGATGTCACAGATTCTGAACTTCAAGATATTTTATCCGTTTCACTCGATTGCCAAGTTGATGGTTGGGTGTTTTCAAATACAACCTTATCTCGTGAGAATTCATCTCCGGCCTTTCCGACTGAAGGGGGCGTTTCAGGTAAACCCTTGGCCCCACTAGCCCAAAAGATGCTTGTGAAAGCACTTGCCCATATTGGAGACAAAAAAAATGATAAACTGATCATTTCCACTGGGGGAATTTTTAGTGCTCAGGATGTTACCGAACGCCTTCGCTTAGGAGCCCACCTGGTTCAAGTCTACTCAGCTCTTGTCTTCAATGGACCTTATTTTTTCCGCAATATTTTAAAAGACTTGCAGAATCACAATCTCAAGCCGTAGTGACATTAGTCTCAAATAATATTAACTTGATTCTGTATGGAGAAAAAAAAGAAGCTCGTGTGGGTTCCCGTCGTTGCAGGTCTTTTACTAAAAGACTCTAAAGTCTTGGTGGGACGTCGACCAGACAATAAAAATCTTGGTGGAAAATGGGAGTTTCCTGGTGGAAAAATTGAGCCCACCGAATCTCCAGAGGAGGCCTTGTATAGAGAACTTCGCGAGGAGCTAGATATTGAAGTTTCCTCCTCTCAGCTGATCTACACCAATACGCATAATTACGGTGAAACCAGCTTTATTCTTATTTTTTATAAGATATTATTTTGGAAAGGGCTTCCTAAAACGAATTACCACTCGGAACTCAAGTGGGTTAATGTTGAAGAGCTAAAAAGCCTTTCTCTACCCGAAGCCAATGAAAAACTCCTTCCTCAAATTATTTTATCCTTAAAAAGTGAGTAAAATTGCCATCGCCCTTGAGGGCTTACATTTTTCTGAACACTCTCTAGCTCTATCGGCCTACACCTTGATTGAAAATCTCACAAAGACTCAACACGAAATTTGCTTGATCACATCTCGCCAGGACAGTTCTCATAGTGCTTATAACTTTTCAAATGTGGAAATTCTACAGCCGATAAAAAAATGGAACGGGTTCTCTAGCCTGAGAATTCTCCCACCTTTGTATAATCTGAGCCCAGACGCCTTACTTATTATGGCCCCCTTTAGCTCGTCAAATTCCTCAGAATTCAATCATTTGCTAAATTTTTCCAGAGTGGCCAAAATTTTTCTTAACACTAAAACCTTCTTTATGGGCTACGACCCCAGCTTTCATCAATGGCCAAAGTCTCTGCTTAAAACTATTGACGCTGAGTTTGACATAAACTTTGACTCCTTTTATGGCCATTTTACTAAATCTGTAACATTGCCATTCATTACTCCCCATCTCTCTATCAGACTTTCTGACAGCTCTTCGCAAAAGCTTCTTTTAATCAATGGAAGCTTTTGCCAATTAAAAACCCACCCCAATATTCTCAACGCTATTGAAGACTTTCTATTTGAAAACTCGCACTGGAAGGTTCTTGTACTAAAAGGCTGGGGAAAGACCCACAAATTCCATCAACTTTCACAGCAAGTTACCTGGCAAGAAGCCCATCAAGCTCAGCAGTGGATTATAAGCGATGAATGCATGAGAAGCTCGTTAAATCACCTGAACTGTTCGGCCATATTAGATATACTGCCCTACATTTCAGATAGCTACATGTGGTTAAACTCTGCTTGCGCACAAGGAGTTCCGATTGTTTCTCTCTCTCATCAATACAAGCCCCACCTCAGTTCATTGATCGTTAAAAACCAAAATGTTTATATAATTAAGGACGATGGGGCCTCTCTTTATGAAAAGTTACTCATTCTAAATGACACAAGCTCACACTCTCACCCTGCTTCGAATCTACAAAATGCCGATATTGATTGTTGCATCAATATATTCAACCGCACTCTCTCGGCTGAGATAGCTAAATAAAGATGACTAAGTAACTATTTACCTCTCAAACAATATTGTATAGATTAGAAACGTGAAATCCATGGATCTGCCTTCAAACTTAAACATTTGTCTAATTGCAAAAAAGTTTCCTATACTAGGGCGAGCGGCTGATCATGGCTTTCTATGGCCCATCGCTAAAGGCTTGGCCCTCCAAGGCCATAAGGTTAGTGTAATCTCATGGAAGAACCCTCAAGGAAAGCGTGAGATCTCTCAAGATAACGTAAGTGCTTATTTTTTAGGCGAGAGCTTTGCCCGCAGTGAAAAGGACTTTCCCTTCCTTGCAAAGCAAAAATTTAAGCAACTGCATAGTCAAGAAGCCTTCCACATCGTCCACAGCATAGATGCCAATGGAATTGAAATCGCTAAACAAAAAAAAGATTTCCAAGTTGTTATCACTTATGACATTGAAGCCACTGAGATCAGCCAGCTCTACTCAATTTTTGCCATGTCTCAAGATACGCCTGGAAGCCTTATAAAAGCGGGAATAGCCGTCTTTTATAAATTTCTAAGAACCTATCTTGAAAAAGATAGAAAATTGCTTAACACTGCAGACGGGATTTTTGTAACTAGCCCTCAACAAAAGCTTATTTTGGAAAGGTATTATCTTTACCCCGACTTAAAAACCTTTGTCGTTCCCTATGGGGTTGAAGTTGGTGAACTCACCCCCAAGACTCTAGACTCAAAACTTAGGGAAGACCTTCAAATCCCCCCCCATGCACAAACTATCGTGACAAATAGTGATATGAGAGAGTTGAGTGAACTTAAAAATTTACTAAAAGCCTTTGAGAAGATCGCCATTAAACTCCCCCAAGCTCGCTTAATCATTGTCGGAAGTGGCCCAGCTTTTAAACAGGTTGAATATGAAATGCTAATGTTAGCCCTGGGTAGTCGCGTTATCATGACTGGGCTCATCCCTAACGTTGATATTCCCAACTACATCAGCCTTTGTGATGTCTATGTGGATTTGAGCTCCAGGACTTCCGGTTTCGATCCTACACTGATAGAGGCCATGGTTCAAAAAAAAGTTGTTATAGGTTCAGAACTTAGTCCTATTGCCACTATTTTAGATGACGGCATTAACGGCTTTTTAATTCGCCCCGCTGACATCGCCAGTCTTGAAAAGCGCCTTCTACAAGTCTTTAACAACGAAGTTCCTCTAGATGAAATTGGGGAAAGGGCTAGCCAAAAAGTTATAAATATTTTTAATACACAAAAAATGGTCCAGCAAACCCTTGAAGCCTATCGAGTAACTCTAGCCAGATCAGACATCTATGGTGTCACTTGGCTGAAACTCTTGACTAAGGGCTTTAGTCAAATCTCAGCCATTCTGAAAGTTAATAAAAAGCTAGACTGAGGGGTAGATATCTACTCACGCCGTCATTTTTTTAAATTTAAAGTTGGAAAATTTGTAAGTTCAGCTCTACAATGTAAGTGAATTCAACAGCTTAGAGGACGTAAATATGACCAAAGCAGATTTAATAAACATCATCTCCGAAAGAGCGGGAATTACAAGGGTCAAGGCAGAAACCGTAGTCAATACAATATTTGACTCTATGGTTGAGGCCTTAATGAAGGATGACCGCATCGAAATCCGTGGCTTTGGATCATTTGTGAATAGAGAATATGAGTCTTATCAAGGGCGAAATCCCCGAACTGGCGAGGTCATCGACGTAAAAAATAAAAAGCTGCCTTTCTTTAAAGTCGGCAAAGAACTCAAAGACGAAATCAATAAATAGCAATAAAAGAATCATTCACTCTTAGAAAAGAGCTTGAATTCTTTTATTGCATTCAAACCTGTAAAGGCCATAAATAGTCTTTCCATACCGAGAGCAATTCCCGAACAGCGAGGAAGCCCCTTCTTAATCAGTGAAAAAAAATCTTCATCTCTACCCAAATTAGGAAGTCCCCTTTTTTTTCTGTTCAAACCAATTTGTTTCCACCTTTTTTCGTGCTCTTCATAGTCTACAAGCTCGCAAAAGGCATTAGCTAGCTCCACCCCCTCCATATAGAGCTCAAATCTATCAGACCACCCCTCCTTATTAGCTTGAGCCAGAGATAAGGACCCGATGGGGTAAGAGTGGACAAAAACCCAAGAGTTCTTTTCTATTTTGAAAGAGGGCTCAATCTTGTGAACAAAAATCCAATCTAAAAGCTCGTTGACACTTTCACTCCCATCTGGATGCAGGCCTAAAGATCGAGCCAACCCTGAGACTTCCGCTAAAGTTGAAGTTGGAGTTAAATTAAACCCTGTATTCTTCGAAATCAATTCCGCATAGGACAACTCTTGCCAAGTGGGGGGCTGTTCAGTACGGCACCACCAACCACGGTTCCCCAAGTATTCAATTAATGCTTTTACGTCATTTTTTATGTCTGAAAGCTGAGCCCCTGTCCGGTACCACTCTAGCATTGTAAACTCAGGCTCGTGGTGTGGACTGAGCTCTCCATTTCGGAAGCAACTTTTAATTTCAAAGATTTCTTGAAACCCCATAGCCATGAGTTTTTTAAGGTGAATCTCTGGACTAGTCGGCAAATAGTACGTTTTTTGTCTCGAACCGTGGTAGAAGACCGTAGAAAAGGGCTCTAGGTGCTCTTCAAAGGCGGGTCCATCTACGAAATAAGGCGTTTCTACCTCTAGCAGACCCATTCTGCGCATTGTATCCCGTACGTCAGATTTAAAATTCAACCATTGCTCATAATAAAATAACTGTTCTTTTTCTCTCATTTGTACTACCAACAAATTGTTCTTTAATGGCTGTTGTAATTTAGAGACTTTTTTTTTTCATGAATAATCGGAGCGTGACAACCAATGTCAACCAGTTCACACCTTGTATATGAAGTTAATTTGTTTATTGATTCTCAACTGGAGGATCGGTTTTTAACTTGGCTAAAACTCCACATTCAAGAAATGTTGGAAGTTTCTGGCGCCAAAGAGGCCAAACTCTTTAAAGTCCGTAATCTGAATTTGGAAAATCTTGATTTAGGGAAAGCGGATAAGATTTGTGTTACAGCTCAATATGTTTTTCCAAGTCGGGCTGTACTCGACAACTACTTTGAACAACAGGCCTCAAATATGAGAAAAAAAGGGATTGAAGAATTTGGAGAAGCCTTCTCTGCGTCGAGAAGAATTCTTTTCTCATTAACTTGACTTCAGAATATTTAAAGTCGAATTTAGTGCTGCTAACAGGCAAAAAGGAGTAAAGAATGGATTTATTATCAATAAACTGGGATAAGATTAAAAAAGAGGCGGTTCGCCTTAGTGATTTTGCTGTTCTTAAAAAAGAACTCTCAAAGCTAAGCAAAGATATACAATCATTTGATCTCACTCAACACCTTTCACCTTCAGCAAGAAAGCGTGTTAGCGAATTCGAAAAGGCTTATAACCAAGTTCTAGCAAAAATCAATCGGGCACAACGCCAGTTTGACAGAGAACTCAATAAAGCTCTTCAGCAATTAAAAAGAACTCGTGTGGAAGCAGAAAAGCAAGTTGAGAGGGTCCGAAAAAAAGCTGAGCAACACAAAACAAAAGTTCAAAAGACAACAACGCAAGTAAAAAAGAAGAAAAAGGTTACGAAGTCAGGATCTGCGGCAACCCAAAAAAGAGCAGCAAGAAAAAAGAAAACAACTTGATTAGCTTAGTTGAATTGGCCTTTCAGGAAAAACTTGTTTAAGTTCAACTCTCTTAGGACTCTTTATTTAAATAAAGAGGTCATTCGGGATTGAACTTTTACATCTTCAGTTTGAGCGCTCGGATATTTGTTAGTTGATTAATATTAATCAACTAATATTTAAGTCATTAGGTGGTTTTTTATCATTTGAAATATGAAATATGAAATATGTTTGAAATAGGCTTTTAAAATACTAGAAATAAAAATAAAAATAAAAATAAAATATAGGGGGAATTTTGAAAACTCCAAACAACTCTTTTTCTCAAAGACACATAGGACCCAGTCCACTCGAACAGGCCCAAATGCTAGCTGAGTTGAAGGTCAAAAGCCTTGATGAGCTCATTGATAAGGCTGTTCCTCCGAATATCCGCACAAATAGTCAGCTTGATTTACAATCGGGTATAAGCGAGTCTGAGCTCCTCATCAAAGCTAAATCCCTTGCCTCTAAAAATAAGAATTTTAAATCTTATATTGGTCTTGGGTACTATGGGACACAAACGCCAGGAGTCATTCAGAGAAATATCCTTGAAAACCCACTTTGGTATACAGCATACACTCCTTACCAAGCTGAAATTTCTCAAGGCCGAATGGAAGCCCTATTAAATTTTCAAACTTTAATTATGGAACTCACGGCTCTGCCCGTGGCCAACGCTTCACTCTTGGATGAAGGCACAGCCGTAGCCGAAGCCATGAGCATGGCTTACAACATACAAAAGAAAAATCTTAAAAAAAAGATTGCTGTCGACCCCTATATATTTCCACAAACACTGGCTGTTCTAAAAACACGGGCCGAACACCTTGGTATAGAGGTAGAAACTCTAAACCTTGATTCTTCTCACAGATTGACTACGGATGACCGCGAAATAAAAGATTATTTTGCCCTTATCCTACAATATCCAAATGCCATTGGCGAAGTCTGTGACTACTCTAGGTTAACAAGTGAATTCCAATCCATCGGAGCCAAAGTTATTGCCTCATCTGATCTCTTATCATTGTGCCTTGTAAAAGCTCCGGGAGAATGGGGGGCCGACATAACAGTGGGATCCTCTCAAAGGTTTGGCGTACCTCTTGGCTTTGGAGGACCTCATGCCGCCTACATGGCCTGTACAGAAGAGTTTATGAGACTCATTCCGGGAAGAATTATTGGCCTTTCAAAGGACAGCCAGAACAGACCCGCGCTGCGGTTGTCTCTGCAAACTCGCGAGCAGCATATTCGTCGTGAAAAAGCGACCAGCAACATTTGTACGGCCCAAGTGCTCCTGGCTGTAATGGCCTCTATGTACGGAGTTTATCACGGCCCTCAAGGTTTAAAGCAAATCGCATCTGACATACATGATAAAACTAAAAAGCTATATTCAGGCTTGCTGAAAAAAGGTTATAAAATTTTGACATCCCAGTTCTTTGATACGCTTGCCATTCGAATGGAGAAAGGCTCAACAGATTATACAATCAAAAAAGCCCTGGAAAAATCTATTAATTTAGGTCGATGGAATGAAGATACTCTGCTAATTAGTTTAGATGAAACTACTCTTCTAGCCGACCTAGCTGAAATCTTTTCTATTTTTGGCATTGAAGAGTCTGTTGACGATGAGACTCTCTCTGAAGTTCAGCTTTCAAGCTCAGTGACTCGCACTAGCAATTTTTTGCAGCAAAAAGTATTTAACTCTTACCACTCTGAAACTGAGATGCTGAGGTATATCACCGAACTGCAAAGTAAAGATCTCACTCTAGCCCATGCTATGATTCCACTTGGCTCTTGCACTATGAAACTCAATGCCACAACAGAAATGATGCCCATTACTTGGAGTGAGTTCTCAAACATTCACCCCTTTGCTCCTCAAGATCAAACTCTTGGATATCTCGAACTTATTCACCAACTTGAAAACTGGCTATCTGAAATTACAGGCTTTGCAGGGGTCTCTCTACAACCAAACGCAGGCTCTCAAGGTGAATATGCAGGACTTCTTGTTATAAAAAAGTATTTAAAAACAATAAATCAGGAGCAACGGAATATTTGCCTTATACCTAGTTCAGCTCACGGCACTAACCCAGCCAGTGCAGTAATGGCAGGACTTAAAGTTGTTGTAGTGAAATGTGATGATGACGGCAACGTCGATCTCACAGATCTTAAAAATAAAATTGATGATAATCGTGACCATCTTGCAGCTCTAATGATCACCTACCCTTCTACACATGGTGTTTTTGAAACATCAATAAGTAAAATTTGCGAATGGGTTCATCAAGCTGGTGGCCAAGTTTATATGGATGGGGCTAACTTGAATGCACTTGTTGGAGTCGCTCAACCAGGAAAGTTTGGTCCGGATGTTTGTCACCTAAATTTACATAAGACATTCTGTATTCCTCACGGTGGCGGAGGCCCTGGAATAGGCCCAATTGGAGTCGCCCCACATCTTGTTCAGTTTTTACCTGGCCACCCTCTTGTCAACTATTGCGGAGGTCAGGACAGCATAGGGTCTATATCTGCCGCCCCTTGGGGGAGTGCAGGAATTTTACCGATATCATGGGCCTATGTTGCAATGATGGGAAGAGAAGGACTAACAGAAGCCACTAGAGTCGCCATTTTAAATGCTAATTATATTTCAAAAAAGCTTGAACCTTATTATCCCATTCTCTACAAAGGACAAGGGGGTTGGGTAGCACACGAGTGCATCATTGATGCTCGTCATTTTAAATCTACCTGCGGCATTACTGTTGACGACATCGCAAAAAGACTCATCGATTATGGCTTTCACGCGCCGACCATGTCCTGGCCTGTTGCTGGAACCCTTATGATTGAACCTACAGAAAGTGAATCTAAAGCAGAATTGGATCGATTTATTGGGGCCATGATTTCAATAAGACAAGAGATCAGCGAAATCGAAGATGGTAAAGCTGATAAAGAAAACAATGTCTTAAAAAACTCCCCTCACTGTTTATCTCATATGACTAGTGACGATTGGAACCATCCTTACAGTCGAGAGAAAGCCGCCTATCCAGTCTCGTCCCTAAAGCAGAAAAAATTCTGGGCCCCCGTCGGCAGAGTCGACAATGCCTACGGCGACAGAAATCTGGTCTGTGGTTGCACCAGTTAAATCAAAAAAACGCAAAAAAAAAGCCACAGCCAACGTGGAGTTGTCGGCTGTGGCTGGTCAGTAACTCACTCTCTCTCAGGAGCGGGGTAGCCCCGCTACACCGTCAGGGGGGCAACCCAAACACACCTAGCGATATTTCTGACTTCCTTTCTCGTTTTTCACCGAGAAAATTTTTAGCATAACTACGTCCAGGTACCTGACACAAAAAATCATTACACGAAAACTCACTTGGCATCTTTTGTACAAACATTTGACTCCTCCGATAACATCCATATCTACCACTCACAGAACACCTCCCTATGCGCCTTAAGATTCCTTATTTTGAGGTTTTTCATTCATTACATTAAACGCTACACAAAAAAAGCGGGCCCCTTTGTTGATCTTGTCGATAAACACTTCGCCTATTCCGCGGAGTCGTGAAACTCGCTCAACCTGAAAACTCGACCGATCAACTCGGGTAGAATTATCAAAGTCTGTTTTCGACGATCTGTGAACAATCTTTCTTGCCACTCCTGACCTTCTAACAACTTTTTTTTCTTTCATATTGTTTCTTTTCAAACTCATTACCTGCTTCCTTTCCAAATTATTCTCTTCTAAGTTAAATTCTACTTCTAACGAAACCGAACCAAAAAGCTCCACCTTCTTAAGCAAAGTTCTTGTTTAAGTAAAACTCTTGCACGTACTCCCACACAATTTCGGCCAGGAGCCAATCCCATCGATTGACTCCCAGCCACGACAAAACTAGACCTGGTAAGCTTTGTCGTCATATATCTCGTCATCAAATGCAAAGTTACCCGGAGAGAGGACCAAGTCCCCTGAGTATTTATTCGCGTCCCTAATCTGGGATTTCACATTTTTTTTTGATCGTCTAAGAATTATCGATCGTTTAGCTTTGTTGCTAACCTTGGGTTTTGAGTCTTCGCTTTTCTCTTTACCTTTATTAGATAGGCCTTCAGATACACCAACCCCATTGTAGTCACAGTTCTTCATACTAGCACTCCTTTTTTATTAATGTCTTCTTTCGAACTCACTCTTTTGCAATTCGAAGACCATCTTGTCACATCTAGACAAACTCGTTTATTTCTACATGCCTAGAGAATTGTTTGAAAATAAAAAGCAGAAAAATCAAAATTGATTAATTACAACTGGGTTAAAAATTCCCCCTACGTGGATTTTTTCTACTTTTTAATTAATTATCCAAATCAATCCAATTATTAGTCATCCAAGTTTTTACAAAAATATACACGTCAGGATAATTCAATTTTCTAATACCACTTCATATCAGTCCATAAGTAATAACTAATAAAGTATTCAAAATTTGTTGTTTACCTCTTAGTTCGCTACTCCCGCCCACACTACTAGTCTCGCAATGTTTTTTTACCTATACCTATAACTACTTTTCATTCTTCATTTTCATCTTTTTAAAATTCATGACTTTAATATGTAATATGTCTGAAAAATATGTCTGAAAAGTGTTAGAAAAACAAAACCACCGCAAATTATATTATGGAGACCATAAGCCTGTTTTATAGATCAGGTAAGGGTTTGATTGAGTTTGCTTTTTAAAGAATTCATTAAAATTAGCAGGCAGGAGTTTTAAACCTAATCCAAACCCACAAGCTGTCCAATGATTGTAATCAACAATTCACAACACTTAGAAATAAAAAGAGCTATGAGAATCATAAGCCGTGATCGATTAATCAATCGCTAATAATAAGCAAACCAATTCTAAGCAATTGATTCTTTAAGATTTCGTTTGCAAATCCTTAAGACTTTGTTTGCGGTTGAGCAACTATGTAGAATTAATATTTTTTTGTGCAGTTCAAAAAAATATGTTCACAATGTGAACGCATCTTGGTTATTTTTTGAACATGTGTTATGATCTTCGGAAGTAAGAGGTAATTAACTACTAAAAGTCAAGTTGATTTGTTTCACTGCAAGCCAATTTGATGATCGATGGTGTGGGGAGGTTAAAGGAGACTTTCATGCTAAATTCAAAGAAGAAGCAACTTGTTGTTGTTGACAGAGATGTTGAAACTCTCGATCTTGTTTCAGCCTTCTTCAAACCCAAAGGTTTTCAAGTTACCTGTTTTACTGATGGCAAATCTGCCTTAAACGAAAGCTTGATTAGTGGTCACAGCTGGGATGTGTTTCTCACCAACTACCAATTTCATGATTTGATGGAAATTGAGTACACTCAACAAATAAAAAGAAATTTACCTAATTTGCCTGTGGTGCTTATTCCTCACAATTTAAGGTCGAGTACCGATAGTAGCTCACCCGCTCAGACAGGATCTGAAGAATATGATAACACGGCTAAGTCCATTAATTTTAAAAAATTGCATACATCTATTAATATGGCTCTCAATATCAATGAAAATGAAGTTAAAACTGAGTCTCAGGATGTACCAACTGTGACGCCCCCTCAATACACCTTACCCACAAACACTGATAATAATATAATTGGACAAAGTCCCTGCTTTCTTGCTGCTATAAATATAGCCTTGCGAGTAGCTAAGAGTTCCGCAAGTATTCTTCTTTCCGGAGAAAGTGGAACAGGAAAAGAGGTTTTCGCCAATTTCATCCACAGCAAAAGTTCTCGCAATAAGGGACCATTTACTGCTATTAACTGTTCCTCTATACCTGAAAACTTACTTGAATCAGAGCTTTTTGGTCACGCAAAAGGGTCGTTCACTGGTGCATCTGAAAAAAGAGTTGGTCTTTTTGAAGCCGCTGAAAATGGAACACTTTTTTTGGATGAAATTGGTGATTTGAGTCTCTCTTTACAAGGAAAATTATTACGCGTTTTGCAAGAAAAAAAGATTAAAAGAGTGGGAGAAAACATCACAAGACCCATTAATTGTAGAATTATTTCTGCTACTCACAAAGACTTATCAGTTGAGGTCAAAGAGAATAGATTTAGGGAAGATTTATTTTTTAGATTAAATGTTATTCCACTTACGATACCGCCACTACGGGAGCGCCAAGAGGATCTGATTCCCCTTGCGGAGTTCTTTTTGAGGAAATATGCTCGAGAGAATTCTTCTCAGGCAAAGTCTTTCTCTAAAAGCGCAGTCAAATTTTTGCTAAATAATCAGTGGAGAGGCAATGTAAGGGAGCTTGAAAACACCATTGAAAGGGCTGTCGTTCTTTGTGATGGACCAGAGATCACTCTAGAACATTTTGTTCCCATTTCTAATGAAGAACATAAAATTAGCATTCTGAATGGTGGAGTTGAATTTGATAAAAACACATTTTTTGTTAGACACCTAAGCCATCTTCCTAGTCTAGATGATGTCATTAATAAGTATATTTCCTATGCTGTTAAGATAAATGGTGGCGCACGCGATAAAACAGCAAGAGAAATTGGTATTGACAGAAAAACTTTGTACAAAAGGATGCAGCAATATAGAAATTAGTTAAAAATTATTTTCACTTAAGATTTATTTTAAAGTACTACTCCATCTAGATAATGTTCAGAGCGGAAATTTTAGACGTCATAAGAATTTATTTGGACTTTTTTCTCACGTGTCTTGATAGAAGCATTCTCAGCTCACTAGACTTGGTCACTTATTTGCATCCCAATCCCTTGTATGAAAAATATTATAGAATACTTCAAAAGTGCAAGAAATAAGTTTAGTGATTATTTTTATGAAGACAAAAAAACGTCGAATAGCAACCTCGTATTTTATTTTGTTGAACGTCAAAGACTTTTCTACACTGACGCCGATATCATGAATTACAGAGGTTCTCCCATAGAAGAATTTAGTCATTGCGCCCTTAAAGTTGATGATGATTCCAGTTTGCTGTTAGTAAAAAGAGCTGTAGTTATTGATTGTGCTCAGTTAGCCGTCCGTGCGAAAAGTTTTAAACAAACAACTTCTAAGGCTTCAAAAAAATTGTCAGAAAAAGATATCTCCTTATTAATAACTTAATATTTCTCTGTTAGTAATTTTTTACTAAAACCAGCTCAGAGCCATCTGTGGAATGTGCCCTTTATAGGTTCTCTATTGCTGTACTCTATTAGGGCTTTATCAAGGCTTTATTGATCGCTTACCTCTGTTGATTTTATCTCTATTGATTACTTGGGTGATGCGAGGCCGTTTAAGCGAAAAAAGAGGCTTATATTACGGAAGTCACTTTTTGTGGATGGAGATAATCGATTAAATATTAAATTCCAAGAACACTTAACTTCTGGAGCCAAACTCCTCTCTTTACTCACTAACATAAGATATAAAGGTGATAATACCAAATGATACAATTCTAGATCGTTTCCAAAAATTTTTAAAGAGGCTTGGCCTATTTCTCTAGGAGAAAAAGAGGCCTTTAGCGAGGCTTCAAAATCTTTAAAAAGCGAAGGAGAGAGAAACTGATACTGCGACAATACATCAGCAACGGATTTCAATGCTTTTAAACGACCGTGATCAAATAAAAAAACTCGCTGAGATGCAGTCACAACTCTTTTAACCTCACTAAGCATTTGTTCTAAATGATCTAAGTCTGGTAGATGATGCATAGCCAAACTAGAAATAACTGCATCTTGTGATTTCGATCCAAAGTCCTTAAGGTCACAGATATTCTGACTAACAAACTTAACATTTTGTATACCTAAAGCAATTCGATTTTTTTCGGCCTTTTCCAGCATACTCTCTGAAAGGTCAAGGCCGGTAAAAGATATATTTGGATGAAGTTGAGCAATTTTAAGGAGAAGCTGTCCGGAGCCACACCCCATGTCAATAACTGTTTTGGCCCCATTTAGTACAGAACTAGCATGAAGTAGAATGAAAGCGTGTACTCCGTCCAGAGGACCACCAGACGCTGTGGCCTCATCAAATTCAGCAACACTCTCACCATCTGTCATAACAAGATCCGGCTCTGGTTCGCGTTGAAAAGTCTTTGATGTCAATGTTTCTCTGATCACTATTTTTGCAATGGATAAAGGCTGCATATTCAAATCATCTCAGGAACAAAATTAATAAACAAATTTTCTTGCAAAAAGTGTTCTATGAGAGAAAATGTTCCAGATGTGGGATTTTCCCTATTTGAAGGGTCTTGTATGAGTTTCAACTACCAACATTTAATTGAACGCACATTTGAACAGCGTTCAGCAAAAAACTCCAAATACACCCTTAGAGCCTTTGCCAGAGACTTAAGTCTTGCACCCTCCCATCTCTCTGGTGTTCTATCTGGTAAACTTGGACTTTCTCGATCTTCGGCTATTCGAATTGCAAAGCAACTCAACCTGTCACCCCTAGAAAGTGAGGCCTTTATTGCCTCTGTAGAGGTTCGCCATTCGCGCAGTCAGTCGGCTAAAGCCCTCGCTTTTGAACGGCTAAAAAAATTGCGAAATAAAACTCTAAACAGATCAACTAAAATTGATGTGGATAATTTTCGATTTATAGCTGACTGGTATCACTTTGCTATAATTGAAGCTCTGAGACTCCGTGACAGCAAAGCTCATTCCCTTTGGATCGCACGCAGACTGGGGCTACCCCTAAGAGTTGTAAATTCCGCAATAAGACGGCTTCAAAGATTAGGATTACTAAAATTAGACAAAGGAACATTGAAACCTGTTCATGAGGAAAGTCATACCTATTCAGAAGCCCCGTCTTCAGCCATACGCGAGTTTCACCACCAGATACTACAGAAATCACAATTGGCCATCTCAACTCAGCAATTGGATGAAAGAGACTACAGAGCTTCTATTATGGCCATTCGCAAATCAAAAATTTCAGCTGCAAAAGCTATGATCCAGAAGTTTTTTGAAGAATTTGGCGAAGAAATTGGCGGTGAGATTAAAAATGGACACGGCGATCAAGAAGAAGTTTATGTGCTTTGTACTCAATTTTTTCGTCTATCAGAAGGGAAGGAACTTGAATGAAAATTTTGGATTTCAAAATTATTCTTTTATGTATGCCTTTGTTTTGCACGCTATATTTTACTGTCTCTGAACTCCACGCGGGCCCAAGAGTTATAGGCAATGGTGGTGATGTTATAAAATGTGAAGACTCTCGCCCCTTAGAACTTCTTGATTACTTCGAAGCCGTAAAAATAAGAGGTTGGTCAATTGATCTAGGGAATGGAGAAACTTCTAAGGACATGGTTGAGTTTGCTATTCGTCGACTTGAGTCCTATTCCCCTACTCGAGCTGAATTGTATCGCAATTACGCTTCTACTTTTTTTGAAGAAGCTAAATTTCTTGAAGAAACAAATCTTACTGACATTCCAGACTCAAATCATATAGCTCTTCCCAGAGGATGCTCCATAGCTCAAATTGCTAACCAATCTGAACCTCTGTTTGATGGAGACAAACGCTACTTAATAGCTAACGACATCTGGAAAGAACTGCCAGAACGCGACCAAGCAGGTTTAATTCTTCATGAAATTATTTATCGCGAAGCGATATCTTTAGGACACTCAAACTCAGTTTCTGTTCGCATACTCAATGCCGTAATATCCTCTAACCGAATTAATCAAATGTCGATCGAAGAGTTCACTGTACTTCTTGCAGATTTAGGTTTCGAGTCTACAACAATTCAAGGAGTTAATGTTTCTTTTAGAAATCCCCAAACTGGAGACCTTACATACCCTGTGTTTCATTCAAATGGAAGATTGCACTTTGCCTTTGTTACTGCAAATTCTTCAATTCAATTTTGCGACACTAAAATTCATTTGCGTGATAAAGTTGTATTTGATGAAAACGGTGAACTCCTTAGCTTTACTCCAAAAACTACAACTCAAGTGAATTGCACGCACCTATCCACCACCATTAGTCCATTCGAAGTTCAGCTTTATTCAAATAAAAACTGGGCTTCACTAACCTTGGCAGAGGCTACAACTTTTACGAGTGGTCATTTTTCTGGAAAAGTTATTGGACATATAAAATATCATGAAAATGGAATTTTATATCAGGCTGAAAGTCTTCACGGTTCGGTAGTCTTTTTGAACCAGCAAACAATTCCAACAAAAGGCGTTGTTCGTCTTAGACCTAATGGTCAAATTCATTCTGCTGTATTGACATCTGAGTTTACCTATCCACTAGGTGAAAGAGTAAAAAAGTGGGTAGGTTTACTAGAAATTGAAAAAAATGGAGCACTTGTAAGAGGTCAATTTTCACAACCTCAGACTATAAATATCAGGGAAGCACCAATTAAACTCACAGCCCACTATGCCATGAGGTTTCACTCCAATGGGGTCCCCTTACAAGCCTGCTTGCACGCACCTGCAAATTTGACCCTATCTGGGGGGCGTTCTATTTATTTAAAAGAACGAAGAGTTGTACGCTTTGATCCAAATGGCCATTTTATTGGATCTATTTACGAAGAATGTTAGCACAAAAATTTATAGGCTTAAGAGACCTTAAATTTAGATTATTCGGCCTCACCTCAATAGAAAACCAGTCTTGAGTATAACCAACTGACAGCAAAAGAGTGGCCTCAACATTTTGAAACCGACTTTGAACTGTAAGAGCTGAGGAGTTAAATTCAAAATCATCCATAGGCCCTCGGTCATGACGAAAAATAAGCAGATATGTCATCCCTTGATAGATGTTTTCACCTTTTGTCGCATTGAAGTGAACAGACATCACTGCATACCTATGGGTTTCGATTATAACAGGACGGGTCACTGCTGGGTGGTAAACTTCTTCATTAACATCAATAGAATCCAACACCAAAGTATAGCCTACTGGCTCTAAAATTTGCGTGAGTCTCTCTGTTAAAAATGCAACATCTTGAGAGGTTGTGGAGACCTTTCTATTAAAACGGAAAGTCTCAGCAATTGAGATAACTCCAATTAAAGTTGTTATTAAACATACTGCTAATCTGCTCACCTAGTCTGAGTAACACAGCCCCCGCAGAAACTTCAAATCTTTCTATTTGAACCCCTATATTTGCCTTCTTCCCCTCTACGACAAGAACAAAGGCTCTCTCTAGGCCCCAATCTGCAAAATCTTAAAACACAAGCTTTATAAGCTAGTTACACAATTAAGAATTAACATTCCTAATTAGATTTTTTCGCTCTAGATTAAGTTTCAAGCTGACTAAGCCTTTGAACCTTGCAAAATTATCACGATTACAGTATAATGCATTGCATTAAATAAGAATCCGCTAGATATAGGAGTATTCACATTATTAATATTCACACAGCTAAGCTTAACAAACGCAAAAAAATGGAGGGCTTTGACCCAGTGATATTTTGTGTATTAAGGACGGTCTTCCTCATCTCATTTTTCGTGTGCTCTGTGGGTACTGCAATAGCTTCACCTTCCCCGAGTAGCCTGTGGCAACTCCATGCGGATAGCTCTCTCCAAGTTGTGCATGGGGATCGACTCTCTGAGGGGTTTTTATTTCCGAACGAATTTCATCTCGACAGCAAACTTCACATATGGGAGTCCACAACCAACCCTGGTGCCTATATCAGCGTAGGGACAGAAAGAAGCTTTTTGGGAGCTTCGCTATCAAAATCCGATACTTTAATTACTATAGACAGAAACCCCCTCGTAACTAAGTTCAATCACATGAACACCCTACTCCTAGCCTCTTCGACTTCACCGGATGACTACTTGTATTTGAGACTTAAAGCCCCACTCCAGGAAGTTCAGAGACGTCTAAAACAATTGAAGTTAGCATCCACAACAACTCCTGAAGACTGGACTTGGTGGCGAAATCTCCACAATGCCGACAACTGGCAAGAATTATTTTTTGATAATAATCCACCAGAATCGATCAAACGCTTTAGAAATCTAGCCTACTGGAATGACAATTCTAAATGGCTACACCTTAAAGACATGGCGTTAAACGGAAGAATGGGATTTTTTACTGTCAATTTTCAAGATCTAGAAAACTTGCGCAAACTTACAACCTCAATTAAAGAGTTGGGTATAACCGTCTCTATTATTGATACCAGTAATGTTCTCGAATACATCGGCGTGGAGTCAATGGCCCAAGCCTTAGAGACTTTTAAGGACCTATCTTCATCACCTCAAATCAACCCTGTTAAATGGGTATATACACAATTAAAATCAGAAACTCAATTTTATGGTTCAAGCTACACCACCACGGCATCTTCTTCTGTTGATAGCGATACGTGGATTTTTAACTCAAGTGCTCTAACATTTACCCTCGACAGTCTAAGAGAAACGATCCTCAATTCCATGAGAAATTTCCCCCGAGGAAACCGAAACTTCCGCTGCGAAAGATTCTTAGATAACTTTTAATTTTGACTACTTTTAATTTTTGTTTGACCCGTCTGGTCTCAATCAATTAGTTCGGCTCATGGTTTGATTGTCAATTTCCTTGAGGTCTTCAAAAATTTCCCTTTGAAGAGCCTGAAGTAATTCTTGAAGCTCGTTCCAACATCGAACCCTATCAAACCCCACTCGATTCCAAATATCGGGTCCTAGTGACGGACACCAAAGCCCCCAAATCCTCAGCCCTTCCACTGCCAAAAGACTATAAAGGCAAAAATAAAAAAATAGGAGGAATTTTAACCCTTAAAGTTGACCTTATTATCAAGACTCCACTTTCCCGGTCCTGCGGAAAAAATAAAAATAAAGATCATAAAATAAAGCAAGGCCATCTCTTTTTTCACAAAGGGGTCTGAGGCATGAGCCACAAAAGCAGCAACAGACATAGTTACCACTAAGGTTAAAGCTGCAGGACGTGTGAGCAATCCCAAGGCTACCAAAATACCACCGAGAAATTCTGACAAACCAGCTAGCCAGGCCATAACTATGGGAAGAGGCAAGCTCATTGATTCAAGAAAACTCACAAACTGTGCCTGTGGCGGTATTTTCCCTACCCCATGAGCAAAAGCCATTGTCAACCCTGCGAAAACTCTCAAAAAAAGTAAGGCGATATGTGACAAACCGGAATTTAAAGATTCACTCTTGCAGAAAAGAAATCTATTTAACATAAGAACCATCCTTTAGAGGTCTGAGTTTTCAAGTACCATAATACAACACTCAAAGTATTTTGAGTGATTAGAGATTAAATTTTATTTTAGGTCAATAAATTTAGATTAATAAAGCTTTCAGCCTGCATAAAGTTTATCAAACAGCACATGATTTTCTACCAGCATGGCACCGCCTTTTGCCACTGAAAGTAAGGGAGAATCCGCAAGCTTAACCTGTACCCCTGTCTGCTGCGACAAATACTCAGTTAATCCCAATAATAAGGACCCTCCACCAACCAATAATAATCCATTTTCTGAAATATCCCCGGCTAGCTCTGGTGGGCAGTCATCAAATGTTTGCCGTATAAGTTTCACAATTTTATCGGCAAAATGCAAAGTTGGAGAATGAATCATTTCTGAATTCAAAGAGAACTTTTTTGGCAATCCCTGTTTTAAATCCATTCCGCCAATATCTAATGTTCTAATTGGTGCCAATTTTTTTGAAAACACAGCTCCTATGTTCATTTTAACAAATTCAGCTGTAGCCTCACCTATCAAAATATCATAGCGGTTTTTTAAATGATTAATTATATCTTGATCTAAACTGTTACCACCTATTCGAAGCGCCTTTGCACTTACAATGTCACCTAGAGATAGAATGGTCACCTCAGTGGTACCTCCCCCTACATCTACCACCATGTGACCTTTATGCTGAAAGACAGGAACTCCAGCTCCTAAGGCTGCAGCCATGGGCTCACTTAGTAATTGAATTTCACTTGCGCCCAGAGAATAACCCACTTCCTCCACTGCCCGCCTTTCATACTTCGTAACTTGAAATGGAAGTGATATAATTAAACGAGGTCTTCTCCAAAATATTCGACTTTTAATCCGCGCCAAAAAGGTATGCAACATTTTAACTGTGGTTTCAAAGTCAACAATTACACCTTCAGAAAGAGGCCTTGTTACAACTGAGTGGAGAGGGTTTTTACCCAACATAAGTTTGGCTCTTAAACCTACTGCTAATAAATTTTGAACACCATCTAATGTTTGTTTTATTGCCAAAAGAGAGGGCTCATTTAATAAAAAACCGCGCCCCTTCGCATAGATCAAGGTGTTCGTTGTACCTAAATCAATATAAAAATCGACAGATTTATTCATAAGACCCTAGTCGCTCGACTACGCAAATCAGCTTAACAAAATATCTAACCAAGTCCAAGCCTGATGAGGTACCAAATCTCGCGGAGTCATAAGTCCAGTTCTTAGCCCTTCATTCTGTACCGTGCTACCCGCGTAAAATTCTGAACCCATTTCTAATATCTGACAAGTGAGTTCAAAAGCTTTAGCATTGTTGGCTCTCATCACTTCCAATACCTCTTGTAAGGTCACGTGTGGAATACTCTCATCCCAACAATCGTAATCTGTAACAAAGCAACAAGGTAAGTAGGGTAACCCAGCCTCCCTGGCCAGAGCAAATTCTGGAAAATGAGTCATACCAATAATATCAGCATCCATTTGCCTATAAGAATTAGACTCAGCTTTTGTTGAAAAATATGGACCTTCGATGCAAACATAGGTCTTGCCAAAATGGTTATTCCAGGGTTTGCCTTGCACCATGCCCTGCAATTTAGAACTCATACTTTCACACATAGGCTTAGCTAAAGAAACGTGCCCAACGACCCCCTCCCCTAAAAAACTGGCTTTTCTAATCCCCTTGGTTCTATCAATATACTGATGAGGAACAACCATATCTCCCGGCTTAAGCTCTTTTCTCAAACTCCCAACAGCTGAAAAAGACAGTATAGATTTTGCTCCCATTTTCTTCAGGGCCCAAATGTTGGCTCTGTAATTTACTTCTGAAGGTAAGTTTTCATGAATTTGTCCATGCCTAGAAAGAAAGAGAGCTTCATGACCACGAATATTCACTCGGCTGAAACCACTTGATGCTAAGCCAAATGGAGTTTCTCTATCTAAATCGTCAATTTTTTTAAATTCATCAAACTTTTCAAAACCTGACCCGCCTATAATTGCAAACATAAACCCCTCTCTCCAATAATTTCTGAACGTAAATGCACTCTATTGTCAAACACCCAGCCGCTCACTAGTGAAAAAGGTGTCACATCAAATGCGGGGTTGAAGGTTTTAGATGTGTGGGGAGCCCACACAACATGACCAAACGCACCCGAAACGCCTTGAACCTCTGCATCCCTTCTTTCTTCAATCACTATTTCCTGCCCTGTCATACAGTCAAAATCAATTGTGGTGTGGGGCGCAACACAAAAAAACGGAATTTTGTGATAGTGAGCCGTTACAGCTAATCCGTAGGTTCCTACCTTATTGGCAAAGTCCCCATTAACGGCAATTCGGTCTGCCCCCACAAAAATTTTCTGGATCTTACCAGAGGCCATTAAAATGGGAGCCATACTGTCGCAGATTAAAGTATAGGGGATTTTTAATTTTTCAAGCTCCCATGTTGTTAGTCGCCCCCCTTGAAGCAAGGGGCGAGTTTCGTCCACATAAACGTGGATTTTTTTTCCACTTTTATGTGCTTCTTTAATTACGCCCAGAGCCGTACCCACTCCAGCTGTTGCCAACCCTCCCGTATTACAATGAGTGAGAATTCCATCGCCATCTGAGATCAACCCTTCCCCATTTTTTGCTATATTTTCACACAAGCTAACGTCTTCAAAAAATATCTGTACGGATTTAGAGACAATGGTTTCAGGACAGTAGTCATTCTCCCATGTGCAAATACGATCTATCGCCTGCATCAGGTTCACAGCCGTTGGACGGGCTGCGCGCAGTTTTTCTGCAGCAAGGAGGAACTCTTCCCGGCTAGCTCCTTGGATGGCATATTGAGCTAAGGATAAAGCTGCGGCAACTCCAATCAAAGGCGCTCCACGCACTTTTAATTCTTGAATTGCCACAATCATTTCATAAGGATGACTAATTTCTTCCCAATCCTCAATATGAGGTAAATTTTTTTGATTAAGAATACTGAGTTTGTGGTTCTTATAGCGTATGGACAGCCCCTCTAATTCTGTCATAACACCTGCCCTCCTGTTTTTTCTTCAATTTTTAATCTCATGCTTCTCAATTTCTCAACTGTTTCGGGAGCCAAGTTAGTTATTCCCCCTAGTCCATGGGCAATAGATAAAATCTGTGCCGAATGCTCCAGCCTCTCCATCCCTCTGTAAGCTTCGTTTAGGCTCTCTCCCCAGCTTAAACCACCGTGCCTTGCCAAGATCAATATACGATACTGAGGCAAATACGGGAGTAAGTTTTTTGCCATCTCCAAAGTTCCAGGCAAGGCAAACGGAACTATTGGAATCCTACCACATGCTAATATTAACTCAGACATGGCTTCACTAGGGAGCTCCGACATTTGTGGATGGGAAATACTCCATGCTATGCCATGCGGAGGATGAGCATGAATAACCGATAAAGCTTTGGGTGTAGACTTATACACTTCTAGGTGCATCAAAACCTCACTAGAAGGAGTTCCGTATACAACCTCACCACTCAGGCGAACACAGGCCATCTCTTCGGGACTCATAAAGGCCTTAGTTACCCCCGATGGAGTAATTAAAATCTCATCATCAGATAAACGCAAGCTTACATTGCCATCAGCAGCCGACAACATATTTTTTTTATGAAGACGTTTGCAAATTTTTACAATTTCTTTATTGTAGTTCGTATTCTTTCTCATAGTCCTCTATTGTGCGGGTAATATGAAGCTTAAATTTCCAGATAAATATACTAAAATCATCGATCAACTCCTGAGTCAAATCGGATATGATCTTGACAAGCCTCACCGCCTCGCCAAAGCCATAATCGGCCTATCTAATGAATATAATACAAGAAATCTGAGTGCTAACATCTGGGCTTCTCCGGAAAAAACTGCGGCTTATCTGTGTTATTTTTTTCCACTTAACTATTTGCGAGCTCAAAGGGTTTTTTTACAATTGCAGGAAGTAGGCTTTTGGAATCTCAACCACCAACACTGGTTAGAGCTTGGGAGTGGTTGCGGAACTGCATTTTTAGCCTATCTAGACATGAATGAGTCATCAGATTTATCTATAAATTTGGTTGCAACCGCCACATTTGTAGAGAGTTCTCACGCTGCTAATAAAATCATGGAAAAAATACTAGAAGGCACTCAAACGTCTCGTCATCTTAAAATACGTAGACCTAAGGCGGAGTGGAAAATCTCCATGCCCAATAATCAAACACTAGAAAAATCCACGCTGTTTGTGGCCAGTTACTCCCTGAACGAACTGACATCTATTCCCGCCTTTATTCAAAACAGTGAAAATCTTCTTATTATTGATTCCTCCCTCCAAGAACAGACACGTAAACTTATGAAATTACGCCAAGACTTAATCAGCAAAGATTATTTTGCCTGGGCTCCCTGCACACATCAAGACCCTTGTCCGCTACTATTACATTCAAAAAAAGATTGGTGCTTTGACAGATTTTTTATTGAACAACCCTCTTGGTTACAAAATATAGAAACCTATTTGCCGATGAAAAATAGGACTCTCACTCATTCCTACTTAGCTGTGAGCCGAACTGCCCCAACTTTATCCAAATCTTTTGCAAGAGTCATTGGCGACACCCTAAAGGAAAAAGGGAAAAACCGCCAAGCTGTTTGCCAAAGCTCTGAGAGAGAGTTTTTGGCATGGCTAAAAAAAATGGGAACGCCTCCAACTGTACCCAGAGGCACTCTTCTTACAACCCAAGATTTAATAAAGGTCGGAAAGGAACTTCGCAATTGCCTAAAATAGAATTTGTTTGTTATGCACACCCACTTGCAAAAGATTCTTAGCATGTACGACCCGACAGCCGATTTTTCTGTGAACAACAAAATTCTCGAATCTGAATTTTGAAAAATCAAACTCTCATACAAAAAACTCAGTCAATTTGCTTCCACTCTGTTCCATCGAAACCTAAGACATCTTTTAATCCAATAGACCACAACCAACCTTTGCCGCTTACGAGTTTTCCAGTACTCAAGGCCTTACCATTATTAATATCTATTGGAAAAAATATCCCATCTCTATTAAGTTGAAAAACATTTTCAAGGGAGCATGCGTACAAATTATCATTAAAGTAGGCTAGACTCCAAAAGTCTTCGGTTTTGTATTCCTGATCTAAAATTCTCCATGTGTTAGCCTCTCTCTTTAAAACTAAACCCTGCCTTCCACTGGCATAGACCTCACCATTTTTTGCGCAACAAACACTGGATAGAATATTTTTAGTTGGACTATCTTCTTGTGTCCACTTTGATTTTTGATAATGCCAAATTTCTCCATCCCAACCCACAGCATAGAGCTCGTTTTCGTTTACTCCATCAATAGATTCCAATCCAGAAACTCCTACAGTTTTTGCGATTCCAGCCTCACATGAAACCCACTTCTTGTCAGCCCCTCTGCGATATACCTGCCTATCCATTCCAACAACAAAAACTTCATTTCCAATCGTTCGAGCAAATCGAAGTGGCCCTCGATCTTGAGGCTTAACACCATCTACTTCAATTTTTTCTTCGTATTGCTCTCCACCACCGAGAACTTTAACATGGCCATATTCTCCAACAACAATAAGTTGTCTTTTGGGGAGTTGAGATACTGCTGCACCTATGGCTCGCCAATCCACCTGCCCACCATTTCCCCACCCTTCCGGTTCCCACTGTACAATGGACGAAAAAGACATATTCATTTTCAAAGCTGCATTATCAACCATAATAAGATATGCGATATCTGACTCGCGAATTGCTCCATTTATATATGAAAATGTATCTGTCCAATACCCTGCCATAAGTCCTCACAATAAACTCTAGATACTGATAGCATCTTGTAATGTAGTGAGGTTATCAAGTTTGCATCTTTAAAGTTATAAATAACAGACTAAAGTCAGAAATTTTTACTCTTACTTCTCAAATCCGCAGATAATGTCAAAATTTTACTCGCAGATTTGGGTACTGAATATCAGAGGCTCATCGTACGAGGCGGCACGTTCCATTTTTGCTGGTACATGAACAAAAGTTCTACAAAATAGGTGTAATCTGTTAACGCATTGCTCTTATCACTTTCGTTTTATTAACGATATAAGGCTATCGACACACATTTTGATTCAAGCATTTAAAACCCGTTCAAGTCTTTAGATCTCCCCCAATCGTACCGATACTTTTGTCTGAATAGTCGCTCAAATAACAATCTAACTCAAAGGTTATTCTTATGTCTTCTGCACTAAAAATTAATCCTGCAGGCTTATCTCCTCATAGTCTTGAAGAACTGAGAATTCAAATTGATCAAGTAGATAAAAATCTTTTAGATCTTATCGAAAAAAGGGCTCAGCTAGTCGCCCGTGTTGGGGACTACAAAAAAACTCACCAACTTCCAGCTTTTGATCCCGTCCGTGAAGAGCAGATAAGACTCAAAATAAAAGACTATAACTCAACGTCAAGTTCCATCTCAAATTATGAAATGGAACAGATTTTTATGACATTAGTTTCCCAATTTAGAAGTTTCGAAGGCGCTCATATCCAAAGACAGATTGCCAAGGAACTTTTTGACAAGTCTGATTTAAGTTTTATGAATACTCATAAGATTGTTATATTTGGCTTCGGACTCCTAGGCTCCAGTTTCTATTTGGCTCTACAGGAATTTTTACCACACTGGAATTTTTTTGTTGTTGATCCTTATATGAATAAGACTGAATTTCAAAACTGGCGTAAAAAAAATCAATTTAATAATATTCAATTGATTAAAGCTGAAGCTTCTCATCAATCTGATGTCTACGTACTTGCAGCTCCCGTAGAAATCAATATGAATTATTTGGCAACCTTTCCTTTTCGAGATCAATCCTTAGTTTTTGACTTAGGTAGTACAAAAAAAAATATGTGCGAGACTTTTACTCATAGACAAAAAAATGAAAAAGTTTCATTTACATTTGTTGGTGGACATCCTTTGGCTGGAAAAGGCCGAGCAGGACTTAAACACAGCGATGCCCTTATTTTTTATAATAAAGTATTTTGTTGGGTTGCAGCTCCATTTCAAACCCTGAGCCCTTCATTAAAAGTGACTTTTGACATTTTTGCTATGGCCCTGGGATCCAAGCCCTACTGGCTCGATCCCGATGAGCACGATAGTACTTTGGCGTGGACGAGTCATCTCCCTCAAATTATCTCAAGTGCAGTAGCTAATTGCTTAAATAAAAAAGAATTCTCTAACAATCCTGATCTTTTCCCTGGGTTTGTGCGTGATATCCTGAGAGCTGGTGGCTCCTCGTTTTCCATGTGGAAATCTATTTTTGACTCCAACGCATCTCACATATCTGAAGCCCTTTCAGATTTTATTCTGAGCTTAAAAGAAATTGAAGGTAATCTTGAAGATCCAAATTTTTGCAAAAACCTATTTCAAAATTCCAATGATTTCTATAATCAGTTGCAAAAATTAATAACAAAACAGGAGACCAAATGATTATTGTTAGTAAAAAAGGAACAACAGAAGATCAAATTTCTGAAGTCGTAGAAAAAATTAAAAAGAATGGACTCACAGCTTATGTTGTGAAGGGGCAAGAGCAGTATACCATTAGCGTACTTGGAAAAACAGAAAAAGTACAAACATCGGAGTTTTTGATATTTCCCTTCGTCGAAAATGTCATGCGCGTCACCAAACCCTTTAAACTCGTTTCAAGACTTGCAAATCCAGATGGAACTAAAATTAGACTTAAAAATTTGGAGATCAATCAAGATCAAGTTATAGTCATGGCTGGCCCCTGTTCAGTTGAAAGTGAAGATCAAACACTAAGAATTGCCAAGTCGGTAAGAAAGTCTGGTGCCACTGTTTTAAGAGGCGGAGCTTTCAAGCCACGAAGCTCTCCATACTCCTTTCAAGGACTTGGCCTTCGAGGACTAGAGATTTTAAAAATGGCCTCTGAGGAAACTGGCATGCCCATTATTTCAGAAGCCATGGACTTAGATGGTCTTAAAATGATGCTAGACTACGTAGATATTATTCAAATTGGCGCAAGAAATATGCAGAATTTTTCTCTACTTAAGGAGTTAGGAAAAATTAACAAACCAATCATGCTTAAAAGAGGCATGTCGGCCACCATTGAAGAATGGTTGATGAGCGCAGAGTACATTCTCGCCAACGGCAACAGCCAAGTTCTATTGTGCGAAAGAGGAATCAGGACCTTTGACTCTCAATACTCAAGAAATACATTAGATCTAAACGCTGTACCTATTTTGAAAAGTCTAACCCATCTTCCAATTGTTGTCGACCCTAGCCATGGTACTGGGTTCAGACACCTTGTATCTCCTATGTCCCTAGCAGGATTAGTAGCCGGTGCTCATGCCTTAATTATCGAAGTTCATGATCAACCCGATAAGGCTTTGTCAGATGGGCCTCAAGCTCTTTTGCCAACGGACTTTGATCTACTTATGAAACAAATTACCCAAATTGGAAATATTGTTGGAAGACCCGTTGTTACAGAATTTTCTGGCGTTCGGATTGCTTCATGAAATCTTTTTTTTATAGTGGAGTTATTCCAGCATCAAAGTCCCACTTTAATCGGGCCCTAATATGTGCCTCCTACTCCAATGATTTAGTTAACCTAAGAGGACAATCTTTGTGTGATGACGTAGTCAAAATGAGAACAGCCATCGCCAAATTGGGGATTGAACATACTTACGATTGTGGAAGTGCGGGGACTGTGCTACGTTTTCTTGCTCTTCGCGTTTCAAGAGTTCCTGGGCGCCACATTCTAATGGGAACACCAAGACTCATGAGTCGACCACAGGAAGACTTAAATGATATTTTTTTACAACTGGGAGTCAAAATGGATCTTCACCCAGACAGACTCATCATCGAGAGTGATGGGTGGAAATTAAATAAGCCTGTCTTAAATGTGAACCGCGATATATCTAGTCAATTTGTTTCTGCCCTCGTACTTAACACGTGGAATCTTGATCACGATATGACGATACAGTGGCCACAGCATGGCGTTTCTGATGGCTATTGGAAAATGAGCTTGCAGGTCGTAAAAGATTTTGGCATGGATATAAAAATGCAAACTCCTTTGAGTGTTAGCATTCCTGCCAATTCAAAAGTCAATATTCGTGAGTACACTGTTGAAAGTGACATGAGTTCAGCCTTTGCTATTGCCGCCTATGCAGCTTTAAATGGAGAGGCCCATTTTCATGAGTTCCCATTAAAAACTTTGCAACCAGATGCTGTTTTTATAGATATTTTGGAGGCCATGGGAGTACAAATCAAAAAAGATAAGAACCTTGTGTCTGTCTGTCAACAAACAGGCACACCCATGAAGGGAATTCATTGGAACCTGAATGAGTGTCCTGATTTATTTCCCGTTCTCACCACCCTTTGTGCTTTCGCCAAAGGCCCATCCCGTCTAGATGGGGCTCCACATCTTGTTTTTAAGGAATCCAATCGGATTCAAAAAACAGCTGAACTGCTAAATAGAATGGGTGTAAACAATCAAATTCTCTCTGATGGCATAAGTTTGAATCCTCCTCCTATACTGCCCAAAGTTCTAGACCCCTTCTCATATGATACGGACCATGACCACAGACTAGCTTTTGCAGCGGCTTTACTCTCCTCACAAAATTATCCTATACGAATTCAACGTCCAGAGGTGGTCAACAAGAGCTTTCCTGAGTTCTGGCAAATTTTGATGAATGGAAATAAAAGTTTATGATAGAGTTAAACGGTATGCTTGATTTGAACAATTGAATCATGGATTTGAACTGAGGTTTTATTGTGTCTGCAAATTCTTTTGGAAACATTTTTAAGGTCACAAGTTTTGGTGAAAGCCATGGGGCGGCTTTGGGCTGTATAATTGATGGATGTCCTGCCGGAATAAAATTTGATACATCTTTATTGATGGCAGAATTAGCTCGGAGACGCCCTGGCCAGAGCGCGATAGTTACCCATCGCAATGAGGAGGATTCTCCTGAGGTTCTCAGTGGGGTGTTTGAAGGAAAAACTCTTGGAACACCCATAGCCGTTATAATCAGGAATAAAGATGCAAGGTCAGAAGATTATAAACAAATAGCCCTCCAACCTCGCCCCGGACACTCTGACGATCTGTGGCGATCAAAATTTGGACATTCCGATCACCGTGGTGGCGGAAGAGCCTCCGGACGCGAAACTGTTGCCCGAGTCATTGGCGGGGCCGTGGCTAAAATGCTTCTCAACGAACTCGTGCCACATTTCCATATCTATGCCTTTGCCAATCGAATTGGTCCCGTAAATCTTGACGAGGCCGAAATCAGAACTATCGAAGACCAACTTTCTGCAGGAAGCTTAACTGTGGATAATTTTCCAACTCGTCTGCCCCATAACGAAAAAAATCAACAGGCAGAAGATTTATTACTCAAAGCTAAAATTGAAGGTCGAAGCTACGGCGGAGAAGCGTCTATCTGTATGGTTAATCCTCCTATGGGCCTAGGGCAACCTGTTTTTCATAAGTTAAAATCCGATTTGGCATCCGCATTTATGAGTGTGGGAGCCACTTCGGGTGTGGAGCTGGGTGATGGTCGCCAAGTCGTAGAGGCTGAGGGTTCGCAATTTCACCGTCAATCCGAACAGAGACATTATGGAGGAATTCGTGGTGGAATTAGCACAGGAGAAACTATACTCATGCGAGTGTTCTTCAAACCTACATCTACAGTGCTTGATGCCGCTAAAAAGGGGCGTCACGATCCCTGCATTGTTATTCGAGCGATTCCCGTTCTTGAATCTATGGCTTGGTTAGTTATGGCCGATCACGTGCTATGGGCCAAATTAGATAAGATTTAAATTAGATTAGATCTCGTCTGATAAGCTTCGATATTACAGAAAGATTAATCGCCTCAATAATTTTTAATCATTAAGCGGATTTTCTTTTTTCTGTTCCAGATACGATTTGAAATCCTCCTACAACTCGCAAAGCCTCATCTAAAGTGCTATATCCATGAACAGCCATCTTTATTGCTATTTCCCGCAAAGTTTCAAACTCTTGTTCTTGACACACCTGACGAAGCTCGTCTTCACTGTCAGATTTTTGCAAAAGTGTTTCAATTTCTTTAGTCTTTTGCCAAATCTCAATTATGGGAATTCGTCCGCTAAACCCACTATTGCTACATTTTGGACAACCTCTACCATAAGCAAGTTGTGAAGGGACCAGTTCTGATTTTAACTCGATCTTAATCAGCTCAGCCTCAGAAGACGTAGTTGGCCGCAAATCTCGACATTCTTTACATATTTGTCTCATCAGCCGTTGAGCTGATGCTCCAATTAAATTTGAAGACAAAGATCCTTTGGATATCCCAAGTTCACGCAACCGTGGGAGAACACCCAGAGAATCATTTGTATGCAAAGTCGAAATAACCAGATGCCCAGTGGCTGCTGCATGAAATGCAATTTTGGCAGATTCTTCGTCTCGAATTTCTCCTAAAACAATAACATCGGGGTCTTGCCTAAGGGCACTTCTTAAGGCCTTTGCAAAACTTAAATTTACTTTTTCATTAATCTCCACCTGAGTAGTCCCTTGAATTTCCATCTCGACAGGGTCTTCTAAAGAAACTATACATATTTCGACCTTGTTGAGTTCCTGAATTAACGAATACAAAGTTGTTGATTTTCCTGAACCCGTTGGGCCCGTAACTAAAAAAACTCCTTGCCGACTGTTTACAACATCATTAAGTGTTCTCAGAACACGTTTATCGGGCGTGAGCATAGAAAGTTGCGGAACTGATCCCCTTTCTCGGATAAGACGCAAGACTGCTTTTTCCCCATGTTTTGTTGGTAAGGTAGATACCCTTGCAAATAAAATATTTCCTTCCACTTCAAGCTTCATTTGACCATCTTGTGGTTGAAACCTTTGTGTGGTGTCCATTTCACTCATAATCTTAATACGACCAATAATTTCTTCACCAGTGTCTTTATGATACTTATCATTACCCTCTCGAAGGACTCCATCAACGCGATAGCGCAACGAAAAGCCTTGGTCACTAGGTTCAATATGGACATCACTGGCTCCGCTGTGAAACCCCTCCATTACAATCTGGTTCAAAACAGATACGACATCATGACTAGGTATTTTTTTTGCTTGCGCCTTAAACTTTTGGACACCCGAAAGAGAGGCTTTAGGCATAGAACCAAAAGAATTTATCTGTTCAAACCACAATAGAAAATCTCTTGTCTGGATTAATTCTATTGTCACCCTGTGTTTATTTAAATATCTACCAACAACTTCATAAACAGACGTACTCTCTGGATTTGTAATACCTAAAGTGAGTTCATTATCTTTAATTCTCAAAGGTAATATTTGATGTTCTAACATTATGTTGCTAGGGATAAGACCAGCAAGCTTTTCAAGATGTAGATCTAACTTGGGATCAAAATCTTTGTAGTGAGCACCACTACTTAACTTCTGGAATTGAATAGACAAATCACAAGCCAAGGGTATTGTGAAACCTGGTGTATCTAGTAAATGAAGAATCACCTGTTTATCTATTAATGCCAATGTCACTGGCGTATGGGCTCGTGCGGAAAGCGCATGAGGTTGGTCGGCCAATAATGAAACCTCGGAAAAGTACTCGCCTGGCCCAATGGTTGCGACAGATAAAGAAGCATTGCCACAAGCTAAGGGCCTGTTCAAATTTACAAATCCCGAAACAATAAGGTAAAGTGCTCCGCTGGGCTCACCCATTTTATAAATGATTTCTCCCGCTCCCAAATTTTTTATATTTATATGCTCTGATAACTGTTGACGCCATTCTTGGGGAAAGTCCTTAAAAATTGAAACCTGAACAAGCCATTCATCTATTTGACCACTCCATGGCTCAGGCAAAAGATTTACTGCTGCCTTAGATTGAGCTGGTCTGTTCATTTTGTAAATTTGCAGGAGCTGGGACTCCAGAACAGCGAAATCAGTTTCATTTATAAGACGCACATTAATGTGTAAATTTGGATGGCTGTTTTTTATAAACTGAAAAAAATCATTATTCCTGGGATTTTTAGCCGCAATGTATAGGCATCGATTTTCATACTTTAAAGGTAGTACTCCAAATTTTTTCCACAATTTAGGATTAACTATTTCAATCAGACGCGGCTGAAAGTCGATTTCATCCTCACTGAAATACTCCACTCGAAACTGCGAAGTTTCAGCATAATGCGTAGCGCTTGCCAACTGTAAAACCAAGTTCCTAGTAACTACTGGTAAAGTTTGTAATATTGCTAAAAAATTATCTCCACTTATGCGCAAAAACTCAGAGTCCTCCAGTGTAAATACTGAGGCCGATTTATTTGCTCGATTTAGAACTGAAAACTCTGAAAACTGGCTACCGGACTTCAACACAGCCAAACGGTTAAGTTGATTCAGTTCTGGAATATTTTTAACTACCTCAACAGATCCAGAGTACACAAACCAGACGTGATCACTCACCTCATTTTCTAAAACGACAGCTTCCCCTTTCTTGTAATTCACAAATTCTAAATGTTCAATGATTTGGGCTAATCTTTCGTCTTCAACATTCTGAAATAAAAATGATTTCCTTAAAAATTCAAATAAAATATCTGGTTCGATGTGAGAGGCCGACATAACCCACCTATCGGCAAAATTTACTGGAGAATTAAATGGACTCCACTAAAGTCTTGGATCATCAAGTATACAGACACCCCTGTACCAAACCCTTTTCATGGAATCTGTCCAATACAAATTGATAGGATGCCATCTTATTCCCTGCCCATTTAGGAGCAATAAGTTCGTCGTGGCGACTAGCTACTGCCGTCAGTCTATGAACCGCAATTTCTGGACTGAGATGACTCAAAAACTCTATGACTAAATCTGCGTACAACTCTCTCTCTATTGGAGAAAACAAACCTGATCTGAACTCTCTTTCCAAGGGGGTATTTTTTAAAACGTGTAAATTGTGAAGCTTGATATTATCAATGGGAAGCTGATTAACTCTTCTGGCATCGTCTCGCATTTTTGTGATTGTATCACCAGGCAAGCCAAACATTAAATGTATACCCACATCCAATCCAGGACAAGCTTCGCGAATTTTAAAAATAGAATCCACGGATTTTTTTGCGGAATGCCCCCTTCTCATCCACAATAATTGCTCCTCATCAAAGCTCTGAACCCCTAGTTCCACCGCAAGAAAAGTTCTTTGACTGTATTCATTCCATAGATCTAGAACAGCTTTTGATATACAATCTGGACGCGTTCCAACAACAATGCCAACTACATCTTCATACTTTAATGCCAGTTCCATTTGCTGGCGTAAGGTTTGAGTTTTGGCAAAGGTGTTCGTGTAGGCCTGAAAATAAACTAAGAACTTATTGGCCTTGTAGCGTTGCCTTAGTCGCTCCCGAATAGTTTCAATCTGGGAGGTTAAAGCCCTTTCTCTTTCTTCAGGGTATGCAGCAGAACCCCACTCGTCACAAAAGTTACAAACTGTCATACCTCTTATTCCCTCCCGATTTGGGCAGGTGGTGGCGGTACTGACGGGAAGCTTCCAGACCTTTTCTCCAAATTTACTTTGGTAGAATAAGCTTATTGGGTAGTAGGGCAATCCTTGCCATTGTGCAGACGCTGTCATATATTGGCATATCTAGTCAATAATGAACCAAAATGCAAGATGACCAACAACACTTACAAAAAAATAATAACAGCAGATGGTAGCCCTAGCCTCGAATGGCTTTCTTCTGGAGAGGCCATGCACAACCGCTTAGGTGCATTGAGTGAAACTGTGGATATCTATGGGGGCGCTTTTTTAGATACTCTCAGTGTAACGAATTCAGTAAGGGTTCTCTCTGTCGGATTGGGGTTAGGTTACAATGAAATCATGATGGCTAGTTTGTGCTTACATAAAAAGGTAAGCTCTATTCAAGTATTGAGTTTTGAAGAAAATTCTCAACTACGTGAAGACTGGTGGTCATGGCTTGATCAAGAGCCCTGTTATTTGTCTAGCTGCTACGAAGAAATCACTCATCTATTTTCTAAACTCTACAATTTACCTTCGGTGGAGATTAAAAAATTTCTTCAAATGCAGTATACAAACAATCACTGGCAACTTAGAGAGAGGCTTGAGGCTCGTTCAGAGTTCCCCCAATTATTTAATTGCATTCTTTATGATCCATTTTCTTCTAAAACCAATCCTGAGTGCTGGAATGAAGATTTTCTCTATTCGTTATTTAAAAAAGTCTGTCAACCTTTCTGTATCGTTTCCACCTATTCCGCTAAGGGCACACTAAAAAGAAGTCTACAAAAGTTGGGGTTTAAAGTCTCCACTCCCATAGGATTTGGAGGTAAACGCAACAGAATCTACGCTGTGAGATCCACAACTTCTACTTTATGTTTGTGATTAGAACAAGGTCGCCATGGGCTCCATAAACGGGATCTGGCTGGGCCATACTATCTATATCCGCCAGATTGGCCTTGTCGGCAAAGGTTTGACTGACAGTATACACTTTTTTAGCCCCTCTAGCATAAAATCTAGCGGCTAAACCATCACCATGGGCCACATGGAAATTGCCGACTGTTACAACCAATACTCGCTTTGGATGCTGATTCATCTGAAGTAGAGACCTCCATGACATGGACTCATCCCATAAACTCTGTGACAAAAACATATTCTGAATGAAGTCCTCACTAATTGGTCCGTGAGAATCTCCGAAGGACAATATTAACTCTCGAAATCGTTGATAGTAGGAATCTGAACCCAGCTCATAATTAGGTGGCAACAACAGTTGCTCTTCTGGAGAAAGTGAAGACACTCCACCACGACTCACCTTAGACGTTAGAGATCTTGGCAAATTTATGGCTACAGCTTTGCCTCCATTTTTTTCAGACAGTCTTAAGCTATGAATGTAACAATCAAAAGGTGTGCTTTCGAATAAGTCCTCCAGTCCTCCATTAGCTGTGTAATCTCGACACGAACCATACCGACTTGGACTCCAACCTAATAACTTTAAAAACTCGGACTCACTAATGGCCTCGCTCACATAACTATCTAGCCCCCCCTGTAAAGTGTAGGGAACATGTTCAATTCCGACATCTACAGTTAATCCCCTATCAATTAGGTTTTGAATAATATGAGTCTGCATCTCATGATGAGGAAAAAAACCATGCTTCTCACCAACAAGGATAACATCACCCTCCTCAATACTCTCTAACCAATCTCCAAGAAGAGCAGGCTTCCCATCCGAATTGTAGACATGTGTTTGATATTGAAAAGCTAATGAATAATTTAATCCAATAAAAAATGTTGCCAGTGCTAGAAACTGGGATTTTAACATCATACTCCCCCCACTTAGAATAATGCTTAGTACTATGTCTCGCAGTTTCTGTCCATGAAAACTCGTTTTAATATTCTAATTTTTTAATTCCAACCTCTTAAAGCTAACCCACCTCTTTGTAAATATCATTTTGTAAATTCCTTAATCGGAGACTGGCCTCCTCATTATCCACCGGAGGACCATAGACTCGGGTCTGATAGACTTTGGAAAATTCATCAATCATACCTGATGCGCTGGGCCATTTTTCTTTGGCAAGATTTAAATAGCTCAGGGGCCCCTGAAAGGCCTCCTTTTTTAGACCTCTTGCCTGAAAAAATTGAACAAGCCTCTGATAAGATTTTATTTCTTCTCGAATTGGCTTTTTTATCTTCAGCTTTCTGTAATTTAGAAAGAGAATAAAAAATATCAAAATTCCAAATGAAGAATAGGCTAAATATTTAGTTTTTAAGTTTTGAAGCCCTAGCTTTCTAAAAAAATCTTTTTGTCCCTCTCTATCAAAATCCAAAAGAAACTGACTCCACCGCAACGAAACTAAATCCAAGGCCAATTCTGACTGCACAATGTACCTGTAGTACCAACTTGATTTGTATTTTAATAAATATTCTTCTTGAGTGAGTCCTGCCTGCAACTCATCTTGTGAAAGTGAATGATAAACTTCTGCACCCAAATCAATTCTTAATGGTGCCACGTATTGAGTGGGGTCAACCCTTATCCAACTGGCTTGTCTTGCTGACCACATTTCTACCCAAGCATGAGCATCCCGTTCTTTGACTGTATAGTGCCCTCCAAACTCATTTTCTACCCCGCC
>CAZCYD010000004.1:0-122575 GCA_964502735.1 uncultured Pseudobdellovibrionaceae bacterium
ATGCTTCAGGCATAAAACTTGATGCTTGGTGGCGCAAATTAGGGCCTGGCACCTCATGGCACCCTCCCTCCTGTCAGTTGGCTTGGTCGTCTGCTCCGGAAGGGCGAGATGATGGGCTCCCCCCATTAGCTAAAAGAGCCGCACGCTTTCTTAATGTATCGCAGCTTTGGTCACCTCTGTCCACACCATTATCACTAACGGTGCAGGCCGCCTCGCAATGACTACACAGTTTCTTTTCTGGACCAGCGGCCTCGAACTCTCCCGCAAAAGAGATGTAACCAGGTTCTGTATTGGCAAAAGAACTGTTAAGTTCAACAAAAGAAACTCCAGTAATTAGAATTAACTGACAGGTAAATAACTTTATATAAATCATATAAATCCCCCTCCTGAAACTATCAAATACTCAACTCTGAACTCGCAGGTGAAATAATCTCTAACAAATTGTTAAAAACACTGGCTACCTGGGCCGCAACCGCCGGGCCCTCTTGGCTGTTAACTTTGTTAATGCTCCCATCTTTTTTGTAACTCACATTAATTGTGCCAAGACCAGGGCGAGTTACAACAGAGGGTTTACCAAAGCGGTCTTCATACTTAATAAGCACGATTTTTTTTGATTGATCAGTTATTTTTTCAATTCTTCCCCGAACATCGTATTGCAGCCGTACAGACTGCCCCTCTGAATTCTTGGCTGTTACAAGATTACATTTAGGGGCATCATAGTTAAAATTGGTAGTAACAGTTTTTATTAGCTTCTTTCTAGGCTTCTCAGCTTCTTTCTTAGCCTTTTCAAAACCAAAATATTGAGAGGCTACTGTAGAGACCTTTCCACAACTATTTTTATAACTATACAAAGTTGTTTTTGCTGGTTCTTCCTTTTTTTCTATGAGCCCACCCTGGTTATAACTGTACTGAATACGAATATTGTTTCGATTTATATAAATCGGTTTACCAAAAACCTCGTGATAAATAATGTCCGTCACGCTGTTGTTAATTTTTGAGTAGGCTCGATATAAGTATCGCTTACCGTCTTTAGAAAACTTGTGCCAAAACTCGTATTTACTTTGATTTGTCACCTTACCCTGACAGCGCTTTTCCACTATAGACCAATAATGATTGAGAGGGTCCTTTGGATTTTCCTCGTAGGTATATTTTTCTTCGCATTTTTGTCTGTCGATGAAGCCGATTACCCAATCCTTGTCTTTATTGTATTTTATAATTTTTGATGTTTTGTCGGGGAAATCTACTTTCACAAGGTTGTGAACATCGTCATACTCATAGCGATAAGTATCCTTCCAAGCATTGAGTGCTAATGTTAAATCCTCTCCCTTGTACTGATAGGTAGAGATAAGTCCGCTAGGACCACTGACGCTCTTTACTTTTTTATTAGTTGAGTCATATTGGAAATCAAGACTTCTTCCAGAATTATCTGCAACCTTTGATAGTAAACTTCCTTTATAGGTTAGCCGTAAAAAATTACCATTTTTATCAAACATAGAAACCAGCTTCCCTGTTTTATCAAATTTTTGAGTCGTCTTGTCAGGCATTGTTCGAGTGTAGACATCTTTTTCAAAGACAATTTGTTCATCTTGACGTCCTTGGGCGTAATACGTTTTACCCTGAGCGACCTTTCCGCTAAAGCCAAGTTGACGAGTGAGCTCCTCGCGAAAGAATGGTCGAGACTTTAGTTCTTCTTTTAATCCAGATAGATATTTGTCTGTTAGCGAGGGGTTTCTTTTTTTAACTTCTGCGACTATTTTATCAATTGAGCTGTTGATTTCTTTATCATTAAAGTCTTTGGGCTTGTAAGATATTTCAAGCCCTCCTCCGCACTCGGTAACTTTGATATTATTTTCTGCGGTAATTTCAAGTTTCGTTTCGAAGTCTGAGCACCAACCAAAGCCAAAAATTCCATTGAAGAGAGTGCGGCTATTGTAGGTACGTTGAACGCGCAAGTCGTATCCCGTTCCAGGTACGATAATATCCGTCCATGTATCAGAATAATTTGCGTTCTTCATGTCAACCACAGCCTGTGATTGAAGACTAGCCAGGATAAATGCTAGTACAAAAACTTTTCTCATCCTTGATCTCCCTTTCCTATCAGACCTTCATGTTTAATAGGTTTTTATATTTAATGTCTATTCAGCTTTTTAAGCTGAGTTTAGCCTCAATCTCAGCTCAGAAATCTTAGACTTCTATTGTAACAATTTTTTTCATACTATATCCACCAATAATCTGAAGAACTAGCATGATAAATAGAACGAGCCAACCCAAGGGCTTGGTAAATAAGGGTTCAACATATTTGGGATCTAAAAACATAAAAACACCAAGAAGTGCAAACGGGACTAAGGTAATAATTGTACCCTGCATTAAACCTTGGGCGGTCATCGCTTCAATTTTCTTTTGCACCTTTTGTCTGTCGCGAATTGTTGTTGTTATTGTCTGAAAGGTTTCCGCCAGGTTCCCGCCCGTCTCTTTTAGAATATTGACTGAGGTCACAAACATTTGAACATCGGGGCGTGGGATTCTTTCTGCAAACTCATTAAAGGCTTCTTCGACAGTCATACCTAATCGAACTTTATTTAGTACTAACTTAAATTCTTGCGACAAAGGACCCTTAATGTTTATTGTGACTCTTTCCATAGATTGGGTAATGCTGAGACCGGCTTTTACACCATTGGCCATAATTGTCATGCCATCAACCATTTGATCAACAATTTTGTTGCAACGAGTTTCCCACATTCCACGCATTACGATTTTAGGCAGTGACCATCCGACAACAGTGATAGTGGTGCCAAAAATAAAACCAACAACGACATTTGGCCAAAATGCTAAAAAGACTATAACGCCCAACCCGAAGCTTGCTAGTAACATAATAGATGTAACTTTGTTCTTGTCAGCTTCAAAGAACATCTTGTCCATGAGTTCGATAACTTCTTCTCGGGAGCCGAGACTTCTTTCATATAAAAAACTGAGAATACGGTCAGCAGAAAAATAAGCTGCAAAGAATATGCAGAGAGCAAAAAGAGGAATAAACAACCAATCGTTGCCGATTAAATAACTCATGTATTATCACCTCCGCTCACTTTTTTGATAGAAGGCCTTGCCAAAATTGGCCGTTTAGGTGTTGATGCTAATGATGGATTTACTTGTCCACTCTTTGTGCCGCTTTCAGATGTATTTGTCGTAAAAAGATTTCTTGGTATCTGAACTCCTCTTTGTTCAAATTTTTCAATGAAAGTTGGAATTAAACCCATGGCTTGAAACTGACCTATAATTTTTCTGTTTTTGTCAAACCCTTCTTCTTTGAATCGGAATATCTCCTGGAGTGTAACAGTTTCGCCCTGTATCCCTACAACCTCGGTGATAGATTTTATTTTTCTACTACCATCACTCAGTCGACTGATTTGAACAATCAGATTTACAGCACCGGCGATTTGTTCGCGGATGGCTTTTACTGGCAGCTCCATTCCTGCCATCAAGCACAGTGTCTCCAAGCGAGAAATTCCCTCTCTTGGTGTATTGGCATGAACAGTAGTCATGGACCCATCGTGGCCAGTGTTCATTGCCGACAGCATATCAAGGGCGGCACCGTCTCGGCATTCTCCGACAACAATGCGATCTGGTCTCATTCTCAAAGAGTTTCGAATCAGATCGCGGATTGTAACCTCCCCCTGCCCCTCCATGTTGGCTGGACGAGTTTCTAACCTTACAACGTGCTCCTGTTTAAGTTGCAATTCGGCGGCATCTTCAACTGTTATTATGCGTTCGTTGGACGGAATAAATCCCGACATAACATTCAGTAGAGTTGTTTTTCCAGTGCCAGTTCCACCAGAAATAATTATATTGAGGCCTTGTTCTACGCAAATTTTTAAGAAATCCGCCATAGCTCTAGTCATGGAGCCAAACCTGTCAACGTAATCATCTATAGTGATGCGATCTTCAGGGAACTTACGTATAGTGAGAGCTGGTCCGTCAATTGATAGGGGCTCGATGACGGCATTAACCCGGCTACCATCTTGTAATCGGGCATCTACATAAGGTGTTTTTTCGTCAATTCTTCTACCAAGGGGAGTTACAATTCTTTCGATGACATTTCTTAATTGAAGGTTTGAGGTGAATGTAACTTGACTTAAAGTTAATTTACCATCTCTCTCAACGTAGATTTTATTTGCACCATTAACCATAATTTCTGTAACTTTTGGGTCGGCAAGTAGTTTTTCTATTGGTCCCAGTCCTAAAGATTCATCCAATACTTCTGTGATAACTCGAGAGCGTTCTTCGCGCGACAAGCCTTGTCCAAGTCTGTCAGTTAATTGAGAGATGACTTGTTTAGTCTTGTTCTCTAACTCTTTTTCTTTATTGGCATCACCTTTTGTATTCATGAGGTCTTTTTTGAGATCCATCTCTTTGATTAGTTCATTGTGAATTGTGAGCTTAAGTTGAGTTAGAGGGTCCAGGTCTTCATGAATAGTTACAGTTCCTTTAGACTGCCCCCCAAGCATTGGTTGAGCATTGGGTTGGAGATTCTTAAGTGTGGGCTTGGGTCGAGATAGTCCTTTAAGTTTTTGAAGAATTCCACTACTGAGAAGACGAACTATACTGTGATAAGATGTAGTTATTGGAGCATTTGGTTGAGTGGCAACAAATAGACTCGAGGTTTGCAGTGCCTGAAATGCGATACTATCATCTTGTGGAATGGCTCCAATGACTTGGCGACGAAGAGTTTGTTGGATAGCCTGAGGTGGCAAACCACTTTTATGTACTTTGTTAACAACAACTTGAATCAGATCGCCGGGGACAGTTGCCGACATTAAATCATTTAGGGCCTTGCGCGTTTGGTTGATTGTTAAAACTTCAGGAGTGGTGACCATAATAAGCGAGCTGGCGTCCTCAAGAAATCCGTAGTGATTTTCTAGGATTTCAGATCCTAAGTCTATAATAATAAAACTGTAAAACTGACTGATGATTTGAAGTTGTTTTCTAAAAACTTCACCAGGCAACTCTGGCCTAAAATCTGGTGATGAGACCGCGCCAATAAAGTGTAGTCCGGTTGGGTGAGGGGTTACCAAACTTTTTAGGGTATTTGGATTTATTGCGCTTTGAAAGCTTGCAATTTCACCTATAGTTTTGATTGGTTTAAGTCCTGTAATAATATTTTGATCGCCACAACTTTTAGCATCTAAATCGATGAGTAAAGTCGGGGCCCTCATTTCTTTTAAAAAAGCGCAAGCGAGGTTGGCGGCAAAAACACTTTTTCCGACACCGCCTTTTCCGCCGGTTACACAAATTAAATGACATTTTGGGCTAATAGCCACGGAATAACCTCACTTTTAATCAGTACAAATAAATAGATTGAATTAGCGGAGAGTCTAGTCATCTACTTATTTGCTTTGCAGTTACTTTTCGGGATATGAATAGGAGAAGTTAAGTCAAAATAGGGATTCAGAAAGGGAGAACTAGTCTTTTAGGCGAAATTTCTTTTTAATTTTATCCGCCCCGGCACTAGAAGACGACTTAATAATTGGCGTAACAAACACGACAAACTGGCTTTGGTTTCGCCTGAAACTTTTAGAGGCGTACAATGAGATTAGAGGGTTGGGGCTGGCATCCTCAGGGAGCTTGTTATAGGTTGTGCCTGTATCGTTTGTAATAAGCCCTCCGACGGCAGCACTTTGGCGACTCCGAACAACAATACTCGTTTTGATCTCTCGGCTAGAAGTTAGTGGTCCAGCTGCAGTTTGGCTGATTAAACTCTTAACTGAAAAATTAAGATTTAAGCTAACGCTGTCAGATCTTGCTCCAATAATTTGCGGCGTAATTACTGTTCTTATTCCGGCCTCCTCAAAACTAGTTGAGGGCTGTCCCATTTGATTTACTACTTGATAAGGAATTCGACTCAAAGAGTTTAAGACGCCTTCACTTCCATCTTGAACAATTAATGATGAACTATTTAAAACACGGGCATGACCATGTTCCTTTGCCCAGTTGAGTTTAGGTAAAAGGTTTTTGATTGTGCCAGAAATAGTAGCCACAGCGCCACCTGGAGTTCTTCCTCCAGTTGTAAAATCAACTTGGGATCCATCACCTATATCTGGAGTCCATTGGAAGCGGAAGTTTTTTTGGTAGTCCTTTTGAAGTTCTACGTAGTGAACAATAAGTTGTATGGTTTTTTTAGGTTCAGGTGCTGCTCCTTGTTTTAGCTCGCATAAATTAATGACCACATCAGTACGCCGTTTACTAATTTTTTTGTCGGCCTGTCCTTCATCGATAACGACATCTGGCGCATAGGCTTTTGCAATAATTTCTGCCCTTTGAGATTCTCTCTCGTCACTACATGTTCCTTGTATAATAAATTTGCCATTGATGGACTTCACCTGAATTTCAGGGTTATTGATTTCTCTTTCTATGAACTGGGCAATCTTAGCCTGTGCAAGGGGAGACAGAGTTACTAGATTTGTGGCCTTATCACCGTATTGCTTCACGACGGAGTGGATGCGGTTCATGTCGGTAGGCAAAAGAATTTCTCCATCAACAATCACCTTGTTGTTAAGAGTCTTGATATTGATTCCCTCAATATCATTAAGAAGTTTCTTAATTTCTCTGGCCACCTTAAATAGATCAGTTTGTTTTACATCTAATCGGAATTCATAAATCACTTTTTCATTACTATCCTTAATGAATAAGACTCCTACGCCGACTTCTCGCGGTATGAATCTCAGAACTTTTGTGTTGGGATTATATTGGATTCTGACTAACTTTTGATAGGAACCGCTTCTGGTAAAATTAGCTGGAGCCTTCTCAATTTTTACATCTCGAATAACAGCTTTTTCTAACGACAGAGATTGGATAATATGGTTAGACTGGGCATTAACTGGAGTATATGGAGCCATCCCACTTGCAAACGCGAGTAAGGTAAGTGCGGCAAAAAAATTAAATTGTTTCCATATACTCATTAAATTATCCATTCTATAAATTCAAATTTACAAATCCACAAAAGGTCCTTTTCTCTTTTTAGGTTTTGGTGTTGTAGTTGCTGGCGGGCGGGGAACTGAAGTCGGAGCCCGCTCCAATTGTTTTGTAATTGTTGGTGTAGAGACTTTTCTCAATACAGACTCGATTGTCGAGTTGGCTAAACGAACTGGACCGTTATCACTCGGATGACGGAGAGTCAAAAAGAGTGATCCTGGTGACGTAGACAAAATATAAATAAGATCTTGTGCCTGTTTAGGGCTAGCTTCGACGGTTATAGTTGTAAAAGTTGTGTCTCCTCTTTTATTGATTTCAAACAAGTCTTTTCCAGAGGTTTCAAACAAGCGGGGGAGTTCATTTATGATTCTTGTTCCAGTGGCAAGAATAACCACGTCTTCCATAAGAGTTTGAACTTCTCTTCTTTGGTTTGTTCCAGTTCCGACGTCAAGAGCGGCAACAATGTCAACGCGATCACCAGGTTTTATAAGTTTTGCCACACCTCTCATCTCGTCGGTTGGCAACGTCACAGCTCGCTTTCCGGGAGACACTTGCAGCGACAAGCCTGTGATGGGCCCCGGCTCCATAATTTTATTTTCTAAAATTTGTTCTCCCGATTTTATGGGAGCTAAAGCAACTTTGCCAACGGCAAGGTCAGGATCGTTTACGGCAGTGGGTTGTATAAAATCGACGGGTCTTTCAACTATACTCAGCATTTTTTCATTGATAGTCTGCATTTCATTAATGTCAGTAATGGCGACCACGACTTTGTCTTTAGCTCCCAACTTTTTATTTAGCTCTGCCGTTTTATCCTGGGTGTAGCTGTACAGTAAAAAAACTGCAAAAAGTGCTGCCCCAACAGAGATCCAAAGAGTCCGAGTTTCATTTGGATTCATAGGCACACCTCAATGTTCAGATTTTTGATTTTCATTCTGGAGCTCCACATGCCGGGTTTAAGCAAAGGCCATATCCTGTCATTATCCAAGCGTGGCTAAAATCTAGCTTTTGGTTTCTTTGTTGAATTTCAAATATTTCTTGGTTATGGGCTTGCACATTGCCTGTGTTTAAATTCCGCAGATCAGTTTGAACGGGTTGCTTGCCAACTGTTATGGGGCGGATGGGAGCATTAAAAGCTTCCTCGCTCGTATTGTTTGTAACAGCGTGATATCGATAGCCAATTTTTTGGTTATGTAGAACTTCGGCCCCGCGGTCTCTGTGATAGACGTAGTGAGCCCGGTTTCTTAAAGTTTCAAATGCGTATTGACGCGATCCAATTGAATGGAGTGTGGCGGAGTGTACGACTCCCCACAGGCCTAGGGCATAACCCACAAGCATAACAAAAATCACAATTAGAGGAATGGCCTCGAGAGTCGCCATACCTCGATTATTGAATCTTTTTTTGTTGTTTCGGCGAGCCTTGCCCGCTTTAGCATCCATTGTCATTGATCCACCAAATAACTCCATTATCGGAGGTGTTCGAACTATAATCGGCAAAGCCACCGGGAACATTTAATTTACGTATGGCTTTCCACCTTCCTAGATTAAAGTCTCGACATTGTGCCACAGAAGGCTCCTTTGATAAAAAACTTGCAATCGTAGTAGCAAAGCCAGAACCATCACCACGGAGATCTGAGGTTGACCCATAAAAGGGGATGTGAAAATCAAGAATTCTTGCCACAAACCCTATTGTAAACCCAACAAGTAAGTTGGGCTCATTCATTGGGATCTGAACATCGGGGAAACCAGTATCAAAGTTTTGAATATCTCCCACTTTGGGTAATAAGGCAGGGTTTCTCAACTCAAACCACCCTCCATTGTAAAGTGGGGCCATTAGAGGGGATGTATACAGCCTCACAAATTGTTTTTGCCCGTTAAAAACCTGTTCATCTGATGTGTGATGCCCGAGCATTAAAGCTCTTGCGCTAGAATAGGTAATGTACTGAGTGATAGATGCAACCGTCATAGTCAAAGAGAGAGTAAGTAAAATAGCCCCTAAGCCCATGATGAGAACAAAGGCAAAAATAAAATCGATAGTGATGCCTCCTTGCTGGCTTTTAATAGATGAGCAGAGTTTCATTCTGGTCCACTCCCTCTTAAGCTACCGTGATTGCGGTTGAGAGCAGGGTGGGATTCCACCGCGCTCTCTGGCGGCTTCCAAGTTCCGGCTACAATCATGCCCGAAAGCACTCTCCACGGTCCTTGTACCAGAGTTTTAAAGGCTTCACTGTTGTCTAATCCTGTTTTAAGTGCGCCCATGATAGCGAGTAGCACCGTCATTACGAGAATCATTTCTATTACCATTTGGCCTCGACTGTTTCTCATTTTATCCTCTAAAACCTGTGAGGGTGAGTTGTGTTAACCAACCAAAAAAAAGAGCAACGGTGTAAGGTATTTTATGTAAGTTCTCGGCAGCAACAGCCTTTTTCCCACCTTTGGCAATGTCAAATGTGTTTATGAGGAGCTGAAGACCGTCCTTATTTAGTAGGGCTCGTAAGAGTCCAAGAAGAGCTCCCCAGAAAAATGAATAAAGTAAAACCAGGAAAGTGCTCATTGGTGAAACAGACAGAGCAAAGGCCATAAGCAGCTTCATATCTCCAGCACCTAGCACTCCGGACAGAACAAGTGGCAGGCAACTTCCAAAAGCGATGAGTAAGGAAAGAAATCCAAAAATTAAGCCCTCGCGGCCACCAAAATAGTAGGTATTCATTACAGAGACCAAGGCCAGAACAATGACTAGCGCATTGCGAACTTTCTTAGACTTTAGATCGTTAACAATCCCAGCTAAGAGGATTAAGGTTGGCACTACAAGTTGTAAGGTCATGTTGGGTCTCCATGAGTTATTGAACTCCCGATGGTTGCCATCCGGGAGTGCGACCACCACTTTTTTCAGGGTTAAAAAATTTGTAGCCAACAGTGACATTGCGCTCAACTCGAGCAGCAAGGCGAGGAGTGGCTTCGTCGAAGGTTACCATAATGCTATTGGGGCCCAAAAATACGCCAAGAATGAGCATGCCAAAGATAGCAATGATAATCGCCTCTAAGGTCATTTAGGTCCTCCCATTAGATATGATCCCCCGATTAAATTTAGTGAGGAGCGTAGATTCGGTTTAGAAGTTTGAACTCACTCCGCCAAGCCCTGTGTCTAAAGCGTCAAGTCTTCCCGTTACAGCATTTCTAATTCTATCTTTAAATAGCATTACAATGGCCACAACAATCATGAGTAATAGGATATATTCTGTGGCTCCTTGAGCCGATTCATCCTTCCACAATTTTTTTAAAGTGTTTTTAACCTTTTTCATAGTTTACCCCTTGTATTTTAAATATCGGCAATTCTTTTGCGATATTTAAATTATAATTATGCAATCGTGATACCAGTGGTTTTTATTAGCAAACAGTTGGATTAATTATTGTTTTTAAGTTTGCAGGCAAAGTGTCTCAATTTGAATGAACAGAATTCTAACACAGCCATAGTTTTATGACAGAAGAAACAGTTGGGTTCAAAAATTTGGTTCTTCAAAATATGGCGATTCTTCTTTTTTCTACGATTTTCTCCTCTTAATTGGGGTTAAATCGTTCATTAAACCTTGCCCAGTTCTTTAGGGAAACTCTAGCAAAGTCATCAATCATTTTACGGTGTCTTGCGTTCTTCCATTATGATGGAGAGTTCCGCCCTTGTTTTGAATATATTCACAACTGGATTGATTTTTGCAGCAGGCTTCAACTTCGCTTTGATAGAGTTTAGCTGAAACATAATGAATGGGCTGATTGTCCATAATGTCTTTTAATGATAATCCAGTCATGCTCGTTCCTCCCAGTTTTACCATTCGCAGTCGCTGAGAACTTCCCGTTACTTCAACCTCAAACTTTGTCCGAGGACTGTCTGGCTTTTCGCTCAACATAAATGAGTATCCATTGTTTTCACACCTGACGTTAGACAATACTGAGCCCGCAAATAGCTTGCGATGAAACTCTTTATAGTATTCACATGACCGCCTATTTCTCTTAAGTTCCTCTACTTGCTTTTGAGGATCCTCCAAGAGGAAGTTAATCACTCCTGGACTATAATCGTGAATAGGCCTACAGTCGGAGTCTACATTGATAAGAGTTCCGTCGCCAGGCTGCTGACAGGCTATCTTAGCTGGAGCCATCATAAGCGCAGCATCTACACCAACTGCTGCCGCTAATAAAGCTGCTCTTGCCGTCAATCCGGTAGAGCCAGTCCGACCACGAACGGCTACTCCACCTCCGTGCCCTCGTAATATGCGCCCAACTGTAGATTTTCTGTAAAAATCATCGGCAAGTTGATTGCCTTTTAACACATGATTTCTGTCCAAAGTTTTCATCTCTTCAGACAATTCCCCATAGGGCAACTTTTGGTGTACTGGCGCATAGGACCCATTTCGCTCAAGCCATTTTTTGTGGATGTGGGCGGCCTCCTTTTCGATGGCTGCAGGATCTGTTACAATTAGCCTCCCTTCATGCCTTATCCGAGGTTCTATAAGTTCTTCGACCACAACTGCCGCAGCTTTGCGATTTTCGCTCTTCCACTGCGGAGGAAGATCTTTATAGTCCGTATTTGCGATATCAACGCCAGGCTTCTTCACCCTAGGCTCGTAAATTACGGTTCGCCCCTCCTTTGTGTATTTACGAGCGAGCTCTTCATTTAGAGCTAATTCATTAAATTTTGCGATATGATTAGTGATATCAGCAACCGAAGCACCTCTAAGATAAGCTCCACGCGAGGCTCCTTCAATCTCAGTTGTATAGGCTGCCATCTTAAAATATCTTTCAGAAATATCCCCTACGCCTTCGGCCGTACTGATGTTAATATATTGATTGCTACGTTTCTTGAGTTCTTCAATCAATTTCTCAAATTCATTTGATGTTTTTGGATCAGGACCTCCCTGTCTACCATTGAGGTCCATGATGTCGCGTACTGCTTCTTTAAGTTCGGTGTACATAGACTCCTCTATATTTTTTATATAATTCACTCGATTTTCAATCTTTCTGGGAGCACGCCAATCATCATGGAGATCGGACGCAAGCTTATCAATCAACTCATTTTTTCTTTTTGAAAACTCTTCGAGGAGAATTGATCGCGCCCCCGATCTTAAAGTGGCCTCTCCGACAAGGGCACCGGCAACAACTGCCCGAAGCTGACCACAAAGGAGTACATCAGTATTTTCACCACATAGAGCTGCCGCCTGTATTTCTAAAAGTCCTTCTGGAGACTCACAAAACTGACTGTATTTTCTTTCTAAATCTGATGCTTCAGCCGTCACTAAAATAAGCATCATTAATAAAACTGTCGTTTGTCTAACTCCAAAACACATAAAGCGTTCTCCTCTAATCTATGTAGTTGTTTTATATATCTATGTAGGGCTATGGGGTTGATCGGTTAAATTAATGAATAACTTAATTAGTCCTGACTTCGTCCATCTATGGGCGATTCAATTCGGAATTTATGGGCCACTGTTTAGGGGCCCTCAGATATTGGATAAATTCTGCCGATAACGGGTGTGATGGATTGTATCAATAAGATTCATATCAATTCTAAGGGTCAGGCGGTTACAGAATATATTCTCGTGCTTATTGTTCTACTGTTTATATTTTTACTACTTTTGCAGTTTAATAGAGAGTTCAGAGAATGGGGCGAGCAGTCCTTTGTCGCCTATTATCGGTGCCTATTAGAAACTGGCGAGGTCCCAAATCTAGGAGGGCCCAACGAGGCTGGAGTACAGTGTGTGGGCGAGTTTCAGCCCTTTGCTTACAGAGCCGAGTGGCAACCTGTAGGGGACGGCGGAGAGTCTGGTGGTGGAGGCAGTGGAGGTGATGGGTCTTCAGGTGGTTCCGATGGGTCTGGGGGAAGTGGGCAAACGGGAAATGAAAACGCAACAAACGAGAGTGCAGGCAGTTCACGAAGGGGAGGAGAAGTTAGTCGTTCAGCAGGAGGGTCATCAGGGAGAGGGGCCGATAGATTTGGCAGCCGCATGGGAGGTCTGTCCGGTACTGATGCGGGGGCCAGCGGATCGGACAAAAATAAGAAGGGGATATACACAGGCAGTAATGAGACCACAAATTTTAACACCAGGGGTACCGAAAGATCAGTCACGAAAAGAGGGGAACAAATTGACTACGGATGGGGGATGGTGCGCAAGCAAGAAGATCGAGGAGAAGAAAGATCAGTGGCTTCTGTGAAAAAGGAAGAAACTAAGGTTCAAGAGCAAAAAAGAATGAAAGTAGTTAGAGATCGAATTGAGGTCAAAACAGAAGCGGAAGATGAAGGGTTTACTATCGGTGGATTTTTTAGGATTTTGATAATCGCGGCCATAATAATTGCGCTTGGCGTCCTAATTGGGGGGCAACTATTACAAATTACAAAAGGGGTAGACGCCGAGGGGTAGAATTATTTTTATATTCCCTTTCTTTTATATCCTCGCACTCAGTGTTAACTTGCCCAATTTTTAAAAATTCTGTAGCTTGATCCCTTTCGGGGGGAAAAATTGATGAACAGTGATCAAGTGGTTGATCTCAGCCGCCGCGGGGTGATCAGTTTTGACGAGGCTTGTGAGCGTGTGCGGGTACTCAGGAGCTTGACTAGTCGTTATGTGGAGCAAGTTGAGAGCCGCATGAGTCGATTGGAAATCCTAACACCGAATCAAATGGAACTCATCTTCAAGCTAGAAGAAGAGGTTAATTTATTAATTTATGAGTGGCACAATAAGGTCCGAAAATTGGCTGGCACACCTAGGGGGTTATGGCTAGTCGATTTTGATGCAGGATTTGGGTATTATTGTTGGAAGTATCCCGAAGACTCTTTACAGTATTGGCACAGTTATGGCGAGGGTTTCGAAGGACGCAAAAAAATTATTTTAGAAAATGAAGCTGTATTCACACCTCAAAATATAGTATCAACAAAAAAGTGAAAATTGCATTAGCTCAAATAAATTCTACTCTCGGTGACTTTGCAGGAAATGGGAAGAAAATTCTAGAATATCTGGAAAGCGCGGTCGACAGAAAATGCGACCTGATTGTGTTTCCAGAAGCCGCACTATTTGGGTATCATCCTGTAGACTTGCTTGAAAGAGAGAGCGTCGTTCATGAGCAGCTCAAAGAGCTAAAAAAGATAGAAAAAAAGATGCCACATGGGATTGCGGCTTTGTTGGGGGCCATAACTTTAAACCCAGGAAGAAGCGGAAAGCCTTTTCACAATTCGGCCGTCTTTTTACAAAAAGGGAAGAAACCCAAAATTTTTGCCAAAGAACTATTGCCGACCTACGATGTCTTTGATGAAGGTCGTCATATAGAACCGGGCGACATGAGTAAAAATATTTTAAAATTTAAAGGAAAAAAAATTCTTATAACAATATGTGAAGACATTTGGGCATGGACTCATGTGCAGAATAACGTTCGTGTTCTTTACAAGCAAAATCCAATTAAAAAACTAAAAAACCAAAAAATTCAGTTAATTTTGAATCTAAGTGCTTCACCTTTTACAGATACAAAACTTAAGGGTCGCCAAAAAGTTTGTCGCCTCACGGCTGCTGAATTAAAAGCTCCGCTCGTTTATGTAAATATGGTTGGGGCTCAAGATGAGCTTGTTTTTGACGGCGGCAGTTTTGTGACTTCAATGGAAGGGAAAGTTGTAGCTCAGGCTCGGCATTTTATGGAAGAGCTTCTTGTTTATGATACTGAACTTGGGCGTGGTTTCATACAAAATGTCGAAAAATTACATATTGAGAGGGTCAGGCAGGCACTCGTCTTAGGCGTTAGTGATTTCCTTAGAAAAACTGGTTTTTCTAAGGCTCATATTGGCATTAGTGGGGGCATTGACTCTGCGCTTGTAGCCTGTTTGTTAGTTGATGCGATAGGGCCTCAAAATGTTTCTGGGCTAATTTTACCAGGCCCTTACACTTCTAAAGAGAGTCTTATTTTAGCCAGAGATTTGGCAAATCATCTTCAGATTAAAACTCATGAGTTTAATATAACATCCTTGTACGAAAAGTACTTAGAAAGTTACAAGACTTCTTTTAGCCTAGATGAGTTTAGTGTAGTTAACGAAAATTTACAGGCAAGGCTAAGAGGTTTAAGTCTAATGGCCTTTAGTAATCAACATAACAGCCTGTTGATTAATACATCCAATAAGAGTGAGTTAGCAATGGGGTACAGTACGCTTTACGGAGACTTGATAGGTGCTTTGTGCCCGATAGGAGATTTAACCAAGAGTGAGGTCTTTAAACTTTCTAATCATTACAACAAAGAATATGAAGTTATCCCACAGAAAATAATAGACAGATCTCCGTCGGCTGAGTTGCGACCCAATCAGAAAGATAGCGATACATTACCTGAATACAACATTTTAGACCCTTTGATAGTTAAGGTTGTTGAACACTATAAAGTTCCTAAGTCTCAAATAGAAAAGAAAATTCTTCTTAAGATGATGCAGAACGAATTTAAGCGATGGCAGGCTCCACCTATCCTTAAAGTCACAAATCATGCTTTCGGGCGTGGTCGTCGATTACCCATTGCCCATAAAGCCTACTTTTAAGAGGTTTTACTTTCCAACAGATTTTAAATTGGTCACGTATGGGGAAGACTGTTTAGAAGAGAGTTCTTAAGAAAAAACTCCTAAGAAAAAAGATCTAGTTGTTTGGGTTGAGGAATAATCTGAGGAAATATCATAGCGGGCTTTCCTGTTAAGGCAATAAGGTTTTCAATATTAGGACTAGAATTGGCCACAGATATTTTCTCGAGCATTTTTATAAATAAGTATCCACAATAAGATGCATCCTCTTCAGCCCTATGGAATTGAGTACTGGGTATATCCAGATGCTGAACAAGTGTTCCAAGTTTGTAATTAGGTAAGCCAGGGAAAACTTTTTTCGCCATGGAATAGGTATCTAGTATGTATCCCCGAGGAGCAGGCCCTTCGAACTTTTTTATATCTGAGGTTAGGAACTGAGTATCAAAGGCGGCATTGTGAGCCACAACGACATCGTCTCCACAAAACTCGGCAAAGGACTCAAGTAATTTGTCAATAGTGGGTTTGCCAGCTACCATGTTGTCATAAATTCCATTAACTCTTGAGGCCCCTTCTGGAATAGGGATTTGTGGATCTACAAGGGTGGAGTAAACCCCTTCAACATGACCATTGACAAAGCGAACGGCTCCAATTTCCACAATTCTGTCGACTCCTGGTAGAATTCCAGTAGTTTCCAAGTCAAAAGCTACAAATTTCATTACTTAATTCTTAGGTAAAAACTCCGTATATGGCAATCATATTGTGTGCAGGAATTATATTCGGCAAATTTTTAGCGGATCTGTTGTGGTGTGACAAAAAAAGGATTGGTAATAATCCAAGGAATCCATTTTTTTCCATCCGGCAAGGGAAGAGTCGGAATGATTCTAACCACAACCCTGTAAACACCGGGCTCGTGAATTTTGTAAGTTGTAGTTAAAGAGTTTGAAGAAAGAACTCTTTCCCCGTCTCGATAAATCATGATGTCAATTGGATACAACGGCTTTGTAGGAAGTTGGACAATTAAGTTTAAGTCGGGTGACAAACTTAGGCGAGACCCCATAGGTTTATTAAGCTCATCATTTTGTGTGACAAATGTATTAAAACCGATAGGGCTTGCCATAAGATCAAGGCTCACGTAAAAATTTCCTCTCTGCAGAGCTGTTTTGATTTTTTTTGAGTCTTCCAGAGAGTTTCCTGTTAATTCTGAATTTAGAATTACATGTGTACGCACGATATTAAAAAGAGTTTCATAGGATGGAATATTTAAATCTTTTGGAAACTTTAGCTTTGCATCGGCATCAGCACCGGCGAAACCAAGAGTTTGTTGCTTGCTGTTCATCTGGTCCCATAAACCCAATTCTCTTTTTGGAAAAGGAAACATTCTGACAAGAGCCAGCTCAGGATTAAAGGGGTAAGTTAGTATAGACCAAAAAAAAGATAGTGTTTGATTATGCCAAGCATTTTGCCAAATGGATTTTAGATTTATTATTTCAATGCCATTAAAGCCTAGAGGAAGGTCACCTTGCCAACCAAAACCTCGTTTGAAAGGATGAGCGAGCACAAGCAAACCGCCTTCTGGATTGTTAACTTCATCATTACTGAGACTATCTGAAATTAGGGCCTGCACTTGCCCTAAACTGGTAAAATCAGAATAGTTTTTTTTTCCATATATCAAGACTCGCGAGTCGAGATGGCTCACTTCAGAGTCCACAAATACAAGCAGGTGATCATGGTACCTTTCAAGCTCTTTATCTGGCTTAAGATCATTGGAGTCATTAATAAAGATAAAATCTAAACCTGATTTTTGTGCAGCATGAATCACTTCTTGTGGAGTTCCAGAACCAGTACTTTTTGTTGTGTGAACATTCAAGACACCAACGTAATCATAGTAGCCGTCAGGGTGGATCCGATTTGTAAGGGTTTTATCAACTATATTTAAATCAAATTGACTGAGGTACACACCATTTAGAAGATATAAAAAAAAGATGGCGAGCACGACTTTTTTAATTTTAATCATTTTAATTAAAGTTTAAGGTTAAAGATTTACCTAGGTCTCCGGGTACGCCACGATTTTGACCGTTATGAATGATACTTACAGCACCACCATCATTCAATATAAGCTGAATATTAGACTGAGCTTTAATAATATGGACATCTGAGGCTTTTAAATTTAGTGAAGACTTTTTTCCATTATCAAGAATCATTTGTATTCTTGTGTTATCAAGGGCCTCAATAATAAGTTCTTGCTGACTATTTTCTTCGTTCTGAGAAACAACTTCTTGTTTTGGTAAAGAAGTATCTTGTTGAGTTGTCGACTCTTTTAAAGGGGGCTCAACTGGCGTTGTAGGTTTTTTTACCGGAACGAGCTCAGGTGCCGAGGCAAGAGCTTCTTCATTTTTATTTTTATTAGGATGACTTTCATTAGGGTTAACGGATTCAACAGTGTTTTTGGGTTCAGATTTTTCTTGTTTTACAGGAGGATCTTCTGAGGGTTTGTCTAAAAGATTCTCGGCCATTTTGGGATTATTCTCGAGAGAATCATCTGGCAAATCTTTGTCTGGTGGGGGCTCAATTTTCGCGATCTGGTGAATGTCTTCAGTAGTTGGTAGGAGGGCTTCCTTCTCGTATTTATCTACAATTTTTCGGATAACCAAAATAGTAAAAATTAAAATAACAATAGTGCCCGCTGCAATATATTTAGAGGATAGAGCTTGGGAGTGGAGAATTTGTTCGGGTTTTTCGCTCTCAGCCTCAATAGACGGATCGGGGAGGTGCTTAGGGCGTGAACTGCCAATTTCTTCATCAAAACTTTGCATGATCATAGTTTCATCAAGTTTTAGATATTTTGCGTAGGTCCTAACGAATCCTCTTAAAAATGAGGCAGCAGGGAGTTGTCCCTTATCTCCCGACTCAATGGCCTCTAAAACTTTAAGATTGATCTTGGTGGCCATTGAGACTTCACTTAAACTTATTTTGGCCTTTTCGCGGTTTTGTTTTAAAATTTGTCCAGTTATTTCCATACTATTCTTTTATCATACCTATCATTTTTTTCGACAATTCAACATACTGACCGTCTGGGTAGCTAGAAATGAGATCCTCGAATCGAGCCAGGGCTTCACTTTTTTTCCCCAATTTGAAATATGTAAGGCCGCCATAGTAAATTGGTTCATCAAGATTTTCAGCTTTGCAATTATTTGCGGCCTGGTCAAAGGCTATGGCGGCACGCTCATAACTTTGCAGCTCGAATAGAGATCGAGCAAAATAATTTGAAGTCGTGCAGTGTTGACTGCGTAACTTCAGAGACTCCCCAAGATACTGTCTAGAGAGTTCAAATTGATTTTTTTTAAAATAGGCAATACCTAAATTTGATTTGGTTTGTTCTGGACTCGTGAACTTAAGATCTTTATTAGAGATGTGAAGATTGGCGATGGCTTCGTCAAGTAAATTCATTTCAATAAGAGTTCTGCCGAGATTGTTTCTGGCTTCGGTGTAGTTAGGATCAAGTTGAACAGCCATTCTAAGATGTTTTTCAGCTTCACTAAATTTTTTTCGAACAAAAAAGGCTATACCTAAATTGTTGTGGATAGTGGGGTTCTTGTCGTCATACTTAACGGCGATTGAGAGTTCAGACAGCGCTTCTGGATATCGAGCATTATTCAAGTGATCTGTTCCAATTGTGAGATGAAGATGAGCTCTTTTGGGGTCTCTAAACTCCCGTGTAGCACAGCTGGCACCGACAAATAGAATTAGAGTAAGCACGAGTTTAAGCATTTAGAAACACTAGCAAATAATTGAACAATTAGGAATCAACTTCTGGTTTTGCCATGCGACATGAAGGGCTTAACTGTAGAGCGGTACAGGGTTTCAAGCGTTAGTGCGGCCGAATACAGAGTGATTAAGCCAAAAAAGAATTGAAAGCCAAAATCATCTGCTAGGACAAAATATTTGTGTAATATTGGTGCCAATGTGAGTAGCCAAACCGCTTGCGAGTAAGTCCAGTCGATTGCCCAGGCATAACAGTTGAGTAAAAAGTGGATAGGATCAAAAAAGTGGCTGTGTTTATAGCTCAAATTAAAACCCAACATAAAGGAAGTCAGACAGGCAATGAACCAAACTGAAGAGTGAGTTGCGATGTTAAGAGATCTTTCCATACAGTTCTAGTGTAAAGTGTTGCCTTTCTCTTAACCATTGATTTTAGAATCTTTTTATAAGAGTTAGACTTTCGATGTGCTCAGTTTGCGGGAACATGTCAAAGGCTTGGGACTTAATTGGTTTATAGTTGTGTTGAGCTAGAAAATCTAGATCTCTTTTAAGACTAGCCGGGTCACAGCTGATATAAAAGATAGAATTTGGATTCAGTCTAAGTAGGGATTTAAGTAAGCTCTGGCTGCATCCTATTCTGGGTGGGTCGAGTAAAATGGTATCAACAGAAGGTGCTAGTTTTCTAGAAACTTGAGATGGCAATGTAACAGATAGATCTGCACAAATAAACTCCAAATCTTTGAATGCAGAAGCGTTCTCAATCGCAATATTCACGAGTGATCTTGAGCCCTCTAGAGCTAGAATGGGAAGCTCGCGGAAGTGGTTTTTAATTGGAAAAGTGAAGTTTCCGGAGCCCGAGAATAATTCAAGCAAATATTTAGGGCTGGTGTTTTTTAACCATAATATTAAAGTGTCAATGAGATTAAGATTTTGCTCTTGATTCACTTGCGAGAATAACTGTGCTTCGGACGGAGAGTTTTGTCGACGGTGAGAGACTTTCCCTTCTTTGTCGAGGTAGACTTCGTACCTTCCATCATTTAGTTTTTGCAATTGGGGTAGGTACTCATTTATTTTTTCATCAGCAATTTCGCAGCGGTTAATGGCTACGAGCTGATTTGAGTTTCTTTGGTGATAACCATAGCTATCTTGGAACTTGTGTAACTGAATGCGGTTACGATACGAAAAACTCTTTGGCGAAGGTACTAAATCTAGAATTTCAATACCTTCGAAGGCCTTTAAGAAATTAGAAAAAATAATCTGCTTAGTCTGGAGTTGTTGTTGATAGGAAATGTGTTGCCATGTGCAGCCTCCGCATTGGTAAAAAAAGGGGCAGGGAGGCTCAGTTCTTTCTTTGGAAGGGTTTAGCACTTTTATCAGCTTAGCTTCAGCAAAGTTTTTTTTAATCTTAGTGATTTCGACTTCGACGGTTTCACCAGTGATCACGTCTGGAACAAAAATAACAAGACCTTGATGGCGGGCGACTCCTCGGCCTCCTCCAAAGCTCAAATTGTCAACGGCCAAAGTTAACCTTTGGCCATTGTAAAGCTGTAGTGGTTTATTAGAGGTTTCCATTCGCCCGAGGGCATGGCCTACTAGCAGTTAACAAGTTCAGATTTTTCAAAAAATAAGGCTAACTCTCGTTGTGCACTAGTGGGGCTATCGCTGCCGTGGACGGCATTTTCACCTACGCTATCGCCAAATTCCTTGCGAATAGTTCCGGGTGCAGCATCAGCAGGGTTAGTGGCACCCATGATCTCACGATTCTTTAGAACAGCATTTTCTCCGCTAAGAGCCATGACCATAACGGGAGAAGACGTCATAAAATCTACGAGTTCACCAAAAAATGGTCGTTCTTTATGTTCAGCATAAAACTCCTCGGCCTTGCTTCGTTCAAGTTTTACCAACTTAGCTGCGGCAATTTTTAGGCCTGCAGTTTCAAACTTGTTAATGATCGCTCCAATTGCATTTTTTTTAATTGCATTGGGTTTAATAATACTAAATGTTTGTTCGATAGCCATAGACTCTCCTTAACTTAAGCTTTTCTTAATTTAAACTTTCTTTGAGTGTTGATCCCAGGTCGGCGGGGCTTCTCGCAATTCGACAGCCAGCACTAGCTAAAGCCTCAAACTTGGCTTCTGCCGTACCCTTACCGCCGCTAATAATAGCTCCCGCATGACCCATTCTTTTTCCTTTAGGGGCTGTAGCACCTGCGATGAAGGCTGTCACGGGTTTCTTGAATTCTCTTTTAATATATTCGGCGGCCTCTTCCTCTGCCGTGCCTCCAATTTCTCCTATCATAATTACCGCATCAGTATTTGGATCTGCATTGTACATTTCTAGAACGTCAATAAAGTTTGTGCCGTTCACAGGGTCGCCGCCGATTCCGACACAGGTGCTTTGCCCTAATCCTAAGGCCGTCAATTGGCCGACAGCTTCGTAAGTTAAGGTCCCAGACCGGGACAACACTCCAATCCTTCCAGGCTTGTGGATATGCCCAGGCATAATGCCGATCTTGCATTCCCCGGGAGTAATCACTCCAGGACAGTTAGGTCCAACGAGGCGGGTTTTTTTACCTTGCATAAACCTTCTAACTCGAACCATGTCGAGAACGGGAATGCCTTCGGTTATGCAAATAGCAATATCAAGCTCTGCATCGACAGCTTCCATTATAGCGTCGGCGGCAAATGGAGGAGGAACATAGATCACAGTGGCGTTGGCCCCAGTTTTTTCTACAGCTTCCTGGACGGTGTCGAAAACGGGAAGATGGAGATGTTGGGTTCCGCCTTTTCCGGGAGTCACTCCACCAACCATTTTAGTCCCATAGGCAATTGCCTGTTCGGAGTGAAAAGTTCCCGTGGCCCCTGTAAAGCCCTGACAAATAACCTTTGTGCTTTTATCTATCATTATCGCCATTAGTTGCCCCCAATTGCAGCCACAATTTTCTTCGCGGCGTCAGTTAAGTCGTCTGCAGGAGTGATATTGAGCCCACTCTCTGCAAGAAGTTGTTTTCCTTTTTCGACATTGGTTCCTTCTAGTCTTACGACTAAGGGAACATTCAGACCAAGCTCCTTCGAAGCGGCAATGACACCTTCAGCGATAATGTCACACTTCATGATGCCACCAAAGATGTTCACTAAAATACCCTTTACATTTGGGTCTTTTAAAATGATTTTAAAAGCTTCGGTGACTTTTTCTTTATTAGCTCCACCACCGACATCTAAAAAGTTGGCGGGACTGGAGCCATGAAGTTTAATAATATCCATTGTTGCCATAGCTAAGCCGGCCCCATTCACAAGACAGCCGATGCTGCCATCGAGCTTAATAAAGGCAAGATCGTATTTGCTGGCTTCAATTTCAGCAGGATCTTCTTCAGTGAGATCTCTGAATTCAACAATGTCGGGATGGCGAAACAGGGAGTTGCTGTCAAAATTCATCTTTGCATCTAGAGCCACAACGTCACCTTCGGCTGTTTCAACTAAGGGGTTAATTTCTGCCATTGAGCAGTCTGTGGCCTCAAACGTTTTGTAGAGAGATATAAAAGATTTAACGGCATTATTGACGGCTTTGCCACTCAAGCCAATTTTGAAAGCCAGTTGACGGGCCTGGAAGGGCATAAGTCCAACAGCGGGATCAACAATAACCTTGTGAATTTTCTCTGGAGTTTTTTCTGCAACTTCTTCAATATCCATTCCGCCTTCACTGCTGGCCATCATAATCACGCGTTGAGCGGATCTATCGACAAGGGCTGCCACATAATACTCTTTTTTGATATTGCAGCCCTGTTCAATCAGGATTTTGTTGACGATTTTTCCTTCGGGTCCGGTTTGGTGGGTTATAAGGTTCATCCCCAGTATACTTTTGGCATGCTGTTTAACTTCATCAAAAGATTTTGCAACTTTGACTCCGCCCCCTTTGCCCCTACCTCCGGCATGAATCTGAGCCTTTACAACCCAGACGCTTCCGTTAAGTTCTTTTGCCGCTGCAACAGCTTCTTCAGGTGTTCCAGCCACTTTTCCTTTTAAAGTGGGAGTCCCAAATTTTCGGAGTAATTCTTTGGCTTGATACTCGTGTATGTTCATCTCTTCTCCATTGATATAGTCTTTAATAATCTAGATTTTTAAGGGCGGCGACCAGTTCCTTAACGTGTTTAATAGAGTTATCTAGTCCTGCACGTTCGGTTTCATTGAGCTCCAACTCTACGACTTTTTCTAGGCCCTTTCCTCCAAGTCGGCATAAAACTCCAAGAAAGATATCCTTAACGCCGTACTCTCCCTCTAGATAGGCGGCACATGGAAGAATGCGATGTTGGTCTTTTAAGATGGCTTCAGCCATTTGAACAGCGCTCGCGGAGGGGGCATAATAAGCGGAACCTGTTTTGAGAAGGCCAACAATTTCAGCTCCACCGTTTCGGGTTCTATCGACAAGGGCCTCAATTTTTTCTTTAGATAAGAATTCAGTTAATGGCACTCCACCAATAGAGCAATGTCTTGGCATTGGCACCATGGTGTCTCCGTGACCTCCCAAAACAAAAGCCTGAATATCCTTAACGCTGACGCCGGTCTCTTCAGCGATAAATGAACGAAATCGGGCACCGTCTAACACGCCGGCCATGCCGATAACGCGTTCTCGCGGAAACCCAAGAACTTCTTTTGCCACTAAGGCCATAGCATCAAGAGGGTTGCTGACAACTATAACTACGGAGTTGGGGGAATACTCTTTAATACCTTCACAGACACTCTTCATTATTTTGGCATTGGTCGACAGCAAATCGTCGCGGCTCATACCGGGTTTTCTTGGCAAACCAGCAGTGACGATAACCACGTCTGATCCCGCTGTGTCTTTATAGTCGGATGAACCAACGACTTTAGAGTCAAAGCCTTCGACGGGAGAGGCTTCGTACAAGTCTAAGGCCTTTCCTTTTGCAGCGCCTTCATTTACATCCAATAGGACGACGTCGCCGAGTTCTTTCTGAGCGGCCCAGTGTGCGCATGTTGAGCCAACAAATCCTGCTCCGATAACGGAAATTTTTTTTCGCTTGTGCATATTGTTATCTCCTAGGTTAATAGGGCGCGTTATCGACATGTCCACCAATGAGCAGTGGGTTGCCAAATGAAATGATAGAAAGAGAGTGCTTATTCAGCACAGATCCATCACCAGCTAGCCCTAAGATTTTTGCATCTTATAGTAGAGACTTCAGAAAAGGAACTGGCACTTACCGTCTTATCCAAGGGGCGTCATTTTCGTCACAGGCGTTTTTGCCAATCCGGTTTTCCCTGTGATGAATCTTTAGACAAGGTTGTCTTAATTACAAAGTGTTAAATTAAAAGCAGCTATTATTTCAGCCGTGATTTATATTGCAAGCCACTTATTATCGCATCGGACTTATCGCATCCGACTCACAAGGTCTGCGGTGTCAATGTTTACGATGTCAACGTTGGATGAAGGAGAAGACAATGAGCAATCTCTTGAAATTGATGATTATAAAGACCTTAGTTTTTACTTCTTCAATTGTTTTTGCAAAAGAAATAACGGAACAAGACCTTGACGAGTTGTTTATGCAGAGTCAACAGAAAGAAACTCAAGAGTCTTCATCGGATGTATGGTCTCAGTGGAATCTCTTACACGCAGAAATTTTGTCAAAAATAGTGATAGACAACAAATTAGAGGCTTCTATTTTGACCGCAAGTTCGACGAGTGATTTAAACTTAGAAGTCAGAAGGATCGAGTTGATTCTAGTAAACGGTGTCCGTTGTCATCTGGAGTCTAGAGGCAGTTTCCCTCTAATAAATTTACCTTCGAGTCGAGTGCAAGTAGATGGCGAAATTACTTGTGTGGACTCTGAGGGTCAGCAGGTTCTAGATAAGAAATACAAGTCCGATAAACTCGAGAAGCTTCAGTTCGAAGCGGCAGCTGTGGAGAGTATTAGGTTGTTTTTTATTGAGCTTATCGAGTTCTCTTCACATTAGGTGCATCTGTAATAAATCAATCGACGTCTAGGAGATTCAATCACGCATAAGACGGCTTTAATTTCTTTGCGACTTCATTCTGCTAAATGCTTCGGGAGTAATTCCTAGATAGGAAGCTATTAGGTGTTGAGGGACTAATCCTTCAATATAGGGGAAGCGAATAAAAACTTTCTTGTAGTTTTAGTATCTACTAAAAAATAAGGGCTTAAAAAAATAGAGTCCATTATAAGGGCGGATTTGTCCAGCCGACAACAGAACTCCACCCGAGTTATTTAATAAATTGTTTCTTACAATTACAGTAACATCTCTAGAGATATCCTTAAAAGTTACATCATCTGGTGTCCGTGGAGCTTGATACCAGTATTGTTTTTTTCCAGAGCCAAATAAAAAATATCTAATTGTGATTTCAAAGGTTACAGAACTGACTAGGCGAGTGCCGGGATAGAAAGTAGAGTCTTTAATTCTAAACCTAGATACATCTTGAAAGACGTACCCACTGCGCTGTGGAGCCATATTTATATTTACACCTCCACTACCAGACATTATCAGCAGGGCACCTGTTTTTTCGTAGGGATCGTCGCTGGTTCGGTCTGGAGTTTTGTAGTAGATAGCCGTTGGCATGAACTCACTCATTCCCATGCCTGAGCCTTCATCTCTTTCGAATTTGGCAATAAAAAAATACTGTCCTTGATTTTCTGGGCTATCAGCAATTGCTGCGGAGTCAAAGGGAAGTGTTCCATTGGTTGAAATCCCTGTGACGATTTTGCCGTCGGAAGACGGTCCCGAAAAGAAGTTATCAATATCGCCAGACGTATTGTCGACCCCTGCCAAGTGACGGGCTTGAGGGATAATTCTCCTCAAAGAGAATGCGGCCTCCATTAGGTGAGCTTGGGCTTTATTTGTATTGTAACTGGCTAGGAACCTTTGGTTGAGTAGAAGAAATGTGGCCCCCACAATAACCATTATCATGGCCATTCCACCCATTGACAGAGCGAGCTCAACTAAAGAAAAGGCTTTTTTGTTGAGTGATGTTTTCATAAGAACTTCTCACGGGCCTTGCAATTCACTTTGAATCTCCTAAAAGTTAGTTTGTAAAAAGGATATATTGGGTGAACCTGTCGTTTGGTCTGTCCTGGCATTCTTGGTTAGTCATAAAGCTAGGGCAGATAGAAATCCTTACACATCCATTCTCAACCGAGCAATTTTTGCAGAACTCATTCGCGGCGACACAGCTCGATGTGCTCATAAGTGCTGGTTGATCCGCATAAGCTATAGTGGTTTCGGCCTGGGCGATGTCTAGAATCCAACTAAAACTCTGAACCTTAGCATTCAAGAACAAGTTTGGTAGAGGGCCTAGATAGTCGCTCCAGTGTTTGCCAAACAGTTGCTTAACTTTTTTTTGTGCAATCAACTTAGCTTCTGGGTTGTAGCTCACTTGAACGGGCAAAACATCATCACGCGATCCTGATTCCGAATTTGATCCAAAGCAGAATTGTCTGCCACCGGGGCCTTCAGCACACTTTGTTGAGGGATTTGTAACATCAGCCCAACAGAAGTATGTAAACTCAGAAGGGGAGTGACAGCCTCCACTTTTAAAACAGTTAGCCTCTGCACTGGCAGTTCCTCCACCCGGAAGAGGACATTGAGGAATTCCACCTATGTGGGGTGCCATTCGAGCCACGTCATAGGCTTGTCTGACTAGTATCGCGAGAGTCTCTGTGGCTTCGAGGAGGGAGTAGTTTTCTTTTAGTTGAAAATGCCGTTTCTGATAATTGTTAATGGCTTTTTGATAGGTCCCAATGAGAGTTACAAAAACTACAGAAACAAAAAAAACAAGAAGGATGGTGGCACCACCTCCCCTAGTGTTATTAATCATTTTAGAAATAACCTTCATTTAGCCCCCTCCACCAACAGCCTCGCGATAAGTGTCTACCTCCGGATTACAGGAGTCTCCGGTTAGTTCAATATGGTGACAAGTATTGCCATTAGGATAGGTCGTTGAGCTATGCACTGAGACATCCGCTGGATTCACAGGAAGATCTGACAAATTGTCACCGTAGCCACAATACCAATTGACCCACCTGCCATCAGCAGTGCACCAGGCACTTTCCCCTTTTGAGATATAAGTACCGCATAGGCCAATAGCCTGGCGACAGGGCCTTGCCTCCGGGCCGCTCATGTTTTCAGCGGGACCACAAGATCTATTATTGGGGCAAATGCAATGGCCTTGCATATTGACCTGGCATCTGACATCGGCGTCTGAAAGATTGCAGGTACTATTTGACCAGCAAGATATGGCCCCATTATGTTGGCAACTTCCAGCAGAGGCTCCTGAGCAACTCCCGGCTTGGCAATCACTTCCAGACTGGCACGAGTTGCCGGCGTCAGTGTAGGGATTTCCATCGCCATCAAATCCAGCAGGGCAGCTGCCCACGGTAGCCCCAACGCATGTGCCCCCCAAAGTACAAGGGTCCATTTCGCCCGCGCTTCCGCAAGAGCTTTGTGGTCCAATTCTTCCGAGGCTATCTTTGCAAATGTAGGTTGTATTGCACCTTTCTCCTGCGATAGTCTTTTTCTCTGCAACTGATAAAGAGCCCCAAAGGGGGTCTCTTCTCGGGTCGTGGCAAGCCTGACTCGCAGTGGGATTAACAGCAGCTTCATTCCATGCCGACTTACAAGCCACGCCAAAATTTTCGCAGGAGTTGCTAGTGTAGCATCGCTTTTGCCCCTCAATCTCATCACATCCAGCATAGCCGCTGGAGCTACACTGATTACCCAGTTTAAAAGGCAACTCGACCCCTTCTTGGGCTATGTTTTGTGTTAAGTTTCCAGTTGTAGAGTTAGCTAAGAAAATGCCGTAAGTCATTTTAATGGACTCTTCTATGCTCATTCTTCCACATACATCCATTGCTTGCACGCACAGTCCTTTGGCCTCGTGTGTGGGGTTATTTAGGACTCCAAAGCCTGTTGAGCCTAGGGATAGGCATCCAGAATGTTGTTGAGAATCATAGCCTACAGAATTAACAATTAGAGGTGGCAAAGAGGTTCCTGCAACAGCCTGAAATAAATTTCCTGAAATTAAACCAGATAGGGGATCGGGCTGATTAAAATCGATAATGGGCACGGCGTAGGAGAGTCCACAAATAGACTTTGATGGAGGGTGTTCAACCCCAGAAGTTATATTAATACCTGAGGGTGTAACGAAATCTCCAAAGTCGATGTCCCCTCCGGCTTTTTTAATTGAAAAGTCAGCTGTCAAATCTTGACACCATCCGTAGGGAGAACCACTGGCAACAAAGCCGCTGCTGCACTCATCAGTCGCTTCAAAACTGACATTTAGCCTTTGAGTGATGGGATCAGTGGCTCCCGCACCGAGACAGGTTCCATTATTGTTGCAGCTACAGCTTAGACCACTGGCAGAGCCAGAGGTTAACAGCATTCTGCAAACCTCTATTCCCATGCCAGAGTTCAGAGGGGCGCTGTCTGCATAGTCGACCACAGAGCTTGAGAGATTAAAGGCACCAGGCATACACTGAGCAGGTTCGGAGAAGGCTCCGAGCAATTCAGGATTGTAATTGGTTTGACCTAGGGGTCTTGCGGCGGGCAGAGCAATAACATTTCCAATGGACCTTGTGTTTCCGAGAGTAGGTTGGTGATTGATTTTAGCTATTGCAGCGCCATAGCCGGATTCGGGTCGGCAGGCATCAGGGATCAATCCACAAAAGCTCGGGCCCATAGAGTTCCCCGAAGTGTCTACAGCTCGAACGTCAAATTGATAAGACCTTTCTGCCTTGAGGTTTTTCATTTTTATTCTAGCCCAAGTGTTAACGTCGGGAAGGCTAAAGTTTCTATCTGTGTACTGGCCAACTAGGGGGTTGGCAGGGTTTGTGCCTCCGTACACGATTTCAATTTCAGTGCTCGGCATGGCGTTTCCATCAAAGTCATTTACCCGTGAGAGGTGGCAGGGGTACCAATCATTATCAAGCGCAGCACCACCATATCTGGCACCCAGCCAATTTTTTTCTCCTAGGCGACAAAAGAACATAGATCCTGGGTCGCTGGGCTCACAGTGGCTATTGCAGTCTCGGATAGCATCTATGGGTTCTGCACAGGTTCCTTTAGCGGCCTCAGCCCTTGTTATAGGAAATACGCCGTCATCATTGATTTTATATAGCGAAGCTAAGCAGGTTCTACAAGATGTGGTGTCTTTGAATGTGGCAACTTCAATTTCAATATCTCCCACTCCAATGTTGCTGTCGACACATACGGAGGGGACTCCGACTTTTTGATTTCCTGTAGTGGGATTACTTCCGCACAGCCCCCCGCCTGTTGAACCAGCTCCGATAATTCTTATGGCCGTTAAAGGAGGACTGTCGTCCTTTGTAAAATTGACGGTGCCCCTAGCTTCGCAAGACTCAACTACATCTCCATTGGGCATGAGAAACTCAAATTTGTAGTTTACCAATATATTTTGAGGTTTAAAGTTAGATATGGGTAGATTATCGCATAGGCTTTTTCCAGCTTCGGTCACATCAACAACCATATTAACTTGTAAGTCAACGGCTTCGACCTCTTTTGGGAGCCAAGAAGTAACCAATGAAGTTACATCGGCCCCCTCTCCAGACAAATTGGCTACACAAAGGTTACTAAGTCCGCTTTGGTTTATAAAAGAGATTAAATTATTTGCAGTATTGTTGATGGCGAGATGATTGTTGAATTTCCAAGTGTCAGGTCCCTGAGACTCATCAATCAGAAGTGGGTGGGAAAGGTCGGCGTTTATTGCTGCATTATTCATTTTAGGGTCTGCAGGTCGGAGGGGAATAGCTTCTGCAAGCGAGCCTGAAGTTTTTAATCGATCGGATTTCCAAGCGTCGTTGTAAAGTCCCATCTGAAAATGCCCGGAGCCGTCAAAACCTACACTATTAATGAAAGAGGAATTGGCACCCTCCTGCAGGCGGGAATTTATCGTCTTGGATAGAATCACACAACGTTCTGAGCCGTGAGATTTGCCAGCTAGTTTCGAATTTAAGTTAAAGGCGGATATAGAGAGCAAAAACACCCCGCCCAATAGCAAGGTGCTAATGAGAATTTCTTGAAGTGAAAAACCTTTGTTTCCATAAGGGCCGTTCACAGTCTTAAAATCATACAGCACACTTTTGTTTGGCATCATTAAATCTCTAGGCTACATATCATATAAGCTCATAATGACATTTCACTATAATTATCACTCGATAGAACTTTATTTTAAAGTTCTATTCTTAAATAAATACAAAGATAATGGTTTTAATGTTCTAGAATTGTTTTAATTATGTTGAGTAAAGATTTAAGTAAAAATTCGGAATTTACAGTCTCATTTTGAAATCCAGGTCCAGGTTTTTTTTATTAAAACTCTTCAGGACAAGATTGCTTATCTATGAGTTCTCTGGAACAATGTCATTTTGATGCATTTTATCCGTTAGATGTGGGGGGGATAAAAATTGAGAGGGAGACGCTTCAAAGAGAATGGGTAACGAATCTTGTGCTATTGAGTTTCAAGGAGTGAGTATTCAATTCGAAGAAAGCTGTGTTTTAGAAAATGTAAATTTTTCTATTCCAAAAGGGGAAAAGTTCGTTGTCATTGGTCCGAGCGGAGTTGGAAAATCTGTTTTTTTAAAGCTCATTGCGGGGTTATTACTCCCTACAACAGGTAAAGTTTTAATTAATGGAACAGATATTAATGCCATTTCTACTCTCGAAAGAGATCGAATCTTAAGAAGTATGGGGATGCTTTTTCAGAAAAATGCTTTGTTTGACTCCCTTACTTCAGCAGAGAATATTGCCTTTCCTCTGCGGGAAGTGACAAAGCTCTCAGAACAGGAAATTCAGAAAAAAATAGATCATTTTCTTGAAGCTGTTGCTATCTCTAAGGCAAAAGATTTGTATCCTGACGAGATATCTGGTGGAATGCAAAAGAGATTGGGTATAGCTAGGGCTTTAGCTCTGGACCCAGAAATTATTCTTTACGACGACCCTACGGCAGGGTTGGACCCCATTACAAGTCGACTCATCATAAATCTTATTGCAGATCTGCAGAAGCAAAAACTGTCGACTTTGGTCGCAATTACTAACGACATGCAGAGAGCTTATCAGTTAGCCGATCGCATTGGGATGATCATGGATGGAAGCCTAATCATTACAGGAAGTGTAAGTGAAACAAGGTCTCACCCCGACCCAAGAGTTCAACAATTTATAACGGGGAAGTTATCTGGGTCTCTTACGGAGGAAGCTATTTGATACGGTTTGAGAATTTAGTTAAAAGCTTTGGTGATAGGACCATATTAAAAGGGATTACTTTTTCGGTGGAAGAAGGAGAGATTTTATTTATTTTGGGAACATCAGGAACGGGGAAATCAGTTTTACTTAAAAATCTAGTAGGATTGTTAAGGCCGACGGAAGGGAAAATTTGGATTGACGGTCAAGAGGTGAGTCAGTTGACCGAAGATGAATATCTCCCAATTAGAAAAAAATGTGGGATGGTTTTCCAGCATCCTGCCTTATTTGATTCATTGACTGTGTATGAAAATGTAGCTTTCGGCTTAAGGAGACACTACCAGTTGTCAGAAGACGAAATCAGCAAGAGGGTTGAAAAATGCCTCCAGTTGGTCCACTTGCAAAACATAGAAAACAAATTGCCTCAGGAAATCTCTTATGGCATGCAAAAAAGAGTCAGCTTAGCGCGAACGGTTGCTGTTGAGCCAAAAATTTTACTCTTTGATGAGCCAACCACGGGTCTTGATCCCGTCACAACTAATGCTATAAATAATTTAATTAGGGAGCTGTCCAGAAAGCTCAAGACAACTTCAATAGTTGTGAGCCATGATATGAATTGTGCTCTTGAAATTGCCGACAAAATAATTGTATTGGATGGTGGAAAGATTGTAGATCAAGGGACCGTCGATCATATAAAAAGAAGCAAAGAGCCACTGGTCGTTGGGTTTTTAGAAGAGGTGGGCTGAAAGTGTTTGGCACTTTAGGAAAAATCATTCAAGAAATAGGGGGATGTTTAATTTTTGTAGGTGAAATCTTCCGGTATAGCGTGAAATCAAGGCCTGATTTTCGGGAGGTTTCAGAGCAGATTTGGCGAGTGAGTATGCAAAGTCTCCCAACAACGGCATTAGCGGGCTTTTTTGTTGGAGCTATCATGACGGTTCAGTTTACAATGCAAATTCAGCAGTTTGGAGCTCTGGGATACCTTGGGGGGCTGGCTACAAGTGGAACTATTAGAGAGATAGGTCCTCTTTTAATTGCCTTTATGTTAAGCGGAAAGGTCGGGGCTTTTACTTCTGCAGAATTGGGAACTATGAGAGTCACAGAGCAGCTTGATGCTATCCGTTGCTTGGGGTCAAGTCCAATCAAAGAAATTATTGCGCCAAGATTTATAGCCATAGTCATATCGAGTTTTGTTTTACTAACAATGGGACTTTTTATGTCTATTGGTGGTGGTCTTGTAATGGGTAAGATGTTTGCGGGAATAAACTACGAGGAATATCTGAGGCATATACCCACAATTTTAGCATGGCCCTCTGTCGTTAATGGTTTGTTTAAGTGTTTTGTGTTTTCATTAATCTTAGCTTCAATATGTACTTATAAAGGGTATACAACAACAGGAGGAGCGAAAGGCGTCGGTAAAGCCGTTGTGAATACGGCTGTGGCGACGATGGTGGGTATAGTTGTGGCCGATTGGCTAACCAGTTTCTTGGGGCAAGTTATACAAAACTATTTTTTAGGAATGTGAAGTGGTTGCAGCATTGGGATTAAAAGTCATGACCTTCTTTTATCACACCATGGGTGTATTTGAGTTGATTATTGACACTATAGCCGGAGTGTTTTCCCCTCCCTATCGATTTCGTGAGTTTATTAAGCAGCTAAATTTTGTGGCCGTTGAGAGCGCGCCTATAGTTATTTTTTGTGTCAGTTTTGCAGCCATTGTCACTATTATAGAGTCCTCATTTCACATGAAGCTTGTGGTACAAAACGACTCTTTGGTTCCAGGTTTTGCATCACTTTTAATTTTGCGGGAGTTGGGGGCTGTAGTTCCTGCTTTGTTATTAACTTCAAGAGTGGGAGCTGGAATAGCTGCAGAAATAGGTAGTATGAAAGTTACGGAGCAGTTAGAGGCTCTCAGGATGTTAGGTATAAATCCAGTTAACTACTTAGTTGTACCTAGATTAATGGCCTGTATTTTAGGAGGATTCTCACTTACTGTTATTGCAAGTATGGTTTGTATCCTCTGTGCAATGCTTGTGAGTCAATACAGTTTGGGTTATACCTATGGTAGCTTTATTGTTGCGATGAAAAGTTTTGTTAGCTTTCAAGATTTGATTTTTGCATCTATCAAGGGGGCCTGTTTTGGGGCTGTTATCCCAATTTTTAGTTGCTACTACGGATTTAGATGCAAAGCGGGTGCAGAGGGAGTGGGGTTAGCAACGACTAGCAGTGTGGTGAGCACCTCAGTGGCCATCATAATAATAGATTTTATTTTATCGTATATTTTTTCTTTCTTTTATTGAGGGGTATAAAGATGAAGCCAGAAGCCAAAGTGGGGTTGTTATTTATTGTAACTGTTATTTTGATAGTTGGGTTTGCTTTTGCTTTAGGCATAATAAGCCCAATGTCCAACTCAGCCGAACTAAAAGTGACTTACAATTTTGCTGGGGGCATTGAAGTCGGGTCGCCAGTCAGGGTAATGGGTATAAAAGTGGGTAAGGTGAAGTCGATAGATTTTACGCCCAAATTTAAAATGCCAAGTGGTGAGGAAGTTAAGCTAACAATAACAATAATTATCGATAAAAAAGCATGGGAGAGTCTAAGGTTAGACAGTCAATTTTATATCAACTTAGCTGGCGTAATAGGAGAAAAATTTCTCGAAATTACCCCTGGCTCGATGGATGTGGAAGGGCTTAAGCCCGGTGATATTGTGAGAGGTGAAGATCCTCCACGCATTGACCAACTCATCTCTCAAAGTTATGGCCTTGCAGGAAAAATTGTGGAAATGGTAGAAAAAAATGAGGGATCGGTGGTCTCAACTCTCGAAACAATGAATAGGCTTGTTTTAAATTTAAATAAACTCATGGTTCAAATGGAAAAGACAACCAATGCAACTGATATAGGGGCTCTAATAAAAAATTTGGTTATACTCAGCGGAGATATAACGCACTTTACTCAGAAAATGAGAACAAAGGAGGGGGAGGAAACTCTTGCCCTTATGAAAGAGTTAATATGGCGACTTGAAAAGCTTGATAGCAAAGCCATAAAAAAATTCTTACAAGACGAAGGAATAAAGGCTAAGTTATTTTAGAATTTGTACACCGAAGTGGCGGCAATGGATGCTTGTGAGGTGGAGTTACGCATAAAAAAGGGCAAAATATATGAATTCGATCTATTTAGTTTTATCTATATATATGTTTTCACTTTTTACTCAGGTTCAAGCCCAAGCTCAAGCCGTGCTTGTGGAGGAGAGAGGACAAAAGATCCAATCTAAATTGGAGCATCAATCAAGAAAGAGCTCTCGTTACCTTAACAGTTTTGAATTCAAAAATAAAAATAGAGTTGGCGTAGGTCTAGGTTTTGCTGGAACTCATGGCCTAGTTGGAACACAGTTGGAATTAAACTTTACACCTGAAATTGCAGTCACCACAAGCTTTGGGGTTTCAGATGCATTTCAAAACTTTGGTTTTCAGATCAAAAGAAGCTTTACAGGCAAATATTTTTCACCTTACGTGGCGGGAGGTCTTACACGTTGGTATTCTCATTCTGATAATGGTCCTATAGCGTCGACAAATCCGGGATTTTTATCGAATAAATTTCTGACAAATCAGGAAATTGCATCGGGGCAATTTACGGAGACTCTTATCTATCCATCATTAGGGATGCAGTACATACAATTAGATGGAGAATGGACAGGGTCTTCTATTTATGCAGAAGTTTTATTGCTTTTAGATACGGACAACTTGAGATCTGCTCCAACGGGCAGCATTGGCTACCTTTATTATTTTTGAGTCTGATATTTTTAAATCCAACCCCAATTTTAGCGAAACTGTTCCTGCGCTGATGAATTCCTATCGAATATGTGAGATTTCTGAAATAGTTTTGGCATAAAAAAAGCCTCTAGTTACCTAGAGGCTTAGTTTTCTGTAATTCTTCGCGAGAAGTTATTTCTTCTTGCGAGTAGCTTTCTTTGCGGCCTTTTTTACTACTTTTTTAGTAGTTTTTTTAGCGGCTTTCTTTGTAGTTTTCTTAGCTGCTTTCTTAGTTGTCTTCTTAGCTGCTTTTTTTGCTGCTTTTTTTGCCATTCGTATCCTCCTAGGATGATTACTTTGTTGTTTTACATTTTTGCTAAATGCTACAACAACAGTTTACCTGTATGACTCTTTTCGTCAATAAAAAATTTTTATTTAGACTTTTTTTTTGCAAAATTATTTTTTTGATGAGTGGAATTGAGAGTCTTTTAGTTGTTATCACCATTGTGTTCGGATTTTTTATAAATATCCGGATTCTGCGCATATCGGTTGAGAAAAAATTGTTTTCTAAAAAAATATGTCAGTTGTACCTCATGTTCTATTTTTTTATTTTGATATTTCAAAATCTATTTTTTGTTGTATCGCCAGCAAAGTCTCTAGGAATAGGGCTTTCGATGGCATTGGTTATTTTGTTTGCTTCAAAATGGAAAATGATAAAACAAGTAAATGACTTTTACTTATTAGAGATGCGCCTTATTAAAGGGACTCATTTAAAAATTTCATCGGGCAAAAGTTTGGTGGATGCCCTTTCTGAACAAATGGGGTTAATTGACGATAGATTCTTTGAGTTCAGAGATTGTCTGTCAGAGTTTGTGTCTTTTCGACAACAAAATTTACCTGAATTGTCTAATCCAAGACAGAATCGTCTCATGGTTTGGGTTGCAGATCTTGTTTTCAACCCTGTAAATGCACGAGAAAAGCTCCAGTCGTATGAAAATAAGTTGCAAATAGAACACGATTTTCGACGTAGGTCTGGACAGGCTTTGCTGAGTACCAAGATACAGGCTGCAGTTATGGTGATTATATATTTGGGTGCAGCTGTATTTGTGATCGCTAATTATGGATTTCAGAAAAATTTTCGGTACTTCAGTCTTTCAATGTGTTTGTTTTTAAGTGGTGTCATATGGACCTTGAGTATAGGGAGAAAAATAAAATGGAAAGTTTAGCGCCATCTCTCAGGCTTACCTTAAAGGTAAGAACAGATTTGCAACAAGGAATTGCTCTTTACGACTCCATTCAAAACTTTTGTATGGGAGAGAATTCAGATTTCGCCGATGAAGTTAATATACGGCTGTTAAGCTTTCCCAAAACAGCTGTTTTGCCAAATCAAGAGTCATCTCTGTATGCGCAAACTTTATTTGATCTTATTGAAGAGGGGCTTGCTGGGGGCCCCATTAGCGAGAGATTAAAAGAGTTGGAAGTTCATATGATTGAGGAGTGCCAGAGGAATATAGATGAAGCCGCTATTATTCTACCCTATAAAGGGCTGCTTCCGTTGTTATTGCTCATGTTTCCGTCTTTATTGATTTTGTTATTGTCCCCCATTCTCACAAGTTTTTTTGAGGTATTTGAATGATAATTATAATTATTTTGTTCTCATTTCTGTCTGAAGCGTATGAAATCGAGGTTTTAAATCAGAAGTTGTTATTTTCAGCAAAAAACTTCGCAGAATTCCAGCATCTGGATTTAAATTACAAATATTTAAAATCTTTGCAGAGAGAGTGTGATTTGCAGAATTCAAAGCAGCTTTTTCCGAGAAGCTGCTACTTGGCGGTAAACCGAGCCGCAAAGTTGGGTCTGTTATCGAATAATGACTTAAATCAAATCCAGCTTGATAAGAGTTGTACAGATATTGTGCAGAAAATTTATAATTCTGCAATTTTATCCAACTTCGAGAAGGAAGATTTTATAAGTCCGCCCTGTAAACGAGCGATCAGAGATCAGATTCAAAAGCTAAAATATATTCACTCGCGTTAGACAAAAATCTAGGTGCAACACCTGGCATCTGAATTGCTCACCGGCACTAGTATTGAGGTGTGATATGAAAACAATGAAGGGAAATCCAAAGGCCTATAAAATTTTAGAATGTCTTTGTCATAACCAAAATAGCAAAATTTTTAAAGTTTTGTGCATAGATAATATTCTGGGAGTCTCTGAAATTGTTGTTTTGAAGATTATCCAATCTAAGAATTCATTCCAAGATTGGATACAAGAATTCGAAAGTTTAAAATTAGTAAAATCTTCTCGCTGTGTGGCAATTTATAATTGGGAAAGGCTAGAGGGATCTCCAGCATTGGTATTGGAATACGTTGAGGGACTAAGTCTAAAGGAGTTAATAGCAGACTGCTATTTGAAGCCCATGATGGCAGATTATATTATCAATGAAATTCACGAGGGGCTTCTAAGTTTGCGATCGGTGGGTCTTTCTCATGGAGATTTAAGTCCAAATAATGTCATGGTTGACACAAGCGGGGCTGTAAAATTAATTGACTATGGAATGGGAAATCTCTGTGGCAGATACACCCCGTCATTTACTTCACCAGAAACTTTGTCAAGGGGAGAGTATAGCTATTTTGCAGACTTATTTTCTTTGGGAAAGTTGGCGGAGTTGATGGGAAGAAAAAATCAAGACACGGTAAATCTCACTCAATACGTTCCAGAAAAAAGACGTTTTACTCTACAAAGCCAAAGAAAAAACGCACAAGTTCTAGTGGCTAAAAAGGTCGCTGAGATACGAGCGCAAAAACTCAAAGTTCAAACAGAGGTAAAAAAATCACCCAGTTCATCCTTTCGTATGAACTGGGTGGCAGGTATTTTGTTGGCTTTCACAATAAGTTCTTCTGAGGGGCAAACTGTGCGAATAGATGATGGGGAGGGCAAATCTTTTTTAAGTATAAGGTCACAACATTGGGCAGAGATAAGGGTAAACAGAAAAAGGTTAGGGTACTCACCTTTATTTAACAAAGAGGTGGCTTCAGGGCAGCTTGTCTTAGAGTGGACTTCACCAAAAGGTTCTGGCGCAAGAACTTTGACTGTACGCCCAGGAGAACATAAAGTAGTTTCAGTACTGGATTAATAGAGCCTCATATAGGTAGCGTATTTTAGCTACCTATATGAGGCAAGACCCATCTTGGAGATTTCGATTGGAATTTTTTGAAGCTATTCTCTTAGGCATAATACAAGGATTGACAGAATTTTTGCCCCTCTCGAGTTCAGGACATCTCGTAATTGTCCAAAATTTATTAAATTTTAAAGAGTCTGGTATAATTTTTGAGGTGGCGGTGCATGTGGGGACGCTTCTCAGCATTTTCACTATTTATTTTAAGATTTTAAGGTCTTATCTGCATAACTTTGTGGAGGGGGTTCGAAAGGTTGAGGTTAACTCCAGTCTTAGGCTTACATTTTTGTTAGTAGTAGGAAGTCTGCCTACGGCAGTTATCGGACTTGGGTTTAAAGACTTTTTCGAAAAAATGTTTGACTCAACTTTTGCTGTAGGAATCTGTTTGTGTGTTACAGGTATTTTACTATATCTCACCAAATTTAAGAGAAGTTCCTCCACAGAGGGTGCGGAGGAGTTGGCTCACATAGACCTTTCCATTGCCGAAAAAATATCGGTTAAGCAGGCAATCATCATGGGGTTTGCGCAGGGATTAGCTATTATGCCAGGGGTATCTCGTGCTGGCAGTACAATTTCAGCGGGGATATTATCTGGTATAGAGAAAAATACAGCCGCAACCTTTAGTTTTATAATGTCAGTGCCAGCAATACTTGGTGCTGCGGCGCTAGAGTTAAGACACTTAGAGGGCATTCAGCCCAATTTTTTGATATTGTTAGTGATCGGCGTTATTTCCTCTTATCTGACAGGTCTACTGGGTCTGTATTTAGTATTAAAAGTTGTTAAAAAAGGGCGCATTGAGATTTTTAGTTATTATTTATGGATTGTGGGTCCATTAACCATGATTTTTTTGGGGGGAAGATGAAAGTCAGGGAGTCAGACATAAGAAATCAAGAAATTGATGTGGAACTATTAGAGCAACTCACTGAGGAGTTGACAAAGGAAAAGCCGCAAGTTGAAAAACTCAAGAGTTATATGAAGCTAGCCGGCTTAAAGTATTCAGAGGACCCTATAGAGAGAATCAACTTGGTGCTTAACAAATTAAATTTTTTTGCAGAAGAGGAGAGTTAGAAAATGAAAAACATCAAGAAACTTGGTTTTGCTACAAGAGCCATTCATGCAGGTCAGGAGCCTGACCCTACAACTGGCGCAATAATGACTCCGCTTTATTTGACTTCAACCTATGTACAGAGTCAGCCCGGCCACCACAAGGGTTATGAATACAGTCGAACTTCGAATCCTACTCGCAAGGCTTATGAAGACTGTCTGGCAAGCTTAGAAAGTGGTGATCACGGTTTTGCATTTGCTTCAGGTTGTGCGGCAACAACAACGGTTCTTCATCTCTTGAAAGCTGGAGACCATGTTATAGCGAATGACGATATGTACGGAGGGACTTTTCGTTTGTTCGATAAGGTTCTTCGCCACAATGGAATTGAATTTACCTATGTGGACTTAACCCAGGAAAAAAATCTTGAGGCCCATATCAGGTCTAACACTCGTATGGTTTGGTTAGAAACGCCAACAAACCCCATGCTAAAGCTGTCTAATATCAAAGCTATTGCTCAGATCACGAAGCTTCGAGAAATCATTCTGGCGGTGGACAATACTTTTATGAGTCCCTATTTTCAGCGCCCCTTGGAGCTTGGGGCAGATATCGTCGTACACTCAACAACAAAATTTGTAAATGGTCACTCGGACATAGTTGGTGGAGCAGTCGTTACAAACTCTACATCTATTGCAGAAAAGTTGGCTTTTTTGAGTAACTCAATGGGGGCGATTTGTTCCCCCTTTGATGCCTTTATATGTATGCGAAGTCTTAAGACTCTTCCCTTGAGGATGGAAGCCCATCAGAAGAACGCAATGCAGGTTGCTAAGTATTTAGAGGCTCACTCCAAAGTAGAGTCTGTGATCTACCCCGGGCTTTCCTCACATCCGCAGCACAATTTGGCAAAGGAACAAATGTCGGGATTTGGTGGAATGATAACTTTTTATATTAAAGGTGGGCTTTCTGAATCTAGAGCTGTGTTAGAGAAAGTCAGGCTTTTTTCTTTAGCTGAGAGCTTGGGAGGGGTGGAGTCTTTGATTGAACATCCAGCCATTATGACTCATGCAAGTGTTCCTAAGGAAATGCGAGAACATTTAGGGATCTCCGACAATTTAATACGATTGAGTGTGGGCGTTGAAGATATTGAGGATCTCTTGTCAGACTTGGATCAGGCCCTTTAATATCCCAAATCTTGACCCACTTTATCCACAGGTTTGGGTAATATTGGAGAGACTTTAGGATATGACTCTTAATGCTAAGAGTCATATGATGTATAAAGTTTATATGGTTTCAAAGTAAAACTAGTGAAGCCGCATTTTTTGAAAATAATACTTGCACATTGCCAATATGGGTCTTTTGGTTGAATCAATTTTGGAGTTTAAAGGGTTCATCTTTTAAAATATATTTCATGCACTAGGTTTATATCTATAATATGTCAGCCACATCTAGAAACGCAAAAGACAAAAATGTTGGCGTGGGGAGATCTGCTCTTTGTTCAAACTGAACATTTTGAACAAGTTGATCAGCAGAATTAAAAGGTATTTTTTTCATAAAAGAGAATCAATTACAGATGTCATAAGAAAAACAACTGAAATCTATCACTTTGTTTTGTATTGCTAATATTTAATGAATCTCATATTTCCTCTCTTACATTTTTTGAGGACTTAATGAGTCAAGCCAAGAAATTGGGGAATCAAAGTGAACTCAGAGGAATCAGGTAAGTCGCCACTTGCAGTTGCATTTAAGGTTGTTAAGGCGTACGGGCATTGGTTAAAAACTCTGACTAGAAATTTTGATTAGGGGCAGTTTCGAGGGGTCTCTTGGATGGGGTCTTTAATTCTCAATAATATTAATAAGAAGTACATATAAAGTATATACAAAGTGAATAGGGGATAGGGTAATGGGAAAAATTCTTGCCGTACTGGCGGTTTTGTCTTTAATCAGCAATCAAACATTGGCAGCAAAAAAAGCCACTGCGACAGATAATGCTGAAAGTAGTTGCGAAGCTACACTAACCGGATTGGGTTTGCTGTGGGGTAGCGCAGAAGGTGAGGCCTCGGGAGAGAGCCACACAGATAGGGCTTTTGCCGCCGCTTTAGAAGAACATTCGCTTTCAGAGTTGGCTGACTTAGCTGTTAAGCATCCGTCTATTATGATGACTGCAGCTCAAAGAATATACTCCATTATACTTAAAGCCGGGTCTAAGAAACTTAGCCTACGAGGCAAGGGAGAAGTTACTGTTTACAATCTTTTTTCTGAACCTAATAAGTACAATAATGGCAAATTCATCGTTGGACACGAAAGAGAACTAGAGTCTTTCGTTGAGGCGATTAAGGGAGCTATCAGGGGGTCTGTAAAAGTTCCCTTTTTTGAAGGTCCAGCGGGAACGGGGAAGACTCTTCTTCAAGAGATCTTGCGACACGCCTTATATTATACTTCTTTGCATGAAGAGAGTTCTTATTACTACACTGTAGAGTGGATTAACCTTGAGGATATCCCAGGGTTAGAAATGTTACCAGATGGTAAATATAGAGCCCCCTTGCACGATTCGCCCTATGCCATTTTGCCAAGTTCTGCGCAAGAGCGCCTTCTGCAACACGTTCGCAATAACTTTAAGGACACTAGAGTTGGAAAAATCGAGCCCTTTGCTGAGCCTGATGGTCACAACAGACAAATTCGCAAAAAAATTGTAGAGATGTATGCGGCTCAGAAAAAACAACAAACTGGCAATGGAGTTTTAACAGATAAAGAAATCATCGAAGCTCTAGATAAGCACGTAGTGATACGGCGACAAATTTTAGGCCGAGACGGTTCCGCTCCTATACTAGATGCCCAAGGGAGAGAGTATGACCCAGGGGCTCTATTCGTGAGCAAGGACCCTCTACTTTCAAACACTGTTGAGGGCAGAACCTCTAACCCTCTAGCCTGGACTTACGGACTTTTACCTAAAGCTAATGGGTCTGCAATGTTCTTGGATGAATTTCCAAGAAACGTGTCACAGCTTCGAGATATGTTTTTGCGTTTATTTGAAAGTCACGAAATCCAATATGGAGGATCTCCGGCCATTCCACTTGATGCATTTATAATTGCAGCGGGTAACCATGAGAGTATGGAAAAGCTCTTCAAAGAAGGAGGAGCTAAGGCCCATGTAGATAGAGTTAATGCCATCCCATTTAACTGGAGCATATATCCACACGAAATCGCTCTGACTCAATTGCTAATGTACAAAGAAGTTTACGCAAGAGAGCTTGGTAGCGAGGAAGGTCCTCAAAAGGTGGATTTGCTGTATTTGTTTCCTCGTGCTCTCGCTGGAGAAGATATTCTTACCGCTGACGGACGCTACGAGATCTGGCTTGGAGAAGGAGACTCCATGGTCCATTTGAGCCCTCACGCTCTTATGTTTGCGTCCATGATTACAGCGGCGACAAGGCTTCATATTGATGGTGCAGAGGCGCTAAGCAAAGAGAATCATTTTACCTACAGAGGCAATGTCTACAATTCGCCGATCGAGCGCTTAAAATATCTCCTGGGTCGCGACAATCATTTGTCTGCAGGAGAGATAGAGGATCTTGAGCAAGCCAGTATTTTAAATAAAGAAGGACACTTCGGTTTGTCTATGAGAGATGCCAATGAATGGCTGAGTCAGGCTGCCAGTCGAGCGGCTGCTACTACGGGTGACCTAACTCCCAGACTTATAGTTGAAACCTTCCGCGACCTTCTAGATGCTGGAAAACTAAAATCAATGGGTGGAGATGATAAAACTAGAAAAAGGTGGAAGCTATACGCCGACATGATCGCTATGAAGTTGATTTTGGATAATTTGCAAGCGGATGTCATGAGAAGTTTAGGCGACGACAAAACTCTAGTAAACAACACTTATGATGAGGTCATCTTGGAGTTAATTGCGGCAGGTAAAGGTCAGGCAACTTATGTGCATCCAAGAATAGGTACAGCCAAGAAGATTGATGTAAAACGTCTAAAGGATGTAGCTCAGATTTATTCTGAGCTACATGGTGAGGCTTTAGACATCGAACAAATGTCTACTATGTTCATGGCTGCGGAGGCTTCTCGATCAGAAAAGGGGCAAGTCGTTCGCGATCAAAACCTTTATGATGCGATCACGAAGTATTTTGCCGAAAAGGCCTCTGACAATATTGATTTGGCCACGATTATCCAAATTCATCAGAGTGGTGAAGCCAGCAATACTCAAGCTATGGGAAGATATCGTAACCTGGTTGAGAATATGAAAAGGCTTGGCTATAGCGAAGAGGGTATGGTTGAGGCTTTAATTTACGTAGAAGAACTTGAGAGTCGTGTTGCGGAAGCTAGAATGAGGGCTCAAGGACAAAAATAATAACTGCTATTTCTGGAAGAAGACCAATGGTAAAAAAAATATGTTTGTTATTAATTATGGGTTCCTTAACGGGAACCCTAGCCGGCCTAAGGGGCGCAGTTGCTGCCGCCAAGGGGGGGGACCGGCGATCTGAGTTAGTGTCGTCTATTTCTGTATCTGGCGCGGCTTACTTGGCCGTCCTGTCAGATAAAAATGGGGACAATACGACAAGAGAGTTTGGCTTTTATTCTCGCGACAAAAGTGGAGGGGAGTGGAGGCCTGTAACTTACGGAAAAATTATACCATCGCAAATTGGTCCAATATTAGAAGAGTTCCAAATTGCAAAAACAAGTAAGAGATTTGAGGCCATAGCTATTGTTGATGGTGTTCTCAAAGTTTTTAATGTGAACTCTTCTCCTGAGGATAGAAATTCCATAATTGAGTTGGGACAAGGTCAATACATGCTTTTTGATCATTTGACAGGAATGAATGTTCCCCTGCCAAAAATTAAATCGAGCTCTGATGTGCAGATTTTTGCTCCCGATATGGCCTTGGGGCAAGACCACCAACTCGTAATCGTATCTATCAGAAATCCCGATTTGCCGGTCGAGGACGGGGGTTATACTTTTGCCTTTCTTTTGAAAGTAAAGCACTCTACGGATTCAGCAATGGAGCTTGAGAATCCGCCAGTTCTACTAGATTATTCATTTCACAAAGCACAAGATCTGCGATCACTAATAGTAACAAATGATAAGAATCAACCACTTGGTGTGGTTTCTCAAATGTATATTAACTCCATCTCTCAGCCCAACAAGGAAGATCCTAGGTTTCTACGAGACTGGAAGGCGAGATTGAAGAAATATGTTGAGGGAGAAGAGTCTGTAAAGAGTCCGCCTTACTATGACTTAGTTAATCATGAGGTGACTCTCTCTGAAGCTCCGACAATGACGGTGGTCGATACATCGAATCTTATACTCAAGCAAGAAATAAACGTAGCAACAGGTCAAGATGTTGTAAGAGTTCTTCAAGGAAATTCAAAAAGGGTAAAGTTTTTTGGGCGATTAGATGTTAACGAAGATACTGGAGAGCCTCTCTATCGCCTTTTAGATGACAGGAGTCATTTGTTTTATTTTATGAACGGCGATCTTTATTATGTACCGTTAGGTCAAGGTGCAGACCCCATTAAATTGATTGCATTTTCTGGTGAACTGCCCCAAAAAATCTCTTATTCCGCCATCAAAGTTATTAATTCAGGCGATCAGCCACTATTTTATGTTACTGTTTCTTATCGATTACAGTCAGAAGAAGAAACCACTCGGTATTTTAAGATGTCGGCACCATCAAATACATCGTTGTATATGCATTCAACAGGCACACTCACAGATTTATTTTATGAAGAGTACGAGTTGCGCCACAGGCTCATTGATTATTCACAAGACGATGGGTTGGTATTATTTGATTACAAAACACAAAGACAAGAAAACGAGCAAGTTTACCAACAGGCTTACAGAGAAAAGGCAAGACACTACAATTTGACAACAGCCAATGGAGACTTAGTAGAAACAAAGTTTGTAGTGCCAAAGTTCGAATCTATAATTAAAGTTGACGAAATTTTCTTCCGCGAATTTGAGGAAGACGAGGAAGATAGAGAGGAAAGTAGCTCTGGTATCTATGTGTACGGACGCAACGGAAGACAAGTAGCATTTGTTCCAGGTCAAATATTGGCAAACCCAGAAACAAAAGACATGATTTGGTCGCAAGCCACAGCACAAGCTAAGGGAAAGGGTGAGTTCGAACTCACTTCAGTTTTTATAGATGCCTCGTGGAACAAAGGCCAGTATGGGGGACGTCAGCATATTGTTGTCACTGATACCAGTTCTGATGGTTTTGCTTCGGGGGTTATTCCAATAAAAATGGACTTACCCATAGAAAATATAGTTTTCACCAAAGTGGTTCCAGGGCTCAAGTCTTCAGGGTTCTTCAGTATTGTTACAGCCTTCAGAGAAGAAGGTGATATTAATCTTCGGATAGATTCTTTTAGTCTTGAAAGTTTAGGGCAAGGTAAACCGCCAAAAGTTATGGAGTTAGGTTCCTATCCGATCAATGGTGAAGCTGTAATGACCGAAAAAAATCTAATTGAGAGGATTGTCTATAGCGACTTGGGTATCCCTTTTTGGATTGTCAATGCAGAATATGATTTGGAAGACCCTCGCATTAAATTGAGAAGCTTTGCCAACCAAGAGATCATAGAACCAAATGGAGAAAATAAAGATCCAGCTAGGGTATATAAAACGTGGTGGGATGCTCATCAGAATCCCAATGATATGAGAGAGCGTCATATATCAGAGCCTTACAAATTAAAGGTCCATAAAAACCACTTAAGTTCAACACCGACGATGAAAAACATACTTGAGAAAAAAACAGGAGTGGTGCGAACGGATCTCTTTCCACACCTTGTGCGAATGTTAAACCGAATCTCAGACTCCAGAAGCCCCGCGGTTCACCAGGTTTTAGTTGTTCCCAATGACTTAAAACCTCATATTGAACAGCTCGTGCTATCAAGATTTTTAGAGGCGCAGGGGCCTGGAGAAACCTGGTCGCGAAAAAATAAAGAGATGGAACTCTTTCTGTTTGCAGAAAATAAACCAAACTCTCAAAGTCATCTGTTGCAGCAAATCAGGGTCTTGCCTGAGGTTAGTGGCCGCCAGAGAGCCGTTATTTATGCTGATGCCAGTAGGGTGATTAATGTAGGTAGAATTGAGGATGGGGCAGGTCAAGATTCGACGTTTTTAATTCCAGACTCCTCGATGGATGTGGACGACTCATCTACAGCTTTGGACGAAGCCGAAGTTAAGATGACTCATCCACACGCCTTGTACTTTCTTGCCACTGAAGGGAAGAAAATAGAATTAAGTAAGTTTAAAAAAAGAGAGGGGTTACAGCCCAAAACATCACTACTTATTCTGGCTTCTGAAAAGGAGTGGGAGGCCTTATCAAAGGATGTAGAGAAAACAGAAGGTGCTTTCGGATTGCTTGAACACTTCGAAATTGAGCGATTGAGTCCTCCCAGCCGAGAAGATCAGATTCGTATGTTTAATGAAGTGACCTTCGGTCGGGCTTTCCGCACATTGGACTACGTTTTTGATGCAGAGAAAATTGCTCATGACAATGAAAAGCTCAGTGCAGAAGAAAAGAAAGTCAGAGTCATTTCTTATTTAGTTACACAAGTAGACACCCTAGCTAAAGAGCAGAAAGTGAATCCTTTAATGGCGTTTTCTGACGTTTTGGTCAGTTTCAGAAACATGCTTCACTATGATGATGGCATTCGTCGCCGCGGAATTATTGATTACAAAACAGTGCAATTAGTTTTAGCCAAAGTTTTTAAGATGCCATTTAAGCTTCAACTTCTTGAAGAGACAGATCCTTTAAAAATTCTTAGCCGCGGGGACATACTCTCATTGATTCAAAATATTGGTGGCTATCCAGGAGACTTTAGTTTGACCAAACAGGTTGTAGAAACCATTCTGGGTCAAACAAGGCAAGAGACTTCTAAGTCTATGCCAGCCTCCATAGTCTCCTTTGGGGAAACAAGCACAGGTAAGACTCAGTTATTTTTATCCTTGGTAAAAACGATGGACGTAATGTCTAATGGAAACTTTAAGCTTTATAACTTGAATATTGATCCCCTGGATGAACACAATCTTCATGCTAAAGCGTTTATTCTCCCATGTATGAAGCTTACAGACTCTGACAGTTCTGGAGGTCTGATTAATGTAGATATGGCCCTCAGCCATCTTGAGCACTTTTTGTCTAGCCATAATGGCTATCGTGGCTGGATACTTGTAGATGACTTACATTATTGCGCCCCATCGGTAAGAGCCAAAGTGATATCTCGACTTCGATCTTTATTTGATACAGAAGACGAAAGGGTTCATGTAAAGTCATCCTTTGACCCTAGTGCCGAGATGGTGTCTTTTCCAGTTAGAAACTTAGTCCACTTTTTGAATTTTAATCCAACTATTGATCAAGATAAAATTAGGAAGTATGTCGGCGACATTAAATACTCATCTGCTGACCCTAAAAAGCTAGCAGTAGCTTCTCTTGCCGATGAAGGTGTGCAGATAGATTTGTCTTATTTTAACAGATATTCACTATTCTTAAATATGGACACATTTCCAGCTTCAGCTAAGGGCCCTGGTCTCATTAATAAAATTACTTCACAGCTTAGAGACTTTTATGGAGACGGACATTTTGTGGCAATTTCCCCGACTCTTATAGAAAAAATTGTTAAGCAATTTGAAAATGTAGATGCCAGAAATTTTATTTCAGGTGCAATTAACGGTATTGCATTACATGTACAAGACAGAATTCGAAATGCAAAGGGATCGTTCTATATAGTCGTTCCCGCTGGAAATTGTTATGGACAGGACTGTGAATACCATAAGCCTGATAAATCAGACCTCAAGAGTGAGGCTCCAATTATTGACTTTATTGGCAAACATTCAGTTGTTCTTGCTGTTGATGAAAAAGTTGAAGGGCAACTTCACTTCTTGAACTTGATAGTTGATAGTTTTAGAGAGCAAGTTATAGAAGGTGCTGTTCAAGCTGTGCGATCCTCCAATGAATTTTCTGGAACGGAAAATTTGAGAATATATATTAAATCCTATTTTGAACAAGCCGCCTTAGATCACATCACAGAAAAATCCTCTCTTCCTTTGAGTGCTATACCCATGGACCCTGCCAAATTTGGTATGACTTCAGCCTTAGAAATGATGAGCTTCGATCAAACCGTTCGAGACATATCAGGAAGTGATGAAAAGTACTTTCCAGAGATTTTTGCTCACAGGGTACAGCGAGGAAGCTCACTTTTTAGTAAATTTGTAGATCATGAAGTTCGAGGGGGAATTCAAGACTCAAGGGCCATGGTGAATACTGACTACGTAGAAAGAGTCAGGATGGTTTTACTAGAATATCTAGAGGCCAAGTTAAAAATTGACAGTATAGACAGTCTTCCTGATGTATCAACATGGTTAAATATGTTGCAAGAGGAAACTAATGGAGAAGAGGAAAGTAATCCAAGTTTGGTTACTCCGCTGACGATTGGAAGAAAACTGTCAACTCTACTTAACCAGTACATGGTTGATATCAATCGTCGTGAATTAGTGGAAAAAAGATCTCGTGATGAATTTGTTAAGATGTCAGAATATGACGCATTTAGAATGTTTATGTTTGTTATGGATAAAGCTATTGCCAAGCTTCCATGGCAGCCATCAATGCAATTTTTGTTAAAGAATATAGATGTGGCCACTAAATCTATGGACCTTGGTGGAATGTCAGGGGTGCAGGAATATTTATTCTCTCGTGATTCTTTAATTAGGCCTACAACAGGCGATCACCTAAAACAAGTTCTATTAAACTCTAAAGACAGGGCTGACCTAGATCAGGACGTAGTAAAAAGAATTAACGAAAGATTTGGCAATGAGTGCGACAGGATGTTAGCCGCACCCAATGTAAATCCTGTTAATAGGAGAGGTGAAGAGTGAAAATCTCCATAAGAGCAATGATTTATTTTTTTATTTGTGGTTTATTTTTTCTAAAAACATTTGCCAGTGAGAACCCTGAACCAACCCAAAGATACAGAGAGGTTGAAAGCGCCTGTGCTGTAAGCTTAGGCGGAACGCACAAAAATAAGATTGGTCCAATTGAGATTCGACCTAGTGGTCGCGATGCCCAGCTTATGCCAAAATTAGAAGAGGCCATTATAGAACTCTCTCAGATTGCATCAGAGTTGGGGTATGAGGTGCCGCCTCATAAATTGATCTTTGCGCCCTCAGATAAGTTGGCTCAGCTTGTTGCGGTTGGTGGTTATGCCGCTCCCCATTGGATAGATGGGCAGAAAGTTGTGAATGGGGCCGCTTCAATGTCGGGCGTTTATGAGTTTGTGGTTGGAGGTTGTCCGACGTGCACGTCCTTTTATCGAGACACAACAAGCTTTTTTCAACAGGTATCCATCGTAGCTCATGTGATAGGTCACAACGATCATCGAAGAACAGATTTGTTAGCTAAAGCTAGAGATGCAGATCCTGTAAAAGCCTCTTGGGATTTGGCTATGCTTCTTGAAAGGCTCTACAGTGAGTATGACCGCGAAGAGGTCATGTTATATTTGCAGTTTTTAGAGACCATTTCATATTTATCGGATTTTGCTAAAGGCAGTTATGAGCCGCCAGAAGCTTTCAAGAGAGAAGACAAAACAATCGATAGATTAAAAAGAATTATCTCTCCGACCGCTGGAATTGACACTGATGATGCCAATCCCTATCCCACTGATAAGTGGCCTCGAAGACCAACTCCATCTGGGCTTCAAGCTTTTATTGAGAATATGCCATCAGGAACTCCTCAGTGGAAAAAGGAATTGGCAATTCTGGTTGAAAAAAAGATGTCAGCTTATTCCTCTAACGTGAAATCTAAAATCAAGAATGAGGGTTGGGCAACCTTTTCCCAGTATTTACTCATCAGGCACTCTTCTTATATCGGAGATGATGCACTTATTGATTTCACCAATTTATTAAAAGGTGTTGCCCCAGGCAAATCCATGATGCCCCCAGAAAAAGCCGTAACAAACCCTTACTATTTGGGTGTGCACAGTTGGATGCATCTTTGGGAGAAATTCCATCGTCGCCCCGAGATAAAAGCCTTAAAGAGTGAAAAAGAAAAAGACGCCAGATTTGTCGAGTACGCTCATCAAATTATGGCCCCCACAGACGATTATCGTTTTATAAAAATAGCTCTAGATGAAGAGTGGATTAGAAAAAACAAATTAAGACTTTCAAGACAACTCACAGATGATGAAATTCAAAAAATGCAACTTCCTGACGATAAAACGTACAGTGTAGTTTTATCTATTAGCGCTAAAAGAATCATAGATGCCATTGCTCGTGGTGTTTCTATGGGTCACAAGCAGTTCCCGAGAATTTACTTGGTTGATTTTAATCATAGAGGCCAGGAGGTTCTCTATAAGCAGCAAGTCTTTAAAGACTTCCCTGTGCCATTAGAAAGATTTAGCGCCGTTCAATCTTTGTTTATTATGGCGCAGTTACATGAAAAACCAGTGGCCTTAGATACTGTAGCCTCTAGCACTTGGGGAAAGAAAACTAGTCATCTTGACGAAGAGACTCGAAAGATTTTCCAAATGTACGGCCTTCCTTTGCCTGAGTCGTTAAATGAAATTGAGAACCGTCCTATACGTATAAAAGTTTATCCTGATGGGAAAGTGCAAGTGTACAACTTGCCCCGGGTTCAGCAACCCGAAGAGGATGTAAACGTAAATACAGATATCATTTTAGAAGATGCCGATCTTGATCAAGAGCTTACAGCAGAGCTTCAACACGCTGTGGACTATTATCTTGAAGATTTAAAAATTACGGTGAGCGAACACCTAAATACAAGACTTTCCGGCGCCAAGGGTGGACGATTTTCTGACTTTGATGGGCCCAATCGAGTAGTTAAACCTGAAGTCATGGAGAATCTCTTTACTATTTTAACTCGCAGAAACGACTCTGTTCACAATCACGCGCCGACGGCTCCAGCAGCAATCCTTGAATATGAAAAAATGATTGCTTCACGCCTTCCTGGGGCTTTGGAAAAGGCTTTATCTGGAGCTTCACCTCTTAAATTTAAGGGTGGCAAAGTGCAGTTTAGGGCCCTTCCTCTGCAACCCAGTTTTCAATACGATCGTCGTGTGCTGAGCAAGATGAAAAAAATGGCAAAACCGGCTCCTATTGATGGACGTTATGAGGAGCTTTATGGGTTTGACCCGACAACAGACGATTACTCTGATCTAAGCAGTGGAGAAGGCCTACCTGGGGACATATGGGGTCAGCCCAAGGGTGAAGGACAAGGTGAGGGTGAGGGTGAAGGCGAAGAGGGTGATCCTGACAATCAGTCTGAAGATAAGCCAGAAGACTTCGACGGTGATGGCGGTGATCCCAGTGTTGTTGAATTTCCGGCTGAAGTGTGGGGAGAGATTTTAAAAAGCCAGTTTGAACTGCCAAATATCAGAAGAACTCAGGCTGGTGAAGTGGTTTCAGACTATCAATTGGACGGATTGTCGCAAAGAAATGACAGTCGCATTCACCCCAGTCGAACAGCCGATGTTATGCTCCAGAATGCAGCGGCTATGCGGCCAGATTTATTAAAGGCTAAAAAGGGTGAGACGCCAAAAGAAAGAGCCGCCAGGCTTAGAGAGCTAATGCGGCTAGGTGCACTTTATACATCTCCGGATCAATATATTGTTCGTTCGTGGACAGAAGAAAAAGAGCCAGAGTTTAAAGCTGTCGTTGTATTTGTAATTGATCTCACGGGAAGTGTGATGGGTCTTCCTCAAGAGATGGCAAAGAGATTTGTTTACAATACGGTCATGTTATTAAGACAAAACTATCAGGAAGTGGAAGTGAGATACATAGGCTATGATAGCAAGGCCTACGAATTTCCAGAAGACAAGATCTGGACAACTTTTCTTGGTGGTGGCAACACTGATTCTGAGGGCTATAAGCTGGCAGAAAAGATTTTAGCTGAATACGACAGTGAGGAATATAACAAGTATGTTTATGGAACTGGAGATAGCGGCTCATGGGATACAGAGTTAACAGTGGAAGCGCTTCGACGTCTTTACGACCAAGTCCAACATATGGGGTACATAGAAAACCATGCGGCTTGGTCACATGAGGAACTGGATTTTTCTAAAGCCTTGAGAGGATTGAGCCAAGAACTAAAGTGGTTTGACTTCACTGCCATCGATCAAAGTCCAGCGAGCATATTGAGAGCCATGAACGACTTTTTTGGCAAGGCAAAAAATAAAGAGAGAGAAGAGCCCTAGGTCAGCATTAACTAGAATTTACTGCTGCGGGGCAAAATTGTTGATGGGAATCCGTTCTTATTTTGCCTTATTGAGGATATTAGTTTAAAAACAGGACTTTCCGAAAAGGCTCGGTAGCTCAGTCGGTAGAGCAGAGGACTGAAAATCCTTGTGTCGGCGGTTCAATTCCGTCCCGAGCCACCATTTCCTGGCAATTTAGATCAGATATGCGTATAAGATGAGCCTTATGCAAGACTTGCTGGCTTCACTCAAATCTAACCCCTTTGTATTGGCTCCCATGGCTGGAATCACGGATGTGGCGTTCCGCTCATTTATGAAATCAATGGGTAGTTCCGTATTAATAACGGAGCTAGTTTCTGCTACTGGAATCAAGTTTGGGTCAGCTAAGACTTTAGATTTAATGAAATTTGAGCCCTATCAACATCCAATAGGAATCCAGATTTTTGGAGACACCCTAGAAGATTTAGCTTATGCGTCCAAGATTGTGGAGAATACGGGAGCTGATTTCTTAGACCTTAATTTTGGTTGCCCGGTCCCTAAGGTTGTAAAAAAAGGTGGTGGTTCAGCCATTCTTAAAGATTTAGATCGAGTGGCTAAAGTCTTTCAAGCCGTGAGGTCCTCTACTCGACTTCCAGTCACAGTAAAAATTCGAACGGGTTGGGATGAAAATTCAAAAGTGGCCGTTGAGATTTGCAACATAGCCTACAACGAGGGATTAACTTGGGTGGCTATACATGGACGAACGAGAAGTCAGGCTTATAAGGGATATGCAGATTGGGGTTATATTAGCGAAGTGAAATCAAAGTCAAAAATTCCTATTATTGGAAATGGAGACCTGTGCACTCCAGAACAGGCCGTTCAGAGACTTGTTGAAAGCGGATGTGATGGAGTCATGATTGGTCGAGGGTGTTTGAAAAATCCCTGGTTATTTCAACAATCGCTTAGTTTGTGGAATAACAACAGAGACAGTGTATTTATGGAGTTTGTTGAAGTGTTTAATCAACTTAATGAACATTACGCAAACTGGTACTCCGACAGGATTCGAGCGCTTCAGCTAAAAAAACTTTCTTCATGGTACTCCTATGGTCTTCCAGACTCGACGAGCTTCAGAAAAAGGATATTTCAACTTACCCTAGCAGAAGAGGTCCTGGCCGAGATAAAGAGATTCTTTTCACAATACAGCAATGAACAGATTGTTTCGCAAAATAATGAAGGATTCTTGATGGGGGGGCACGGCTAAGGTCTGTTTGCAGCCGAGGCTTCTATATTTGCCTCTTTGACTTTGCTAAAATTGACCCATGAGTTTAATGGCAAAAAATCAAATTCAACTAGAGGCCCGAGGAATAACAAAAAAAAATTACCAAAAAATTCTTATCAATAATACAAGTTTACAACTTCGAGAAAAAGAGTGTTTAGGTATCGTTGGAGACGTAGATTCCGGAAGACGTACCCTCCTTCAGATTTTGTCGGGCCTGGTAAGTCCAGATATGGGTGAAATGTTTGTTCTCGAGAGGAATGCATTTTTATCACGAGATTTTGTCAGAAGAACCGTAGCGATTGCATCTTCTGCAGATGCCTTTGAAGAAGAATACAGTCCATATACGAATGTTGTTGCCTATGGCTGTGGATTTGGTTTGAGTCGCTCGAAGAGCTGTGAAAGGGCAGACCTTCTATTTCGAGAATTTAAAATAGAAGAAATTAAGTTATTGTCACTATCTTCTTTGAAACACATAGACCTTGTAAAATTAATTCTTTGCCGAGCTCTTAGTGTGGAACCTAAGGTTCTAATTTTGAATGATCTTACAAAAGGGCTTAATTCAAATGAAGTTCATGAAATTAAAAGCATAGTTAAAAAAATTCAAAGGAATGGAGTCTCAATAATCTATTCAACAGATAATTTAACTGAAATTGAGAGTTTATGCGATAGAGTTTTGATTATGGATAAAGGAAAAGTTTTAATAAGCGGAAAGCCAGACGATATCATGAAAGAACACATAGGGTTTGAAGTCATAGAATTAAAGATGAGATCAATCGATTTACAATACTATACTGAGAGAATAAAAAATGAGTATGATTATTTCTCTAGTGGGGATGAGTTAAGGTTATTTTTGAAAAATGGTCAGTCTCACATAGATATCGTTAAAAATATTTCAGGTGAGAAAATTTTAATTCGCAAGCCAAATTTACACGATGTTTATCTGAAACTAGGTTGTCCAAAATTAGAAAGGACTATTGGATGAGTCTTTTAAATTTAAAAAGTTACATCAATAGAAGTCTAGTGTTATTAGAAGAAAACTTATTTTTAAAGATGCTATGGTTGTATACAGAGTCAACTTTATTATTCTTAGTTATAGGCCTTGGCGTAGGATCCTATGTGCAGTTTATTGGCAATGTAAGCTACTTAAAGTTTTTTTTAATAGGTTTTGTTTTTGCAAATATTTTGAGGATTGTTTTTGTAGACTTGGGAATTAGTTTCTTTAATAAAATTAAGGACAAGAATTACTTGAGCCAAATGAAGCTTTTGCCAATTAATTTTGAAGATATAGTCAGAGGTGAATTGGTTTTAGGTACTTTGAAAGGAATTTGGAGTTCTATAATTTTAATTTTACTCGGGTTATTGATGGAAGTATATGACTTGAGCAAGCTCCCTATTCTTCTTATATTGGTATTAATAAGTTCATATTTATTTTCAGCAATGAGTTTAGCTATCTGTCTTTCATCAAAAACATTTAGAGCTATTACTGTCTGGCAATTCGCTTTTGTGATTCCGATGTTTTTTTTAAGCGGAGTGTTCTTCCCTTTGGAATCTCTTCCGTCATTTTTATATTACATTGCCATCACTTTTCCGCTGACCAATATTGTATTAATTAGCCGCTCAGTAATGGATAGTCAATTTCAGTTTGCGGTAATGATGAACGCAATTACTCTATTAATTTATTCTTTTTTATTCTCATACATAATTACAAGGCATCTAACAGAGAAAATTAAAAATAGCGAATAGTCCCAATTCCGAAAAATAATTGTTTAAATTTTGTGAATGCACCTCATGCTCACACAGCCGCAGCCTCAAGGCTGCGGAACTGCGCGTGAGGTGCATTCACAAAATTTAAACAATTATTTTTCGGAATTGGTATAAAGGGCTAGCTCAGAGGATGTGGTTTTCTTTCATCCATTTTACACTACTAAAAATTGACTCTTTTGCTGGCCTTGTTTTAAGACCAATTTCACGATGAGCTTTTGTTGAATCAAACCAATGAAAAAGTGTTGACGTCCAAGCCGTCTCAGAGTTCAAAATAAACTTTTTATCAAATTTCTCCATGAGATCACCAAATCTACCCAACGAGTGCACAACACAATTGGGCAGATAAATCTTGGGGGCAGAGACATCAGCGGCCTCGGCAATAAGTTTAAACAAAGTCTGTATAGTTATATTTTCAGAGCCTAGAATATAACGTTCTCCACACTTGCCGTGCTGGAAGGCATTGTAAGTGGCTTCGATCACGTCCTCGACATGTACGACATTGACTCCACCAGAGGTGTAAAAGGGCATGCGTCCTTGGGCGACTTTAACTTGTACTTTTCTACTGCCTTTCTTAGCATCTCCTGGACCATAAATTGTGGTGGGATTTAAAATTACAGAGTCAACCTGTCCATCACGACTGGCCTTTATAACTAGTTCTTCAGCTTTATGCTTAGTTTCAAAATAACCTAGATTTAAATGTGCAACATTATATGGACTAGACTCATTTAGAGGTTGTTTGCCATCAAAGCTAGAGCCAATAGCGACTACTGAGGACATATAAACTAATTTTTTGATGTCATTTTTTATACAAGAGCTAATAACATTTTTTGTCCCTTCAATATTTACCTTCTCCATATTGGATCTCATTGCTGTACTGTAACCGATGCAACCAGCAAGATGGAATACGCAATCAACCTTTTTGAATGAACTATTCAAGCTGTCAATATCTGTAACATCACCAAATTCATGGACAAGAGAAAGACTTTGCAATTGAGAAGTGTCACTAGACTGTCGTCTCAATATGTGCACAGAGTGCCCCTCATTTATTAATTTTTTTGCAAGCCAGGATCCAACAAACCCCGTGGCTCCAGTTAGAAGAATTTTCATTTTAAATCCTTTGCCTTCATGTTTTTTATAATGATAACCTTTTACTAAGCGAGGGGGAATACAATGTCACAAAAAAACTTACTCAATAACATTTATCTTTTTAAGGAAATGGATAGCCGTGAACTTTCTATTATAAATGAAACTGCTGAGTTAGAAACTTATGGACCGGGAGATGAAATTTTTACTCAGGGAGATAAAGCCACAAGCTTGTACGTTATCAGTTACGGTTCAGTTCGTATTCATCGAAGAGCCAGTGAGGGTGATAATATTGAAGTCGCAAATTTGGGCACGGGCAGCCATTTTGGAGAGATGTCATTTTTGGATGATGAGTTCAGATCTGCCACCATTACAGCTATTGAAAAAACAGATATCGTTAGAATCCCATACGATAAACTTAATGCTGCATTAAGCGACAATCCACAAACTGCTGTTAAATTTTATAAAGCATTGTCCAAATTTTTGTGCGGTCGCCTTAGAATTACAACAAATGATCTCAGTTTTGCTAGAGAGAAGAATATCAGTCATTTTTAAGTAGTGAACCCTTTCAGTAAAATTGAGGCTAGCGCATGGATATGAGTACAGTCGTAGGAATATTATTAGGTGTAGGGGGAATCCTTGCAGGTAACTTGTTTGAAGGTGGACATTTTAGCTCCTTAGTGCAAGGAACCGCTGCCATTATTGTCATTGGTGGAACCTTGGGGGCCACACTTGTTGGCAATAGACTAAATCATATTCAAATGGCTTTTGAATATTTAAAAGTTGTTTTCCAAAAGGATGATAGGGAGAGGTTAAGCCTTATTGCTAAAGAAATTGTTACTTGCTCATCTTTAGCAAAAAAAGAATCAATATTATCAATTGAATCTAAAATAAAGACTTTTCATAGCGATTATATGAAAAATGTATTTAGATTTATTGTCGATGGGGTAGATAAAAATAAAATAGAAGATATTTTCCTCACTGATATTCAAATTGAGGAAGAAAATAAATTAAATGCTGCAAAAGTTTGGTCAGATGCAGCAGGTTATGCTCCGACTATTGGAATTATAGGTGCTGTGTTAGGTTTGATACACGTCATGAGTAATTTAACCAATACAGATGAGTTGGGAAAGGGAATTGCAGTGGCCTTTGTTGCCACTATTTATGGTGTAGGGTCGGCCAACCTTTTATTTTTTCCTATTGCGAATAAAATTAAAAAGAAAATTGAACTCGAGAGCCTAGAAAAACAGATGATCGTTGATGGTGCCATATGCATTTTAGAGGATTATAGCCCCTACTTGGTGGAAGAGAAAATGCGTTCATATGTTCGTGAACAGATCTGAGAGTTTGCATGATTAGAAAGAAAAGAAAAGCCGAGGATAACCATAATCATGACAGATGGATGGTGTCTTATGCAGATTTCGTAACACTGTTATTTGCTTTTTTTGTTGTCTTATATGCCACTTCTGAACAAAATACAGAGAAAGGAAAGCAATTTGAGGACTCCGTTAAAAAATACTTAATAAAAGTGGGATTTCTAGGTCCATCGAAGGAAAGCTTGAATCAGGAGTTAGAGCAGAATGCCCCTATTGAGGCCCCTCTTAAAAAATATAAGCAACAAACATCAGATAGCTCTCAACAGATCAGAATTGAATCTTACATTGAAAAAAAATTTGATCAGAACGACATCGAGAGGATTATTCAAGATATATCTGAGGAGGAGCACGGCACTAAAATATCAATACGTGCGAGTGAATTTTTTAACCCTGGCAGTAGCAAAGTTTCAAGTCGGAGTTCAACCCTTGCAAAGCTGGGAAGGATAATGCAGGAGTTAAATTACAGAGTTCATATTGAAGGACATTCTTTTGGCAGTGAAAATGATTGGAAAATGGCGGCAGATAGAGCGGCAGCATTAACACTTCATTTTGAAAAGAAATATAAAATTAGCCGATCCCGACTTGCAGCCACCTCATATGGTGCTTCAAAGCCCATTCTACCCGTAACACACGAAAACTTTGACCGTAATAACAGGATAGATTTTCTTATCTTAACTGATGATACGACCTACAGGTAAACTCTATTGATAGTGATTTCTTTGATAGTTACGTTCCGCTTTGGAACGTCTTCTCTGTTAGTTTTAATTTTATCAAAATCGTTAAGTACTTCAGCTCCGTCTACGACTTGACCAAAAACACTGTTGACACCATCTAAATTTGGAATGGGTGCCAAAGTAATAAAAAACTGTGAGCCATGAGATTCCTTACCACTTCTAACCATAGATACAACACCCATGCGATCGTGAACAAGCCTTCCATTAAACTCAAGAGGTATTGTATAGCCAGGCCCAGCACCTTTATTATTTCCGAGTGGATCACCAGATTGAGCAACAAACTTACGAATAATCCTATGAAAAGTTAGGCCATTGTAAAATGGTTTTTTTTCACCCTTCTCTTGGCCAGGAAGTTTAAACTCAACTAAGCCCTCCGCAAGTTTAACAAAGTTTTCTACAGTTTGAGGAGCCTGGAGGTGATAGAGCTTAATTCTAAGCATTCCATTTTTTTTTTGTCTTCCTAGCCAATACTCAAGACTTATATTGGCGTATATGTCCTTGAGTCTTCTTTTTAATTTAAGTCTATCAGTGACAACAACTTCTTCCGTGGAAATATTTTTTGCACGTTCAGGATCATAAATAGTTTTTCCATCTCCTGGCATATCGTCGAACTCAAGTTTTATGGGCTCGGATTTGGGGGCCTCATTATTCTGATTCGATATACGTTCTGATCTTATGGGCTCTGCTGGAGGAGGGGAATTCTGTCCACCAGAATGGTTTATATTCTGACTATCAGAAAAAGTGCTCGTAGGTTGCGCAGGATCGTTTTGGGCCCCAGCAGGACCACTGAATAAAAAAAGGCCTAAAAGAGCCATCTTAACAAATTTATGGTGCATAAGGAGAGTCTAACATTCGTTGTCTACTCTATCAATATTCTTAGCATTTCCATCCAGTCCGGTAGAGATCTTTTCAAAGAGTTGTTCTGGGCTAAGGTCTAATTCATGACAAACTTGAATCATGGACTCGCTAGTAAAGTTAAGTGTGCTGCCAGAGTGACTACTTTTAACTTGGTGGAGCTGCTCAATAAATCTTAAATAGTTATACTGCGATTCAATTAAATAAAATATTTCATTTAATTTACTGAGGTTTTTGTAAATAGTCTTGAACATAGAAGGGGTACTGGTAAGTGCTAGTGGTAATTTATTTTTTAAAATTAACTTTTGCAAGGTTAATTCGATATGGGTTAGTCCACCTGGATTGAGCTTGAGATCGACATGTGTATATGCAAATTTAGTGGCAAAGAGTTTGGATTGAATAATTTTTAGTTCGTTCTCCTCAGGCTCGCTAAGGCCTTTTTTTATATATGTAGAAGAGAGATTATTGAGAAGAGAATTTGGCTTTAATGGGCGAGCTCTTAGAAAGGATTGTCGTTCCCATGCCTGAGAATGTTGAGTTAAATATTCAATTAATTGGTGAGTTCCCACGAGTAAGGGGCCAGAGTTTCCAGACGGGCGGAGTCTCAAATCGTAGGAATATAAGCTGCCAGACTTTTGCTGTTCAGTTAGTCGGGATAAAAATCTTCTTGCAAGCTTATAGTCGTCACTTGTTGGAGAATTTGGTGTTACCATGATAAAATCTAAGTCAGAAGCTAGTCCAAGCTCTTGTGCTCCCCATTTGCCAAGGGCAAGAATTTCAATCTCACAATCTATCTGTAGTTGTTGAGCAATTTCTTTGATAAGCTGAAGGCAAATGTCATCTGCCAACTGACTATTGGATAAGCCCAAGCTTGTTACATTGTGATCTTTTAAGAACTGAACGACCAAGTGAATTTGAGAAATCTTTTTCGATTCTGCGAGTTGGATGAGAAAGTCTTCAAAGTCATTTTTTGTTAACTCATTTCTTTTAAGTATCAGACTATCAATAAGTTCTGGGCGAGAAGCTACGAAATGTCCAATATAAGAAGACGCGCTGAAAATTGAGGCCAAATCACCTATCAAAGTTGGGTCGCGCAAGAGCGTTGTAAAAAAAGTCGCCTTTGCGCGAGTATTCTTTATAAAATCTTTTAGCAAATATAGTCCCAGGTCCTTACCGAATGGCCGGCTAGAGAGTGCAGTTAAGAATTCTCGTAAAAAACTTTCACGAGCCTTTTCATCTTGATTTGTACGAGTAGAAAGAGCTGTCAGCTTTTGAATTTCAGGCCAAACTTTGTAGGCGGAGTCCTCATTAAATCCATTTTCTATTAGCCAATTCGGAGATATTTTTTCATTATCAGTTGGACGATCATCATCAAACCCTATAAGAGTCGAAATAATTTTGTGATTATTATCAAGTGCTGTTTTTATTTCTTGGGTTAAATCGGCTCCAGCAATAGATTTTATTGGTAGCTTTAAAGAGTGCGTATGTTTGTCGCCAAGAGCCTGAACCTTATTTTCAAGGTCTCGCAGAGTCCAGTAGTTTTTCAGAAGCTCAGACGCCGTTAATTTTGGCAATAACCCCAATTTTTCAATGGCCTGAGCGGCTTCCGTTGTGGAATGTAGTCTAAGCTCGGGAGTTCGGCCACCGTGAATAACTTGTATGGCATTAATAAATAGTTCAATGTCGCGGATGCCTCCGGGGGTGAGTTTTATATTCAACTCATTTTGCGAAGAAAAACTATGATGTATTTTTGTTCGAAGATTTTTCAAGTCTTCAAATAGTGTATAGTCTAGATATTTTCGGTAAATAAATTGATTTTTCATTTCCAAAAATTCTTCAATTAAATTAGGAGGGCCACAAATTTCTCTCAACCTTACTAGGGCGACTTTTTCCCAATTTGCGCCGGAGTTCCAATAATAGTCTTGTGCCTGTGTTAATGAACTGATGGCAGGACCAAATCTCCCGCCGGGACGAATATCAATATCTGTACGATAACAAAATCCAAAGGAGGTGTTTTCATTAAGAATTTTAAGAAAGTCTTTAAATTTTTTTGAAATTTCTTGATTTATTGGGTGTTCTGATACGACAAAAAAATCTATATCAGAGCTTAGGTTCAGCTCCCTCGCTCCCCACTTGCCCATTGCGAATAAGGCCAATTCTAAATTCTCTAACCCACAATATTGCCAAACTTGCCTGACGATTTGGTCTGTATAATCACTCCACTTATAACATATTTCTTGTGCAGTTTTTTTGTTAAATAGAGTGTCTTCAGCTGCTTCAATCCAAAACTTGTGGCGTTCTATGCGCACATGATCAGAAAAGCTTTGGGGTTGAGAAGAGAGCATTTTTTTATAATGGTCAACGGCTGGAGATCTTTGATCAAATCTAATTGAGTCTATTTCAACCCCCAAAATTTATTGTAGCTCCCAATAAAAATCTTGGAATTCAACATAAAAATTATTTTAAATAGGGCGACCACTTTGGCTTCACATACTCAAAGTTATCAACGGTGATTCGCCTTTCATTTGTTCCATCAGGGCTAATAATATAGAGTTGACTTTTTCCAGAGCGATTACTCGTGAACATTATAAATCGGCCATCAGGTGAAAATGTGGGAGATTCATTATCGGCCCATCTGCCATTGGATTTACGGGCTGATGTGAGCCTTTCCATATTTGTACCGTCCTTATCGACTATAAAAAGATCAAAGTGATCTTTGTCATGTCCTGCAAACACAAATCTTTTCCCATCTGGGGACCACGAAGGAGTTGCATTGTATTTTCCGGCTTGTGTAATTCGTCGAACATTTGAACCGTCAATGTTCATGGTGTAAATCATTGGTCGGCCTCCTCGATCAGATGAAAAAGCGATAGTTTTACCGTCGGGAGAAACAGCAGGCTCAACATTCATAGAGTTATTGGGGCCATTAGTTATTCTTATTAAATTCTTACCTGATGTATTCATCCTAAAAATGTCCGGAGTTCCGCTCTGAGAAAGGGTTAATAACAGGTTTTTTCCATCGGGCAGGAAGTTCGCGCCTGAGTTTATGCCCTTGCGGTAAGATAACAACCATCTTTTCGCAGTTTCCAGCTCGTAGGCAAAGAGGTCGGCATTTCGAGTTTTGGCCTTAGGGTGATAGGCGTAAGCTGTATAGGCAATCGTTTTGCCATCAGCGGACCAGGCAGGGGATATGTGAACAGTGTCTTCAGTTGTAATTTTAGTCTTATTTGCGCCATCCCAATCCATGATCCAAATGGCTTTTTGTTTGGAACCACCATAGTTACTCGCAACTGCAATTTTAGTATTAAATATTCCTCGTTTACCGGTCAGGTTTTCAAGAACGTCATCGGCAAATGTATGAGCTAGTTTTCTAATGGCAGTAGAGGGGCCTTCATATATTTTTCCAAAAACAAGTTTAGCTTGGGGCACGTGATATAGATAGGCCTCTAATTTAATATTATTGCCGACAATGTAGTACCCTGCGCGAATTAGAAACTCAGTGCCAATGGGTTTCCACTTATTAAAGTCAAATCCATTGGCTGTTCCTGGTGCGGGTTTAAGTCCTACTTTCGAGGTGTCTTCTAAAAAAGCTTTAGGTTCAATAAAAGTAAAATAGTTAGAAGTGCCAAGGTCGTTAGTAATGACGGTGAATAGCTCTTGCCCTTTTGTAATACTGGCTCGATCATTTTGTGAACCAAAAAATTGAAACGAAGGCAGGGCTAGCAAACTTTTTTTAACTTGTGCCTTTCCGATGTCAATATAGATATTGCCCTGGGCCAGAGCCATATAGGAGAGCAAACTCCATAAAAGGAAAAGTGCAAGGGGAGCTAGTAGATTTTTTGTTAGAGTTCTATTCATTTTTGATCTCCTATTCCTGATTTTGTTCGAGACTCATGCAGTATTAAATGTTATCACTCATGTGATTATAGTCAAAATTTCAAAGACGCTTCATTTCAAACACGTCTAGGGAAAATTAAAAATTATACCCTCATTGCCAATGAGAGTTTGAAGCGAGCTAGGAGCCGTCGGGCAAGGCGAGGATTTCTCCAGAGCTTCGAGTGCCATGCTATCAAAAACATTATTGCCAGAGGACGTTATTATAGTTTTGCTAGTAATATAGCCTCTGTTGTCAATGGTTACCTTAACTTGAGCTTTGTATTCAGAGTCTATTAGCCACTGGGGCAAAACCCAATTTTCTTTCACATGTTTTTCAAGTTTAGCAAAGTATTCATCATATTGTAATTTAGAAAGTCCACCAAGGTCTGAGCCAGTAGTTACAATATTACCTTTGTAGGGTTCTGGCTCCTTGGTTGGGGGGGGAGTGTCTTTTTTTTCTACTTGTTCTTTTAACTTATCAAGAGCCGCCATCGCTTTGAGTTTATCTAGGGCCTTGTTTTGTTTACTTTTTGCTTCTTTTACTTTATCGATTGGTGGTTTCTTTTCCTTAGGAGCGTCTTTGTCGGGAAGCTTCACGGGTTCAGAGGCCTTCTGCGCAACATTTATTTTTGCGGGCTCTTGTTTTTTGTCAGGGAGGGCGACCATATCAACCCTTATGGCACTTTGAATAACAATATCTTGCGACGGAAATAGGGCGAACTTTACACTAAAGACCGTTACTAGCAGGATATGACCAACAATTGATAAACCTACAAAATTTTTAAATGAATCTTGGTTTATATTTTCCATCACAATTTGGGAATGGTAACAAGGCCTATATTAAAAATTCCGGCCGCCCTGACTTCGGCCATGGTAGCAGCAACGTCTCCGTAGCTGGCATTTTTATCCGCTTTTATATAAACCTGTTTGTTTTTCCTTGTTTTGAAAATTGCTGCAAGTTTTTCTCTTAGTTCTGCCTGTTTAAGTTCAACTTTATCGGCAAAAATTTTACCATTTTTTTCTATCGTGAGAACAAAAGGATCTTCAGTTGTTTCCACTCCGCTGCTAGCCGTTTCAGGGAGATCAACATCCAGGCCCTGTTGCAACATAGGAGCCGTAACCATAAATATAATGAGAAGAACAAGCATAACGTCAACTAGGGGGGTAACATTAATTTCACTCAGAACTTGACGAGAGCCTCTGGGGGAAGAACTTTGGCTAGCACCCATATCAGTCCTCCTTAAAGAAATTTCTCTTGGCTATATTTAAAAAGTCGGCAGAAAAGTTATTGAGTTGGAGTTCTATTCGCCTTAATTTTGTCAGATAGTGGTTGTAGAAAATCGTTGCGGGAATGGCTGCGGCAAGGCCTATGGCAGTAGCAATCAGGGCCTCGGAAATTCCAGGGGCCACAACGGCTAGGCTAGCCATGCCGGTGGTTCCTATTTTTTGAAAGGCTCCCATTATTCCCCAAACGGTTCCAAATAGTCCAATAAAAGGGCCTGTACTTCCGGTGGTGGCAAGAAAGCTAAGATGAGACTCCATTCTTGAGAGTTCACTATCCGAGGCTTTGTGTAAAGATCTCTCTAAGTTGTCAATACCCCGAAGAGTGGGGGCATCTCCATCACTTCCGGTGGCATCAGCAAGCTTTCTGAGTTCTAGATATCCGACTCTAAACACACTTGCCAATGAACTCTTGGCAAAATCATCTAGGGTTTCAAAGATATCATCTAAGGAATTGGCTTTCCAGAATACAGACTCAAACTTTTCATCGGCCTCAGCCACTTCCTTCATTTGTTTATGTTTTGAAAGTGCAATGGCCCAGCAAATTATAGACATAAAAACAAGTATGAGAAGAGTGAGCTGAACGACAGGGCTGGCATGCGAGATGGCATCCCATGCATTTATTGAAACTTGCGATTTAACCTCAGATGCGTATGCGTAATTCATGTCAAAAATGATACTACCATCACCCAAGAGCATCAAACCGATTAAAAGTAATATTTCGTTTCCGGACGCCACATGTTATAGCCCAGATGAGTGTGCTATACCCACTCCAAAAAATAATCGTCTAAAATTCTGTGAATGCACCTCATGCTCACACAGCCGCAGCCTTGAGGCTGCGGAACTGCGCGTGAGGTGCATTCACAAAATTTTAGACGATTATACTTTAATACTCATCTGCAATGTAGGTTTGGGTTTTTATAGGGTCCAGACGGTGCCATTAAGATCTTTAAAATTCGAGGTGTTTTCAATAGATTTTGATTCTAACAAGACTTTCTTGTGCCGTTTTTTTAGTTCATAGATGAGAGCTTCTGGGAAATAAATCTCTTCTTTGGGGTCTAAGACATAGATATCAAAACTGTAGTCTGCCATGGGCGCTAGCCAAAACGAGTTCATGATCTTAATTTTCATTCTCTGACTAGGATTTGCGACATAGAGCCATCGAGGTGCCATCTTTTTGAGTTCTATGTGAATTTTTTGTTCATTAGCAAAAATAATGACTCTTTCCTGCATATCCAACTCGAACAGAATTTTGACAAGTCTGCCCAGATTGATGCGCGTATTGACGAATAAGGCCAGGTTAATGGGTTGAAGCTCGTTAAGTACCTCTGTCAGTTGTCGACTCCCAACCACCCACTCATCGTTATCAGTGGTGACCTTCAGATAAGGAATAAAAAGGGATTGATTGTCTAATCCGATCGGCTTTGGCGGGGGGTGAACAGCCAACATCTGAGAGGTGTTTAATAGAGGGTGGTCAAACGCAGTAAATACTTGCTGACTACCGAGAATATTTAAACTAAGTATGGCTATGAAAAAGACAACCAGAGTTACAAACGAAATAGCTAGGAGCCTTAACAAAGAATCTTTCATATTTTGTAATAAATATATGAAATAACTTAGAAAAGTCCATACAAATCTAATTTTTGCACAATGTTACTTAAATAGGTTAAAAAAAGACGTATTTTAATTGAAATACCGATCAAATTCATTTAGTTTTCAAGTTGCTATGAATCGACTAAACAGAAAACTTGAATACGCTCTTATGGCTCTTCAATATTTGGCGGAAAGACCTGAGGGCACAAAAGTATCCACCAAAGAAGTTTGTGAAAGCACAGGAAGCCCCTTTGACGCAACCGCAAGGGTTATGCAGTTGATGGCTCAGGATGGACTATTAAAGTCTGAGCAGGGGGTGAGGGGTGGTTATTTTTTAAACAAAAAACTGGATGAAGTTAACTTCTTGCAACTTACAGAAACAATAATGGGACCCCTTGAGTTGGCTAAATGTATTAAGAGCAGCTCTGTGAGTTGCGATATTCTGGACAAATGCAATATCAAGACTCCAATAAAAAATATCAATACTAAATTTAAGGAATTTTATCAGACTCTGACGTTAGACGAAGTCTTAAGTTCCAATTCTCGCGAAGCCATCTTGTCTAATATAGGTTTGATAGAGTTTCCGGACGATGGAGAGCAGGAATGTGATGTCCAATTATAAGTATGGTTTTGTCAGCGATGTTGAAAGTGAGTCCTTTGCCAAGGGTCTTGATGAAGATGTAGTTCGCAAAATCTCAGCAAAAAAAAATGAACCAGAATGGATGTTAGAGTCTCGCCTGAAGGCTTTTGACTATTGGAAAACCCTAGAGGAACCTACATGGTCAACGGCGAAGTACCCTGAAATTGACTATCAAGATATTTCGTATTTTTCAGCCCCAAAGAAGAGTCTAATAGGGGCTGAGAGCACTAAGGGCGAGCCTGCCCAGAGCTTGTCAGATCTTGATCCCGAGTTGTTAAAAACATTTGAAAAGTTGGGAATACCCTTAGATGAGCAAAAAAGAATAAGTGGAGTGGCAGTAGATGCTGTTTTTGATAGTGTTTCCGTAGGAACCACTCATCAAGAAATACTGTCCCGATATGGAGTTATTTTTTGCTCGATTTCAGAGGCCCTTCATAAACACAGTGATCTCGTAAAAAAATATTTTGGAACAGTGGTGCCTTATCGCGATAATTTTTTTGCTGCGCTAAATGCAGCTGTGTTTACCGATGGGTCCTTTGTGTATATTCCAAGGGGTGTCAAATGCCCAATTGATCTCTCAACTTATTTTAGAATTAATCAACAGGAGACAGGTCAGTTTGAGCGAACTCTTATAGTGGCAGAAGAAGGCAGTTTTGTTAATTATTTGGAAGGTTGTACGGCCCCAATGAGAGATACAAATCAACTCCACGCAGCTGTAGTCGAATTAGTGGCCTTGGACAATGCTGAAATCCGCTACTCTACTGTGCAAAATTGGTACTCCGGAGACAAGGAAGGTCGAGGTGGAATTTACAATTTTGTAACAAAAAGAGGAAAGTGTCAGGGTGTAAATTCTAAGATATCTTGGACGCAAATTGAAACGGGTTCTGCCATAACTTGGAAGTATCCAAGTTGTATTCTGCAAGGAGATAACTCTCAAGGGGCATTCTATTCTGTTGCGATGACTCACGACTTTATGCAGGCAGATACAGGCACAAAGATGATTCATATAGGAAAAAATACCAAGAGCACAATAATCTCTAAGGGAATTTCTGCCGATCGATCTTCAAATGTTTATAGAGGTCTTGTTAAAATTTTACCATCGGCAAAAGGTGCAAGAAACTATTCACAATGTGATTCGATGCTTGTAGGTCCCCTCTCTAAAGCTACGACTCTTCCTTATGTGGAGGTCAAAAATCCCTCGGCAATACTTGAGCACGAGGCCTCAACTTCTAGGATTAGTGAAGATCAGCTTTTTTATTTGCAATCCAGGGGTTTAGATACTGAGCAATCTATATCTATAGTGGTTAATGGTTTTTGCAAGGAAGTGTTTAAGGAACTCCCTTTGGAGTTTTCTGTGGAAGCTGTAAAGCTTATTGAAATGAAATTAGAAAACAGTATCGGGTAAATTTATGATAAAAATTAAAGATGTACACGCAGAGATAGACGGTAAGTCTGTATTAAAGGGGTTGTCCTTTGAAGTCAATGCAGGAGAAGTCCACGCTATAATGGGCCCGAATGGATCTGGCAAGAGTTCACTTTCCAAAATCATTGCCGGTCATCCCAGCTATGAAGTCACGTCAGGATCTATAGACTATGAAGTCAATTTTGATTACAAAAACTTGTTGGAGATGTCACCGGATAGTCGAGCGAAAGAGGGTATTTTTCTGGCTTTCCAATATCCTGTTGAGATTCCTGGGGTGAGTAATAAGGTATTTCTGCGAGCTTCTTATAATGCTATTTGCAAACACCACGGAACAACTGAGTTAACAGATGAGGACTTTGCCGAGTTTTTAAGAAAAAAGGCGGCATATGTGGATATGGATTCTTCTTTTTTAGACCGTCCTGTGAACCAAGGCTTTTCAGGTGGAGAGAAAAAAAGGAATGAAATCTTGCAGATGGCTGTGTTAAGCCCTCGACTGGCAATTTTAGATGAGACAGACTCGGGACTGGACATTGACTCCTTAAAAATTGTAGCAGCTGGGGTGAACAAGCTTAGATCTCCAGATCGTGCTATAGTGTTGATTACACACTATCAGAGGCTTCTAGATTATATCCGCCCTGATTTCGTTCACGTTTTGGCTGAGGGAAAAATTGTAAAAAGCGGAGATTTTTCTTTAGCTCAAAAACTTGAAAAAGAAGGCTATGACTGGGTGTTAAAGGAATGAAACCAACAGCTGTAGATTCAATTATTAATTTACCTAAGTTTCCAAACCAGTCTTTGGCTCGGTTATTGGCGCAATCATCAGATCGGTCATCAAATCAATCTAAGGATGGATCAAGTCGATTGGCAACAAAGGCAGAAAGCTATTTAGAGGCCTTTGGTTGGCCATCCCGAAAGCTTGAAGATTGGAAATATACAAATATAAATCATCTAAAGAGCGAAAAATTTCAACTCGCGTTGGCTCCAGAAAAAAAGAAGTGTTTAGAGTTTTTAGAAAATCAGGAAAAAACTGAGGGTATTCATCATCTTTATATTTTTGATGGTTATTTTATTGAGGGATTATCTGATAAGTTTTTAGGAACTGAGAACATACAATGCTCCTTACCCGACTTCTCAAATGCTAGTGATTTTATCACACATTTCTCAGATTTGGAGGACGTGTCTGGTGATTTTGTATCTTCTCTGAACTTAGTTTATGCTCAGAATTCTGTTCTGGTAAAAATTAAAAAATCATTGAAGAAAAGACTTTCGATTACTCTTTTGGGGACACAAACTGTTCCAGAACTTTGCATGTCGGCGCCCAATCTCAAAATTTTATTGAGTAATTCGTGTGAAGCCGATGTTGAAGTGCGAATTTCCTCACAAATGAAGAGCGTAACAATGGGCAGGTTGGATATAAAAGTTTTGAGTCAATCTCGATTAAAGTTGTCAACATTACTAGAGCCTGACCCCTCCTCCACAATTGCAATTTCAAATAAAATTAACTTGGAGGGCTCTAGCCATTTAGATTCTGTGAATTTAATAAGAGGGAGTTTGCTAACACGGTTTGATCAGCACATAAAATCTAATGGACCAGGGGACGTTATCAATGTGGGCTGTGCTTACCTTGCACAGGAAAAAGAGCAAATACAAATTATTAGCAAAGTGGACCATAACTTTCCTGGGGGACAGAGTCGCCAAAACATAAAAGGTCTACTCTTTGGGCAGAGTCGTGCCATTATTAACGGCCGTATTTACATCGCTCCGAATGCGCAGAAAGTAGATTCCTCTTTGTCTAATCACAATTTGTTGTTAAGTCCTCAGGCAGAAGTTAACACAAAACCGGAATTAGAAGTTGAGGCTGATGATGTTAAAGCCGCACATGGGGCAACCGTTGGGCATATAGATGAGGAAGTTTTATTTTACTTTGCCTCAAGAGGTATAAGCGAAGAGTTATCTCGGAAGATATTTTTGAGAGGATTTTTGCAAGAGATTCTTGATCCCTCCGAGGAAAGCTCTGCATTGAAAAAAAGCATTGAGGACTATTTTGGAAAAAATTATTAATAAAAATTTTCCGCAATTGCAAGTTCAGGTTTATAACAAGCCTCTAGTTTACTTGGATAGCGCCGCAACGACACTTAAGTGCAAAACTTCTATTCAAAGGCTCAACGATTTCTATTTGTATGAAGCCGCAAATGTTCACAGGGGAGCACATCGCCTAAGTGACGTAGCGACATCTCATTACGAGAGCGCACGAAAAGCTGTGCAGAAGTTTATTGGGGCTGAGCACTCAGAGGAGATAGTTTTCACAAGGGGAACAACTGAGTCGATTAATTTGTTGGCTCAAAGTTTGGGACAAATGTGGAAGGCGTCAAATAATAATGGCCTTGGGGACAAATTATCTGGGAAAATTCTGTTAACAGAGATGGAACATCATTCAAATATAGTGGCTTGGCAAATGCTGACCAAAGTGTTCCCTCAACTGTATTTAGAGTATGTAAGAATAAAAGACAATGGCGATCTTGATTTAGAAGATCTTGATAAAAAACTGAACCAGGAAACTCGAGTCATAAGTTTTACAGCTTGTAGTAATGTTTTGGGGACTTTAAACCCGGTAGGTCAAATATGTGAAAAGGCGAGAAAACTCGGTGTTATTTCTATAGTAGATGCCGCCCAGTGGGTGGCGGCTAGGCCGACAGATGTGATAGCTATGGACTGTGATTTTTTGGTATTCTCTGGACATAAAATCTTTGCTCCCTTTGGCATTGGGGTGCTTTATGGTCGTAGACACTTGCTAAATAATTTGCCTCCTTATCAAGGGGGAGGATCTATGATTAACAAGGTTGAAGAAGATGAAAGCACTTACTTGGAATCTCCCTTTCGGTTTGAGGCTGGAACACCAAATATTGGGGGTGCCTTGGCATTGGGAGAAGCCCTTAATTTTGTATCTCAAATTGGATTTGATAAAATTCGAACGCATGAAGAAAGTCTTACCAAGTTGGCGCTTTCGGGGCTTGAGGATGTTGAGGGTATTGAAATTGTAGGGCAACCACAGGAAAGATCAAATATCATTTCTTTTGTTTTTGACGGTGCTCACCATTCGGATGTTGGAGCATTACTGGACAGGCAGGGAATAGCTATTCGTACGGGACATCATTGTTGTCAGATCTTAATGAAGCGTTTGGGCCTGACGGGAACAGCAAGAATCGCATTTTCAATTTACAATACGGAGAGTGATGTTCAACAGCTCCTAACGGGGTTAAAAAAAGTTAAGGAATTTTTATGACAAGTGTAAGTATTATGCCTGAGGACATTTTAGTTAGGGCGCAAGACACGCCTAATCCCTATGCGATTAAGTTTATAGTGAATCATGTGCTTAAGGAAGTGGGACGCGCGACATTTCATTCGGTTGAAGAGTGTCGAAGTCTTCCCTTGGTGGAGAGTCTTCTTAATATCAAAGGGGTCAGACAAGTTTATATTTTTGAGAACACAGTGACGGTGACTTTTGATGAAACGATTTCTTCAGAGGACCTTAAGGACTGTGTAAAGGCTGTGATTAAAACAAGGCTGTCTGTTCACGACTCCAATTTTATGACTGAGGATGAGAAGGGGCCAGTCACTGGAGCATCTAATTATGCTCGAAAGGTTCATGAAAATCCTCTGCTTAACGAAATCGAAGAGATTTTGGATCGAACCATTCGAATGGGATTGCAGGCCGACGGGGGGGATATAGAAATTATTAGTTTTAAGGATAATGAATTGCGAATTTTGTATCAGGGAGCTTGTGGAGGTTGTCCGAGTTCTACCATGGGTACTCTAGATGCAATTCAAAATATTCTCCGCAACGAGTTAGGTACGGATGATCTTTACGTTGTTCCCATCTGAGATAGGGAGAGAGGGTGCCAGGCCCTAATTTGCACCGCAAAGCGGTGCAAATTAGGGCCTGGCACCCTCTCTCCTCCCATCGGCACCTACTGTTGTTTGTAGTTGAGATTGCGCTGAACTAGCGCGGCCTTGGCCTCCCGGATATCTTCTTCGTCTGTAGAGTTAAACTGATCGACAGCGCTTAGAATCTGCTTCCCGTAAGGTGCCGAGGCTACAACATGAATTTGCTGATTGTCCTCGGAATGGCTTTTTAAAGTCATGCGAACAGTACGCTTCTCTCCAGCTTCAAACTTCTCAAAAGTGTGATCCACTTCCCCGGCAATAATCTCCATAAATTGTGGAATTTTCCACGAGACTTTTAAGTTTTTAGTTTCGGCCTTTGAAGTCACTTCAGCAGTTATTTCAAAGACGTCCCCAGCGTAGACTTTGTTAATACTAGACTTATCGATTTTAACAATTATAGGGGGTTGAATTTTTTGGTGGACAGACAACCTCTCATGGAGTTTTTGAAGCCCATGCTGATTGTGACCTTCACTTGAACTGTGTCCGTCATGGTGGTCAGGGCTTGTGTGATGATGCTCTTCATAATTGTGATCTTCGACACTAGCGAGTTGTCGATCACTTGAGTTTTGCGGTCCGTGAACGGTTACAATAGCTAAAAAAATAGCAAAGGAAAAAAAGATCCCTGTGCTGAACAATAGTTTTTTGTTTGTTCTGACTACAAGTTGACGTCTTTTGGACATAGCTTTCCACTCCCTGTTCGAATTTCAAAATTTGTCAGGCCACCAATTCCACCAAGCGCATAGACGTTTATAAGATAATCTCCAGCAGCGCGGTTACCTAAGTTTACGACTTCAGTTTCATCAGTAGTGATGTTGCCATCAGGAAAGCTTGTGGCGGAGCCCAATAGTCCATTAGAATAACCAAAGGGTCCATCATTATTGTAAACATAGAGATCTAAATTGGCCTCGCTGCCAGAGGCAGTTTTGTACTTGAGAGTGACGGTCAAGCTCCCGCCGTCATGGCGGTAATAAAAGAAATCATTGTTTCTAAGAAGATTTGAATTGCTGTAGGAATTCGATTCGGACTTGGGTTGGATTGAAAAGTTGTTTCCTACACAGCTAGAAGCTCCATTGGCTGTGGTGTCCACTTGATAGGCATAAGCTCGGCGCAATTCGCGACTGTTAGAGGTGTCGTTAGGCATGCCGTGAAATATACGAAGCTGTGACCAGTCACTAGCGTTTTCGACAAACTGAATAAGATTGAGCAGACCGACATCTCGAAAACTAGTTTTTGTGCTTTTAAAACCGTCGCTGGCCGTAAGAGCCGACCAAATTTCTGGAAACTTTCCAGAGATTTTATCAAACTCGGTATCGGGATGATTTTTGATCCATTCAGAGCCTGTGTAGTAAACTAAATCTCCAATAGAAAAAGTTTGCGATCCAGAACCAAGATTAATAGTTCCGCCAATTATAACACGGTAAGTGTCGCCTTCTCGTCCAACTCCATCAGCAAGTTGTGGGCTATTTGAGTTGGCATTCCAATTTCCTATATAGTCCACTTCATTTGGAGTGTCGTCGATAGTGTCATAAAGAAATCTAGTAATAGCAAACTCTCTAAATACACCTTCGCCATTTTCTCCTGGACGATCACAAATCATGCATCCCTGGTAAGATTCAATATCTACGTAAATACCAATGCTTGTACTTCCAGATGAATTGCCGATGGTGTCCACGTAGTTGGCAGCAGTGGCATCTCCCGATATATAAGTTCTGACGGCGGCATTAAAAAAGTTGGCAAAACCCTCACTCCAGGCCAAGCGAGCATCAATCTGTTTGTTCCCGTTGTGGGCTCCACCAGGGGAGTTAGATACGGCATAATTGTCCTCAAGGAAGTGAGCATATTCATGAATGATTATAGAGTTGTCGAAATGATCGGTGTCTGTGTTGTCGGTGTCACCATTAACCCCACCTAGAATAAACATTCGATTAAATCCCGGATAATAAAAACTGATTGGCCCCGTGTTGACGTAGTCACCAGGATTAAACCCAGCCTTCCAATAGGCGGAAACCTTATTAGCCACAAATGAGGTGCCAATCTCTGAGCGAATGTATTCGTTTGCATTTAGAACTTGATCGTAGATATTGAAGGCTCCCGCGAGTTGGTCCCCTGTAGCCTGAGCCGTCATAGTTATGGATTTACTGGCATCAGCTTTAACATTAGACTTAAGACTGTAGACGTTATTATTTTCAGGAGCGTCTAGGACAGAAATTTTTAATTTTGAATGATTAGCTCTCGCCATTATATGAATCGTAATGGAATTCTGACTTTGCGGAAGGCTAAGGCTAAAGTTTCCGCTGGCATTAGTTTGTCCACATTGTACGACATTGCCATTACTATCTAGTGCTCTGACTTCGGCGTAGCGGATGGGTTTGGGATTGTCAGTGTCTGGAGCCTGCAGGCCCGCCCCTAGCCCTGATGTTTTAATGGGTCTAATTATAAACTGAGCTAATCCTGAGATTGTGACACTTGAGCTAAAGTTCTGAACTTGACTACAATAGTCTGGCTCGGGTGGGCCTGGAATTTCAGGACTTATTCTGGCGTTCAGTTCTTGAGTTGAAACCTTTTTTTCGCTACAGCCCAGGGCTATACTCGACAAAGCTATAAGCATGACTAAACTTTTGTAAGAGAAGATCAAGAATACCCCACATTGATGTTTCAAGACTTATCGGTGGGTCATTCTTTGGTCTGTAGACCTTTATCTAAAAAATTTGTCTCAAAATGAAACAAACACGAGACACAAAACTAATTTTAAAAGTCGGTTCAAAACTCTTGAGAAATATAACGGATTGCATAAGTCATTTGTGTATTAAAATAAGTATTTTCATGACTCCACAATTCACTTGTCATCAGCCCTTGAGTAGATACAAAATAGTTGCCGTGGAACAGGGCTTTAATACAGATCTGACAATAAAGGGGCAACAATATCACGTGCAGACAGAAGATTGGGGTGAAAAAAACCCCTATTTTGTTAGTCGAGTGTACCGAGGTGGTGCTGTCTTGAAGAGTGTGAAGATATCCTACGAGGACATCTTACCAAGAGGCCTATCTTCCGGACCAAAGGCAATACGTTTAGCCTTAGAGCTTCAGCATAAAAAAATTCTGGACCTTTTGGTTTCTGGTCAACTCTTTTAAGTCTATATACAATAGACTGATGATTGAGTTTTCGCATGTTTATAAAACCTATCCGGGACCCGTTCAAGCGCTAAAAAACATTAATCTCAGTATACAAAAAGGCGAGTTTGTTTTTCTTACAGGGCCCAGTGGAGCAGGAAAGACGACTCTGTTTAGAGTTCTATCCGCCTACTCAAAGCCAAGTTCAGGTCAAATTAATGTGGCAGGCTATGATCTAAATTTAATTAAAAAAAATGATATTCCTTATTTTCGCAGAAAAATAGGGGTTATATATCAAGATTTTAAGCTCCTAAAAGATCGAACTGTATTTGAAAATGTCAGTCTTCCATTAGAAGTGCGAGGAGATAAAGTGCATTATATCCAAGCTAAAACCAACGAAGTTCTTGAACAGGTGGGTCTCATTTATAAGAAAAATCAGAGGCCACAACAACTCTCGGGAGGAGAGCAACAAAGGGTCGCAATTGCAAGGGCTTTGATCCACCAGCCAGGGGTTTTGATTGCTGACGAACCTACTGGAAATTTGGATCCAGACCTGAGTGAAGAAATTATGGAATTGCTAGAAAAGGTTAATGCCCAAGGAACAACCGTATTTTGTGCGACCCATGATCATGATCTTGTTAGAAGAAGAGGGAAAAGGGTTATAAATCTTAAAACTGGCGAGTTAATGGAGTCATTTTGATAGGTAGATATTGGCGTCATTTCTATAGAACTTGCGTGCATCACTTGACTATGCAGGTGGCAACCCTGGTTGTTTTGACAGGAACCTTTTCCGTTGTAACTGCGGCCTTGTTGATTCATGAAAATTTAGATCGGGTTTTGACTCATTGGGGAGATTCTATTCGAATGAGTGTTTTTTTAAAAGAGGAAGATCCGCAAAATGCTGAGTTGCTAGAGAAAATTAGAAATCAGGAAGGTGTAGAGAATTACGAATACATTTCAAAGTCCCAGGCTGCGGCTTTATTTAAAGAGCAAGTCAAGGGATACGTTCCAGATCTTTTTGTAACAGAAAATTTTGACAATCCTTTGCCTGCGAGTTTTGAGATTAAATTTAGTGCCGATTGGTCCATGGGAAAATTCTCGCAACTCGTTAAGTTTGCAGAAGAATTAACAAAGGTAAAAGCAGTGGAAGATGTATCTTATGGCCAAGGATGGGTAAAAAATTACGCTTCGATTGTTGATAAGTTTAATGCATCAAGTGGGCTTCTTATATTGGTTCTCTTGATGGGAAGTCTATTTGTGATAGGGAATTCAATACGCAGCTCGATTAATCAACGAAGCGACGAGATAGAGGTGCTTGAACTGATAGGGAGCACACCATGGTTTATACGTGCCCCCTATATGTTTGAGGGAGCCCTAATGGGATTGTTTTCTTCTGTGTTAGCCCTAATGGCAACTTGGGTGCTTTATCGTTGGCAAATCCAAACGATTGATTCTGGTATAGGAATATGGGGAGGAGATCATAAAGTTCAGTTTTTATCTCTGCAACTACAATTCTATGTTGTGGCCACAGGCGTATTTTTTGGGTGGCTGGGTTCTTTTTTGTGTGTTGCACACTTAAGCAGTGGGTGGATAGCTCAGAAGGGTGAAGTGTGAGGGGGGGGTGGACTTATTTTTTTTTAGGAGTCTGTTTGACGAGTCTTGTTACTCCTCTGCAGGCCTTAGCAGCTTTAGAAGACTCCCAACCAGAAATTGAAGAAATTCGAGAAAAATTCTTGCATACAAAGTCTAAGGTGATTGAAGTGGAAAGGGCAGAGAGGAAAATTCTGAGTACTCTTTATGACATCAATCAGCAGATGAAGAATATGAGTAAAAAAAGAGATTCGATTACGAATCGGATGCTAACTGCAGATATCAACGTTAAGGGAATTGCAAAAGATATTGCCGTACTAGAAAAACAATTGGAAGAGCAACAAAAAATTCTGTCTGCAAAGCTTAGAACAATCTACAAACTTCGCGCAAGTGGTGTGCTACCAATTTTGTTCTCTTCAAAAAGTTCACATGAGTTAGATAGACTTTTGAAGTATTTAAAAATTTACAGTGAAAATGATTATAAAGTCATAGTGGAGTATCAGGAAGATCTAAAAAAACTAATGAAAAAGAGAGAAAGGTTAAAGGTTGAAGTCATTAATTTAGTGAACTCAAGAAAAGACCTTCAAGATCAAGAGAAATCTTTAGAAAGTAAGCAGAATGAAAAAGCTCAGGTTCTAGCCTCTTTGGAAAAAAATAAAGCTATTGAAATTCAAAGGTTGGAGTTGTATCGGAACAAAACTTTGAGAATCCTAGAGAAGGAAGGCTCATCAATAGAAGAAGTGTTAGACAACTCATTTTTCACGATGCGTGGCCTTTTACATCCACCTGTATTGGGTCAGCTGATCAAGGGTTATGGAGTTATTGAGGACCCGGATCAAAAGTACCGGTTGGTCCACAAAGGGCACTTCTACATGGTACCTCAGGGTACTGAAGTGAGAGCCATACACAAAGGGGTTGTGGAATTTTCGGGAGTGGTGCAGGGCTACGGCAATTCACTTATTATTGATCATGGAGATCACTATTATACCCTCTATACTCATTTAAGTAAAACTCTTGTTAAAAAAGGACAGAGAGTCAACAGCAGCCATAAAATAGCTCTGTCAGGGGATTCATCTCAAAGATTTGGTGAGGGGATTTATTTTGAAATCAGACACTTTTCGGACGCTATTGATCCAAAAAGTTGGATTGTTAGCAACTTTCAACTGGGAGATAACAGGTGAATAAAAAAATAAAAAGAATGGCTTTAGTAGGTTTAATTCTTACAGGACTGGGTGTTTCTGCGCCAATTGTGTTTAGCCTGGCTTCAGAAAGATATACAGAACTACAATTATTTTCGAAGGTTCTGAATCTTGTCCAACAATATTACGTGGAAGAGGTTGACACAAAAAAACTTATTTATGGGGGAATTAAAGGAATGCTTAAGGAGTTAGACCCCCACACTAACTTTTTGTCACCAGATATTTATAAGGAATTTGAATCAGAAACCAGTGGGGAGTTTGGAGGTTTAGGGATAGAAATTACTCTAACCAAGGGTGTTCTTACTGTGATTTCTCCAATAGAAGACACTCCCGCATGGAAAGCGGGAATCAAACCGGGCGATAAGGTGGTTAGCATTAATGGAGAGTCAACTAAGGGATTAAGCCTTGCCGAGGCAGCCAAGATGATGAAGGGTAAAAAAGACTCCAAAGTTGTGTTGGGCATTTTCAGAGATGGTTTTGAAGCTCCGAAGGACTTTGTAATCAAACGAGGAATTGTTAAGATAAAATCAGTCAAATATACGGATTTAGACGAGGGTTATGCTTACATTAAAATAACTTCGTTTATTGAGAATACACATTCAGACCTCGTCCGTACTCTCGCTGAACATGAAAAGAAACACAAGGGAACAAAAGGGTTGGTTATCGATTTGCGCAAAAATCCTGGAGGTCTTTTAAATCAAGCCACTCTTATTAGTGATCTATTTTTAAGTGAAGGCACCATAGTTAGCACGATTGGAAGAAACGAAAAAGAAAAGGAAGTTGTTTATGCAAAAAAGAAAGGGACCTTGGAGGGCTTTCCGGTTGTAATCTTAATTGATGAATACTCAGCCAGTGCAAGTGAAATCTTAGCAGGAGCTTTGCAAGACAATAAAAGAGCTCTCATTATGGGAAAGAGAAGTTTTGGCAAGGGCTCTGTGCAATCAGTTGTAAAGTTAGGTGATGGGTCTGGTCTTAAACTCACTGTTGCAAGATACTACACTCCAAATGGGGTTTCCATTCAGGCTGAGGGTATAAATCCCGATGTGGAATTGGAAGATTTAGACAAATCCGTGTTAGAGAAATTGAGAAAAGAAAAAAGAGTACGAAGAGAAAAAGACATCCGCGGACATCTCCTGAGTGAAAAGGAAAAGGCAGAATTGAAAAAGACCAGCAAGAATATGATGGACTTTTGGTGGACAGAAGAGTCAGTAAAAGAAAAAGACATGTCTCCAAAAGAAGGGTTGCTGGCTGAAGATTTTCAGATCTTCCAAGCCTACAATTATTTGAAGGCTTGGGCTGTAATTAAAAGGATGTGAGAGGACTAGGCCTCTTCTTTTAGCTGATCTTTTTGTACTTCTTTAATCTTGGCTTTGTCTAGAAGGAAAGAAATGACCTTTTCTTCCATAACTTGATAATACAGAGCTGAGTGTTTGTCTTGATCTTGGTAGTATTGTTTTATTTGATCGAGAGCAAAATTCATTTCAATGCTCATTTCGTTCATTTTTTTGTCAAGGTCTTCAGCTGTGGGCCTGAGGCTTTCTGTTTGTGCAATTTTGTCTATCAGAAAACTAGTTTGCACCATAAAGCTGGCAGTTTTATCTAGGTCCTCTTTCCACTTTTCTTTGTATTGTTTGATACCCTCAGGATCAAGACCTTGGCGTTGCAAACGTTGCTCCACGTCTAGCTCAAGTCTGTGTTTTTGATCATTGAGCAAAGTCTTTGGAACATCTACGGGGTTTTCTTTTGCGAGTTCTTTTAAGACCCTATTTTTTAAATCTTCCTGAATGCGTCGGGTTTCACTTTTTTCAAAGTCATCGCGGATAGCTTTTTTGAGATCATCAATGCTTTTAAACTGAGGATTTACCTTTTGAGCAAGTTCGTCGTTAATTTCTGGCAGAGATTGTTTATTAATTTCGTGCACTTTGATTTTAAAAAGTACTTTTTGACCTTTTAAATCCTCGACATGATAGTCAATGGGAAACGTAAGGTCTAAAGAAATTTCTTGTCCAGGCTTGGTGCCCACAAGACCCTCTTCAAACCCGGGAATGAAACTATTACTTCCCAGCTCAAGAACGTGTCCGTCGGCCTTCCCTCCGTCGAGGGGAGTTCCATTAATATACCCATCAAAATCAATTTTAAGGAAGTCTCCATTTTGAGCCGGACGATCTTCAAATACGGGGACGTATTCTTTGAAATTACTTTGAATATTTTTTAAGGTCTCTTCAACAAAGGTGTCTTTAAGTTCAAGAATTTCTTTTTCAACAGTTAATCCTTCCACCTTTTTGAGTTCGATTTCTGGACGCACTTCTAATTCGGCGGTGTATTGAAAGGAGCCAGACTCGTCATAGGTTACGACTTCAATTTCAGGTTGAGTCACGGGATCTAAAGAATGTTCCTTAAGAGCTAAGTGGTAGGTGTCGGATACAAGTTGCTGCAAAACATCTTGTTTAACGCGATCGGAGTAAAGACTCTTAATAGTGGAGAGTGGGGCCTTGCCTTTGCGAAAACCTTTTATGGTGGCACTTTTTTGGATTCCTTGATACATCTTGTGAAAGGTATCTGAGACTTTCTCAGCAGAAACTTCGATATTTAATTTACGGCTTAATCCGCCGAGTGTGTCGAGTGTTGACTTCATGTACTCTCCTATAGGGTTAGTTTATAGTCAGTTGCGATAGTCGGCTTTGATAGCTCAATGGCTTGCGCAATGAGAAATCAAAGCTTGAGTTCTTAAAGCCTGAGTTCTTTGGAGGCTAGAGATGGCATTTTATAAGGAATGCCATGAAATAGTGCAAGTAAAAAGTAGCGCAATGCAAAAAAACTCCTATGAGTATATAGGCACCTGTAAGGTAGTGGGGGTTTAAGGCGGGTGCATTTAAAAGTGAGTTCAGAATTGTCTACAAAAAATCTATCAACAAACGATCCATCAATATTTTTAGTTAGTGGTAAGGGTGGAGTTGGGAAAAGCACAGTAGCAGCCGCCCTCGGGCAACATTTTGCTGCAAAATCTTACAAAACCCTCGTTGTAGAGCTTGGCGACAATAGTTATTTTGATTTAGTTTACGAGCAGAAAATTGGCTTTTCACCTATAGAGGTGTCCCCCAATTTGGATTTGGCTGTTTGGTCTGGAGAGAGTTGTCTTAAGGAGTTCATTGCTCACTACATTCCCATTCCGGCCATAGTTAATCTATTTTTCGAAAATAAAATCATGAGGACTCTTGTTAAGGCCGCGCCGGCTTTGCAGGAGTTGGCCCTAGTCGGCAAATTAACTTCTGGCCCCAGAAAGGTAGGTCCTCCACTGCAATACGACAGAATAGTTCTAGACGGATACTCATCGGGACATTTTTTATCCCTCCTGCGAGTCCCGAAGGCGATGGCGGAGACTATTACTTTAGGCCCCATGGGCGCTCAAAGCCAGAGTATACATGAAACCCTAACTAACCCCAAGTTGTGCCACTTTTTATGGGTGACCACTACCGAAGAGCTTCCTGTTCAGGAGGCCTGTGAGTTCAACGAGTTAATAAGAGAGGAGTTTCACATTCAGCCGACTCTAGTTATTAATAAGCGCATTGAGACTTTACTTACGGTGGACCTGGAGGGCAAGTCGAGTAAGTTCGCTAAATTTTTGAGGCATCTTTTAGTACAGGAGGAGAGGTCAAAAAGTCAGCTATCAGCTTTAAAAGCTAAAACTATTAGCCTGCCATTGAGCTTGGAGCCTTTGGCGCAAAATAGAATAAAGGCCCTTTCGCGGTATTTTGGTGAATATGAAGTCCTTAATTGAGAATTCAAAAATTATTATTTGCGTTGGAACTGGTGGGGTTGGAAAAACAACAATTGCTGCAAGTTTAGGCGTGTACGCGGCACAAAGAGGGTTAAAGGTCCTGGTGCTAACCATTGACCCAGCAAACAGACTGGCGCAGGCCTTGGGGCTGAGCACTCAAGTGAAAGGTGATGTTTGGGTGCCTGGGCAAAACTTTGGTGGAAAACTGTTTGCTGGATTGGTTGACCCTCAAACTTCGTTTAACGAGTTTATACTTTCTAACACATCAGATCCAGAGAGGGCGCAGGCGATACTTAACAATACTCTGTATAAGCAATTGTCTACCAATTTAAGTGGCTCCCAAGAGTTTACATCCCTGGATCGACTTTATAGGGCAACAGTGGACGGTGAATATGATTTGGTTATATTGGATACACCGCCTGCGCAAAATGCAATGGACTTTTTTAATGCGCCAGAAAAACTTTATGCACTTTTTCAAAAAACAATCACAAAATGGTTTATAAGTGCCCCAGATAATCAGAACTTGCTTACGCGAATTGTAAGCAAGGGGACCTTAACGGTATTGGCTGCTTTAGAAAGGCTTACTGGTGCTGTTTTTATTCGTGAACTGTCTCAATTTTTTAGCTCTATCCAAGAAGTTCAAGAAGTTATAAGCCAAAGAAGCTTAGACGTGCGTAAGCTATTGAGAGATCCACAGACAAACTTTGTTCTCGTCTCAGCTTTTGACAAAATAAAAATAAAAGAAGCGGAGTTGATTCTTTCAAGTCTTAGGGCCATGGGCTTTAGATTGAGTGCCATGGTGATCAATCGGTATTTTTCCAATTGGGAGAAAGTAGAAGAGGAGTTGACTCCTCTTAGCAACAAATTTAATGCCCTATACGATTCTACATTTGAAGAGGTTAAAAGAATTGAGAGGGAGATGAGACAACTCGAAGCAAACATGGTATTAATAGATAATTTTATAGACGAATTATCTGGTTTAACGGGTTTGGAAAGGATCTCCGCGGATTTGGGAGTTATAAAATAAAGGAGTTATTCGTGTTTAAACTCAAGTACGGAATTTTTTTGACTGCATTTATGTGGGGGGTTGTGAATTGCTCTATGTTGGGTGGAGCAAAAGAAGGACAGGAGGGCATTGAAAGGCAAAGGGAAAGAGAGAGGTTAAGCTTAGAGCTGTTCAATGAGGGTAATAAACTTTTGGATCAAGCCAACTATTCTGGCGCTATTTCAAAGTATCAAGAACTTCTACAAAAGGCCCCGGCTACAGGTGTAGAGACGATGACATTGTTTAATATGGGAGTCGCCTACGAAGCTGTAGGAAATTGCAAGGGAGCTGGACAGAGTTTCAGAAAGGCCATAAAGGCAAGTTCTCCCGAGCAAAGCCGTTTGCAAGCTCAGTCTATTTATCATCTCTCAAAGGCATATGAGTGTGTGGGCAATGATATAAAAGTAATTAGCAGCCTTATTGATCTAGAAAGGCGATTAGACTCACTACCTCCAGAAGTGGCCTATGCAGAATTGCCAGCTCGTTTGGCTGCGGCTTATGCTCGCCAAGGCAATTTGGAGGCCGCTAAGGAGCACTATAGGCGAGCCGAATTAGGGTTGGCCAAGATCAGTTCAGCGAGAATGAAAGAGCATGAAAAAAAAGAACTATTGGCAAAAACTCTATTTTCTATGGGAAGTTTGCAAGTGGACTCTATGAACCAACAGCGGGGGCTTCAGGTCGTTAAGAGTATTGAGTTTGCTCAAAAGTACCTGTTGCGTTCTGTGGAGTTAGATAATAGTCAATGGTCACCGCGTTCAGCTGAGACCATATTGAAAGCCTACGACAAGTTGTGGCTCCGACTCACTCAGATTGAGTCATATGATGAGGCCCTGGAATTGGCCAAATCAACTCTGACAAATATGGAGATTTTAAAAAGATCCCGTTTTCCCGAAGCTATAAATCAAGAGATTATGGTGGCCTTGTTTAATCAGCTTCAAAAAAAAGAAATTCTCTTTCAAGGCTATTTAGTTAAAAACTCAGGCTCAGTAAAAAGCACAAAAGAAGATAGGGAGCGTTTTGGGATAAAACGAAAGGTTAAATAAAATGGGTAAAGGCTTAAGAGGTTTTGCCTTAGGTTTAAGTGCAATTGTTATTGGGTTTAAGATTTTACAACGGAAGAAAACTTTGTGGATATGGGCATTGATACCCCTTTTACTTAATTTGATAATGTTCAGTTTTTTTCTTACCTTTGGATTTGCTAACTTGTCTGCGTGGGTAGGATCAGGTCTAGGGCTCATTTTTGCCGACCCATCTGGCTGGATTTATTCACTATTGTACTATCCCCTATATTTTATTCTGGCTATTGGTTTCATCGTCGTAAGTTTATTTCTTGCGTACCTATTAGCTTCAATTATTTCCTCTCCATTCCACTCTGTTTTAGCAGAAAAAATTCTGATGCTAAACGGTGTGATTGCCTATCAGAAGTTCCAGTGGGTGACCTGGATAAAGACGAGCATTAGAATGCTGAGGGTTTCATTAATTCGAACATCTATTTTTGCTTTTATAGGAGTTTTACTATTTTTAGGGTCGTTCCTTCCAGGGGTGAATATTCTTACCTCATTTGCCGCATTTGTAATGATGGCCTTGGACAGTATGGATTTTAGCTATGAAATGGCCGAACTTGGGTTCAAAGACAGATGGGTTCATTTTCGAGCCCATACTGCAACTTTTATGGGGATGGGGTCAGTTATCGGCTTGACACTTTTAATTCCCGGACTCATCTTGTTGGCCATGCCCATATTGGTAGCCGGATCTGCCGAGATTTACTCAAAAACTTGCGGTAAAGATTATCAGTAGGTGTCTGAGCAAGGGAAGACTGGCAAAGGAAGAATTTCAAGTGATACAAAAATATCTTCATGATCAAATATGTAAAAATAAATCAAAAGTTGAAGAGTGGTATTTAAACCAAGCTAAGGGGTTGTCCTTTCCCATTTATTCAAGTTTTGATATTCGAGATTCGGGAATGAAGGTTACCCCCGTAGATGCAAACATATTTCCGGCAGGTTTCAATAATATATGTGATGTAGATAAAGAGAATGCTCCAGTTATATTTAAACAGTATTTGCAAGAAAAGTACCCGGAGCTTAGGCAGCTTGTTGTATTGGCAGAGGAGCATACAGCAAATACTTATTATTGGGAAAACGTGTACACAATCAAAAACCTTATAGAAAGTGCCGGATACCAAGTTCGCGTTGCGATTCCTAGAGATTTGGAAGAGCCTCTAACAGTTACCTCGGCTCACGGTCACAGCTTGATTGTTTTTGGGTCTAAAAAAGTAGGAAATAAAATTCAGGTTGATGGCGTCGAACCGGAATTAATCATAAACAATAATGATTTTTCTAACGACTACAGTGAGTGGGCAGATCAGTTAGAGATTCCAGTGAATCCCCACTTTAAGATGGGTTGGTATTGGCGCAGAAAAGAGGCTTTTTTTCGAAACTACAATCAATTAGTTCAAGATTTTGCCCACCTTATTGAGGTTCCAGCCATTGTTTTGCAAATTAAGACAGAGTCTTATAGGGGTTTTGATATAAATTTAGAAGCTTCACGTTTGGATCTGGCTCATAAAGTTGACTTATTTATTGAGACACTAGCAGAAGATTACAAAAAAGCAGATATTTCTGTAAAGCCTTTTGTGTTTGTTAAGAACAGCTCTGGAACTTATGGTCTGGGCGTAACAAAGGTAGAATCTGGTGATGAAATTCGGAATTGGAATTATAAACTGAGAAAAAAAATGAAAGCGGCCAAAGGCGGTGGAGGTTTTGACGAAGTCATTATCCAAGAGGGTATTCCGACTAAATATGTCGGAGACTACGGCACTGCTGAGCCAGCGATATATATGGTTGGGCAAAAACTTTGTGGTGGTTTTTTACGTTCGCACTCTCAAAAGGGACCGAGCGACAGTTTGAACTCTCCAGGGGCTGTATATAAGCGGTTGTGCATATCGGATTTAAAGGTTGATACATCTAAGTGTCCCATGGAAAATGTATACGGATGGGCTGCAAAAATTGGGATGCTTGCGATAGCTCGTGAATTTTACGAAGCCAAACTTATATAGCGGGCCTTAATCAATCGCGATCCCACACAAGCGTCAAAGGTCGCTCAAGAATACTTCTCATTTCTTCTTGTTGAACTTCTAAAAAACGAGAGGTGTTCAATTCACTATACATCTTTATATGTGAAAGCATCCAGGCTCGAGGCCAACGATCCCCAATATTGGAGAAGGTAAACAAGATTTTTTCTTTACTAATGAGTTGAAGTTCAAGATCGCCTTCTTTTTGTTCGAGAATTTGCTTCATAGGTATCCAAAGTGTTTGGATACGATTCATGTCTTTATTTACCTTGCAATCTGCGCTGACTTTCATGATAGAGGGCTCACCATTTACAGACATGTCTGCAGACTCAAAAGTTAGTTCAACCTTATTGTAAATATCACAGGCGAATCGGCGAAGATTGTCTGGCCCCTTGATAACAAAATGTCCGAGGTCAATCCCAAAGCTGTCATCAGTTTCGATGACATTTGCATCTGCAAGTAATCGCTTATGTGAAGCCAATTTAAGTGCACCACCTTCGAGGTGGGAAAAATCAAAAACTTTTTTTATTGCGGCTGGCTGTCTTTCGCTTTCTGGGTACCAATAAACCATCCCATTCCACGATTTCATTGAAATCTGGGTGCCAATTAAAATTGCACCCAAGAATAAGACCCCAGCTATGAATATAAATTTAGAATTCTTGTACAAACAAACACCCTTTTATCTTTGTATATCTCTCAAAGGCTAATCGGGTAATTTTAACTGTTCTTTTAGGAATTCTTGGCAAGTTCGACAAAAGTCCGGATCATAACGCCCGAGGCTCCCTTAGCCGGGCAGTATCCAAATCTATGACCTAGGTCCCAGGCTGTTCCCGCGATATCAAAATGAGCCCAAGGAATATCTTTGTCCACAAATTGCTCAAGAAATGCAGCTGCTGTTGAGCTGCCGGCACCTTTAAAGTTGGAAATGTTTTGAAGATCTGCGTGTCTCCCCTTCATGTCGCCGACGTGATCGTCATGTAGTGGCATTTGCCATACGCGTTCTCCAGCGATCTCTGCACATTGTTCAATTTTATCCTTAAGTTTTTTATCGCGAGTGAAGTAACCTGTATAAACGTTATGGAGAGCCACGACAATGGCACCAGTGAGAGTGGCGGCATCGTAAATTACGGCCGGTTTTTTTTCGCAGGCATAAGTTAAAGCGTCCATGAGGATAAGTCTTCCCTCAGCGTCAGTATTTAACACCTCAACGGTTTTACCACTTCGCGCAGTTAAGATATCTCCGGGCTTGGTTGCCGAAGGGCCCAGAAGGTTTTCAGCGGCGGGGATGTAGGCGACAGCATTGATCTTGAGCTTAAGTTTCGCAATGGCTAGCATGGTTCCAATAACGGTTGAGCCTCCACACATGTCATATTTCATTTCATCCATAGCGGCGGAGGGTTTTATGCTAATCCCGCCAGCATCAAAAGTTAGTCCTTTTCCGACAAAGCAAATGGGTTTTTTTGAGACCGGCCCACCTTTGTACTCCATAATAATAAATCTGGGGCCATTATCACTGCCTTTCCCAACGCCGTAGAGTCCGCCCATTTTTTCTTTTTTAATTTTTTCAACATCCCAAACTGTAACTTTGAGGGCTGTTCCTTTTGCCGCGCGAGTGGCCTCTTGTCCTAGAATTTCTGGAGTGAGCAGGTTTCCTGGAGTGTCACCAAGTTCTCTGGCAAAATTAACACAGGAACTCATAATCTCGCCAACTTCTAGCCCCTTTTCAATTTGAGTCACCTTTAATCGAGGCGAGCATTTTAGATACAACGTTTTAACTGGATGTTGTTTGCTTTGGGCCTCTTTATTTTTAAACTTATCAAACTCATAATCAGCCAAGAGAAAGCCTTCGACCGCTGCCGCAGTCGCGGAACTTACGTCTTTCGCGAACTTGCTGAGTAGACTTTCCATATTAACTGTAGCTGTATGGACTTTATTTTTTACCAGAACTTTCTCTACAGCAGCGCAGGCCCTTCGAAGAGACTCTTCGCCCAGTTTTTTATCATCTCCCAAAGAAACGATGAGCAGATGTTTGTATCCTTCAATATTTGAATTTCTAAATAGAATAGTTTCGTTTGGATCGGCGGAAAAATGGCCCTCCTCAATGGAGTCGTTAATGAGTTTTGAGATCTCCTTGCCGGCTTTTAGGTTATCCACTTTAACTTTGTCGTGAGATTTTTTGCTTGAATTTTCCCTAACGCAAAATTCAATTAGAGTTGTGGAATTTACTTGAGTTTTTTTATCATTATCCTTTTGAATGAGTATTTTCATTCGTGCTCCTGTTTTTTTAAATTCACAGCTATTTGTTCAGCAGATGAGTGGGCGCACCGCCCAATAACGCAATCCGCAAAACATAAGCGTGACCCGTGTTTTTCTTGCTCGTGAGCGTGCCAAATTAGCACTATTTTTTATATTTTCCAATGACTAGTTCCAATGATGAGTTCTAACGACTAGCTCTTGATAAGCGGCCGGACGTTATTAAACAAGCAAAGCGAATTTGTGTTTTGAACCCGACCAAAAGTGAGGGCTGAGAGAGGCCAAAAATTTCCTCGTTTAAAGCGTTATGTCAAAATTACAATCAAAGTCAATAGGAAGCTGGACTTTAGACAGTTTTAGTTATTCGGAATAACCTACAATGAAGCTGATTAATTTGGTGCAATTAGATCTAAAAATAAAAGCACAGATATTTTTCAAGTCGTTGCGAGATTAGTCCGAATTGATGGCTGGACATTTACATAAAAGTGTCGATATTGAAGTAGGAATTTTTTGCCTAGAGTACTGACTAGAAATTTCAAACTTTATCGCTTAAAAGAATGTAAGTGGCATAATCAAGGTATCTAGAAGGGAGTTTTACCAACATGAGTTCAAATATTACATCTGCCTTAATTCCGATTGTTGTTGAACAAACGCCAAAGGGTGAGAGAAGTTATGACATTTACTCTAGGCTACTTAAAGATCGTCTTATTTTTTTGGGGACCCCTGTAACGGATGATGTGGCCAATAGCATTATAGCTCAAATGTTTTTTCTAGAAATGGACAACCCTGAAAAAGATATACACCTTTATATCAATTCTCCTGGAGGAAGTGTTTCCGCTGGGTTGGCTATTTATGATATCATGCAATTTGTGAAGTGTGACGTCAGCACTTACTGTATTGGTTTGGCGGCCAGCATGGGCTCCTTGTTATTAACTGCTGGGGCCGAGGGAAAGAGATATGTGCTTCCTAACTCGAAGGTTATGATTCACCAACCCTTAATTGGTGGTGGAGGTTTATCAGGTCAGGCGAGTGATATTGAAATTCACGCAAGGGAAATGATAAAAACTAAACAGAAATTGACTGATATATACGTGAAACACACTGGGCGAAATTTTGACGAGTTGACTGCAGCGATGGATAGAGACAATTTTATGACGGCAAGTGAGGCAAAAGATTTTGGTTTGGTAGATTTGGTAGTTTCGAGCAGAAAGAAAACAAAGGAAACGTGAACAGATGGCAGATAAAGAAAAAACTCATGGAACGCTCTGTTGCAGTTTTTGTGGCAAGAGCCAGAAAGAAGTAAAAAAATTAATTGCAGGTCCCGGTGTTTACATTTGCGATGAATGTATTGATTTGTGTAATGACATTATTCAAGAAGAGAGGGAGAGAGAAGTTACGAGTCATGGGACCTTTCGTGTGCCTAAGCCCGTTGACATCAAGTCGTACTTGGATGACTACGTCATAGGACAAGAAACCGCAAAAAAGGCCCTTGCTGTTGCAGTTCACAATCACTACAAGCGAATTAATGCCAGCAGTGGCAAAAAGGGTGATATTGAGATTGCAAAAAGTAATATACTCCTAATTGGTCCCACGGGGTCAGGAAAGACTTTGCTGGCCCAAACTATCGCAAAGATTTTAAATGTTCCATTTGCAATGGCTGACGCTACGGCTTTAACAGAGGCTGGATACGTCGGTGAAGATGTTGAAAATGTAGTTTTAAATTTGCTTCAAGCTGCGGATTATGATGTAGAAAAGGCCCAGCGCGGAGTTATTTATATTGATGAAATTGATAAGATCACCAGAAAGTCTGAAAACCCTTCAATTACAAGAGATGTAAGTGGTGAAGGCGTTCAGCAAGCTCTACTTAAAATTTTAGAAGGCACGGTTGCCAACTTACCTCCTAAAGGTGGAAGAAAACATCCTCAGCAAGAGTTTATACAAGTCGACACGTCTAATATTTTATTTATTGTTGGTGGGGCTTTTGTCGGGCTGGAAAAGATTGTTGAAAATCGTGTCACAAACAAAGCTTTGGGTATTGCCGCGGATATTTCTACTAAAGATGAGAGGAAAACAAAAGAAGAGAACAGCCTAAAAAAATTAGAACCAGATGATCTTGCAAGATTTGGTTTAATTCCTGAATTTATTGGAAGATTGCCTGTAATTGCTGTTCTAGACCAATTGACAGAAGAGGCCCTTATCGACATTTTGGTTCGGCCTAAAAACTCTATAACTAAGCAATACCAGAAGCTTTTTGAGTTTGAAGGAGTAAAGCTTGTGTTTACTGACGAGGCTTTACAAGCCGTGGCAAAAGAGGCCATAAGAAGAAACACAGGCGCTAGAGGTCTCAGAAGTGTATTAGAAACTTCAATGCTAGACATTATGTTTGAAATTCCTTCCAAGAGCAACGTAAAGGAATGTATAATTACGGATAAGGTGATCAGTGGAGCTGGTCAACCGGAATTAATTTACGGTGCTAAAAAAGGTAAGGCCGATGGCGGTGAAGGCGAAGAAGATCGTACCACTAAAAGTGAAATTGCCTAAAAGCTCTTTTTTATCACAAAGTAAAACAATATAGAGTAGAACTGTTAAACAATAACTGTTAGCAAAGCTACTATGCGTGACTGCAAAGTAGGAATATGAGCTTTGGGCTCAAAAAGGAACGTAAGATGAGTGAAACTGCGAGTGCCTCAAAATACAATTTGCCGATGCTCCCTCTTAGGGATTTAATAATCTTTCCTCATATGATGATGCCACTTTTTGTTGGTCGCGAAAAAAGTATTAACGCTCTTGAAGAGGCTATGAGTAAGCAAACAGACATAGTTCTTGCCGCACAAAAAGATGCAAAGACAAATAATCCCCAGCCCGAAGAAATTAATACGATTGGGACAGTAGGGACAATTATCCAGTTGTTGCGACTTCCTGATGGGACTGTGAAAGTTCTGGTCGAAGGAAAAAGGCGAGTCAGGATCAACAAATTTGTCCAAACTGATGGCCACTTTGTTGTTGAGGTTGAGGACATACACGAAAGGGTTGCCAAAGAGAGCGAAACAAAGGCTCTTACGCGATCTGTAAAAACAACATTTGAGACTTATGTAAAATTGAATAAACGAATTCCCCCTGAAATTCTCATGAGGGTTTCGACAATTGAAGATCCCAGCGAGTTAGCGGACATTATATTGGCTCAACTCAATTTAAAAATTGAAGACAAACAAAGATTGCTGGAGATTGCTGATCCTGGGTCACGACTAGAAGAATTGCTCAACCTTATGACTGGTGAGATTGAAATTTTAGAGGTAGAGAAAAAAATTCGCGGACGTGTAAAGAAGCAAATGGAGCGTTCTCAAAAGGAATACTATTTGAATGAGCAGATGCAAGCGATTCAAAAAGAGCTAGGGGAAAAAGATGACTATGCCCAGGAGCTTGAGGAACTGGAGAAGCGTTTAGCGAAAAAGAAGATCTCAGAAGAGGGCCGTAAGAAGGTTGAAAAAGAAATTAAAAAACTCAAAATGATGTCGCCAATGAGCGCTGAAGCTGCCGTGGTGAGAAATTATATTGATTGGATGCTGGACTTGCCTTGGTATGAGTATGCGACTGAAAAGCATGATATCGAAGTGGCTAAAGAAATACTAGATGACGATCATTGGGGTTTAGAAAAGGTAAAAGAAAGAATCCTTGAACACTTGGCCGTGCAGTCACTCACCTCTGAGTTAAGGGGTCCAATTTTGTGTTTGGTTGGACCTCCCGGGGTTGGAAAAACTTCTTTGGCAAAATCTATTGCGAAGTCTTTAAATCGTCCATTTGCCAGAATTTCTTTGGGAGGAGTTCGAGACGAGGCAGAAATCAGGGGGCATCGTAAAACTTATGTAGGTGCTATGCCGGGCAAGATTATACAGGCCATGAGAAAGAGTGAGTTTGGCAATCCCCTGCTATTGCTCGACGAAATCGACAAGATGAGCAACGATTTTAGAGGAGACCCCTCATCAGCCCTTTTGGAGGTTTTAGATCCTGAGCAGAATAAAAATTTTGTCGATCACTATATTGAAGTGGATTACGACTTGTCTCAGACAATGTTTGTAGCTACGGCCAACTCCTTGCACCCTATTCCTCGTCCACTTTTGGATCGTATGGAAGTCATTAGTCTTGAGGGGTATATCGAGCAAGAGAAGTTGAATATTGCCAAAAAATATCTTGTTCCAAAGCAGATTGAAATGCATGGTTTAGTTGAGAAAAAAGTTACGATAAACGATGCTTCTCTCCTAGAGTTAATTAAGTACTATACACGAGAGGCAGGAGTTAGAAACCTGGAAAGACAAATAGCAAATCTTTGCAGAAAAGCAGCTAAAGAGATTGTAACCGAAGAGCTGAAAAAAGATCTGAAGGGAAAAAAAGCAGCGGCTGTTAAGCCTTATGCAATCACTCCCAAAAAGGTCAAAGAACTGTTAGGCCCTCATAAATACAAGCACGGCAAAATAGAGGGGGTGGATGAAGTGGGCTTAACTAATGGTATGGCTTGGACCGAAGTTGGAGGGGACTTGCTTCCTGTGGAGGTCTCTGTGGTTCCAGGAAAGGGAAAATTCACAATAACAGGCCAACTTGGCGATGTTATGAAGGAGTCCTGTGTGGCCGCAATGAGCTACGTGAGGTCGCGGGGGCCATTGTTTGGCTTTGATAAGGATTACATCGCAAATCTCGATGTGCACATTCACGCTCCGGAAGGAGCCATCCCTAAAGACGGACCTTCCGCTGGAATTGCCATAACCACAAGTATCGTTTCGGCACTTACCAAAATACCTGTTAAAAAAATTGTGGCGATGACGGGCGAAGTGACCTTGAGAGGGCGGGTTCTTGCTATCGGGGGGCTTAAAGAAAAGATTTTGGCTGCTCATAGAGGGGGAATTAAAACCGTTATTGTGCCAAAAGAGAACGAGAAGGACCTGAAAGACATTCCCAAAGAAGTTATGAAAGAGCTTAAAGTTTTACTTGTGGATCACGTTGACCAGGTTTTGGTGAATGCCCTTGCTATTAAAAATGCGAAAGAGTTGTTTAAGGTCCGACTGGACAGGGAAATAGGCCTGAGGGCTCAGTACACAGGCCATTCTCTTCAAGAGCAACCACATTGATTTGGTAACTCATTTGGCAAATTGGCTGGCTGATTGAGCCCGCTATTTACCTTATTACTAATGGGATTGACAGTAACGTAAAAATTTCAACGCAGATAGACCAGGCTTCTAACAGGGCGTATACTGCCCCGTTAGAAATGAAGAAGACTATAGTTATAACAATACTCCTTAATATATTTTCGATTTTTTCTTTTGCACATGAGAAGTCTTCGTGCTCGACGGCTCTTGGTTATGAGGGAGAAGAGTCTTTTTCCGGATTTCCACCAGTTGAATCAAGAATTGGAAAAATGGGTTTTTTGGGAGTGCATCCGGATGTTTCCGTTGAGGCTTTGGACGAGGCTGGAAAATTTGGAGCCATTCGCTGGGAGCAAAAAATTTATGTAGTATCTGATGAGAAAGCGGCTGTTCAACACTCTACTCAGGATAATAGTCGAACGGATAGAAGCCTGTATTTCATAGTTGGAAAGGACTCAGCTTCGGTGGGTATCGCTGACGGTGTTATTGACTCTGCAGCTCCAGAACTGGTTATTATTGAGAACGATGGAAGTGTCAGAAACTTAACTTCAACTGAGACTTGGAAGTTGTTAGATAAAACAGTTATGAGCTTTCACAGGTTAGAAGCGGCCCCACAGCTGTCTTATTACAGTATTGAAGGATGGATGCTGCCTGAAGAGCGCTACGTGATAACTAGGCAACAGGTTAAAGAAGGTGTTAAAACTTACGGAGAAATTAAGAAGTTCACCTCAAGGGCTTTGAGTTCGGGTTATCAAATTGTATTTAATTACAACCCTAGTTTGGCGACTAGGTTGGCCCGAAAACATGATCAAAAATTTGTGAGTCAAAGGGATAACTCGGTCGCCATAGGTACGGAGTTGAACAACTTTTTAAAGCTCTATGATCGATCTCACGCTTTCACTGTGGAGGTGTATGCCTCGCACAATGAGACAGAGAAGTTGTATGGTGAAGGTGGAATGATAGCCGGAGTCACGGGCCACATCCAGGGCCGTTTATATGTGATTGATTCTATATTCTATCCACCAAATGAGAATGGTCGCAGATATGCGGAGGCTGCTGTTTTGGCACTATTGGAGAGGGTTTTTGAGGCTGGAATTGATTTTGTGGATGCCACAAAGATTTCTTATTTGGCCAGCAAATATTTACGAGCCTTGAAAATTACTCAAAATGATCTTCAGACCCGAATTTCAAGTCTGCCAGAAAATCCCGTTGTGGATTTTGATTCGGCCTACGTTAGCAAAGAAGATGGCTACAGCCAGTAACATCAACACCACAAAGGTCGACCGACTAAGCTGCCGTAATAGCTACAGTAATAAAAAAAATACTCTCGAAATTATATAAACTTAATGTAATCCCTTCTGAAGGTTGCGACTCAGTGGGCCGTTTGTGTGTTTAATTGAGAAGTGCAGAAGATTCAAATTGACCAAAGTTTAAGGATTTGTAAGAAATTTGTTAGGAAGATAAGAAGGATTATAGGGTGGGAAATTGAATAACAGTTCTTTAAAGAAGTCGTCAACTTCTTTACCGGCGGACGAAGTTTATGAACTTGGTAAGCTCTACTGTGATCGAAGCGACTTTACAATAGCAGTAAAAAAAATCGATCAAGCTTCAGAGCTATACTTCAATGAAAAAAATTACGATGGTTATCTAAAGTGTTTGAACCTGCTCCTGCGGATGTATGCAGAAATGGAAGATCAGGAAAACATAACAGTAACCAAAACTCGCCTCCAAGAGTTGGCGGTAAAAGAGAGTGTGACGCTCAATGCGAAGACATATTATTCTTTAGGGCTTTGCGCAGCCTACAAACAGCAGTTTTCGGTGGCTCTCGAATACCTAGAAAAGTCGCTTGCGGTGGGATTGGCTCAAGACAATAAAGAAGATATTTGTTACGCTATTAATGGCTTATCAATAGTGTACACCTTTCTCGGGCGTTTAGAGGATGCACTAAAAGAGATTTATAACTTACAGGTTTTCTTTCAAGTTATGCCTTTAGAGGAACTTCAGCTATCTAGTCAATTGATGAATGGGCATATCTTGCGTAAATTGGGGAAGTATGATGAGGCTCTTAATATTTTTTGGAAGTGTTACGAATGTTTAAAAGTTCAAAAAAATATCTATATGTATTTAAGTCTTCTTTACGCCATGGGTATCACCTACAAGGATTCTGGAGATTTTGATCTGGCTCGATTGTATTTAAATTTGGCAAAAAAGTCTGTTGATCCTAACAATCTTAGATATCTATCTAGGCTTATTGATTCTGCATTAAAGGAGCTAGGAGATACAGATGAGTCTGCATATGACTTAGTTTTTAATCTAAAAAATGGGTCTATTGTGGAAAAAAAGAAGGGAAAAATTGATTTTAAGAATCAGTTTATTTTACTCGATCTCTTAAGGCTTTTTGTTCAAAACCCGGGTCAGGTTTACACCAAAGAGGCTTTGGTGGAAAGGGTTTGGAAACAAAGTTACGACCCAAGATTTCATGATAATAAAATCTACGTTACAATCAAAAGGTTGCGTAAGTTAATAGAGCCTGAATATGATAAGCCAAAGTACATTTTTCGAGCAAAAAATGGTTACTATTTGAATAAAAGTGCTAGGATTCTGTTTGATCAGTAGTTATCTGATACCCGGGGGGGCTTGTGAAGTTATTAATATGTATGTGTTTATCACTTTCGCCGTTTGCAGTTGAGGCCAATTTTGATCATGATAAACAATGTGGGTGGGTAGAGTCGATCTCTCAAAGAGAGGGATTCCCTTGGCCATGGTCGGATCAATGTGAGTTTACCTGGAGAGATATCGAAGGCAAATGGAGAATAGGTCCGTTTAGCTACTATGTAATGGAAGCCTATGGGGATACAAATCAGGCTGAACATACAATTGTGATCCGTGAATTTGATAACTTTGGAAAATTAATAGCCAGTGGGCAGACTCTTCACGTAGATGGAAGTAAAGAGATGTTGGTGCCTATGCAATGGGTGCAGGATTCAGTGGATGGTGCGGGCTACTGGATGCAAATTAGTTGGGTGGCTGACGAAAATTTCGAAGCAGAGAAGGAAGAAAAAAAGGACTGCTCATCAACTAAAAACAGGTACTTAGCGGCAAAGGTGACAAGCTTTGGTCTTCCACAAGATGATTATCTTCCAGATATTCTGGAAAAAATTCCAGATTAATAACGCAATGCAAGTCTTTCAATTTGCGTGTTTTTGAGTGTGACAATTGGGCCTCCTTCTAATATAAGTCACAGCTCGAATATATTTTCTACATAGGGAGTTAGCTCAGTTGGTAGAGCGCCACCCTTACAAGGTGGATGTCGTCGGTTCGATCCCGGCACTCCCTACCATTCTTTTATTTAATGTGGTTCTACGGTCCACTATAGAGTTTTCAATATGTCTACCGCTATTTCAGCTAATCAATTAGCATGGGGCCTTATGGCGGCAAAAGGGTTATACCATCTTTATTTTTTTGTTGGGACTTTACTAGGATTGAATAGCTCTGTCGTTGCTCAGGAATTGCGTTGGAGTTTGCCAAGCACAGGATGCGAACATCTTTTGTCGAGTTCAGAGCGGATCACACACTTGCGCAGAGAGATTCTTGTGGCAAATAAAAAGGATCAGATGTCAGGTCGGCCCTTTTCAGAAACTTCGAATTTCATTGCAGGAAGAGCTCAAGAGTTTGATTCGTCTGCAATTGTAGATTCTCATATTGTGTCTTTGGGATCAGGACCAGATATTTATCTTCCTCTTTATCTCTTTCCCTTAGCTAAGTATTACCATTTTGTCGACACTCTTGGCGGCTGGGGGTCGGGTCCTGAGGACGTAATTGAGGAGATCGAGAGTCGACTTCACTCAATAGCCCCAGATGTTAGAGTAGAGAGATTAGATGCGTTGGGCGACTGGCGAAAGATTGAGGGGGTTTTGACCGAGCCTATTGTTTGGCGAGTCCAGTGGAGGAGTATGGCTACAGGGTTGCAGGAGAAAACTTTCCTTTTACATCAGCTTGATTTTAATTTGGAGACTAGTCTTAAAAGATTAAAGGAGCAATTTTCCCTGCCGTCTCAGAACTCAGGCCTGGGTGGGGTTGTTGTAACAGGAATCTCTGCGACATTAGAAACGAGGAGATCCTTGCTGTCCGAGTTGCATAGGGAGGGGTCAATGTTTACTGAGATGTTATATATGGATAAAGAAGGAAGAACTTCTAGTCCGGACGATGAGGCTATATTGAGAGACCTAGAGACGGACTTTGAAATTACAGATTTTGGCCTGCGAGACTTGGGTTTTCTGTTTAGTCCCCATCAGTTTCTAATAAAAGCTAAAAACAACTAGAGCCTAAAAAAGAATTATCTATTGATAACTATGAGAAATCACTTCTATAAACTTTGAAGCCATTTTCCCCATGGTGTCGGAATGGCGATGATAGAGGCTAATTTGAAAGATGTGTTGATTGTCGAAACTTGTTGGTATGAGTTTAAGTCTTTGGCTACGTAGTTCATTCTTTACAATATATTCGGGTAGCCAGCCAAAACCAAGTTGTTTTAAGATGGCTTGTTTTTTTGCACTGAAATCATTTACGAAGAAGTGATTGGAGATTTGTAATCCATCTGTGCTTAACCCTAATTGCACACCTGAACCATAGACTTTTATTATTGGATATTTTGTAAGCTGTGATGCAGTTATTTTTTTAGATCCTTTGCTTTGGCACAAAGGATGGTCGCGATGGGCAACAAGGAACATTTTTAGACTTTGAAGCTGAACAAATGGTAAATTAAACTTTTGCATTGGCAAAATTGTCAGCATAAGATCCGCATGTTCTTTAGTAAAAGTGGATTCGACTTCTTGAAGATGAGCGGTAAAAACTTGAATTTCCGTTGGAGCATGAGATTTGCTAAGTTTAAAAAGGGTATCTCCGATCATGTTAAAATCAATAACGCCATCGTAGACGAGTTTAAGTTTAGGCTCCCATCCATCAATGAGTATTTTGCAAACTTGAGAAAGTTCTTCCTGAGTGGCAAGAAGTTGCTTGCAGTAGTTCAAGACAATTTCCCCATTTTGAGTGATTTTATTCTTGTAGCCGGATCTATCAAAGAGGCTTAATCCAGTTTCTGTTTCAAGCGATTTAATTAAATACATCACTGCTGAGTGACCTTTATTAAGATGTTCTGCTGCTTTTTGGAAGGTGCCGTGTTTTACCAGAGCATCAAGAGCGCGGGCCTGTTCAAGGGTGATATTCATGGGTTTCCATAGTGTTTTTGCTAAATCGTGTTTTCTAAAGCGTGTTCTGAGTGTTTGTATTCGAGTTATTATTGTCAATAAAATCAACAAAGACTATACAAAAATTGATCTATAATTCAACAAAATAATGATTTAAATTTGTTTTAAGGATGATTGGATTGTTTATAGGCTTAGGGTGACAGCTCCTATTCTTAACGTGGTGAGATCTACATCTAAGCAGAACTTAAACAAAAAAATGAAGGGGAAAATTATGGAAATACCATATGTAAAAGGGATAACAACAAAACAGGCTCATGTTGATATTCCAGCGGGATTATTTGAAGAGGAAATGGGGCGCAATGGTTTTTTCGGAAAATATGTTCATTTTTATAGGCGTAATGCTCCTGTGGGTTGGACCCATATTGAAGGTCCCTTAAGGCCCCAGTGCTTTGACTTGAATAAAATAGATTATAAGGATGAGGACTACTTACGCTCCCGCAGAAGGGTGCTCTACAATCAAGATGTGTGTTTGTATTCATGCCGCTTGGTCAGGCCAATGACTTATTATTTTAGAAATGCTGATGGTGATGAAGTTTTTTTTGTTCACAAGGGGCGAGGGATTTTAGAAACAGATTTTGGTCGACTAGATTATGAAGAGGGTGATTATTTATTGATACCGAGGGGGACAACCTATCGCATAAATAACAATTTGGAGTCAGAGTTTTTAATAATTGAATCTTTTAGTGAGATTCACTTTCCAGATAGAGGTATGCTAGGTCAACACGCACTGTTTGACCCCTCTATTGTTAAAACTCCAGAGCTTAGCAATGGATTTATTTCCTCCTTAGAGGGTTCACAAGAAGAATATGAATTAAAAATTAAAAGAAGAAATCAATTTACTAGAGTATTTTACCCGTTTTGTCCACTGGATGCGCAGGGGTGGAAGGGAACTCTATCTGTTTTGCAGTTGAATGTAAGAGATATTCGACCTGTTTCTTCGGATCGTTATCACCTGCCACCATCAGCGCACTCTACATTCGTAGCTCGTAACTTTGTGATCTGTACTTTCTTGCCTCGTCCACTTGAGGTGGGGGACGACAAGGCTATGAAGGTTCCTTTTTATCACTCAAATATAGATTTTGATGAGGTCTTATTTTACCATTCTGGAGAGTTCTTTAGTCGTTCGGGAATTAAAGAGGGTATGTTGACTTTTCATCCACAAGGAATACATCATGGTCCACAGAGTGGCGCGATTGAAAGAACCAAAGAAGCAAAATTTACTAACGAAGTCGCGGTTATGATTGACACAAAAAATCCATTGGATATTGATGATAAATGTGGAGATTTTGAAGAAAAGAATTACTGGCGAAGTTGGCAAACAAAGTAAGGGGGAAAAATGAAGAAAAATCCATTAAACTTACGAGGAATTGATTTTGTAGAATTTAGTGCTGAATCTTTCAATTACTATCACAAGCTTTTTACAGACTTTGGTTTCTCAAAGTTATCTAAACATTGTGATAAGAATATTGATTATTACAAACAAAATGACATTCATTTCATGGTCAATTACCATCGTGATTCATTTGGCTACAAATTTCAAACACAGCATGGGCCTTCTATATCCGCTATGGGGTGGAGGGTTGACGATGCCAAAAAGGCTTATGTTGAAGCTGTAAGGCGGGGAGCCAGGCCCGGAGAGGGAGATTATCTGTATAAAAATAGCGGGGATCGTGTTCCTGCAATCTATGGTATTGGTGAGAGTTTAATTTATTTTGTTGAGCCTGATTCTGAGGGGAGATTTTCTTATGAACGCTATGGATTTGAACCTCTGCAAGATCCATCCTTAGTTAAAGATAAGGGTTTTTTAGCCATAGATCACCTCACAAATAACGTTTACAATGGAACAATGAAAGACTGGGCAGCTTTCTATAAGGAAATTTTTGGCTTCGAAGAGGTGCGTTACTTTGATATTAAAGGTGTTAAAACTGGCTTAACTTCGTTTGCACTCAAGTCTCCATGCGGAACATTTTGCATTCCAATAAATGAAGCCAATGAGGCTAAATCTCAAATTAATGAGTATTTGGATGAGTATAAAGGGCCAGGAGTGCAACACCTGGCCTTTCTAACTGAAAATATAATTTTATCTTTGCAGAGCCTTAAAGGCACCTCTATTGAAACGTTAGATATTGATCATAATTACTACAGGGAAGTTTTTAATAGAGTACCTAATGTAAAGGAGGACAAAGCTGAAATAGAAAGGCTACAAATTCTTGTTGATGGTGATGAAGAGGGTTATTTATTGCAGATTTTTACTAAAAACATAGTTGGTCCCATATTCATTGAGATTATCCAAAGAGAGAATCATCTTTCGTTTGGCGAGGGGAATTTTCAAGCTCTATTTGACTCCATAGAAAGAGATCAGATGAGGAGGGGGGTTTTTTAGTGCCGAATTCTTCGACCAATACTAAAAAGTTTGTCGGTCAAACTCAGAGGGATTTTAACGCTGAGGAAGCCATGACCTGGAAAATAATCTTGGAGAGGCATAAAGCTAAGAGTCATGATCAGATCTATGACTTATTTCATCAAGGAGTTCAGTATTTAGAAATAACTCCAGATAGAATTCCCAGTCTTAAAGCTATAAACCTTAAACTTAAGGCCAAAACTGGTTTTGAGGGAATATTTGTCGATGGCTTAGAAGATGGTAAAAGCTTTTATAGGTTGTTAGCCCATAGGTTATTTCCCGTTGGAAACTTCATAAGGGATAAAAAAGACTTAAGCTACACTCCCGCTCCAGATATTATTCATGATTTGTATGGACACATGCCTTTTTTTATTGATGAAGACTACGCAAACTTCTGCCAACAGTTTGGAGCGGAGGCCTGTAAATTTCTGAACGACCAAGAAAAACTCAGGCAGTTTGAAAGATTTTTTTGGTTTACAATTGAGTTCGGATTAATCAAGGCAAAGGAGGGAGTCAGGGTTTTTGGAGCAGGAATTGCCTCTTCAACTGGGGAGTGTGAATACGCATTAAGTTCCATACCGACAGTTGTACCATTTGATATTGAAGAAATAAGAGGTCAGGAGTTCCGAATAGATATTATGCAAGAGAAACTATTTTTGCTTGATAGTCCCAAGCAATTATATTCCTCCCTGCAAGCTTTTGTCGCAGGTTTAAATTAGTGTTAGCCTACTCTTCGTGAACTGAAGGTTCCATAACTTTGTCTAAGATTTGTCCAAGGCGTTCGTAGGAAACACCAGCCATTACAAATAGCTCTTCAGTTAGTTTGTCTTTGAACTCGGAATTCAGTTCTTTTATGAAGTTAGGATATTGAACTAGAAATTGCGACATCTGCTTTATATTGTCCATGGCGAGTTGAGTTTCATTTAACAAAGTTAAAAGTTCCTCAATTGCAAGTAAACCAGGTTTGCCAGCGGTGATCGACCATTTGTGTTCAGGTTCAGCCTGAGCAACGGTAAGAAACTCGACCCATAGGTCCCACTCTTGATCGTAATAAGTAAACACAACCCAATCTTTCTGAAACCATCGCTGGTTTTCTAAATTTGAGGTGAAGTACGGAGTTGTTGTGACTTCAAAGTCTCTATCAGATTGTGGCATCGAATGAATGTAGGTGTGAAAGGAAGACATGAGATCACGCAGGTATTTTTCAGAAAGATGATCTAGCCAGTATTCCAAATCCCGCTGTAAAAGTTCAATGTTTTTGGAGTCAAACTCTTGTCCTTTTCGTACGAAGGTATCAAAAATTGTATTTTTTAATTCAAAAAATTTACGTTGGCTTATGCGCAGGCTTTTATACAGGTCCTCAAGTCTAAGGCCTTCTTCAGAATTTACTGATTTCTGATTTCCAGCGTAAATTCTTAAGCTCTTTACAAAGTCTACAGCCACAGTTTCAATTTCACTGGCTTCAGAAAAAGTTAAAAGCCTAATCTGCTCAAATAGGGGCGAAATAGGTGAGCCAGTTAAAGCTTGTTCACATAGGCTTTTGTTAGCTTGGGTAGTTGATTTGCTAGAATTGGCTTTGCTAGAGGGAGGTTCATGGGCGGCAAAAGCTGGGGTTTGTGCAGTGGCGAGTGCAAGAGCAATTGTAAACAACAGTGCAACAGGAAAAGAATGTACTGTAGGCATCAATTACCCCCCCAGAGCTGTTTCGTTTTAAATCACCCCCAGGAAGTGAGCAAGAAAATAAATTCATGGTTCCATTTGGAACTCATATTGTGAATTTTTTTCAGAAAATCAATGATCTAAGACGGTAAGTAAAATATGTAAAATGGCACTTTAAGAGTGTAAATTTTCTTAAATATAGAAATTCATCTACACATCCCGTCATAGTCTCTGTAATAAGAATTTATTACAGATCTTTCTCCAAAAAGGGGGATTCATGTTTACAAAATTTCAAGTCTACATATCGGCTTTAATAATTACGAGCCTAGCTTTACCGAGTCTGCTTTCGGCAGAAGGAGCCGGTAGTGCCAACATAACGCCCGGGGCGAAATCAGGTGCTTGTGAGCAAAGTCTGTCAGGAGCAAAAGATTGGAGTGGCAGCTTAGTGATTTTAGATACGAACTCATTAATGAACAACGTAAATGCCCCATTTCACTTCCCTGGAGCTGAGGTTATTATTCCGATGACCGTGGTGAATGAACTGGATTATCTTAAACTTGGGATTCGCGCATCTAGAGACTCAACAGCCCCTCAATTGGCTCGTGCGGCTACAAATCTTTTAGACAGGCTACTGGAATCGGAGTCTGGTGCGCACATTACACCACAGGAGCGAGAAGCTCTACAAAGAGATGTCGATCATAAACAGGATCACATCATTAAGTTGAACAATGGAAGTCTTTTGCGGTTTTCTTTTCATGGTCAAAATTTATTTGATGCAAGTTCTCCCGATTACTTAGATCGCAAAAAGGCTGATGATCAAATTTTGATGGTAGCGAGGCATTATTTAAAAGCCCTTCCCGAGAGGGACGTTTATTTGGTCACACATGATACTAATTTGAGGGTCAAGGGACAAGCCGAGGGGCTAAAGGTCCCAAGTAAGGATCAGCTAAAGTTTTTATTGAGTGACAATGCAAAGAATTACTCTGGAATGGTCGAAGTTGAGATTGCAAGTGAGGCTTTTTCAAAAATTTATCAAGAGGGAAGGTTCACAGCCTCAGGCTTAGTGGATAAGCCCTTATATCCCAATCAGTTTATTTTACTGACCAACAAAGACGCTAACAACGACGTTGTTGAGCGGTCTGAACAATCTGGTGAGGAGATCTCTTCAGTTCCCTCTTATTTAGTAGGCCGCTATCATCAGGCTTCTGGGGAGGTCCGTTTAGTTAAAGAAAAAAAAGGGGAACTTCCGATTGTTGCAAGAAATCCTGAACAGGTCATGGCATTGGACCTTTTGAAAGATCCAAATATCACTTTGGTAACTATGCAAGGAAAGGCTGGAACAGGTAAAACCCTTTTGGCTTTAGCGGCAGCTCTTCAACAGACTTCAGATGTTCTTACAAACAAACCTCGCTATGACAAAGTCTACTTTGCAAGAGCAGGGGTAAATGTTGATGACGAAGAAACAGGCTTTTTGCCAGGTGGTGAGGAAGAAAAAATAGCTCCTCTTATGGCTCCGTTTTTTGACAATCTTGAAGCCTTAGCAAGAATTATTGTTGGTGGTAATCATGGAAAAACAGCTGATGGTTACAACTGGAGAAAGGATCAGAGAAAGCAAAGAGGAAGAATGAATAGAGCTATTTATGAGAATGGCGGACGCCTCCCTGATGACTATGAAGGGGCCACGGAGTTTAATTCGAGCTTTGTTTCTTTAGAAGGAATTTCTGAAACTGTAAATCAGTTGAAAAAAGACACTCAAGTGAGCACAGTTGCCTATTTTCGTGGTCGCAGCTTGCCAAGGGTTGTTATCATTATTGATGAAGCACAAAACTTGACACTGTTACAGTTAAAGACCTTGATTACTCGAGCCGGAGAGGGCACTAAGATTGTTCTAATGGGTGATCTTGATCAAGTGGACCGAGCTAATTTAAGAGGAATGGCGAACCCCTTCTTTAAAGTTGTGGATGCGTTTAATAATAAGTCATTTGCCGGTCACATCACTCTCAAACAGGTAGAGAGATCCCAAATGGTTAGAGAGGCCATAGAAGTTTTCGAGTCAATGGGATTGTAATTAAAAGCTAAAGTTCGTACCTACTATAAATGTCTGTGGACGACCGGGTCGGGCTCCGAGAGGGCGAAAAGAGGTGACATACTCCTTGTTAAATATGTTTTGCCCTCTCAAAAATGTGGAGAGATTTTTCTTCCATTTATATTCTCCAACAACATCTACAGTGCCATATGGGGCAATTTCTTTTCTATCGATGGAAAGTGCTTGGTCATAGCTTTTAGTTTGATGTTTAATTGTGGTTTCTATCAACCAGTTCTCTTTTTGCAACCCCAGTGATAAATGAGTTTGTAGGTTTGGGATATAGGGTAAAGGATCACCCTTTTGGATAAGTCCAACGCCCCATTCTTCACTGTCGCTAGAAAATACTGAAGCAAATTCAGCTTGGGTGTAAGTAGACGATAGGCGTATAGGAAATTGAAAAGATTTGTAATGTGGCCTTGCACCCACAGCCATTTCTAAACCATAGATCCGAGCTGCACCGCCATTAAATTTTCTATCAACGTCATCTTCACTACATCCTGAAGCAAATGTGCATAAGCTGACTATATTGGAGTACTGACTTAAGAAAGCCGTGGTCTCAACTTGTATGAGGGTTTTTGTTTTTATCCCTAATTGATAGTTCAAAGATTCTTCCGGTTTTATATTGTTGTCTTGACCAGGGCCGACGGGGCTCATGCCTCGGTGAATCCCGGTATACAGTCTAAGATTTGTAAAGTTATAGGCAATTTCAAGCCCGGGAGTAAAAAGAGTGTCGGTTCTTTTCTGTATTTCGTTGTTAATAAAATTCTCTTTTTGACTTTCAACACTGTCAAATCTCAAGTTCGTGACAAAATCCCATTGATTAAACGAAATAAAATGTCCCACAACTGCACTTTTGGAAAGTGATCTGTCCTCGTTTTGTCCTTTTAAATCTATTACCGAAATAGGTGTTACACGATTGAGTTCTCCATCTGTCATGGCAAATTCATCTTTTGTTTGTCTTCTCTCAACCGAGTCATAGTGTAGCCGTATATTGACATCTAAGTGATGAGTATGAAGATTTGAATTGGTAGGCAGTTCTGTGCTGTAGTCCAATTGAAGTCCACGACTCAGGTAAGATCTGTCATTGTTTCCAATAACGACGTTTTCTAGATTTGAACTGCTGTTTTCTCTACCCTTTAAAATTTCAAGAAAGTTGAGTAAACGACCTGTGGGCTTGTACAAAACATCAGCTATACTCACAGTTTTGTCGCTGAAACTTTCGAATTTACTCCAGAGCCTATCAAAAGAATGATTATAGGCTGTTGCCGAAAAAATAGAATGTTCGCCTATCGCCTGCTGATATTTGATCTGAAATTGGCGAAAATGAGAGAGTAGTCTATCGTCTTGGGAGGCTGAATATCTCTGGCGGAAATCTCGCGCGAAGTCTTCTCGGGTGATACCAAGATAAGTTTCAGCAGAGTCTTCTCCGGCGTAGTTAAATTTAAACTCCAGACTTTTGTTAAAAGAAAACTCTCGTTTAATCTTTACGCCAGAATTTATTTTTTGAAACCCTGTATGGTCGCCATTTGGGAGAACTTTAAAGCCCTCAGAGCTGAGGTAGGTTGCATGAGCAAGAAGTTTCCAGCGACTCCAACTTTGACTATAAGCAATGTCGGCATGTTGTTCAGCAAAACTTCCAAGAGCAAACTTGGCTTTAAGGGGAGTGTCATCAAAGTAGCTTCGAGTTTTTAAATTTAAGGACCCCCCAATAGAGTTAGGGCCAAACTTAGTGCTAGAGGGGCCCTTAAAGACTTCAATTCCGTTAATGTTATCCATGACGGGAAAATAATAAGCTGCGGGTGAAGAATAGGGTGCCGGAGCCAAAAGAATTCCGTCCTCCATTAGAGTTATTTTTTTTGATCTATGAGGATGAACCCCACGAAATCCAATGTTTGGTCTTAGTCCAGATCCATCTTCCTCTTGTATATATACACCGGGAACTTGTTTGAGAACTTGGTGAATATCCGTTGCCTTGGTATTTTCAAGTTGTCTTTTGGAGATTCCGGCATCTCCACCATAAAAAACTTCAGATATTTCTTCGTCTCCGTATATAGAAATAGTGTCTATTTGGGATCTTATAGTGGGCTCTTTCGAGCTGAGAGATTCAGATTCAGATAAAGTATTTTCAACTTCGGAGTTCGTACTTGTCTGAGCTGAGTACAGTAGAAAAGGAGACAAGTGTAGAGCGATGAACACGAAAGCCATTTTTTTTACCATATTGAGACCCCTTCTAAAAAATTGATGAGAGCAAGAGTTTAAATTTAAACAAACTATCCGAGGCTAGGGTTCAAAATTCATAGCCAAGACCCAAGAGCAAGCGACTCCATCAATAAAATCTATAAATAAAATCCACGAGAAAAGCTCATAAGAAAAATCTGTAGCCAAAACAAGGGCAGAACTTGCTCGCATAGTTTTGCCCCCTTAATAGAGTTTAAAATAATTAGTCACCATCGCCTTCTGTGTCAACTGGGAGACGAATTGAAAGAGCAACAGTCAGTTCTTTTTTTAAGACATCAGTAAGAGACTTAAAGTCCTGATAAAGCGAACAGGCTTCGACTTTTCGATCTTCATGAGTTGAGTTTCTGCACAATTCGTAATCTGTTATAGACTCCAGTTCAGTGAATATATCGTAGTCACTAGGCAATTTATTAAGGTTTGCAGTTAAATTTGCAATCTTAGTTTCAATCTTCTTTGCAACTTGATGACTAAAAGTATTTTTTTGACCCAAAAGATAGTCTCGAAGGCCAAAGCCAGAATGTTGTTCGTCGTAAATTCCAGTAAATATTATCTTAAAAGAGTTCATCTGAGAGCTTAACAATTGCTTAGTAAATTTTGAGTCCTTATGTTGAATCGAGTTTAAACAAAATCGACCGTGACATCTCGGAAGAGCTTTAGACAGTCCTGTAGGTATGCCAAGAGTTTGATCTTTAGTGTTTTTTTCAATATAAAAAAGGGCAAAAAATATTTGGTTTAGAAGTTCATTTTCACTTCCTTGTGATAGTCTGGATGCAAATCTCAACCAATGAGATTCAATTTTTTCGACGTCATCAGCCAGTTGGCGGCCTATAGATTTAAGGTAGTTACACCTCGAATTAGCTTTTACAGCATTTGAAAAGCTATCCCAGTTAGCAAGGTTTTTAGAGTTTCTTGCGCAAGAATGATTAAGATCAGTCTGAAAAATTAGGTATTCAATGGCATCCAAACCTAATCGATTTGTAGCTCGAGGAAGTGTATATGAGTCTTGAGTTGCCATATTGTAGACTTCAATATCAATTGCACAGCGATTGGTTGAGGGATAACTATAGACACGGTCCAGGAGTTCAAAATTATTTTCTGCAAGTGGACCTATTTGCATGACTTCAATTGAATGATAAGCCCCCATTGCCGCTCTCCACAAAAATTTAAGAGCTATTGCGGCCTCCTTATCTGATGTAGTCGAAGAAAAGGCTTCGAGTTGACAGTTTCTAGCAATTTCACTGTTTAGCCTTCTGGAGGCCTCTACAAAGTTAGAAACTTGCGGGGTCATAGAAAAATTAACAAGATCTTCAACTAAGTTTTTCTTATTAATTTCCTTTCCAACAGATTTATTTGATGAGAGCCCTTCCTTTTTAGGAGTTGGAGGAAGAGTCTCTTCCCCTTTGAGTTTTTGAGGCGTTTCATTGCTTCCTGTAAAATCACTACATCCGACAAAAAAGCCAACAATTAAAAATATTAAACTACCAGTTTTGAACGCTTTCATTTTGGAACCCATATTTAGTTTGTAAAAGTTTTCTTATTTCTTCTAGTTTTTCTCTGTATATGGAGATTTGGCTTAAGCCATTAGAAGCGATAACAGGCTGATCTCCTAGTTCGTCGTGAAGTTGAATAAATTCGGCCTTTGACAGAGGTGATTTAGGGTTAAACTGGAAGGCAAGTGCAAATCCCTTCATTTCTGACCAATACTTTGCATGAAGTGCAAAACTGTAGGTGTCTGAAGATATATTGTCCATAGATTCAATTGTTTTATTGATGTAGTGAATAACGGTCGCGGCAAATACCTTTTCAATATTTAATATAATATTGTCGGCAATAGTTTTAACTTCATTTAAGTAGTTAGAGGGCCTTTCAGTGATAAGAGCGCGTCCTTTTAGAAAATCATTATAAATTGCTGTAGAGAGTGGTAACCCAGTGTGCAATTCTCTTCTTGCTGCAATCATGGCCAATCCAAAGTTTTTTTCAGTTTTTAATGAAATTCCTCCATCGTTGTTACTGTCAATTGATTGACCAGAAGCGGTTTGTTGTCTTGAGTAAGATAAGTAGTCCCTGGCCGCGCCAAAGTAGCCGAAGCCCTCGTCCCAATAGTGTTCAAGGGTTGTATAAGGGGTATTGGACTTCTGTTGTTGAATGTTGTCGGCAAGAAGGCCCTTCCCCTCACCCAAGTCAGAGTTGAGATAATCTTCAGCAATTTGAGAAAAGACCAGGCTACCGTACAAAAACTTTTGTATTAATTGTCGGTAGTCTAAACCTGACTCAGAAACATAGGCGTTGCGTATAGTTTCTTCTTTACCTGAAAGGTTCTTAACAATAAGAAGATCTCGGTTCGCAGAGTTTTTTGCAATAGCCATTGCAAAAGTGCGAAGTAAATCTTCGGGGGTTGAGGACTTTCCGAGATTCCAACCCAGTAATTCCCCATGACTTAGAGGGTTGTCAATTCCCGCAAGCTTGTTAAGAATTTGAGCCCCGCGGTTAAGGTCCCCATAGGTGTAACCCTCGGTCCAATTCATTCCCAGGCCATTAATAGAGGTGGCTCCTGTGAGGATTTCACTTTCTGAATTTATAGCCCTTTGTGCAAAGGAATCATTGTTATCTATATAATCAATATAACTCCATATGGCCTCGAAAGCCTCGTCCTCAGATTGATAATACGTGCCTCTATCAAAATCTAAAAGAGTTTGAGTAAGATCACTCATCAGCAGGTTTCTAAAGGTCTGCCCCGTATAGCTAACACTATCAGTATCCTGAAAGCGGCTTTTAAATTCATAAGTACTAGCCACAGTGCTGGTAGAGGTATTGGCCGCAGTTGAAAACAAGATCATCGTTAGCCAGACAAGAAAAGATAGTTTCATTTTAAGACTCCTTCTTTTTTATTATGGGAATGTGTAAGCTTTATGAAATTAAATCCCATTTGGTTTACATAGGTTTTTACCCTGATGGCAAAATATTTGATTATTTGAAAGCCAAGTGTAAAGGGAATGAAAAGTTGTTGAGAAAGTGAATGCTGTTGCAGTTTTGTATTTTTTATTCCCCACTTCATTTCTTGTCCGGAGTATTTAACAAAACTTTTAAACAAGTGGTCCCAGACAGAGAGAACAACTCCATAATTTGAATGCATGAGGTGCGGATTCGAAGAATGGTGAAGCTGATGTTGCGCTGGGCTTAAAAATATCCATTCCAGTTTGCCAAATCCAATAGCAATGGGTGAGTGCCGAAGATTTGAAACAGCAAGATTGGCGACAAAAGAGAGCGCATTGACTCCAAGAATATCGTAGGCGTTTACATTAGATCCGAATAAAAACATAAATATTGAGAATAAAAAGCTTTGCCCGAAAACTCGGCGAAATGCAGAGAGAATATTTTCTACCGGGTGAATGCGATACAGAGTGAAGGGAGTGAGGTAGGTCGCAGAATGGTGAACTTGGTGGAAGGCCCAGAGCAGCGGAACTTTGTGTGCTAAATAATGCTGGAAAAATCTAAGGAAGTCGAAAAAAATAAAACTAGTGATTGTTAAAAGAATTGCAACATTGTGATAAGTTGTTTCAATTGGGCTCCAGTTGGGGAGCATAGCATAGAGTTGACCCATAAAATAGAGGGAAACGCCAGCCACGGTTAAGAGGCCAAGGCTAGAAATAACTACCCGTAGAGTCATATTGAATAGCCAAAACTTGATATCTAAAAGCATAGAGTCTTTGTGTTGAAGAGACTTCTTAAGCTCAGGTACCAGATTTTTCTTAACAACAAATAGAGTAAAAACGATTAAGCTAACTAAAAGATAAACCCAGTAGAGACGTCGATTGGAGTCGAAAAAAAAGAGGAAGGGCGATGTTAAAATTTGCTCAAAAAGATTTTTGTCCATACATACCAACCCTTTGTTTTTGCCACTCTTACTCGAGTTGCCAGTCACAATGAGACTGATCAACTACCTTAATACGTAGGCTATTGGGATAACGACTTGCCAAGAATCAAGTTGTAACTCATCCGGTATTGGCGATGTTGATTTTAAGTTTGCCACTAGCCTCAGGGCGGCCTCATTAAGTAATTTATGAGGGCACTCTTCGATAATGGTTTTAGCCGTAATATTTCCATTTTTTAAAATTTCTAGCATGACGACAACCTTTCCGGATTGGCGTAATTTTTTTGCCATATGTGGATAAATTTTATTAGCTTCGATTTGACGAACAAGATTAGCTATATACAGAGACCTTATATCATTAACTTTCTTGGAAGAGACATTAAGCCCTGAGACCGCAGGACTTTTGCTAGTTTCAGTGAGTGCATCTCGATTTGATTGTTTACTCTCTGATGCTCTTTCTGTGGGAGTCAATTGGGGTGGGTAAGACTTATCCCGATCAACGACTTTTTTTACCTTGGTGGACGAGCCAGGAGAACGTAAGGGAGCCACGGAGGGGCCGGGCGAATTTTCCAGCAATGATATTTCAATGGTATCAAGCCGAGGAGAATTCAGTTTCCAATCCAGAAGACTCAAATTCATTATTAACATTAAAAGAATGTGAACGCTAACGGAAGCTATAATCCATCTATAAAGACTATTCGCCTTATCACCAGCCTTTGTAGAGTTCTTCTGAAAATGAGGGTTGAGGTGGCTTGAATTTTGATTTTCGATTGTAGTTGAGTGCACGCAGGAATCCTAAGTCCATTCTTTGTAAGAAGCAAATGGTTGAAGGCTTAACAGCAAAATTAGTTAAAGTTGATAATGAAAAAGAAAGCTTATTGAAATCTAAATGATAAAGCCCAATCTTCTAAAACCGGTCACAAAAAGCAATAAATAAGTTATTTTTTGACGTATTTGACCCAAATCCAGAAAATAATCGTCTAAAATTTTGTGAACGCATCTCACGCGCAGTTCCGCAGCCTCAAGGCTGCGGCTGTATGAGCATGAGATGCGTTCACAAAATTTTAGACGATTATTTTCTGGGTCTGGGTTATCTCATCTAAAGTCCAGATTTACAGCTAAAAGCCCAATATTACTAAGGTCCACAGTTTAAAGTCCGATCTAACAGAAGTCTAAGTCGAGTTTAGCTCAAGTTAGTGAGTATCTGCCAATGAGTTTGTCAGTAGAGCTTCTCGTAAAGTGAGGAAGTGATGAAAACATTAGTAATTTTAATGCTGTCAATTTTAATTGCCGGGTGTAGCGATGTTGAGTTTTCGCAAACAGAAGAAGCGCTGAGAGGACGGTTAAATCAAAACGATATTCAAATCAATTTTGGAGACGTGTATACAAGACAAAAGCCTGTAATTTTATCTATAGTTGGGGAAGAAGATCAAGAAATGTATGTGACTAATGATCCCACTTGTCGCACGGGAGGAGTTTGGGAACCCTATCAGGCCCAGAAGAGTTGGGAGTTAGTTAAACTCAACCAGAATAGTTTTGTTTATGTGAAGTTTAAAGATTCAAGAGGAACAGTTTCAGATTGCCTGTTTGATGACATTTTACACGATAATATTCCTCCAACTTTAAATTTCACTCATCGGCCTCGAGCCTTTAATAATCTTAAAAATCTAGATGTGGGCCTAGTCGCCAAAGATAGCTTGAGCGGCGTAGCTGAGTCCTATTGCGCTATTGATGACAATCCTGAATATATAAAGTGTAAAGATGTATTAAAAATTAAAAATCTTAAAGAAGGGCTACACAATATTAGGTTTGTAGCGACCGACAAGGCTGGCAACCGTTCAGAGCCATTAGTGTTGAGTTGGCACACAGACTTAACTCCTCCCCTAGTCACATTTAGTAAAAAACCACCAGGGCTTTCTAATTTAGAGAGTTTTGAAATAGGGTATCTCGGTTATGATGAGATGTCTGGAATCGCGGGATACAATTGCAAAGTAAATAATGGCAAATATCAATCCTGCAAAGAACAGTCTATCCTGAAGGGATTAAAGAGTGGTCGACATCAGTTTACTGTGATGGCTATAGACAAGGCGGGTAACTACTCTGCACCTGTTAGCCATTGGTGGGATGTCGATTTAGATAAGCCTACGGTTCGCATTACAAAGGCTCCAGGGCTTTTCACGCGAGACTTATCAGCAACATTTGAGTTTGTGGCCATGGACGGAGATCAAAAACTTAATTACTTTGAGTGTCAGTTAAAGGGTCTACTAAAGAATATAACTGCGAACCCAAATTGGTTTCCGTGCCGAGCGATAACTTCTATTAATGATTTAGCTGGTGGAGTGCAAGAGCTCAAAGTGCGAACCCGTGATTTGGCTGGCAATTATTCCGATCCGGCCATACACACATGGACCATCGATTTAGTACCGCCGGTTGTAGATTTTATTAAAACACCAGCCAATTATTCTAACCAAACGCAAGCCGACCTTCAGTGGCGGGGTTTGGATAGAGAGAGCGGAATACAGGGCTATCGTTGCTGGTTAGACTCTCGCGAGTTGGCATGTGGAGATAAAATCTCTTTACATTCTTTGTCTGAAGGACTGCGTGTGTTCGAGGTTCAGACCGTAGATAGGGTTGGAAATGTGTCTGAAAAGATAAAATATTCATGGAGAATTGACTTGACCCCGCCGACACTTAGTTTTTTGAAAGTTCCAGATGATTTTATTTCCAGTAAATCTGCAGTATTTTCTTATACGGGTAAAGATGATTTTAGCCAATCAGTCTCATATGAGTGCCAGCATAATGATGGGCCTTTTCGGCCTTGTGGTGAAAAGTTCGAAGCCCTCAACTTGGCTGAGGGCAAGCAAACATTTATGGTGAGGGCCTATGATGAAGCAGGAAACGTTTCGTCTCCCTTATCTCACCAGTGGGTTGTCGATTTGAGCCCACCAACTGTACAGCTTCTTGAACGTGCGCAAAATCACTTAAATACATTGCCTTCAAAGTTTTCTATAGTTGTAACGGATAACCTGAGCGGAGTCGATCAGGTTTGGTGTGGAATTAAGGGGCAGTTAACTACGTGTAACGTCCGTCAGGTAAAAACTTTTATTTTAGATCCTGGAAATTATGAATTTGAAGTGATTGCGATAGATAGGGTAGGAAATCGAAACCTAGTTAGTCATAATTGGACAGTGTTAGATAAATTCAGACCTGTTTCGAAAGATATTGCTATCGATCAAAACAGTTACAATGTTGATATCTTATTTGTAATAGATAATTCTGACTCCATGGCTCCCTATCAAAGAAATATGGCTCAGAGGATAGACAATTTTATTGCAAAAATAGACGGGCTAAATTGGCAGATAGCCGTAACATCAACAGACCCAAGAACTGAGGCTAGCGATCCATTTTGTGATAATTTTGGTAGCTTTGGATGCAATATCTATCCTATAGAGCATGGTGACGGAGGGTTTGCTAAATTTGAAACAGGTGATTATATCTTAACCTCGTCAATAGAGGCGGTAACAGCACAACATTATCTTGGCAGAGCTATTCAAATGGGCACGGGGGGAAGCTCTTCGGAAGAAGGAATTCGTGCAACATACAGGGCTTTAGAAAAAAGTCTTGATCGAAGATTTCCCTACCATCAACAGTTTGTCAGGAGTGCTTCGTCTTTGGCCGTAGTGCTAATTTCAGATGAAGATGAGAATAATAATAAATTTAAAAATAAACCTGAAAATTTGTATCAATTTTTTCAAAACACTTGGGGAGCTTCTAAGTCCTTTCAGTTCCATTCTATAATTGATATGCCACAATTTAATTGTCCAAATAATTTTCTAGGGTTTGGTAAATCCTATGCCAAGATGAGTGATCTTACTGGTGGCATAGTCGGCTCTATTTGCCAACCCAATTACTCACAAGACTTAGCGACGATTGGGCAGGAGGTGTTAGAGCAGGTTTCTTCGGTAGATTTAGACTGCGAACCTGAGGACAAAAATGGAGATGGACACCCTGATATTGAGGTAGATTTAGAAATGGGTGGGGGAGTTCCATCCTACACGGTTGAAGGTAAAAAGCTTACATTTATTAAACCCCTTCCAGTTGGTCGCCACAGAGTTCACTATCTTTGTTTGCGAGAATAGGTGATTGACTTTAACCAGTCGCTGAACTACTGAATTGGCCTATATGAGCCAATTAGATACCCTTTGTTTTACTCCTGAATACAAACGTGATTCTTTCTGGGAAAGACAATTCCTAGATGCTTTTGTTCAGGGCCGTGTTCAGTTAATCAGTGATGAGCCCCAAAAGGGGCCTGATGGTTGGCCCTATATGTTCGTTCGCTCCATTGCTAACGAGAGCGAAGGAGAGCCCGTCTTAGCCCTTTTAGACTGGTTAAAAGATAAAGGCATAGGGATGGTTGTTAATCCAAATAAAGAGCTTCCGGATTTTATTTTTACCTATGGGATGATTTGGAATTTTGCTGAGAGAAATCTTCTTATAGAAGTTCCTCCTAAAGGTGAAGCTTCTTCAGAAGCGGAAGTGAGTTTTTCTGAGGGCGAGTCTGTGTTTTTTGGTTGCCCGTCTCGTGAATTCTTGCCCCCATACAGTGCTAAAATTTTATTAGAATTTTTTGAGCAACAGGGAGTTCTTCAACCGCGAGTCGCTATAATGGGAAAGAGTCCACAGGACTATGACCTTTGCTTTTCTTTAGAGTCAATGGGCCATCCACCAGATAAAGAACATCAAGGGATTCTAGAAGCTATTTCGTGGTTTTTACCAACGCATTATAGCCTTATGCTTATATCCGAAGAAAGCGTGTCAGAGTTTTACGATTTAAAAAAACTAGCTGCAAATTGAAGAGAATAGCAATTCCAAAAACTAATTGTCTAAACTTTGTGGATGCACCTCATGCTCACACAGCCGCAGCCTTGAGGCTGCGGAACTGCGCATGAGGTGCATCCACAAAGTTTAGACAATTAGTTTTTGGAATTGGTATTCTCTTCTGTATGAAAGCAAGTTGATTTTGGATAAAGTTATCAATTGCCCCGGAATGGGGTAAATTTTGTCAGCAACTTGCATTGCCGGTCTTGTTATTTAGTAGTGTCCTTTGCTGATTGAATAATTTTCTCTTAGTCTTTAATTTCTCCAGGAGCTGGTAAGAGATCAATCAGGCACTCTCTCCAGTATTCAGGAATGTCTTGAGAAAATTCAAGAGCCACTTCAAAAACCCCACGGCCAATGTGGTTTGCCCGAACCACTTTGCCATCTAAATCCAGATTCATTTGTGGGAGATAAAGACACAGCGTTTTACCAACAAGACTATCAAGACTAATATTTTCTTTTAGTTCTTTAGGAACCAAGTCTTTTCGTGTGATTACCATTAGAAAGCCCTTGGTTGATGCGTCTACAATGTAACCTTCTTTGGCTATTAATGAATAGGAATTTAAGGAAGTTATTTCCGCTACGTGAATACTGTCTACAGACTTTCTATCATTTATTCTTCGCTCTGCACCCATTTCTACACTCTCTTGTTCGTGGTCATTGTTCATAACTCTCTATCGGGTGCCCTAGACCAAAGTTTAAGATGAAATCGTACAAAAGCTCAGATTGAGACAGTTTTCTTGCCATGAATAGCCCTCGCCACTACGTATCAACCCTTTAGAATTATTAAAATAATATGAAAACGAAAATAAATTTGCAGACTCTAGTTTCCAATTGCAAACTTCTATTTGGGAAAGCACTTTTGGGGATTCTAATTTGTAAAAACTTTTAAATGCGGCCTCCTTAGCTGTCCAAAGGTGGGCGAGCGAGGGGGCGGTCTCGACCTCAGTTAAGGTAGACACTCGCAATAAAGGTTCCTTTTGAATTCGTGAACTTAATTCCATATCGAGCCCGATGTGGAGTTTATTTTTGCTCAAAACGTAGGCCCCACTGTTTTTTGTGTGAGATATAGAAATTCCACAAGTGTCGAGAGTTGGAGGTTTACTGAGATCTAAGATTTCTGATTTTTGAGGAAAAATGTTTAATGTTTGATTCAGGTTAATATAAAGACTTTCTCTAATAGCTGTGCGAAACTCCAAATAGGTATCAAAAGAATTTGGAATTTTATAAAGAAATACATCCGGTACTGGAATCACTATATAGTCGCAACCTTACAATCAAAGGTCACCGCCCTTTAAAACGGTGATGATAGATTTTGAGATAGTTTTAAGAGACTCGAACACACCCTCACCCTCGTTGGCCTTGGCTTCAAACTCCGGAGCATTGTATTTGTTTAATACTGTTCGCAGTTCAGATATTGGAAGAGCATTAGGTAAATCTCTTTTATTGTACTGAAAGACTAGGGGGATTTTGTGAATATCGTAGCCTTGCATTTCAAGATTGGTTTTTAAATTCTCTAGGGCTTGAATGTTTTCTTCCATGCGCTCGGCCTGAGAATCAGCTACAAATACAACTCCATCTAAACCTTTGAGTATAAGTTTGCGGCTGGCATCGTAGACGACTTGTCCGGGAACAGAGTAAAGGTGAAAGCGAGTTTTAAACCCACGAATGTCGCCGACCTCAATGGGTAAAAAGTCGAAAAAAATGGTTCTCTCAATATCGGTAGGCAGTTCAATAATTTCAGATTTATCTTCAGCCGTAGTTTTGTGGTAAATGTATTGCACATTTGTTGTTTTCCCGCTCAGAGAGGGGCCATAATAAACAATTTTGCAGTGAATTTCCTTGGCGTTATAATTAATAAATGACATTACAACTCAATCCGGTTTTCTAGAGCGCGCCCTAGTGTTCTGTGGTCAATATAATCAATATCACTACCAATGGGAACCCCATGCGCGATACGAGTGACCTTTATACCTATTTGACCCAAAATTTTTGCTAAATACAAGACTGTAGTGTCGCCTTCTAGATCTGCATCAAGAGCTAAAATAACCTCTTTTATTGGAGTTGTTGTTGTTGAGGCCTCTTCAATGCGATTTAAAAGGGCTTGGATTTTAAGATCTTGTGGGGTGATTCCATCTAAAGGGGAGATGGCTCCGTGCAACACGTGGTAACGACCACGAAAAACCTGAGAGGATTCCAATCGCGAAATGTCACCAGGGTCTTCGACGACGCAAATAGTTTCATTGTGGCGGTGAGGGTCTTTGCAGTAGTGACAGATTTCTTCTTCAGTGTATGAAAAACAAATGGGGCACTCTTTAATTTTTATTTTTGTGGCCTGAATAGCTTCGGTAAGTTCACTTGCGTAGTGCTGAGGGGCTCGCAAAATGAAGTAGGCAAGTCGTTGAGCCGTTTTTGGTCCTATCCCTGGTAGTTTACCAAGTTCACTGACGAGCTTTTCTAAAGTTGGAACCCTGTCGATCATATTATTTTAGAACATTCCCGGCATATTGAAGCCACCTGTTATCTTATCCATTTCTTTTTGAGAAGTATCTTTAGCCAATTTAATAGCATCATTTGTTGCGGCAAGAATCAAGTCCTGAAGCATTTCTCGATCTCCTTCTGTGAAGACGGCTTCCTGTATGGCTATGTTTGTAATTAAATTGTCGCCATTAACCTTAACTGTAACACCGCCACCTCCAGCAGAGCCTTCGAATTCCCTTTCTTTAAGTTCATCCTGAAGCTTCTTCATTCTATTTTGCATTTGATTGGCTTGTTTCATTAATTGTTGCATGCCGCCGCCGAATCCCTTTTTCATGACTTAATCTCCTTAATTTCTTGAATTTGTGTTTTAAAAATAGAGCGTGTTTGTTTAACCAGGGGATGGTTTTCAACCTCTTCCAGAACTTGTTGTTTTAAATCGGTCTCTTTTTTTTCAGTTAACTTTTTTGGTGTTAGGTTTTCAGTTTTTTTTTCACCTTCTAGATGAATATCAATGTCGTAACTGTGGCCCCAAAAGGTCTTAATATAGTTTTTTAACTTCTTTTGGAAATCAGGTTCACTAACTTGCTGGTGCAGAAACTTCATTTTACTAGGTATAGCGATAACTAATTTTTCTTCATGAAGCGAGATGGGATAAGAGTGCTCCAGCTTTGCTGCAATAAGTGAATTTACGGACTTAATATTTTCTACCACGGCCAGCCACTTTTCTTCCAAGCTAGGAGCGTTTTTTTGGGCTACGGTTGACAGCGTCGGAGTTTCTAAAGATGAGGTTGGGGTCCTGTCTTTTTTAGACGCATTCTTAACCTCACTTTGAAGCTCATTCTTAACCTTGTTAAGCGGAGTCGGAGGCAATATTTGCGCAGCGCGCTCTTCTGTGGCCTCAGATTCCCTCGTGCAGTTTTTAATAAAAGTGCTGAGATTCACTATGCGGGGGGCTTGTGCCATTCTTAGGATTAACATTTCAAGAACAAGTCGTGGCTCTTGGGCTTTTGGAATGTCATTTACACCCTTGAGAGCCATATCAAATAAGATGTGGATATCTTCTTCTTTTAGGTAGGCCGTGAGATCTCGTAAAAACTCAATTTCAGAGTCGGGTAAATCTACGATGCTGAGGTTATCAGGAGAACCGATTTTTATTAGTAGGAGGTGGCGAATCTCTTCAAGAAGGTCTTGCGAAAAGGTCTTTACATCAATTCCGCTGGCAAAAATATGGTCTACGACGTCAAGTGCACTTTTAAGATCTCTTTTGATTAAGGCTTCAATGGTTTTGGTGAGTAGGCGTCTATCCGTTAAACCCAAAGCCTGGACAACTTTTTCTACGGTGATGTGGTTCGCACTGAAGGTCACAACTTGATCTAGAAGACTTTGACTGTCTCGCATAGAACCATCCCCTTGACGAGCAATAGACCACAGGGCCTCCGGCTCGAACTGAATTTTTTCATTTTGGCAGATAGTTTCTAAGTGTTGGCAAATCTTTTTTGTAGATATGCGTCTAAAGTCGAATCTCTGGCATCTAGAGAGAATGGTCTGAGGAATCTTGTGCACTTCGGTAGTGGCTAGAATGAACACTACGTGCTCAGGTGGCTCTTCAAGTGTTTTGAGTAGGGCATTAAATGCACTTCCCGAAAGCATATGCACTTCATCTATGATATAGATTTTATACTTCCCGCTTGAAGGTCTGTAGCCAACACTTTCTCTGAGTTCGCGAACAGCATCCACGCCGTTGTTGCTGGCTCCATCAATTTCAATGACGTCTACGCTGATTCCTTGTGAAATGGCTTGGCACTCATTGCAGAGGTTGCAAGGTGTTAGATTTTGAATATCCGGACAGCGGAGGGCTTTTGCTAAAATTCTTGCCGATGAGGTTTTTCCGGTACCACGAGGTCCAGTAAAAAGAAGGGCGTGAGGAAGTCGATCATTCTGCACTGCATTGGTTAGAGTTTGGCTAATGTGCTCCTGTCCAATGAGTTCAGCAAAAGACTGGGGTCTCCATTTTCGGGCAATAACTTGATAAGCCAAATCCCTCTCCTAGGATATAAAATCCCTTCTTTTTGCAAATAGATCGCAAACAAATCTTTGAACAGCCAAAATTAAAGAGTGGCCAGGCACCCCATATCACATAGTCCTCAAGCTACCGTTGCTTCCTTCCGGACCTGGCGGGGTTTGCAAGAGTCTCTATTGTATGGGACCCGGCCTCAAGTCGTTCAATCTATAGGTTCCAAGCGATTTTTTCAAGCGCCTCCGCTTCTTCGGCCCAATAGGAATAGTCCAAAAAATTTGGAAAGAGCTTTGGAAAGCTAGGATCTTTCCAGCGTCGGGCAATCCATGCTGCATAATGGATAATTCTTAGGCCCCTAAGGGCTTGAAATAATTGGATTTGTTCCGTAGGGAAGCGACGTAACTCATCGTAACCCGCTAGTAGCCACTCCAGTTCTTGCTCCTGCTGTTCCAGGCTAGAGAATAGCATCCAAAAGTCCTGTGCCACGGGGCCACTTATAAAATCATCGAAATCGACAAAAAAGAATTGTTTTTCTCCATGTCTTGGGTCTGACAACAGTAAATTTCCGCGATGGCAATCCCCATGAATTCTTATAAAGGAGCTTTCATCTAAGTGGTCATCCAAGTAGGCTAGAATATCTTCTGCTGCTGAAAAGTAGCGTTTGTAGACTTCCGGGGAAACCCATGTTTCTAGTAGATCTAAATTAGAGTAGCCAAATAATTCTGTATTGAGAGAGGGGCGGTATTTAACCCCATGTTGTTGGCCAATATTGTGTAGTAGAGCTAAACTTTTACCGATTTTGATATAATCCTCTTTAAAAAGTTCCTGGGGCATCCTCCCCATTCCTTTTGGGAACGCGCAGAGGTAAATAGCATTATGACAATGTAGCGTTCGATCCGGCAATATTGGAAATTCAATGGGAGCAATGGCGCGCAATCCGGATTTGCAAAGTTCATCTAAAAAGAGGTGCTCTTCTAAAATCGCTGACCGAGACCATCTGCCAGGTCTGTAAAGTTTCACAATCAATCTATTTTGACCGCCAAGTTGAGAATATAATTTTCTTGTTGATGGGGTATCAGCCTCTAACTCAACTTCAAAGACTCGATTCTCGTAGGAGTTTAGTTGAAGATATTGACCTGTTGCTTTTAGGCCCATTTCTTCTAGAGCCTCCATGACATCGTGTGGAGTGAGGTTGTAAAAAAATGTTGAGTTATTTGTTTCCATGGTAAAACTAGTGGCATGACATCCTCAGAATTTCAAGGCTATCCTTTAAAAATCAGAAGAAAATCGTTCTTTCGTAAAATTCATCTGCGTGTTCACACAAATGGTACTCTCGATGTTTTAGCAGGAAAGTTGACTTCTCAAAAAATAATTTCTGATTTCCTTTTGAAAAATTTAGAATGGATAAAAAAAGTTCAGGAAGAGCACCGAAATTTGCGGGAGCAGTATCCTCCAAAAAAGTTTATAGAGGGCGAGTTGTATCCCTACTTGGGCAATGATTTACCGCTAAGGATTGTCTATGGAAATTATAAGGTTTTAAAATTTATTTTTTTTAGTGACCATTTTTTGTGTGAAATTCCTCAAAAGATGCAGCCTCAACATAGCGACTTTAAAAGAGCGTTAAGGCGTTGCTATGAAAAAGCAGGAAGGAATTGGTTGTTACACAGGCTAGAGCACTGGTCGAATATAATGGGATTGTATCCAAAGCGTGTGACTGTTAGATCACAAAAGACGCGCTGGGGGAGTTGTAGTTCTCAAGGGAGCATTTCACTCAATTGGCGCCTTTTGGCAGCCCCTTTGCCGATTTTAGACTACGTTATTATTCACGAGTTGGCTCATTTGAGGTTTCAAAATCATTCTAAACAGTTTTGGGCTTTAGTGGCACAATTTGACAGTCACTATAAATACCATAGAAAGTGGTTGAGGCAAAATGTATGGTCCTTTGATTTTTTGGCAAAAAAGACTGAGCTTTCGAATTGATCCGAAATTATCGCCACCAAGGTGTCGCAATATAGGACAAAAGT
>CAZCYD010000005.1:0-15290 GCA_964502735.1 uncultured Pseudobdellovibrionaceae bacterium
GGGAAGGTCACAGTCGAATTGGGTGAACTTGAGTGTTCTGGCAGTAGCAATGGGCCATGTTCACGAAAGCCAGCTGCGCGAAGCTAGAACTGCTGGGGTTAAAATTTACTCTATATATGACATCATAAAAGAGAGCTTGTTGTTAAAGCCACTGTACGAAGCTGGTGAAAGTGTTCCTTCTTACGTTGTTGAAGTCTTGAGATATGAAGAGTCGGCAAAGTTTTTACTGCAGTTGAGGCATAATTTTTACGCGTTAATTGTAGCTAGCCGTTTAAGCAATTTTGAGGAGAATTTTTGGACTCAACTTAGGCATCTTTTTTGGGGCTGGGAAGTCGATCCAAGTCAGTTTAATCGAGCCCAATACGAGATGTTTGGTGATATATTGGACAGAGGATTTGAGACCAAATTATTTTTAAATCAAATTCAGGAACCTGTGCAAGTCGCTAAAGTGGTCGAGCGTCTTTTTAAGAATCTAACTTGGGTCATTGTAGACGATGAACCATTTAAAAGCCTAATAAAACAAATGGGGATGATACCAAGTCAGGATCAAGTTAAAAGATTTCAAATACGTCTCGATTACCAACCTAGCGTGAACACCTTGGCAGAAAAGCTCGTTGTTGACCTAAATAGCTATACGGGTTCAACTCTTTTTGTCTTTAATCGCGAGGCTCATAAAAGAGCTCAAGAAGAGGACAAAGAGAATGAAGATAAACCCTGGTGGAAGATTTGGTAGTATTTAGGGATTGGAAAACTGGCGAATTAGACCCACAACTTTACCCTGGATTTCCACTTTTTCTGGCGGATACCACATAGAGGACATATGAAAGTTGGAAGGGCGTAGTTCTACGAGATTTTCACCGTAGCTCTGATTGGGATAAAAAATACGCTTAACGGTAGCCTCATCTTCAATTGTGGCTACAATTAGGTCCCCATTCTTTGCGTGGCGAGAATTTTCAACAATAATAATATCTCCATCTAGAATGCCCTCATCTATCATTGATTGCCCAACAACTTTAAGTGCATAAGTATTGTGAGCCTGGCTGACCAGAGACGGGGGTACATCAATATATTCGTCGTATGTTTTAGCTTCAAGTGGAAGTCCTGCCGCGACTTTTCCACATAAAGGGAGGGAGAGAGATTCCGACACGGGTCTGTGGGTGTGGGAAGACTGAGGTGTCGAAACCTCTCTCTTAGGAGTAGAGCCTACGAATGGCGTTAGGCTTTTGTCTTTCAAATTATGTATGTGGGCCTTTAGACTGTCTGCCGGGTGTAATAATTGAATGGCCCTTTTTTGATTGCCCCCGGGGATGAAAATATAGTTTTTTCTGGAGAGCTGTTGCAGATACCTTTGGACAGAGGTCAAAGATGCAAACCCAAAATTTTGTTTGATTTCTTGGAAAGTTGGCGAAATCCCCTCACTTTTAAGATAGGACTCAACAAATTCCAAAACTCTTTTTTCTTTTTGAGTTAAAGAGTGTAATGGCATCTGAGGCTTTTGCACTTTAGTTTCTCCAAATATGAACTACTGAAAACGTGTAAGTAAAGCAAATATAATATGTAAGTTATGCGTATGTCAACATTGCAACTTTTATGATGCGCAATATTATTATGTGTATTATAGGAGCCCTATTGTTTTGGAGAGTCTTGTGGAAGGACAACTAGATTAGATTTGTCCCTTTTAAATTTTAAGGAAGCTCCCTCTTCGCCAAGCTCCTCCACGGAGATTATAGAATAAATGGAGAGATGCAAACTCTTCACATTTTCTAATCTTTTTTTGAGATGCTCTTCAGAGGGCTTAATCAAGAGAGGATTCTCCTCGAAAACAAAATCAGAAATACACACAAAGCTAAGGCCAAGGGGAGAATCATAAATTCGATGGGCCTTTAAAGATACAATTTCACCACTTTTGGGATCGCGATAATGAATGAGGAAGAGAGTTTTTGTAGCTTTATGATTTGCCATGTGTAGGGATTTACTAATAAAAGGGTCTTGCTAAAAGAATAAATGCATCGCATTATTATTGAATTAATGTCTGTACCTTTAGAAGAATTGCGAGTTATTTCCTGTAGTTGATGGAACAAAAACACAGTCTGAACGATTCGAATGTGCCCGAGATAAAGCCCAATGCAAAGATCATTAAAGGCGACAATACTAAGGGCAATATTAAAATAGAAGAAAGTTGGAGGTCTCGCCTCATTGGGGAATTTGCCAAGAGTTACATGAAGGATCTTAAACAATTTTTGCAAAGGGAAAAGCAAAGTAGAAAGTTAATTTTTCCTCAAGGCAAAGAGTTCTTTTTAGCTTTTAACTCGACTCCATTTGACAAGGTAAAGGTGGTAATACTGGGGCAAGACCCTTATCATGGTCCGAATCAAGCCCATGGATTAAGTTTTTCTGTTAAACCAGGGGTGCAAATCCCCCCTTCTCTGCAAAACATATATAAAGAACTTTATCGGGACACTGGGTTCACAATCCCTAAACATGGACATTTGCAAACATGGGCCGAGAGAGGGGTGTTGCTTCTAAACGCTACTTTGTCTGTAGAGGCGGGGCGAGCCGGCTCTCACCAAAATAAGGGATGGGAAGAATTCACAGATAAGGTTGTTCAGGTTCTAAATGAACAGAGAGAAAACTTAGTTTTCATGCTGTGGGGGAGTTATGCACAAAAAAAGGGCCAAAGCATTGACTCTCAACGCCACCTAGTACTCAAAGCCCCTCACCCCTCGCCTCTTTCTGCCCACAGAGGTTTTCTGGGTTGTGGACATTTTTCTAAGGCGAATGCTTATTTGATATCTAAGGGATTAGAACCCATAGACTGGAGTCTCCCAGAGGTATAGAGTCATAAAGTCACGTTTAACATGGAGGACTTTGAGATATGAGAAAACTTTTTGTATTTGGTTCCATTGGGCTCATCACTCTAATTGCAAATATGCTAGTTGCAAACATGGCTTTTGCTAAAAAAACATTTGTTTATTGTTCTGAAGCGAGTCCCAAACTATTCAACCCCCAATTAGCCGTGGATGGACCAACACTAAATGCGACTTCGCAAACAATTTATAATAATTTAGTTGAGTTTAAGCATGGTAGTACAGAAATTGTGCCTGCCCTGGCTGAATCTTGGCAGGTTGATAAGAAGGCCACAACCTACACGTTTCAATTGCGCAAAGGAGTGAAGTTTCACACTACTGATTTTTTTACTCCCACGCGGGACTTTAAAGCTCAGGATGTTTTATTTTCCTTCAACCGAATGAGAGACAAAGAGCATCCTTTTCACAAAGTTAGTGGAGGCCTCTATCAATATTTTGATGGCATGGGAATGGGAAAGCTCATTAAAGATATCCGCAAAGTCGACGACTATAAAATTCAAATAGAACTCCACAAGCCCGAAGCTCCATTTTTAGCTAACCTTGCCATGGGATTTTCGAGTATCTTATCAGAAGAGTATGGAGAGTTCCTCGCAAAGAAAAATCAAAAGGACAAAATGGACACAGAGCCTGTCGGTACGGGACCTTTTGTGTTTAAAAAATATGTAAAGGACAATTTGATTCGTTATGCGGCTCACCCTCAATATTTTGGCGGGACTTCAAAAATTGACAACTTAGTTTTTTCTATCACCCCAGATCCAAGTGTACGATTCCAAAAGCTAAAAGCTGGAGAGTGTCACTTTATTGCCGAGCCTTCTCCGGCAGACATTTTGAAAATTACTAGCGACAAAAAGTTCACTGTAATTAAGACAGAGGGCCTTAATGTTGGTTACTTGGCTTTCAACACTCAAAAAAAACCTTTTGATAATCCACTTGTTCGTCAGGCCATTAATCAAGCTTTGAATCGTGATGCCTATATTGAAGCTATTTTTCTAGGCAATGCACAAAAAGCTAAGAACCCAATCCCTCCAACAATGTGGAGTTACAATAACAAAATAAAACCTTATGAATACAATCCCGAAGAGGCTAAAAAGCTACTGGTTCGGGCCGGATACCCGAATGGTTTTGAAACAGAGTTGTGGACCCTGCCGGTTTCACGACCCTATAATCCCAATGGCAAGAAAATGGGCGAGATGATGCAATCGGATTTAGCTCGAGTGGGTATTAAAGCAAAACTTGTTACATACAAGTGGGCTGAGTATTTGAGTAAGGCTGCAAAAGGGGAGCACCAACTTTTGCAATTGGGTTGGACGGGAGACAACGGAGACCCTGATAATTTCTTGGGAACACTTTTGGGTTGTGAGGCTATTGAGAATGGTAGTAACTACGCGAGATGGTGCGATAAAGACTTTCAGCAACATATAGAAAAAGCAAAGGTGACAACCGTGCACCAAGAAAGGGTTCAACACTACGAAAAGGCGCAAGAAATTTTTAAAACGCAAGTTCCATGGGTGGCCATTGCTCACTCAACAGTGTTTAAGGCTATGACCAAAAAAGTGAAAGGTTATAAAGCCAGCCCCTTTGGAGTGGAGTCTTTTTTTGAATTGGATTTGGACTAGTGCTGAGTCTTTTTAAGCAGCGCCTGTTGGCTTTTGTGCCGACACTCTTGGGAGTGTCTCTGTTGGCGTTTGGCCTTATTCGCCTCGCCCCTGGCGATCCTGTTTTGTTGATGTTAGGAGAGCGAGGGGCCACACCCGAAGTTTATAACAGTATGAAAGTGAGTCTGGGGTTAGACAAGTCTATCGGGGTACAATATTTACAATATTTGTGGCAACTTTTATCAGGCAATTTTGGCACCTCTATAGTTTCTCAGAGGCCAGTTTTAGAAGAATTTTTAGATCGTTTTCCCGCAACGATTGAACTGGGCTTGATGGGAATGTTCATGGCCCTAGTATTAGGAGTTCCTTTTGGATTGATTTCTGCAGCGAAAAGAAAAACTCCAATTGATTACACTCTTATGGGGAGCGCTCTGTTGGGTTATTCCATGCCTATATTTTGGTGGGGCCTTTTGCTCATTATGTTTTTTTCAGTTCAACTCGGCTGGACGCCTGTTTCGGGACGGATCAGTGCCATGTACGATGTAGAGGCTGTGACAGGTTTTTTATTTATAGACTCGTGGCTGAGCGAAGATTCGTGGCAAGTTTTTAAAAGTAGTTTTCATCATATTGTCTTACCTTCTTTCGTTTTAGGAACAATTCCCTTAGCCGTAATTGCGAGGATGACTCGCTCAAGCTTACTGGAAGTTCTGCGTGAAGATTATATCCGTACGGCTCGAGCCAAGGGTTTAACCGAAAGAGTTATTTTAGTCCGACACGCCTTAAAAAATGCGGCTATTCCAATTGTTACAGTTATAGGATTAATGTTGGGCACCGTTTTAACAGGAGCTATTCTCACGGAAACAATTTTCTCTTGGCCAGGAATAGGAAGGTGGTTTGTTCTCAGTGTAGAAGCACGAGATTATCCTGTTATTCAAGGAGGGATGATCTTAATAGCACTGACGATTATGTCAGTTAACTTGGCCGTTGATTTAGTTTACTTTATTGTGAATCCTACTTTGAGGGACAATTAGTGATAATGTTAACTCAGCGTTTTTTTCAAAATAAAGCGGCTTTTTTAGGCTTTATTATTTTGTTGGGTTTTATTCTGGTTGCTCTCTTAGCTCCGTTGCTTTCTCCATATCCTCCCGATCAGATATTTCACGGTAACTACAATTTGCCTCCCGTTTGGGCGGGGGGAGTGTCAGAACACTTAATGGGAACTGATGATATTGGAAGAGATGTTTACAGTCGTCTTATTTTTGGATCTCGAATTTCATTGATCGCGGGGTTTCTCGTTGTGCTGCTGTCAATGTTTGTGGGAGTCAGTTTGGGTTTGATTGCAGGTTTTATGGGGAGTTGGGTAGATCAAGTTATAATGAGATTTGTAGACATTCTCATGACCTTACCAAGTATTTTACTGGCTATAGTGATAGTGGCTATTCTGGGGCCCAACTTACAGAATGGTATTATTGCTGTGAGTATTGTGTATTTGCCAAATTATATAAGAGTGGTGAGAGGAGCCGTCATGGCTGAGAAAAAAAAATCCTATATAGAAGCCTGTCAGTGCTTTGGTGCAGGCCCTTGGAGGCAGTTGGTTTTGAATATTTTGCCGAATTGCATGGCTCCAATTATTGTTTTGGCTAGCTTAGGTTTCAGCGAAGGAATTCTCAACGTAGCGGCTTTAGGGTTTCTCGGCCTTGGTGCTCAACCTCCCACTCCGGAATGGGGGGTGATGTTAGCCGATGCGAAATCTTTTATTGAAACTTCACCCTGGCTAGTGAGCTTACCTGGCTTGTGCATATTAATTGTTGTGCTATCCTTTAATATGTTGGGTGATGGACTGAGAGATGCTCTCGATCCCAAACTAAAGGGGCAGTAGCGTGAACTTTGAATCAAAGCGAATTTTTTTAGAAGAAATACCCAGTTCTAATTCATTAATTCAAAGTCTAAATATGAATCAAGATGAAACTTTTTTATTAATCTATGATAAGTGTTTAGAAAAATTATTCCCCCAATTTATAGATGGCTACAGTCTGAAGTATGGGGTTGAAAGTGGAGAGACTCTTAAAGACCTTAATGAGTTTCCCAATCATGTTAAAAACCTTCTTCATTTGTTGCGAGATGTATCACCTAAAAAGCTTACAGTTGTAGCGGCTGGAGGAGGAACAGTAGGGGATTTCTCTGGGTTCTTTGCCAGTTGCTTTAAAAGAGGTGTAAATTTAATCCATATGCCAACGACTTGGCTTGCCGCTATAGATTCTTCTCATGGAGGGAAGACAGCTCTAAATGTTGGAGGCATTAAAAACCAAATTGGTTCTTTTTATCCAGCACGGGCAATTGTACTAGTGGAAAACGTATTTAAAACTTTGAGCGTAGAAACAATGACTTCCGGAGTGGGAGAATTACTTAAAATAGGCTTTATAAATTCACCTCAGATTTTAAAGGAATTGCATGCTAATCCCACGCGAGAACTCGAGTTTTCAAAATTCTGGCGGTTATTGCCATTGGCTATTGATGGGAAAATGAAGATAGTTTTAGAGGACCCTTTTGAGCAAGGAACGATAAGACAAAAGCTCAATCTTGGTCACACATTGGGTCATGCTATAGAGTCCAAGTATCGGATTGATCATGGCTTGGCTGTTTTACAGGGAATGGCTTTCGCTCTCTATTGGAGTCGAGAAAAGAAGCTCATGGAGATGTCGTATTTTGAGCAATGTAGAGAGCTCATACAAAAGTATTTGGATACAGAAGATTTAAATTCTGCGGCAGCCTATAAGTTTGATGAATCAGAGTTGATAGATCTATTGGCGCAGGATAAGAAGCGAACCCAAAAAGATCAGATTAATTTTATTTTTATGACAGGTCCAAGTGAAGTCAGCGTTCAGCCTGTTACCATAGGGGATTTAGTGAAAGAAGCAAAACGTCAGGGTTACTTGTGAGTGAGATGTCATGATTTATGTGTTGGTCGGACATCGAGGCACAGGGAAGAGTGATTTTTTAAGATCACTAGGTGAATGCTTAAGAGACTTTGATCAAGAAGCCGTGGTTACGGATTTGGACAAAGAAATTGAAAAGGCAACGCAGAAGTCCATTAGAGAAATTTTTCTCAATGAGGGAGAAGAGTCATTTAGAAAGTACGAAGAAAAAATTCTTTTTAGATATTTTTCTGAAGCTATTGGTGAATCTCTTGGCAAATTTATCGATGATAATAAGCTCATCATCATTGCTTTGGGTGCAGGTTACAGAGAAATTCTGCCAGAGTCTGTAAAAGTTATTTGGTTAAAGAGGGCTAGTGATGATTTGGGGCGAGTTTTTTTAAATCGCCCAAGACTCGAGGCGCAACTAACTCCCTTAGAAGAGTATTTTTCTCGCTACGAAGAGAGGACTGTTCGCTATCAAACCCTTGCCGATGAAACTCTCCACCTCCCAGAAAATCACAAAACTGTTTACCCCTGGCTACCCATTTTTTGGGGATTGCAGCCAGGTGAACTGGGGGGAATACTCACTCTATTGCCAGGGTACCTCGAGGATAAGAACAAGGCTAAAAGTTTTTTAGTTAAAAGGTTAAGTTGGGGGGTTCAGTTTTTTGAAGTTCGCACTGACCTATTGAGTTTGGAGCAAATTCATTGGGTAAAAGAAACGGTTCCAGATTCTATGATTTTATTAAGCATTAGGGGTAAAAAAAATATTCCCTTCAAGGCTATTCATACCGATTGGGCTTTGGAGCTTGATGAGCCGGATGATAAATTTTGTGAGCCTCCAAGGTTTAATATTGTGTCTCTCCACGAGAGGGAAAAAAGCTTACTAGGAACATTTGCAAGGTTAGAAAATTACAAAGACGTTCATCTCAAGTTGGCTATCGAGATCAACACATGGTCGGAGCTTCGGCAAGGTCATTTGTGGTGGCAAGAAGATCCTCAAAACAGGAGTTTTCTACCTAGATCAAAAAATGGCCGGTGGGAATGGTACAGACTCTTGCACAAATTTAAAATGAAGATGAATTTCTTTCGTGAAGATATTGGGAGTTCTGTAGATCAACCCTACTTTGTGGATTGGTGCAATTTTCAGTATTTCGCGAAAAATAAATTTGGTGCGATTCTTGGCCATCCCATCACTCACAGTTGGACCCCAGAGGAACATCGAGAGTTCTGGTCCAAAAAGAGCTGCAATTCACTCCGAATTGATATGACGGAGGATGAGTGGACGGCAGACAATTTACTCTTTCTAAGAGAACTAGGGCTCACTTTTGCAGCCGTCACCTCACCTTTGAAAAAGAAGGCCTTTGAGTACTGTGAAGAGAGGACCTCCGAGGCTCAGCAATTAAAAGCGATAAATACAATTTATTTTAGTGGATCAAAAGCCCAAGGGCATAACACAGATGGCGAGGGATTGTTGAAAGCCAGTGAGCAGGTCTTAGCAAAAACATTAGACAAACCGTTAGATTCATTAAATGTCGCGATATGGGGGGGAGGAGGAACTTTGGAGAGTTTAAAAAAAGTTTTTCCGAAGGCCGTTCAATTTTCTGCCAGGACAGGTAAGGTCACTAACTCGAACTTTTTCAGTCGCAAAAATCATCAGACTCATTTTGACGTATTAGTCTGGGCTGTCGGTCGGGATAGAATAGAAAATGGGGCTCTCTTTCCGCCAGAGGATTTGTCTTTTGATTGCATTTTTGATTTGAACTATGCTGACAACTCACCAGGCAAGGAGCTGGCTCTAGAGAGAAAGTCATTATACATCAGTGGCTCCCATATGTTTTTCTATCAGGCCGAACTTCAACGAAAGTTTTGGGATCAAGTGCTTTAAATTTTTGGACCAGATTTCCTAGTATGAGGTTGGGTGCTTTACAAGCCCCCTAGTGTTGCTATTCTAGGGGGATGTATAGTCCCCCTAGAGGGTGCACTTATAGTTAATTTGCCATTCTTTCACCTGTGAGCGAATTTCTTCGGATTGTCCCTCTGTCCCAGGGCCAGATCCCGAAGTGACAGGTATTCCAAATAAGCTCCCGACTTTCCTTTCTGTGGAGGGGCGGTGTTCGCGAGACTCTTTTGTTTGAGTCTTTTCTCCGACAACAATCTCTCCTTCCTCAAGGACTTTAAACTTTTTGGGATTGCAGTTGGAACGCATTTTCTCTTCAGCTACATCTCTATCTTCTTGTCGAGGGTCAAGAGGTAAAGCTATGACACCTTCGGATTGAGGCCTCATCTTTACGATTCTTGCTTTGCCTTGATAAGGTATTGTTTGGCAGCCGATGAGTAACAAAAATGAACAAGACATAATAAAATGGATTGAGTTCATATCAGGCTCCTATATTGTTGATTAGAAAAAATATCCCAAGTTGGCATAGAAGCTAGAACTAGACTTGCCAACGAAAGACGCGTTCATGCCAGCTCCAAAGTAAAATCCACCTCTTGCGAGATAATCTAAGCCTGCTGAAGCGTAGGCGAGAAATGTGGATTCATCAAAACCTTGCACAGAAAACTCACCATCTCCTTTGATGTTAAAGTATCCTACGCGGGCCCCCACAATAGGTCGAATGGCCCAGTCGGTAAAAAGGTAGTCGGCACCGGCGGCATAAGTGGTGGCCTTAGTGGAGCTAGTCGCAAATGTTGTCCCATCAAAGGACGCTGACGTGGTGACCTCGACTTCGCCGTACCCTAGGACCGCCCGCAGATTTTCGTTAATATTGTAAGCGGCGTTGAGCCCGAGTAGAGAAGGAAAGGGATTTCCTAAACCTACATATGTACCTATATTTTTTTCAGCATTAATTTTTGCGCTGGTTTTATTTGCCAAAGCTCCCGTGCTCAACAAAAAAATCAACAAAAAGCTGGTTAGAAACTTTTTTTTCATATAATCCCCTTTATTTTTATAGAGTTACACTCTTCACTATGAAGAGCTGAGGGCACTATAACTCTAGTTGTTCGGCGATCAGTAGCAGATGACCGAACAAAACGTTCGCTAACGTTCAGTTTGGCATTGCGATGCGCAAAACCTTAGTGTAAGTCCTCCTGACATGGATACAAAATATTTGCCTAAAGATCCTCGAGCTTACTTGCGTGAGGAATTACAAATTCGCAAAAAACGCCGGCCTCACTACTCGTTAAGAGCCTTTGCTCGAGATTTGGAGATGAGCCCATCTTCGTTATGCGAATTTCTTTCTGGAAGGCAGGGTATGTCCAGAGAGCGAATTATGTGGATTGGAAGAAAGATCAGCCTTTCAGATGAACAGGTGGATCACTTTTGTGATCTTGTGGAAACTGAGTTTGGTCGCACTTCAAAGGATAAAAAGTCGGCCAAAGTTCGAGTAGCAGCAAGAAGTAAAGACAATGCGGACAGGTTGAGTATTGAAAAGTTTCACTTCATCGCAGACTGGTACCACTTAACTCTCCTCGAGATTTTGAGTCTTCCAGAAAAAAAATATGGGACTGAAGAGTTATCAGAAATTTTGGGTGTTTCTCGTGAGATTGTAAAATCGGGACTTCAGCGTCTTGTTAACTTGGGATTGATAAAAAAAGTCGGGACTTATTATGAGGCTTGTAGCGAAGCTACGATTGCTGGAGATGAAGGGCCAAGCCGAGCCATACAAATTTACCATGAGCAGTTTTTACAAATGCATGTAGATCAGGTTTTCAAAAAATCTGTAGATAAAAGAGAAAATATTTCTGCCTCGTTGGCCATCGCCGAGGAGGACTGGCCGTTTCTTAGAGAAGAGATAAAAAAATCTATGATAGATATTTTAACTAAGTATGCAAGCAACAATAAGTTAAAAAATCAAGTGGTATGTTGTGCCACACAGGCTGTCACTTTAATTGATAATACATATACATATAAGACTCACAACCAAAAACATGAGGGATTAAACAAGTGCCAAAGATAAGAAACATAAATCTTTTTAAAAAATTTATTATCAGAAAAATAGCTGAGAGCCTTATGCTTATGAGTCTCATTTTGTTTCTTCATCAACCGGCACATTCTATTCGTTTAGTTTTGAGTGGAGGGGGAGTGGCTGAGATGATGGCTCTAACCTCACTGACCCAAGTATCTGCTATGCTAGTCATGATATCAAGTCAGTCAGAAGGAGAGATGCACTTGTCTGATGAAGAAAGGAATCGCATTCAGCATTTAGCATTTCGTCCGGAGTTAAGACCGGGATATTTTGAATTAGAATTCGAACTTAACAAAAAAGCTAAAAGACTTAATAATGAGACAGAAGATCTATTGTATGAAAAACCTAATCGAATTTTTGTTAGAGATCGAGATCTTTACGATGAGCAGTACCAGCCTAAATCTTTCAATGAAATTTCAAGAATTATTTTTGATTCTTTGATTCAACATCCAATTCTGGTCAATCTTTTAACCGAGTTATCTTTGTTACATTTAGATTGGAGTTTGCTATCGAGCCAAATTTATGATCGCATCAATCCGAAAATTGAGTATACCTATTTGGGGCAAACAGATATGCAGCTGGTGGCTTTTAATACGGGATCTACAACTGGGCGGCATATTCAGTCTCTACTTTGGCTGCAAAAAAAAGATGAGAATATAGATCTCACTGGAAATGTCACAGCTGCCGTAAATTGTCATTCTCATCCTACCTTATTCCAAATCGGGCGATTTCGATTACGTCAACAGGTGGCTGTGGGGAATCTAAATTGGGTTTGCGGTGGGACGGCCTATTCTGGGGTTATAAGCCTTCCGTTGGCACAGCTTGTGAAGGGAGAAACCATGGAATTTAGAATTTCACAGGTGGATGAAATTTTAAATTTTTCTGAAGATTGCAATCAGGTATTGAGTGGCTTTTAAAATTTTGAATATGAAACATTTAAGATTCTCTGTTTTTTTATTAATAATTTTTTTCTATCTTAATGAAACTTTTGCTCATGAAGACCGAGTTGATAGGCGGCCTATGGTAGAGGCAGCTTTTTCCCACATGCAGCCGATGTTGAAGTTGTATGTTGCAAACGTAAAAAAGGATAAGACTCTACAGCCTGAAGAGATCAGTTTTCTAAATAATATACTTACTCTATTAGAACAAAAAAAAATCGAACTAAATTATCAATATGACCCAAAATATTTTGAATTAGCGAATGGGCAAGCACCAAGACTTATGTCCACGAACCCCTCTCAACTCGAAAGGGATATTTATGTTAATTTGAATTTATTAGAAGCTGCTGATAGTCGGGATATAGATCTCATACTGATTTTTAAATTTTTATTTCATGAGGTGGCCCATAAAACTCAGTTTGGTGATGTGGCAGTTCGTGATCGATTGGCCTCGATGTTTGCTAGGTTTTTAGAGTCTTTCTATCAGGAGTATTTGATTTCGGATGAGTTAAAAATAATGGTTCTCTCCGCTAGTTTGGATGTCATAGATATAGAGTTAGCTCCAACTTCGATTAATCTTGCTCAGCCGACGTTTATAATATTGGGTAACCAACGTGGAAATATCACGGACTTTACTTCTCATTTCGCCAACCAGTTAGGATCTATGACTTCAAATACTCGGAGCCTATGGAACGAAGTGCTGCGTGGATTTTTTTCTGTGGCCGGAGAGTTAGCTTCCTTTGTCGGGAGTATTCAATCAGAGTTAGAGTCCATTTTAAGCCAGTTGGTGGGCCAGAGTATCCCTAAAGATAGTATTAATGTTGGGGAAATTAGAGTTGAAGAACTGCGGAAGCTAGAGGTGCAAAACATCAAGCATCAAGAGCTGTCGCCGGGACGCTTTATCTTGATTGTAGAGGCGTACTATAAAATTGAGAGATCTCACAAGAATACAGGACATGTGCGTATCAATGGACTTCCTGTAGATCAGCAATCTGAGTTTCCGATTCATGCGAGGCTTCTTATTAATGTTCTGAATGGGGAACGTATTTTTCTTGATGATTTCAACTTTGTTTTATTTCAGAATGTAGACTTTTCTACCGATGCTAAAGTTCGACAAGTCAGTCGAAGCGGAGAGAATACTCTCGTCAAAATCAAGTTTCCTGTAAAAGATGTAATAGATAAAGAAGTGTATTTGATTGCAAACTATCATCAGGGCTATTTATCTGTACCTCCTGAGGCCATAGAAACGCAGGGAAAGCACAAAGTGGCAACCTTTTTTGTTCCTCCCTATATTACGAGTTCGCAAAAGCCATATTTGGCAGATAAAGTTGTTATCAATAGTGAAAAGGCTCTTCCCTTAGATCGAGTAGTGAGTTTAAACAGTATTTTGGATTTTCCAAAAGAATTTGTAAAGTCACCGACAAGCTTGGTTTCAGGTTCCGCGGGATTTTGGGGTGTAGTGGAAAATCAAAAAAAGTTCCGAACACAGTTCTCTCATTTAGAGGTAACACCGTTTTTTGATCTTAGTTTTATGCAGACGGATCACTTCTATTTGAAACCTAACGACATGAATATGGAGTTCTCACTTTTAAATTCAACAGGTGTTCGAGAAGTTCGATTACATTTTAGCCGCCAGATACACACAGTTAAGGTAGAACCTGGCAAGCCAGTTTTGGATTTTGACTCGTTAGCTGAATCTCAAATAGACTCCCTTGGTTTGGGAATAAAAACTCGCGGACTTCGTTTGGCTGAGGGGGGTATATTTAACGGAGAAAAAAGAACGCGTGAAACCTATATTATTACCCACGATCGAATACAGCAGACACTTTCAGATAGAGAAAATGAACATAAAGTTACAGCAAAATTTCAGATCCCATTCAAATTAATAAAGGATAATTTAGATGTTGATGAGGCTTATCTTTTGCCATTTTTTATTCCTCATAGTGTAGAGGTTGTATTGGCGGATGGGGGTGTAGTTGTTCACAATTTTAGTCAAATTTTAGATGATGAAAAGATGAGTTGTAATGAAATCTTCTCTAAATTTCGAGCCTCAGGAAACTAAACCTTTATAAATCCCAAATCTGCGGATAAATGTAGCTGGTACCTAATGTCTTTAGAGGTCTAAATCCATTGAGAAAGGCGAGAAAGAAGCTCGCTGAAACTGACAACTTCTCTGGTTCCAAAGGCTTGAGCCGGCTGGGGACAAACAATCCATTGGGCGACAATATTTAAATCTAAGCTTTCAAGGAGTTTGAGTTGATGTGTTGAATAGTCTCGGGCTGTAGACTTGACTTCTATGGCAATAAATTTCTGATTAGGTAGCTCAAGTAGAAAATCAATTTCTATTTTTTCTTTGTTGCGCACAAAGTAAATCTTTGGCTCCAAAATATTGTTAATAAAAAATCTGGAAATTTCGGAATACACGAGATTTTCCATCAAATGACCATAAGAGGGGCTGACAAAAAGGGGTTCGAACTCAGTCCAACCTTGGAAGCGAACGGCTAGAGCAATATCTTCGAAGTATACCTTCGGAGTCTTAATAAGGCGTTTATTGATGGTATTCATATAGGGCGTGACAATTTTGAGTAAATGATTTTCCTCAAGGATGAGGGTCCACGATTGAATGGTTGTGGACTCAACTCCCACACTTGAAGCAATAGAGGAATAGTTAACGAGTTCCCCAACTTGGCCGGCCAGTAAATGGAGAGTCTTTGTAAAGGCGGCTTTTTTTCAATTCCAGCGGCTTGCACGATATCTCTTTCGATAAAAGTTGAAATTAAGTCATTTAGGTAGTGAATTGGGTTAATGTCGAGATCGGCATTGAGCTCAGGCCAGCCGCCGCGCAAAAATATTCTTGGCAGGTTGAGTTCTTCAAGCTCATTTATGGAAAGAGTATTCAGGCGAAAAAACTGAGCTCGTCCAGCTAGAGACTCCAACCTGTCTCGGCCCTTTAAGCACCTTAACCTGTGCAGGCCCTGAGAGCCTCAGAGTCTTAAGTTTTTTT
>CAZCYD010000005.1:15390-120568 GCA_964502735.1 uncultured Pseudobdellovibrionaceae bacterium
AAAAAATTCACCCACCTAAGGTCTGATAAGGTTCCAAGTTCGTGGAAGAATTCGTTAAATTTTTCTCAAAATATTAAATGGCGGGGCTCAGCTGAGCTCAAGGTAATTTAACTTTCAGGAAACTAAACCTTTATAAATGTAGCTGGCTCCGCCCATAAGGGTTTTGTATTCGAGCTTTTTAAAGCGTTGGGTTTGGGCCATGATATCAATAAATTTTTCTCGACAAGGAAATGTGGAAGAGGACTTGTTTAGATACTCATAGGCTTCACGATTGCCACTCACCCAACCGCCAAGTCTGGGGACAACGTGTTTAAAATAAATTTGTATAGCTGAACCCAATAAAGGAGTCGACATCTCTCCAGTTTCCAAAATCATCACAACGCCATTAGGTTTTGTGACTCTGGCCATTTCACTAATCGCTTTTTGAGGGTCTTTTACGTTACGTATACCATAGGCCATACTTGTGACATCAAATTCATTGTTCGAATAAGACAACAGCGTGGCATCGCCGATATCAAATTGGATATCTAGGTTTTCCTTTTCGGCTTTCTTTTTTCCAACTTCAAGCATTTCAGGACAGAAATCAGAAGACACAACCCGACCTGAGGGTCCAAGGGCTTTTCTAAATTCAATGGCTAGGTCTGCGGTTCCACTCGCACAATCCAGAACTTTGGCTCCAACCTTTAGATCTGACCACTGAACAAGTTTTTTTCTCCAGCTATGAGCCATGCCCAGGGTGATTACATCATTAGCGCGATCGTAAGTTTGAGAAATAGAGCCAAAGAGGTTTTTTATTTCTGTTGGGTTTCTGTGGTGCTCATAGGCCATGAGAACTCCTCAAGTTTAAAAAGTTAAGTTGTAAGATTTCTTCCTAGCGCGGGTAAAATTTTACGAAGTTGAGACATTAGGGTTTCGAATTTTTTAAAATCTAGGGCCTGAAAACCATCAGACAAGGCTTGCGAGGGATTGGGGTGAACCTCAACCATAAGCCCATCTGCACCAGCCGCTGCCGCAGCTAAGGCCATGGGAATGACTAAATCGCAGTCTCCTGTGGCGTGGGAAGGATCTGCAAAAATAGGGATGTCGGAGTGTTTTTTTACATAGGCAATGGCATTTAAATCAAAAGTGTTTCGAGTAGCGGTTTCAAAAGTTCTAATACCTCTTTCGCACAGAATGACATTCTTGTTGCCGCCATTTCGAATGTAATCGGCAGCGTGTAACCACTCTTCAATAAGTCCCGAGAATCCGCGCTTTAAAACAACGGGTTTGTTGACGCCCCCTAACTCTTTCAATAAGGAGTAGTTGTGCATATTGCGCGACCCGACTTGAAAGGCATCGACAAGTTCGTAGAAGTCGCCAATTTGCCTAGCGTCTGTAACTTCAGAAATAAATTGAATATTTTGTTCAGCTTTGACTTGCTTTACGATTTCAAAGGCTTCTGCCCCGAGTCCCTGAAAACTATTAGGTTTTGTGCGAAGCTTGTACATGCCACCGCGAATCCAGGACGCCCCCATATCAGAAACAAATTTTGCCGTCTGTGAGAATTGATCATAGCTTTCAATGGAGCAGGGGCCAGCAATTACGCAAAAGCCCTCACCATCAAGCCTCGTTGGCCCGAATTTCACAGTTTCAGTTTTACTCATACCCATAGGCTCTGCTATATCAGTTAATTAAGTTTATGTCTGTATTTGATAATGAGAATCTTAACAATTTTTTGTCCACAGGGGCCTTTATATCCATGAATGATGGGACTTGGCTGCTGGCTTGGAATGACAAAACAAATTATGCTTCGCGTAATTGTACGGGCGCATCATTCTATCTATCTGAATTTTTTGAAGAAAGTGGTAGATGGCAAGAGTTTTTGTCGAGCGTGCGACTCCCCACGGACGAGATCTGCCGCATTTTTAAACAGAATTTGAAAGATGCAAAAGATGAGAAAGAGGTGACCTCACAAGTTCGAAGCTGGCAAGAGCCTGATTTTGATGAGTTTGCCAATTACTTCAAGAGGTTTAAAGAAGACGGTGGGCTTGAAAAGATTGTGCCCGTAGTATTTTCAGAGTCTGATGGCCAACCGAACCTAACAGAAAAGGTGCGAATCTTAATAAAATTATTGGAACTTCCGCCGGATGTTTATGCTTATGGATATTGGAGCGACTCAGAAAATATTGGTTTTGTTGGGGCCAGTCCAGAGCTACTTTTTTCTCGAAAAGGGTCTCAGATATCGACCATGGCACTTGCTGGGACTTCTCAGAAAGGAGAGGCCACCTCTTTGTTAGAGGACCCAAAAGAGCAGAAAGAGCATTCTTACGTTATTGAGGATATTAATCAGAAATTGTCAAACTGCCGACTCCAGTGGCAACTGACTCATGAGTGGGAGGTGGGCAACCTTAAGCACTTGCGCACTTACAGCACGGGGCACTGTGAATGGGCCGCCGAAGATTTAATAAACAGGTTGCATCCCACTTCAGCCCTGGGAGGGGCACCTGGCCGTCTTCCTATGTCAAAAATGGCAGAGTATTGTAACGCAAATAAAAGGAAATTTTTTGGAGCTCCCTTTGGGGTGAGAACTGAGAAGGAAGAGTTAATCATAGTCTCCTTGAGAAATATTCAATGGTTTGATGGCAAAACCTATTTGGGCTCTGGCTGTGGTCTTATAAAAGAAAGCTCCCTTGAAAAAGAGTGGAAGGAGTTGGGAATTAAGAGATCCTTCACTAGGAGTTTTTTAAACATATGAACGTTGGAAAAAGCTTAGAGTGGATAGAAGTTCTTTATCAACAGGGAGTGCGTGAATTTTGTCTCTGTCCCGGAGGACGAAATGCCCCTTTAGTGAAAGCCTTAAATTTGATAAAAAATATTCAGATTTATTTTTTTTATGACGAGCGTGCTGCAGGTTTTTTTGCCTTGGGTTGCAGCAAAAGGTCGGGAAGGCCAACGGCTGTGGTAACAACATCTGGAACTGCCGTTGCGAACTTGCTTCCCGCAACAGTTGAGGCTTACTATTCTGGGATTCCATTGGTTTTAGTAACGGCGGATCGACCCAAACACTATCGTTCTTCGGGGGCCCCGCAAAGTATAGAGCAAATAGGATTGTTCTCTCACTATGTCGGCAAGACTGTGGATATTGAAGTGGAATCAACTACTGGCATAGAAATAAATGGCATAGAAAATGAAATCAAAAATGAGATAGAAAATTCCGAGGCTTTTCAGTTAGCTGTTGATCGACCTACACATATCAATCTCTGTTTCGATGAGCCCTTGTTGTCGGATTGGAGGCAGATTGAAGAAAAGTATAAAAATGGGCTCGAAATTTTTCCTGAGCTTCGCGACTTGAAAAAAGAAAAACCTGTTGAAAACACTTTATTCGATTCAGATGCTACAAGTGGTTCAGAAAGTACATATTATGCAGAAAATCACAATGAGGCGGGGACTCCACCTCTTGCCTCAATGGACCCACTTACAGCTTTAGATATTCAGAACTTGCGTCCCTTGGTTATGTTAGGGCCGGGATTATTGCCTGATTTCGTCAAAACCATTCTAGCCGGTTGGAAGCTGCCAATTTATGCAGAAGCGGGAAGTTCTTTGCGAGAGAGTGCGTCTTTATCGCATTTACTTTTACGTGGAGGGCCACAGGCCTTTCAAAAAATCGAACCTTTCAAAAAAATAGATGCAGTGATTCGCATTGGACAAATTCCCACACTAAGACTGTGGAGGGATTTGGAATTTAATTTAAAGGAATGGCCTGTCTTCAATTTTTCTCATCTTCCCTTTTCTGGCTTATCAAGGCTTCGGAATCCTCCCCTTCCTTATTCGTGCTTACAAAAAATAGTGGGACACTTTGGTTGGAGATTGGGGGAGGTTGAGGCCTTAGTTAAGGAGTCATGGGCTCATCAAGAAGTTTTAGATAAAAAATTTTCGGACTATCCTTATAGTGAGGAAGCGTGGTTTAGAAAACTGAGCGAGTGGATTCCTGAGGGCTCCCAAGTTTTTTTGGGCAATAGTTTGCCGATCAGGGAATGGGATATCGCTGCGACAATAGTGGATAGAAATCTAAAAATCTACTGTAACCGTGGTGCCAATGGGATAGATGGTTTGATTTCTACAGCTTTGGGTTTGGCAAGTCAGAAGCAAGCCAACTTTGGTATTGTCGGAGACCTTTCCTGTTTGTACGACATGAACGCCTTTCAAGTGTTAAATCAAGTGAAGGCTCCGTTTCATTTGGTTGTGATAAACAATGGTGGAGGAAAAATATTTAGCTCAATGTTTGGTGATAAAAATTTTGAAAATAGGCACAATCACAGTTTTTGCTCACTGGCTGAGATGTTTGATTTAGAATACCATCTTGTTGACAGGGAGCTCCCCACCAGTATGAGCCCCTCATCGAGTCTAATTGAAATTGTACCCAATTTAAAAGTTGAACCGTTGATTTAAGCCATTAATTTGAGATGTAAGACTGGACCGTAAGATTGAAATACAGGACTGAAATACAATGCTGATTAAAAGCCGAGCGAAGAAAAAGTGAAAAAAAAGTGTGACCTTTTAATTGTGTGTTTGCATGGTTTTTTAGGCCAGGGTGCAGATTGGCAAGAGATGAGAGTTCAAGTCGTGCAAGAGCATCCAGAGCTAAGAGTCGACTTCTTTTGTCCAAGTTTATTTGAGCCCTTTCACCCGCTGAGTCCCATACATATTAATTTTGAAGAATTCCCTAAACGCTTAATTGAGTTTTTGCGAAAGCAATATGAGTATAAAAAAATAATTCTTATCGGTTACTCCATGGGTGGGAGATTGGCTTTAAATTCGGTGGTTCAACAGCCCGATTTTTTTGACAGAGCCATTTTCATTTCTACCAATCCTGGTCTGCTAGGTCTCGAAGAGAGTAAAAAAAAGGCCGAAAATGACAAAATTTGGGGACAACGATTCTTAAGTGAGGATTGGGAACCACTCTTGTCAGATTGGAATCAGCAGCCAGTTTTCTGGGGAAGTGAAGAACCTCCTCCATTTCGGGACGAGAAGTTGTTCTCTCGAGAGGCGTTGGCTGCGGCGTTGGTAGAATGGTCTGTGGCAAGGCAAGTCATAGACTTAGCAAAGCTTAAGGCAATAAAAACATCAAATATTTGGGTAGTCGGAGAAAAAGATTCCAAATATGTTAAGATTCTCCAAACTTTAATGAAAATTGGGGTGGGAAGCTGTCACCAGATTTTTCCCAGCCGTGGGCATAGAATTTACGATATCCCAAGCCCCCTCCTATTTGGATTTTAGAGTGCCAATTTTTAAGGTGTAAGGTGTAAGGTGTAAGGTGTAAGGTGCCCAACTTAAGTACTTAAGTTAGAGGTACTTAAGCTAAAGAATTTAAAACTTGAAGCCTTCTAGCCTGTGCATAACTGGTTGTCGTGTCTTCAATTTATGCTATGTATGTTACGCTGCGAAAGCAGCCAGTCAGGGTAAAGTTTAGGGTAAGGAGCTTATTTTATGTGGAATTCAATTAAGGATTATACTGATATTCGTTTAGAAAAAACAGAGGATGGAATTGCTAAAATCACTATTAATAGACCGGAAGTGCGCAATGCCTTTAGACCCCTAACGGTAAAAGAACTTCGAGACGCCTTCGAAGTTGTTCGCGAAGACTCTTCAGTTGGGGTAGTTATCCTTACGGGTGAGGGCAAAGAGGCTTTTTGTTCCGGTGGTGATCAAAAAGTTCGACAGCAGGCTGGTTATGTTGGTGATGATGGCGTTCCTAGGCTCAATATTCTAGATGTACAAAAACAGATTAGAGCTCTCCCAAAGCCGGTGATAGCGATGGTGGCAGGTTATGCCATTGGTGGAGGGCATGTTCTTCATGTTGTGTGCGACTTAACTATTGCGGCGGACAACGCACGGTTTGGTCAAACTGGTCCAAAAGTTGGATCGTTTGACGGGGGACTTGGTAGTAGTTATTTAGCGAGAATTGTAGGTCAAAAAAAAGCGAGAGAAATTTGGTACCTTTGTCGGCAATACAACGCCGATGAAGCCTTAGCTATGGGTTTAGTTAATAAAGTGGTTCCTTATGAAGAGCTGGAGCATGAAACACTCACGTGGGCTCGCGAAATGTTGGAACACTCACCTCTGGCTCTGCGCTGTTTAAAGACAGCTCTAAACGCGGATTGTGACGGGCAAATGGGGCTTTTAGATATGGCCGGAAATGCTACTTTACTCTACTACATGTCTGAAGAGGCGCAGGAAGGTAAGAATGCCTTTGTAGAGAAAAGGAAGCCTAACTTTAAAAAATTTCCTAGACTACCTTAGAGCTTTGAGTGTTTAAAAATTTGTGGTTGGCATTTCGCCCCAAAACTCTGACTGCGGCGATTGTTCCCATTTTTGTGGGAACGGCTCTTTCCTTCGTGGTCACAAATCAGGTATCAGTACAAGTTTTTGCTCTCACTTTTTTAGCTTCGTCGTTTATTCAGATCGCTACAAATTTGTTTAATGACGTCATTGATTTTAAAAAAGGAGCCGATCAAGAAACTAGAAAAGGTCCTCAAAGAGTCACCCAGTCAGGTGCTCTCACTGAGAGACAAGTGTACCTACTCGCTTTTGTTTTTGTTTTTGCGGCTTTCTTATGTGGAATTCCACTTGTTTTAAGAGGAGGAATTCCTATTGTGGCGATAGGTGTGATTTCTCTATTTTTGGCCTACGCCTACACCGGGGGGCCGGTTCCGCTGGCTTACAAGGGGTTGGGTGATATTTTTGTTATCTTATTTTTTGGTATCATAGCTGTAGCAGGAGTCTTTTATTTACACAACTTTCAGATTCATTTTCACGCCATTGTCGCTGGCTTGCAAATAGGTTTTCTGGCAACAGTGTTGATTGCCATTAACAATCTGCGAGACGTTGAAGAGGATCGGTTAGTGAACAAAAAAACATGGGCTGTAAGATTCGGCGCATCCTTCGTGAGATGGGAGGTTGCGGTCTTAGTTTTTAGTAGTTTTCTTTTAGGTTTGTATTGGATATTTCAGGGGTATATTTTGGTGGGCTTACTGCCCCTAGTTTTGTTACCTATGGCCAAAAATTTAGTTTGGAATTTATTTAGAACAGAACCAAGTTCTATCTATAATCAATTTTTGGTGAAGGCCGCTGTTTTGCACCTTGTTTTTGGCTTGCAAATGACCGTAGGTTTCTTGCTTACCCCCTCTTTGGCTTTTCTACAGAGGCTTTAATAACTCCAATTTCAAAAAAGAATTGTCTAAATTTTTGTGAATGCACCTCACGCGCAGTTCGGCAGCCTTAAGGCTGCCGCTGTTTGAGCATGAGGTGCATTCACAAAAATTTAGACAATTCTTTTTTGAAATTGGAATAAGCATCTTCATTGCTTTGCCAATGCCAAAGTGGCATATTTATTGTGATTTTAACTTAGAGTGGGAATTTTGAGCGGGAATGTAAAGATAAGAATGAAAGATAAGAATAAAGACATAACAAGAATATTTTACTTTAGGTATCAAAGTTTGTACGAATGTTCGCCGAATAGATGGGACAAGAGATCCTACTCAGGACTCCTGTTGAAACTGACGGATGAGACGGGCCAGTCGGGATACGCTTCATACCACAGTCTGTCGGCATTTTCAGATCTGGAAGCTCAAGAGATGCTCCTATCCTTAAAAGAAAATAGAGAAGAGTCTCAACTTTTAAAGAGCTATCTCCATCAAGATCTGCAAAGTCGCAAACTAGAAATGGATGCACTTGCTGGTGCCTTTCTGATTGAAAACCACAAACTATTACTGAATTTCACTCAGCTTAACCTCAACTCCCTACAGGTCTATGTTAATGAGGGCTTTCGCATATTTAAGCTTAAGATGGGTTCTAACATTGAGCAAGAGAGCAAGTGGATACAAAATTTGATTGTCTATTTTCAAAATCATAAGATTAAACTCCGTCTAGATTTTAATGAAGCTCTAGGATTTGAAGAGTTTGATTCTTGGTGCAACAGGTACGTATTTCATCAACATGGAATTATTGACTACTATGAAGACCCCTGTGTTTATGATGAGAGTCAATGGACAAGATGGAAAGACCTCGGGCTGTGTTTAGCGAAAGATCTGGTAGATTGCAAATATTTTGAAAAAACAGATTTTCCGGGAGTACAGGTTCTAGTTCTTAAGCCTGCAAAATTAAATATTGTGGAATGGTTAAAAAGGTTAGATAACCCAAATGACTACAAATACGTTGTAACTCATTATATGGACTCTCCTTTGGGCGTAGCTCAAGCTGTAGCCAGTGCAATAAGATTTAAGTTTTTCGTAAAAGACAGACTCATCACTTGCGGACTTCTTCCTGTTGAGCAGCTGCAAATGCCTCTTGTTGCAGATGTTTTTAAAAGTCATATCAAAACATCAGGCCCACATTTGGTAATAGATGGGGGATTGGGGCTTGGCTATGAGAAGGAAATGAACAGTGTTAACTGGCAGCCCTTGTAGCCTTGATTGGCAAAGTCGACAGAATATTGTTTTATCAGCTGGAAACAGTCAGACTCATAAATTATTGCAAAATCTTATAACATCTAAATTAGACTCACACATTCTAATAAAGACTTCAGGCACAACAGGAAAACTAAGGTGGGTAGCGTTGGCCAAGAGAGCCATACTCACATCGGCCCATTCCGTAAATCAACACCTTAAGGCTTCCAGTTCTGACAAATGGCTCTTAGCCCTGCCTGATTATCACATTGGTGGGCTAGCCATTTTAGCTAGAGCGCATCTGAGTCAGATTTTTGTAGATCGTTATGATTATAAATGGAACCCCTCCCTGTTTGTGGAGAGTCTGAAAGAGTTTGGCTCTACTCTCACTTCGTTAGTGCCGACCCAGGTGTATGATTTAGTTCAAAAAAATATTTCTTCTCCTGGCAAACTTCGAGCTGTTTTGGTTGGAGGGGGAAGTCTGCCAAATTCTATTTATTCTCGTGGGCGAGAATTGGGTTGGCCGCTTCTACCGAGTTATGGATTGACAGAATGTTCCTCGCAAGTGGCAACCGCCCCACTTTATTCACTAGAGAGTTGCGAACTTCCAGATTTCGTGGTTTTGCCACATGTTTCAGTCGAAATTATGGAAAATAATCGTGTAGCGATTCAAAGTGAGGCTCTTTTTTCGGGATATATTGAAATAAATGAGGGACTGTATGAATGGAAACCTCTTAAGGAAAAAAAATTTTTGACGGAGGATGTTGGCAAGACCTTTTTGAAAAATAATAGTCTTCACTTAAAACTATTTGGAAGAGTTGGACACACAAAGAAGGTCAAGGGAGTTCTTGTTAATGGCTTTAGTTTAAACCAAGCTTTTCAATCTCGGTTTGGTATGGAAGTTGGCGAAATTACCCTCCTTCCAGAGTTGCGCGACGAGCACGAAGTTGTACTGATCAGCGAAAGTCAAAAAATTAAGGAAGTACTCAGTGCTGTGGGGCAGTTTAATAAGCTCAATAGTGTCAGTGAAAAAATTAGTAAAGTTTATTTTTTGGATAAAATTCCTCGAACAGAATTAGGAAAGCCTGTGGTGCTGAGCTTTTTCAATTTGAAATAATATTAACAATTTCAGTAGGTACAGAAATTTTCTTGCTCTCACTCTTACTTATAAATACGTGGGAAGTTTCAACTTTGGAGCACAGAAGTTCTCCTTGTTCGATTTGGTAGCAGAAGCTTAAACTGTGTTGGGATTGGCTCTTTAAAAAGACAAAAACTTTGGCCGGTTTTCCACAAAAAATAGGAGATTTAAATAAAGCTTCACAATGAACAATCGGCACTGCCCATTCAGAATTTGCAAACCATGACTTCCAATCTAAATTTGATTTGTTAATAAAGTTTTCTAAAGATTGATGCGCGACCTCAAAAACTTTCTCATAAAACATGATCCCAGCAGGATCACCCATATTAAAATGAATAAAGATGTCTTGCTCATCCAATAGTTTTTTTTGATTGTCGGTCTTGGGGCTATGGAATGATTCTGCCATGTTTAAAGGTTCATTAAATTCTTAATATGGGAACGTCTTTCGTGTACGGCCGTGCTTACGCGATCTAGAGCTAACTTCGCTTTTTTGATCTTATCGATGATCTCATTAGGGTCTAACTTTTCACTTCTAGTGATGATAAACTCAAGTTGGCTCATGGAGATCATTAGTGGCGTAGATATGGAGTGGAGAAACTCTCTTTCTACTGAGACATAATCTTTAACGGCATCTGTATTGCTCATATTTTGAGGTTATATCTAAATATTTTTTAAAGCAAGGAGCGTAATTTTTTAAAGTGGGGTATCTGCGGCGGTGAGGGTAGAAAATAAAAAATAAGCATTCGGCCTAAAAGTGGACAAAAGTGGACGATTAGATTTGGAAATCATTTTTGTACGATATATAACCATATGAAACTAATAGGTAATTTTATAAAGTGCACTTCATAAAATCGGGCTTGACTGCTATTCGTTGAGTGCTAGAAAGGAGCACAGACGGGTCTTTTAAATCACAAGTTAAATTCATGAATATTAAATATTACGATTCTAATGATTTTCCGAAATATCTTCCTAAGCTGAATGCGCTTTACGATGATCTTTTCTCTAAAGGCAAGGGGTTTCGCTCAAAATTAGTGGGCATGCTTTCGCGGCATCTTCAGATTTCCGAAAAGCTAGAACTCTTACTTGCACAGACTATAGAATTCATTCACAATGCTTCGCTATTGCATGATGATCTCATTGACCGCTCACACCTCCGAAGAAGTAAACCCACTGCGTGGTTAAAATATAGCCCTGAGTATGCTGTACTAGCTGGAGATTATTTATTGGCAAGAGTTATGGTGAATTTATCTAGCCACGGCAACGTCAGGTTGATTCAGTATACGTCGGAGGTCATTTCGAATCTTCTCGAAGGGGAGTGGATCCAAGATTCTTTGATTAATGACTGGAGTGTAAACTTAACCAGATTAGATCAGGTTCACAATCTTAAGACAGCCTCTTTATTTAAGTGGTGTCTGCGGGCACCATTCTTAGCAAAAGAAGTTTATGACAATGACCTGCATGAGTTATTGGAAAACTCTGGGAGCCTCTTGGGAATCTTATTTCAAAGGAGTGATGATTTGTTAGACTTTGATATCCGCAATTACGAAGGGAAGGCCACTTTGGGCGACCTCAAGTCTGGATATTTAAACTCATTTGGCGCTTATTTATTAGAAGAACTTAAGCAGAAGCAAATAGAGTCTTTTAAGAATTCTCAGAACATGGAAGAGGTCTGGAACTCCATGTCTAGAGAATACTTTAATGAGCGATTGGCTTCTTTTGATCATAAAAATAAGGATCTTATTAACTTGTACAACCATTATATGGATCAACTCGAGGTCCTTAGGCCTGATTGTTCTGGGTTGACAAAAGAGCTCCGTCCTCTTTCAGGTTGGCTGTATTGGAGATCAAAAGACTAGGTGGAAACTCAATTTATTACTCTCAAGCGCGGGGAGCACAAATTCAAATCCTATTTAGAAGGCAGTTTTTCAGAAAAGTGGCGAGCCTTGCCTGAGCAAAGTCTAAATATCAGTACCGCCCGAGAACAAGTCACTTTTCGTCTAGAGAGAGTAGAGGACCTTAATCGTCCCTCATGGTTCTTTCTACTTTTTAAATTGTTTCGTTTGGAGTGGCTGAGTTTAACTTTTGGCCCGGCTTTCGCTACTCTTGCGTATTTATATAAAAGTGGAATGGAAATAAGCCCAGTCTCAACAGGGATTGGCTTATCTGCAATTTTCTTGTTTCACGCAGGTGTTTTTGCACTAAATGACTATAGAGACCATATTAGAGGAGTCGATCGTTTGCAGATTAATGGAGGCAGCCAGATCATACAAAGAGGTTGGATGGCCGCTCACCAGGTTAAAAAAATTGGATTGAGTTTAGTGGCTACAGCTTCTCTACTTGGCTCTTACCTCGTTTTACAACAGCCATTTTTTTTAATATTAGTTGGAGCTTTTATACTCCTTGCTGTTTTGGGTTATAGCTACTTTGGGAAGGGCCTAAAATATTTAGGCTTTGGTGAGTTTGTTGCATTTTTTTCTTTTGGTCCCCTACTCACATACGGTGTGGCAAGGTCGATTAGTCATTTTCACTCTCCGGAGGTATTGGGTTTAGGTTTTGGTTTTGGGTATTTAGCTGCTTTGATATTCTATTCTAAACAGATAGAAAATATGGCCTCGGACTCTCAGCTCGGGTTGCGATCATTTGCTCTGTGGTTAGGTTTTGACAGAGCAAAAAAGTTATTTGAATGGCTTTTGATTTTTACTCCTTTCGTTTTTATTTTTACAATCGCGTTTGTGGTTAGAGGTGTTTTTTCATACTTTCTAATTTTACCATTTTGCTACTTTGTTTTTAAATTCTACATGAAATTTCATTTAATTACATCCGTCTATTCATCAGGGGCTGAAGAGCTAAGGTTTAAGTTGGGAGATATTCATGTTCTTTACAGTACTTTGATTCTACTCTCTGTGTGGACTGAAGTTTCATGAATTATCGAGTCGCCTATATTGGCGAGCCTCACAAATCCTTTCAGGAGCAGGGTTGGCCTAAAGAGTTTCTGATATCAAAAAGTTATGACTATTTTTTTGTTGAGTCAGATAGAGGATGGGGGTTGGTTTCAACTCGGCAACCTCAGTTCGCACCTTTCTATTTGAACTTTATGGAAGGGAGCTATCTCAATATTCTTAAAAAGGGGGTGAGAAAAAAGGATCCCCTATCGAGAGCGATAGGAAAAAACAAAAAAAAATTCCGAGTCCTAGATTTAACTGCTGGCTGGCTCCGGGACGCATGGATGATTTTGAATATGGGGTGCGAAGTGACGTGTTGTGAGAAAAATACGATTGTCTACACATTTTTGCTTTGCTCACTTGAGAGACAAGGGAAAGAAGTGCAAGGGTTATTAGATAATCTTAATTTGATAAATATTGATGCAAGTCAATATTTGCAAACACAAGACCTAAATAAATGGGACGTTGTGTTTATTGACCCGATGTTCCCGGAAAATAAAAAAGCAGCACTTGCAGGTAAAGAGATGCAACTCTTACAAGAATTAATAGAAGATTCTGATAAAGGTGAAGATCTTGTAAAGACGGCTCTAGATTTGGGAGCTCCAAAGGTCGTGGTAAAAAGGCCTTTAAAAGCTCCCGAAATTCTTCCCGGAGTTAAATATTGCTCCCTTGGAAAATCTACAAGGTTTGACGTCTATTTAAATTGACACTAAAATTTCTAGTAAGCAATAAAGGATTATTTGCAGTTTCTTGAGAGAGAAATAGAACCTTCTAAATTTGGAAAGGTTCTTTAATGGATGAGGAGCATTTTTGTTTCAAATTGAAGAGTTGGGTTTGTTGATTTTTACCTTAACAGGTTCAAGTGTTCTCCTTATTTATGGAAGCAAGATATACATGGACTCTTTTTTCATGCTGAGTCCGAGATGGCTTCGAAATGTATTGAACTCAGGCGAGAGTTCGATTTTTTTAAATATATTGTCGGGTTTAACCTTCTCTCTGTCTTCGTTGTCTTCAAATTCTTTAATGTATGCGGCGCTTTCTTACGGGAACTCAGGGATTTTGACCTCACGTCAGGTCTCTGCTTTTTTAACCTCTTTAGGACTGGCTTCTGTTCTCCCACTATGGATAGTTGTATTCAACTGGGGATGGTACGAGTTGATTTTTTTAACAATGGGTTTTGTTTTCACTGCAGTTGGGAAGTCTGAAAAAATATATGGTTTGGGTCGTCTCATATTAGGTTTAGGGGTTGTAATTTTAGCCTCTCGCCTTCTCAAGGTGGGGTTGGCTTCGCAGCCCGATATTGCATTATTTGTCAATCAACTGGTTGTTACTCAAAACTTAGGATTAGTGAGTGGCACTCTTCTTATTGTTATTGGTTTTTTACTTGTGTTTTTAACTCGTTCTTTGATTGTTTCCCTAATTTTGGTTTTGTCTTTATTTGAAGCTGATTTTTTGTCTGCCCATATGAGTTTTATACTTTTATTAATAGTCTTTTGTTTTTTCTCGCTTCATCCGCTACTAGTTTGGAAAAAATGTTCTAGAGAAATAAAAAGCTCTCTTCTTTTGCAGTTATTCTGTAAATTTAGCTTTACAATACTTTTGCTATTAGTTTCTGATTTCGTTTTTAATATGGCGCAGAGTTTGTCAATACAGTTACATATAGGTGTCTCCACACATGAGGAAAACTTAATGCCATCGGAATTGTTTGTTAGTTCCCATGTTTTGCCCGTTGGATTTGTTCTAATTAATTTGCTCTATATGCTTTGGACTCTAATTTTATTTGTTCCATTTACAAGACTTTCTAATAAGATCCTTCCCTCCAATCATATTAAAGAGTTTCAGAAGCTTTATTTCTTGGGGGAATTTTATAATGTGTCTCCTCAACTGAGTGTAGAACAAGTGGGTCTTGAGATTAAAAAAATGGCGGCTATGGTCCAATCGATTTTACAATTATCTCATGAGTTTTTGGGATCTTGGTCAATGAACAGCGAAAGTGTCGAAAAGGTACTTAAATACGAGGGAGTCACGGATCGACTGCAAATCGAGATTAATGATTATATATTACAGTGTATGAGTTTAAATTTAACAGTCTACCAAGGAAAACGGCTTAAGATTTTTTTAAGAATGGCCAAGGAACTAGAAAGTATAGCAGATAATTGCAAAGCCTTATTCTATTTACAAACGGGCTTAATAGAGACTGGAAGATTTCCAAATCAAGACGCAACGACTTCTTTAAAGGCCTTTTATTCAGAAGTTTTAAAACTCTACGAACTCTTGTTTTCTGATATGGCTGACGAAGGAGAAAGCATTTTCACCAATACTGAAATTAATCAAAATTATTTGACTAAAGTTGTTGAGTTGAATGTTCAGTATTTAACCGTATTAAAACAGGTCTACGCGATTAATAACTCTGAAGTGACAACTCACTGGTTTGCAGAGCTTATGTTTAAGTGTGACGAAATTAAGAAGCACACAGTAAATTTATATGAGTGTCACAAAGATCTAAGTCTGTAACTTAGAGAATTATTGTTGCAGAGGATGTTTATTTTAATAAATACACTTCTCTAGTCTAATGTCGGATTTAAAAGTTAGAGCTTCTCAGTTTCGATCAGATCGTTTAGTGTGAAGAGATGTCTTTAGGAATTTTGCTACTGAGCACTGACCTTAAATTGGCAAAGGACCTTCAAGCGGCGGCAAGGCTTTGCAGAGAGTCTTATACTGTTTATCCTTGCCCAAACAGCCAGAAGTTTATGGAGTCGGGGCTAAAATATAAGATCAATGTTGTTTTAATTGATGAAAACTTTAGCTCAACGGTTGCCTTAGATTGGGTAGACAAACTCCGTTCGGCGTTATCTAAGGAATTAGGAAATAATAAAGCGCCATTTTTTCTTTTAAGTGGAGAGAAAAACCTGGAAGATATTCGAAATGCACTACTGCAAGGGTATACAGATATTTTTATAAAACCCATAGATATTTCAATGTTGCTACAGAAACTTCATATTTATCTTCCAGATGCTAAGCTGCTAAAAGATGATTTGCTTTTTAGTATGAATGTAAACGATGACGTGCAAATTGCCATCAGTGGCAAGGTGGTTAAGGCCTCTGAGTACGGAGCTACCATATAAACAGACAAGAGTTTCGAAAAGGGAGAAATTTACACATTAATAGCACCAATGCTAGCTCCAGATGAGTCGCCAACCCCAGGATTGAGTCTAGTGAGAGTTTTAAGTTCTGAGCCTGTTAATAGGGGGGGCAATTACCTCACCACATTTACATTTCTTGGTCCTCCAAAAGGTATGCTGACGGCGGTCAGAATTTGGCTAAAAAAACAATATATAAAATCATACAATGATAGAGAAAGGGTGAATTAATGGATTCTAAGTATATTATAGGAATCCCAGAAATGGATAAGCAGCATGCGCGTATCTTTGAATTGGCCGAGCGAGCAAAAGAACCAGATCTTGATGAGTCGAGTATACAATATTTAATTTTGGAACTCATAAATTACGCAAATGATCATCTAGACCAAGAGGAGATATTTCTAAAGGATAAAGGACTCCAAGATTTTTTAGCAGAACATGAGAAACTACATGTTAAATTTCGAGAAAAGGCCATGGAAATGTATCAGGAATTGCGGGAGGCTGAGGAGCTTGAGGCTAAGAAAAATTTGCTACTTCTCATGGTGGAATTTATTGAAGATTGGATTAAAACCCATATTGACGTTGAGGATCGTGAGTACGCAAATCTAATTAATAAGCAAACCTAACAAGAAAACCTAGCAAGTAGATTTAACAAGCAGACTTAACAAGCAGACAGTTACGAGGTATAAGTCCTTTTTGGAAGAGGCAGGTGCCATATTATGCAAACTTCAGGCTATGGAATACACTGGTTTCGTAGAGACTTAAGAGTCGCAGGAAATCCGGCTTTAAAACACAATTGGAAACTCAATAAAGGCCGAGTTGTCGGGGTATTTTGTTTTGATAAAGTTTTTTTATCTCGTCCAGATTTTTCCTTTAATCGCTTTCAATTTTTCATCGAAACTTTAATAGAATTAAGAAAAGAGTTAAGAAATATAGGCTCCGATCTTTTAGTCCTAGATGAAGGCCCTGTACTGGGGTTTCAGAGGCTGTTCGAAATACTCCGTACTAACAAAAAGAAACAACCCCATCTGGTAACGTGGAATCGTGATTATGAGCCCTTTGCAAGGGCTAGAGACGAGAAAATGGAAGATTTTTTTAGAGATCATTCAATAGAGTTCAAGACCTTTCGCGACCATTTGCTAATCGAACCTGAAGAGCTTACAAAGGCAGATGGACATGGCTATCAAATTTATACACCGTTTGCTAAGCGATGGATGGAGCTAATTGAAAAACCTGATTTTTTTAACAGGTACGAAAATAAAAAAATGGGCTTTGAATATTTAGAAAGAACAATAAAGGGTGATACAGAAAAGCTATTTAATCTAACTTGGAGAGAAGTCCTCAATGGAAAATTCGTTTTTCAGGATACACTAGAAGTCTATCGAAAAAATAACACAAAATTTGTAAATATAAAAATACCTCCAGCTGGGTCACTTGAGGCTTATAAAAGTTTAAAAGGATACGCTGAAAGTTTAGAGGACTACGGGGCTAATCGGGACTTTCCTGCTCACTCTGCCACTTCTCGCTTTTCTATTTACCTTAAAAATGGTTCATTAACTTCCGCGCAAATTTTGGCCTTTTATCAGCTTAGACCTTATAAAAAAAAATTGAGCTCAAGGGATATATTTTTAAGTGAGCTAGTGTGGAGAGAATTTTACTATCATATCCTTTACCGTCATCCATATGTGGAAAAGGGGTGCTTCATAAAAAAGTATGACAATCTCAATTGGCAAAACAATACAGATTTTTTTGAAAAGTGGAAACGCGGAGAGACCGGATTTCCTATTGTTGATGCAGGAATGAGAGAGTTGATGCAAACAGGCTGGATGCACAATCGGGTCAGAATGATAGTGGCCTCCTTTTTAACGAAAAGCTTGCTAATCGATTGGCGATGGGGTGAGAAATATTTTATGGAGAAATTATTAGATGGAGATTTAGCTTCGAATAATGGAGGCTGGCAGTGGGCAGCTTCAACAGGCTGCGATTCCCAACCTTATTTTAGAGTGTTCAATCCGTGGCTTCAAAGCCAAAAATTTGATTCAGAGGGAGAGTATATATTCAAGTTTCTACCTGAATTGAAGGGGAGAGTGCAGGCAAAAGATCTGCATCAGCCTTGCGTTCAAGGGTATTTTACTCCGATTGTTAACCACAAAGGACAAAAAACTAAAGCCATAAAAATGTACACCTCTGTTTGAGGAAATTTTGATGCATTTTATCCGCGGATTTGGGAATAATATTCTCCGTCGCTGTTGAATTTTAGTGAAAGAGTGGGGGCTCGTCGATTTGACTTTCGATAGTTTTGAGATTTGAGATCTTTTGATAAATAGTTTTAATTTCATCTGGGGCGCAGTTAAAATCGACAAATGCCAAATAGCGCTTTATATCAATCAGAGAATGATCCAGTTCCCCTCTATTGTATTGCACAATAGCCCGAGTTTTAATGGCATTAAGATTGTTTTCTTCTGTTTCAATAAGCAAGTTCAAACAGGTGAGAATTTTTTTAGTATCATGACTCTTACTAAAAGCACTTATTAATGTATTTAGGTAGAAAATAAAAATTTGCTTAAGGGTGACAATTTCAAAACTGTCTTGTGAAAAAGTCTTTTTATTTAACAAATCTAAAACTTCCTGCTGATTATAAACCTTACCGTGCTGTGAAAGATCTACGTAAGCTATTTTGTCTGCGCGATACCACTTAGCAATATGGAACGGGGGGGTGTTTATGATGTAAATGGGCAGGTCAATCTGAATAGCCAAGTACTGATAAAGTAAAGCTACCAATAAAGAGTTTCCCTTTTTTTTAGTTAAAAAAAAGCTAAAGCTAAGATCTTCTACAGGTGGGTCGTCGGACACGTTGGCTATATAACCCTGGTGATTAAAAAAGAGGTCGTTGAGAATAAAAAACTTGTCCTCGCTGGCTAGACCTTCACTGCGTTGGATAAGGTCGTCAGAAAGCTTTTTGAGTTTACTATTTAAGAACTCTTCGTTTTCGAGACCGCACAGATAGCTGTCTAAACGAAGGAGAAAGGGTAGAAGTGAGGAGTTGTCCTCAGAAAAAATATTTTGAATGTCCTGCTGAACATATTTGAAATCAATGGTGGATTGAAGGGTCATACATTAGGGTTAAAGGAAAATAGCGGGCGAGTCAAACTTGCAATATTGCAATAATTTGAGTCGGTGTTGACCATAGCCAGAATGCGTCATTACAGACTTAAATATTTTCGCTCTAATAGATTTCATGTCTCAAGATCCAATGGAACACTACCAGAATCGAATTCGACAGTTGGAAAATGAAATTGTAGAGCGCGAAAAAGATCTCGCCACTTTTCGTAGGGAACTGTCTCAAGTTAATAAACAGTTAGAAGCCTTAATATCTCGCATAAGCCGAGACTTAAAAATAGCTGGTGATATTCAACGAGCGCTTGTCCCCACAGAATTCCCAAATATTCAGGGTATTGATTTTAGCTACAAGTTTTTACCTAGCTATCTTCGTGGAGGAGATTATTTTGACATTTTTGAACACGAAGATAAGTTTCGATTTGGTTTGGTTTTAGCCTCTGGCAGTGGGCATGGGATGTCCGCCCTATTACTTTCAGTGTTATTGAATATTTCGGGAAAAATGGAGGCAAGGAAAGGGGCTGAACCTCATAGAATCATACAGGTGATTTACGATGAATTAAAAGAAAGCTTAACTGAAAAAGATTCTGCCGACGTTTTCTATGGACTTATTGACAGGCGGAGCTTTGAGCTTTCGTATTGCTTGCTTGGTCAAGTTGTTGCTTTGTATCAAAATGGTTCATCTGGAGAGTTGAGTTTATTGGAGGGGGGAGGTTCATCTCTCCATCTGGATGGGACTTTGCCAAAAGAAAGCGCGATTAAATCCTTATCGCCAATGGATCGATTGATTTTGGCCAGTCCAGGTATCGTTACGGCTAAGAATTTAGATGGTGAGGAGTTTGGTAGCGAGAGGTTATTTGAGTCCATCTTGAATGCCCCCAAACAGGGGGTGCACGACTTGAGGAATGAAGTTTTTATAAACTTAAAGAAATTTTCTGGAGGAATAGAGATTCCAAGGGACCAGTCTCTAGTCGTGGCGGAAGTAAAAAATAGAGTTATAAAATTAGCTAAATAGCGCGATAAACCTTTAACCCTTAAGCTCAAAATGATAGTATGAGGCAAAGAGTGAAAGGATTTAAAAATGACAGAAATATACGAAGGCGCAGTCGATAAGGGTTTAGAAGGAGTGGTGGCCTGCACAACTGGCATCTCTTCCATAGTAGATGCAACTTTGTGCTATCGGGGATATACGATTGAGGATTTGGCGGAAAACTCTAGCTTTGAAGAGGTGGTTTTCCTTTTGTGGTACGATCGCTTGCCGCAAAAAGAAGAATTGGAAAAATTCAGTGTTAGCTTAAGAAAAGAGATGGCACTGGATCCGGAGTTGGTGAATCAATTAAAATCTCTCCCTAGAGAAAATGTACATCCAATGTCTTGGTTAAGAACCGCTGTATCAATGTTAGGGCTGTGGGACCCCGACGCCAATGCTGACAATCAAGCTGCACGTGATCAGGTGGCTATTCGTCTAACGGCAAAAGTGGGGCCTCTTGTCGCTTTATTCGAAAGATTGCGAAGAGGACAAACCTATATTTCGCCCAATCCAGAAAAGTCGTTTGCTTGGAATTTTCTCTACATGCTAAATGGCCGAGAGCCTGATGCTGAAGATGAGAGAGTGTTTGATACATGTCTCATACTACATGCGGATCACGAACTTAATTGCTCAGCCTTCGCTTCGCGGGTTACAGCTTCTTCATTGAGTGATATCTATTCAGCCATTGTCAGTGGTATTGGAGCTTTAAAGGGGCCTCTTCACGGTGGTGCAAATGAGCAAGTGATGCTCACATTGCTAGAAATTGGAACAACCGAAAATGCTGATAGATGGGTGAAGAGTGCGCTAGCAAATAAAGAAAAAGTGATGGGATTTGGGCATCGTGTTTATAAGAATGGTGATCCAAGAGCTAAAATCTTAAGAAGCATGAGTGAGAGCTTGACCAAAAAGTTTGGCAAGCCCGAGTACTATGAAATGTCAAAAGTCATAGATGACACTGTTAGAAATGAAAAGGGTCTATTGCCGAATGTTGATTTCTATTCAGCAACTGTTTACTACAGCATGGGTATTCCCATAGATTTGTACACTCCCATTTTTGCTACATCTCGAGTTAGTGGATGGTTAGCTCATATTTTTGAGCAATATTCCAAAAATAGAATATACAGACCTCGTGGTAAGTGGATAGGTAAAGAGGGGCTCGTTATGGGGAAAAGAAATTAAAATCGCGGTCCTTTCTCTTGAGGAGAATTTTGATTTACAGAATTCTCTTTTTCCCATTTGGAACTGGCTTCGAACTGTAGACGGCAATACTCGTCGTAATCAATGTCTGCACCCAAACAGGTTTTAGACCAATAAATATCACTCCAGGCAAAAATTTCGTAGCCTCTGACGGCCTTTATACCGATGTCCTCTGCTTCTTTTATTAGCGGGGTATTGAGTGGAAGAAAGGTAAAATCAATTACAAGTCCATCGGGTCTCAAAAAATTGAAATAATAAAGTTCCCTAAGAATTCGGTTAGTTTCTACAGAAGGAGTTGTATTGATGAGGACGGAGTTAGTTCCAGGTAAAAGTACGAGTTCATCTTCTGGAACAAATTCAAAATTGATTCCAAAAATATTTTTATGTAATTCATTGATAAGCTCTTTGGCCTGTTCATGAAATTGATTTGAGATTTTTATTTTTTTGTATCCCACCTCAAGTAATGCGTAAATAGCAAACCGAGCCGCGGCTCCAGATCCTACAATCAGAGCCGAAGAATCAAGTTTGAGTTGAGAACCATACTTGCGCAATATTCGCTTAAAAGCCTCTAAGTTAACCGCAACGAGTTTCCACTGGTCCTTATCTTGTTTTATAATTGTGTCTGCGGCATTTATTTTGTTGAGTAAAGCGGACTGATACTGAAAATAGCTAAGTACATTTGAGCCATAAGGGCTTCCAACCCTGATAGATTGGTACTCGTTGAGAATGCGCTTTAACTCTGTTTCGAAATCTGAGGGTTTTACCCCTATATAGTCCACTGAGTTCTTGAACCCTTTGTTATTAAGCATTTCACATAGAACCTGATAGCGAAAGGGTGATGGTGACGAGGCAATTTCTGCCCATTTAAAGACTTCTGACAAAGGTTTACCTCAGATGGGTTGCTCGTAATAATTGTAATATTTTTTGGCAAACTTTTAAACATCTATCAGGGGATATCTTTAATAAATTGGCTACCCATCGTAAATTGGATTGCGAGCATTAGTAATTTGCAATCGAAGTGTTTAAAAAATGGGCAAATAATTCAGAACAAATTTGTAAACTTGTGTCGGGCTCTAGCCGATAGACCAGTGGGGAGTTGATGAGGAATAACTATGTCTAAAATTTTAATTCATGGAATGTCGATAGAATCTGTTGAGAGCCTTAAGCGAAAGGTGGATATCCACTTGCCTCATGTGGCTATGTTAACCTCTCTTGATTTGGAGAAGACTAAAGACATTGTAACTGAACAGGCTTTGAACTTATTAATTTATGAGTGCGATAGTTACACGGCCAAAGAGCTTCAACTTTTTAAAGATTTTCGCGAATGGGGATTGTCATTTCCAGTCCTGTTTGTCTGCAATAATGTAATTGCAACAGATCTGGATGTGCTAAGAAATGAAAACAAACCTCATTTTTTAGAAAAATCTCACGAAGATAAAAAATTTATTGGGATTGTAAATAAGCTTATTAAATCGAGACAAATTCCGCAGCAAATGTTACAGAGATATCCGACCAATCAAAGAGTTATGGTCGAATCTATCCAAGAGGGGATGGCCATTGATTCTAGTATGTATAATCTTTCTAAAGGCGGGGCTTACTGTGAGTTTGATCCTGTAGATGAGGTTAGTTTTGCTATTGGAGATATTGTAAAGTTATCTGTTCCTCTGACGGATCTATCTAAAAGCCATGCTTTGAGTGCAAAAGTCGTTTGGACCACGAGAAAAGGGCGTTACTCGGGACGGCAGGGCCTTGGTTTAAAGTTCATTAACAATGAAGAGGTTTACAGAGCCCTGCTTGGCAAGTTGGCCTAATATTAGGCCATTTCATAAAGTTCCTGGACTAATCCAGTTATACCCTTAAAAACTTGAGCGGGAGTGGCCTCATACATGTAAGCAGGGGTGGTTATAATTTTATTTTCTCTGTCGGTAATATAATCATCAACAGGGCAAACTTCATGAGTTGCTCCGGTTTTTTCTATCTCTGCTGCAGTTTCATTATCGTTGCCAATAGTGACAATAATCCCAAGAGGCCCCAAAACTCTAGCGACTAGGGCGGGTGCAATACATACGGCACCGATAGGACTACTAGAGTTGTAAAAATCTCGAATAACCCTGTCCACTTCGGGGTGAACTTCACAAAGGTTTCCCTTTTGAGCCCATGAGCATAGATGAATAGCGGCACCAAACCCACCTGGGAAGACCAAAGCGTCAAAATCGCAAGCTTTCAGAGATTTTATATCGGCCACTTCGCCTCGGGTAATTCTAGCTGATTCAGCAATAGTGTTTCTTGTTCCCTCGGACTCTCCCGTTATGTGGTTAGTGGAAGTGTAATTAATATCGGGAGCAAAGGCTTTGTACTGGGCTCCTTTTTGTGAAAGAGCTATAAGTGTACTTACACTTTCCGTAATTTCTGATCCATCTTTAAAACCACAGCCGGAGAGTACTAAGGCAATTTTTTTTACAGGACTGTTCATTGGGGAACTCCTTTGGCGACTGATAGCCATATATCTATTGAGAGTAAGCTCATTTAGATTATCTCATTAGGTTATTTCACTAGGGTTAAGTTTCTTACAATTTTAGAAATTTCGCAAGACTTCTGGACATGTTGTGATCAGGTAGTCTTGTTCAATAGGATTACCTTTTTTATCTTTACTAGTTACGGTTTGAAATCCAGACTCACATTTGCTAATAAAGCCACCAAAACCTTCATTCATCCCCTCCGGAAAAGAGGGGAGTTGATTGGTGACAACCCAGCGGCTGCGCGTTTTCCTGAAGTCTGATGCATTAAACCACTCCACTATATCAAATTGTATCTGTTTCGCATTAAAGACACACTCAGCAATTCCTGAACATCCGGGTTTGCCTCTTACTTTTTTGGGAGGTTCCAGTTTGAGACTTTCAACAACTAAATTGTGCAGACTGACTTTGACAACTTTTTTTGTCAAAGTTGAGAGTTCTTGTTGGGACTTTTTGTGGAATTCTTCAAGCCCCTGAGCAACATGTCTAGCCAAACTCGTCAGGCGGAGGTATTCCCTCGACTCAGGAGGGACTGTTAAGTCCGACAACAACCTTTCTATTAGATTTTCTTTGTAGTCGGTTAAGTCTTGATAAGGCTCAAGGTAGAAATCGGATTTCTTATCATTAGAGTTTTCAATTAGATCAGGGCAATGATCGCCCTCTTGTGTGGGGAGCCCAGATGTTTCTAGGTATTGTGTGTTTAAAACGTAGTCTATAGTAGGTTTCTTTTCGATTATTTCTCCGTAAGGGTTGTATAAGTAAGTTTCAATTGAAAGTGCGATTTGCGTATTTTTTTTATCTCTTAGAATGCACTTAATAGTACGAACGATATCAACAAATTTGAGGGTGGGGCCCAGCTCGACCCTCTGATTAATTTCGTAGAGGGTCATATTGCCGGCGCGTATTTTTGATTGGTCAGGGTTGTCAGTCGCAAGAAAATAAGCTTCGGCCAAATCTTCAATGTTAATTTCGGGCCCAGGGTCTACACTTGCTAAGTCGTCTTTTTTTTCGCAGCCCGATCCCCAAGAGATAATAAATAAAATAAGTGTTGTCAGTGCAATGTGGATAATGATTAAGAGTTGGGAGTCTCTAGCATTTGACACTTTTATTTTCATACAGAGTCCCAACCCCATATCCAGAGAGGAATTGGAAATATCTTTTCAAGCATTTGTGTGGTTTCGAAATCAAAACTTTGTAGTTCAGAGGCTTTGTACGGCCCGAATAAAAGTTTAACAATATCTTTTTCGTTTTGAGTTCTAAACATATGGCCGGAGTGACCAACAATGTAATCGGTGCCATTAAACTCTAAAGCAAAGTCTTCATGCCCAAGATACCGGGCATATCTTTTAATTTTAAAGAATAAATCCCTAGTATTGATGATTTTGATCATCCCTAAGTATCCTTTGTTTATAAGAGCTCCTCTGTCCGTGGCTTGACGAATAAGATTGGTTGAACTCGGATGAGTTATAAGCGTAAGGGGAGTGGATTTCTGTCTTTGAATTTCAGATATAAGGGCAAGGATTTTGGAAACTTTTCCGCCCCATTCGTGAATATAATTAGACAAATCAGCTCCTCTACCTTCCACAGCGTAGGCAAGAAGGTGATTGTTTTGATCCCATGCTGTAAAGAGTTGGCTATTAGGAATTTTTAGGTATTTATTTATATCGGAGGTAGTTCTCAAAGTGCCCATGCTGTGTTGATTGTAAAGTCTTAAGAGAGATTGGGGATCAACCATTTTTGAAGAAAGAAACTTGAGTCCATTGTATTCTGACTCAATTTGCGAATTAAAAATGATAGCGGTTTCACTTCCTGCGAGTTCAAAGCCTAACCTTCTGTAGAAGTCAAAAATGTCAGTCCACAAAATAGCAAAATCCGCATTTTGTATTTTAGCTTGATCTAGGCAATCTTTGAGAACTTTTGTGCTGTAGCCTCGATTTTGGTATTCGGGCAATGTTACAACACTACCAATAGCGGCCACCCTAAAAATAGCAATAGGGGTCTTTACCAATAAAATTTTAACAACAGCGTGTGAAATAATCTTGCCGTCTTCTTCAATGATTCTAATATTGTGAAGGTTCTGAGTATTTATGGAAAGCGGGTATTCCTGTGAGATTGACCAACTCTCCTGTGGGCGCAACTGACTGTTAAGAAACGCTACGATTTTCTCGTATTCTTCTAGCTTAGGAACTCGGGGCGTACTCATATGTTTATATTACACGGGAAAGGCCATATATGGTTAAGTTGAGTAGGTAAAAAAGCAAAATCAAGACTCGACAAATAGCTCGATCAAGTTGACCAAAGACTAGGAATGGCTCATTATCACTTCTATGTTTACAGCCTTTTTTGAGAGCTTTCGTTATGTCGGCCATATGTACCCTTTGGCAGTGTTAAGGGTTTTTGTGGGTTATCAATTTATTCAATCTGCAATGTTGAAGATACAAGGGGATTATCTTATTCAGCCGAGATTGGCAGCAGAAATTAGCGAGTGGCTACCCCACAATCCGGCTCCAATTTGGTATAAAAATTTAGTTAGTGATCACGTCTTTGATAATTGGCAAATTTTTGCCTATTTCATTACATACTGTGAATTTTTAATTGGGCTTAGTTTTATATTTGGATTTATCGTGCGACCGGCGTCATTGCTGGCTCTATTCTTATCTATTAATTTTATTTTAAATAGTAGTCCTCATGTCGCTGATTTATACAAACTGTATGCTGCCATTATATTTATTTTGATGTGGGCTGGAGCTGGTCGTTGTATGGGTTTTGATTACTTCTTTTTTAAAAGGCAACGTGGTATTTGGTGGTGAGATCTTCTTTCTGCAAAATTACTCCCATTCAGATAAGCCTAATTGTATTTGTGTTATTCGTATTGCCAGGATGTTGGGAAAAAAAAACGTCACCAGAAGTAACATGTCAACTTAAAGTATTAACCTATTCTTCATTCGCGAGTCTTCTTGGTCCAGGAAAAGATATAAGTGAGGCCTTTCGAATGCAAACAGGCTGTCGCCTCAGTTTTATTAAGTTTACTGAAAATTCAAAGGTTAAAACCTATATTAATGATCAAAAAAGAGACCTAGATGTTATAGTGGGTTTAGATCTTTTGAGTCTTATTGAGTTCCAGGACCTATCTGCATTTGTTCCTTATGAGTCCTTTTCGCAAGTGGATTTAGTTGACTCCATCAAGCCTTACTCTTCAGCGTATTTTGTTCCCATTGACTGGTCTCCACTTACAGTTATTAAGTCAATTAATAAGTCCAAAGACAATTCAAATTTATCGGAAGTTGTCATATTGAGGAATATACAGGATTGGCATTGGGGAAAGGACTCTTTAAGTTTGCAGGACCCTAGAGTAAGTACCACCGGCCTTTATTTTCTATGGTGGTGGAAGCAAAACTTAAATAAGTTTTTTAAATTTTCCTCAGTCCAGAGCTTATCTCCGTCGTGGTCGGCCTCTTATGGGCTTTTTCAAACAGAAAAGGTCTCATCAACTTTTACCTACTTAACTTCTCTGCTTTATGAATGGGAAAAGAATGCGAGCAAACCCTTTGAGATCCTTGTAGATAATAGTGGTCATCCTTTGCAAGTCGAGTTTGTTGTAATTAGTAAAAAAAGTAAGAATCTGGCAGCGGCGCAAAAGTTTATAGACTTTTTACTTTCTCAGCAGGGACAAAGTCTTTTGGTTAACAAAAACTATATGCTGCCTTCGATAACAGGAATAGAATCTTCATTGCTTGTAAGTAGAATACCGACTGTGCCCCTTCTTGGAAAAACCAGTTTGGAAGAATTTCTTATGCAGAAACAGACAGTTTTGCAAAAGTGGAAAAAGGCAAGTCAATAGCTGAATTTTTAGCACTCAAATAGAGGCGAGAGATGAGTGTAGGCTTATTTTTGAGGATTAAAGTTTGATTTTCCAAATAAGAATTTTTGTTTTTTTTATACTGTTAAGTCCAGTCATATTAATTTTATTTACACATTGGCCTCAATGGCCATTGGATTCAGAAACACCTAAAATTTTATCTTTTACTTTCCTGCAAGCTTTACTGAGCGGGCTGTTTTCCACGCTATTGGGATTTATGGCAGCTTTTGGATTTATTATGAACACCACGGGCAAAAAGGAGAGTGAACTCTGGGCGATGATCCCCAATTTTTTACCCACACTAATTGTTCTTATATCCTTCATGAGTTTTAGTCAAATTCTGAATCTTCGGATTGAAGGATTATGGGGGATAACAGTCACACATGCGTTAATTAATATTGGAGTTTCAGCAATTGTCTTGTCGAGAATTATGAAACAAAAAATTTTATCTTGCCTAGAGCTTGTTTTTATTGAAGGAGCCAAAATTAAACAATGGATGCCACAAATTTTTCGACTTTTAATCAGTGATATTTTTTCTGTTTTTTTATTTGTATTTTTTGTTAGTTTTACCAGCTTCAGTATCCCATTAATTTTAGGAAAAGGGAATCAAACAACGATTGAGGTTTTTATATATGAGCAGATTAAAATTAATAATAACTGGGGTATGGCAACATCCCTATTAATATTAGAACTCACAGCTTTGTTTGTAATGAGTCTTCTCGTGTGGAAAAGAGCAGCCCCTCTTTCAGAAGCAAGAGAGGGTTCACGACTTTGGAACTTTAGAGGATTGGCATGGATAGCCTACCTACCTTTGATGGTTATTCTGTGGGGATTAACAATGGAAACATTGAGTGGGTTGTCTCAACTTGAAAAGATAAGTGAGCACATAGTTGATATTTTAAGAGCCGGTCTATGGACTTTATTCATTAGCTTTGCCACGTCTATCACTTCGATGTTGATAATGATTTTTATTCTTGCCGCCAAGCCAGACGGATTTTTGGGGCGATACCTCTATGGAATTGGGGTGCCCAGTACAGTATTAGTGGGTTATTCTTTGGTGAGTTTAAATATGTATCCTTCAAATAGTGTGGCTTCTATTATGATGGTGATAGCTCTCACACTTATTTTTATTCCTTCTCTTTTTCGGTTGACGGTATTTGACTCGTATAAGCAGTTAAATACAGATATTTTTGTGGCTCAAAGTCTCGGAGCCAGTGAAGGGAAAACTTTTTTTCATGTGATAATTCCTCAAATGCTACGACAAATAGTCCTTGTGGGTCAGATAGCTGGTTTTTGGGCTTGTGGAGAGTTTGCATTAAGTTCTATCTTTACTGATGAGTCTTTTACTTTGGCATTGATTACGAAAGATTTTATGGGCAGTTATTATTTGGGGTTAGCTATGCTCATGATTTGGCTTATGCTCTTAGTTGGAGCTTTTAATTTTTATTTGGTAAAGGGAGTTGGAATTGTCTTTAGTCACTGGATTAATAAAAGATTATAATGGATTTCGTTTAGAAATTCCCGCAATGGAAATACCAGATGAGGGCATTACAGTACTTTGGGGGCCTTCAGGGGCAGGTAAAACGAGTTTGTTCCGTAACCTCATTGGTCTTGAGGACTGTAAGGGCTTATCATGGTCTTTTCAGGGAATGAATCTTATGAACCTACCGATTGCCGAAAGACGGCTAGGGGTCGTCTTGCAAAACTTTGGATTATTTCCGCACATGACAGCAAAGCAAAATGTAAAATTTGGTGCTCAGGCCAGGAAGGTTATGAATTCTGAGGCGAAGATGTCGATTTTGAGAGAATCTTTAAATTTAGAAAACTGTTGGCATCGAAATGTTAAGGTTCTTTCAGTTGGTGAACAGCAAAGGGTAGCATTAGCTAGAGCCGTAATTGGTGATCCTGTTTTTTTATTTTTAGATGAACCTTTTTCAGCTTTAGATGAAAAAAACAAGCAAGAAGCCAGGTCCTTATTAAAAAAATTAGTAAGAGAGAAAAAAATACCTACGCTGCTGATAACTCATGATAAAGCCGATGTTGAGTATCTGGCAGATCACATTATAAGAATTAATAATGGGCAAATAATAGAGCTCTAAAAGCCAATTAAGACGTTTTTATGGAAAAAATTATTTGTTTACATGAAAAAATGACGTAATTCCTTTTAGGTCTTGAACTCAATTCTAGCAAATTATAAGACGTTGCAATGGTTATTTTAAGGTGGTGTTTGGGATTAGTGCTGTTTTTTTCTTTTTTGCCAGATTTGTGGGCCCAGCTTTACACTTGTAATTACACTCTCAAAAAATCGGGCGAGGTTGATGAAATTCGTTTTGTCTCAAGTTCTAAACATAAAAAAGGCACACATTACTTTGTTTTAGCGGATCAGCCTTATTATGCAGATGCAAGAAATGGCTTCGCCCATGAGTTTTACAGTCTGAAATATTCTGGTTTATTCACTCGTCTAACGGGAAGCCTTCATGATTATTGGTATATCATAAACAACTATACAGCGTTTGTGATGCTAACCTCAGAAAACACCGTAGACAGTGTAGGGGTCGTGAGATGGCAAGAGCCCATTGGAGCTGATAATCCCGTTGAATCCTGTTTTTTAATTAATCGAAATTAAAGCGGCTTTTCTTTTCCTTAGGAATGAAACTGGCTTTTAAGGCAATTCTGTTGCAATGGCGGAACTCTTCTTCCGTAAAGCCATGCATATCCTGTAACAACTTGTATTCGTGGGTTAAATTGATATTAAAAATTCCAGGGTCATCAGAGTTGATGGTTGTTAACACACCGGACTCCATTAACTTGCGAAAGGGGTGATCTTTCAAATTTTTTACGGCGCTAGTTAGCCAATTGCTAGTGGGACAAAGTTCAAGTACAACACCCTGTTTTTTTACATACTCCATTGTTTCGGGGTCGCGGTGAATTTGTAAGCCGTGCCCAATTCTTTGGGCGCCCAAGTAGTCAATAGCTTCTCTTACATAGCGTGGGGCATTGGGAACATCGGCTTCACCACTGTGTACGGTTATTCCTAAGCCCAGCTTCCGAGCCCTTTCAAACAGGGGAGCAAAAGGCTTAGAGTCAAAACCAACTTCGTTATCAGCAAGATCTACACCTACAAAGGTGTCGAGATTGTCAAAGGCAAAAGAGAAGACTTTATTGGCCACATCCACAGAGAAAATTCTCTGAGCAATACAAATTAAGCCGACGGCCATTTGAAATTCTTTTTCAGCTCTTTCGCAGCCGCGAACAATGGCATTATGAGCCTTTTGAAAGTTCAAAGTTTTGTGCCCATCAACTATAAATGAAGGAGCGTACCGGAGTTCAAGAACGCGAATGCCTTCGTTATGAGCGTCCTCGCAGGCTTCAAATGCTAGTCTCTCGACGATCTCTTCGGAGAACCACAGTTTTTGGGTGTCGAGAAATTTATTGAGGACGGACCCCAAGTCCTCCATAGGTTCAGTAATTAAGAATTTATTTTGGAAAGCTTCATCAGAGGGGAGGTTTATCCCAATTTGAGGGGCAAGCTCCTTAATGGTGCTGTGTCTAACACAGAGTTCTAAATGACGGTGAAGTTCAACTTTTGGTAGTTTTTGTAAATCCATGCTGAGCAGCTTAATCTTTTTTCTAGCAAAGGGCAACGTCACTTTGGCTCAGGGTTGCCAAAGCGCCTACTTAGTAGGTATTTTAGCCTACTAGATTTTAGCCGACTAAATTAAAAAGGAAGTTTTATGTCGATTCAACCCCTCCATATAGAAAATAAACTCTCTAAAGATTACCTTGTTACTCCTCGCTTCTCCTTAAACGCTAAATTAAAAAGTGGCGAGACATTGAGCCTTCCTGACCCTAAAGCGATTAGAGCCCTCGTGGCTTTAATGGACATGCAAGCTGTTATGGGAGGGGCCGCTAGTCATTGGGGAGGGCCTGCAGCTTTTGCTGAACTTATGTCTGCTGCACACGGATACATGTTTCATGTTGCAAAAACTAAGGGAGGAGCTTGGTTTGATCATTTCCATTTCGTTAATGATGCGGGCCACTGTGAGAACGGACTTTATGCCTTAAAAGCTAACTATGAAATGGCAAATCTCAATATTGAAAAACTAAAGGGGTTTCGCTCAATAGAGAGTAGATTGACTGGCCACGGTGAGGCTCATTTATTTCCACAGGGTGTTTATATTAGTAATGGTCCGTTAGGTTCAGCCCTGGCTCAAGCACAAGGCTTAGCTGCCGCCGATGCTATAGTCAAAAGTTCGAGAGTGACGATGGTTGCAATCTCAGACGGGGCTTGTATGGAAGGAGAAGCGAGAGAAGCTTTGGCCTCTATACCCGGCTTAGCAAAAAATAATAAGCTCGCCCCCTTTGTAATGATAGTGAGTGACAACAACACAAAATTGAGTGGACGCATAGACACAGATGCATTTTCCATGTCACCTACATTTAGTAGCCTAAAAGAATTGGGTTGGGAGGTTCTCCACTTGGAGTTAGGGAATGACCTCCCGTCGTGCTTACACGCCATTGAAAGTGCAGTAGAGATGGCAAGTCGCACTCCTGGTAAGCCAGTGGCTATTCACGCTAAAACAATTAAGGGCTTTGGTGTGAAATCTACAGAGTCGTCTAATTCAGGAGGGCATGGGTTCCCAGTGAAGCACCCAAAGGACTTAAAAGCCTTTTTACAAGAGATCTATTCTGAAGAGAGCTTGCCTGAAATCATGCTGCAATGGTGTGAGAGCATGGTTGGTGAGGCACAGAATAAGGAACAAAAAAGCGCAAACAGAAAAGAGGAGGCTTCCTCTGTTGTTTTAAATACTCCAAGCGAAAAGGTGCAGGTGGGTGTGGCAAAGGCCCTGATTGAAATGAGAACGCAAGGTTATCCCATCATCTCGGTAACTTCCGATTTACCCGACTCCACAGGAGTTGGGAATTTTCGCAAAGCTTTTCCTGATGAACAATTGGATGTGGGAGTGGCAGAATCGAATATGATTAGCTTAGCGATTGGATTGTCGAAGCAGGGCTTTATTCCTGTTGTAGACACATTTGCTCAATTTGGTGTCACAAAAGGAGCCCTACCTTTAATTATGTCGGCCTTGTCGCAAGGTCCAGTGATAGCTATATTTTCTCATGCAGGCTTTCAGGATGCCGCAGATGGGGCCTCTCACCAGGCTTTGAGTTATTTTGCTATGACAAGTGCAATACCTCACACAGACACTTATGTCCTCAGCTGTAGTGGCGAGGCCGAAAAGTTGGTGGCCCAGGCTATAAAAGATTTTGCCAGCGATAGAAGAGCGGGAAGGGTGCCTCATTCAAAAATATTCTTTTTGGGTCGAGAAAACTTTCCTCGTTGGATTCAGTCTGAAGATGAAACCTATAAACTGGGAAAAGCCAGCATTGTTCTAGATAATTCACTTCAGTTCGAAAAGTGTATAACGATGGTGGCAACGGGAGCCCCGCTGTTTAACTGTCTTGCCGCTGCAGAGACTTTAGTTCAGAAATCTATTGGTTCTATAATTGTAAATCCTGGAAGAATTAACTCTGTGGATATAGAACCTTTTGAGGTGGCATTAAAAAAATCTGAAGGACGAATTTTAACAGTGGAAGATCATCAGGTTGTGGGTGGTATGGGCGCTCTTATAACACATGCTTTGGCTCAAGTTGGATTAATTAAAAAGGTTAAATCTTTGGGAGTGGCTGGAGAGTTTGGGCAGAGTGCTTATACGGCAGAGGACCTCTATATCAAACATAAACTTGATAGAGCCTCGATTGCAAAGGCCGCAGAAGATTTGCTTTTGTGATAATAAAAGTGAGATTTCCATGCGGAGGTCGAACTCAAACCTCTTCCTTTTCGTTTTCTTTATGGGATTGTTTGGCTCCTTGATTCTCAGCTTCTTCAAGTTTTTCGTTCTTAGCGGAGGGGGTGACATCAATTTCGTCATCAGTAATGCCTTTTTTAAATCCCCGAATCGCTTGGCCTAAAGATTTACCTAAACCAGGTAGGCGGTTGGCACCAAATAGAACGACTATAATAAGGATTACTATTAAAATTTGCCAAATCGAAGGACTCATAAAATCTCCTTAAAAGTAGAGGCCCAAAAAAGAGGCCAATGTAGATCATGCCTCTTCACTTTATCTCAGTGTGTTGGTTTCGCCAAGTTCTTCTTCATTGGTTTGCGGCGAGAGCGTTTTGTTCTTTTTCGTAACATTACAGTTTTTTGTTCGTCTAGTATTTCTGGCAGGAGATTTTGATACTCCCCCCTCCAATAAACAACTTGTTCAGGTCTCAGACTATGGTCTCGTTGGGCAATTGCGAGCGAAAGTGGAAAAACTTCACTACCCAATACAGCCAGCTTTCTACGATGTCCTTTACTGCTGAAGGATTCATGCTTAGTTAGAATAGACTGCATTTGCAAGGCCTTGGCAAAGGCAATTTGCTCATAGTTGAACATACCTAACTCATCTTTCATAAAGGATTTAATTTTTTCATGTTCGAGCAGGTCATGAGACTTAACTTCAAAGTGAAAGTCATCTGGGAACAGGCTTCTGATTATAGCTAGGCAAAGCATGGCAAATAAATCCAGAGGGCGTTCTCCGTCTATGTAATAGTCATGGTAGTTTTGCAAATATCTCACAAATTCAGTTCGACTTTTTGGATTCTCTATGACCTGATGAATCGTTGGGGAGATGTATTTTAGTACACCGAGGTCGAAACAATCCAGAAGGGGCAGAAGGGGCTCCTTAAGGCGGAGAAACTTTAAGAGCTCTTCTCTTCTCCGTGGAAGAGCACTATTTTCAAGACAGTGGGCATTTTGTTCGATGGCAGCTCTTAACTTTCGATCTAGCGAAAATCGAATTTTGTGAACAAGTCGAATGGCTCGAAGAATTCGAATGGGATCTTCAAGAAGGCGCGCTTGAGGGTCCCCTATAATTCGGATGAGTCCTTCTTGTAAATCATATTTTCCTTCAGCATAATCGATTAGCTTGTTGGCAACAGGATCATAGAAGAGGGCATTTATAGTAAAATCTCTTCTCTTAGCATCATCTTCAGGCGTACCCCAAAGGTTGTCTCCAGGAGGGAGCTCTTCGAGATTGTCCTCTTCTCGAGCCTCTCGTCGAAAAGTTGCAACTTCAAATTGCTGGTCGTCACGCTTGACGAGCACGAGTCTGAACCTCCGACCAATAATGTAAGATTGTGGAAGGGCCCTTTTTACCTCGGGGGGGAGGGCGGTTGTGGCTATATCATAATCTTTGGGTTCAATTCCCAGTAGGAGATCTCGAACGCAACCTCCCACCAAATAACACACGTGCCCTCGTTTTTGGAGGGTTTCAACAATCTTATAGGCCCGGGGATCAATCCACTGTGGACTTAAACGAGGTTTTTTATTTTGAGTCATGCGTTACATCTCAACTCTCGGGAAAAATTCGCTACATTCTTAGCATGCCTTATTTAGACAATTTTAATTACCAAATTCTTGGCAGTTCATCAGCTCCAAAATTAGTTTTTCTGCACGGGCTGATGGGAACAGGAGCCAATTGGCGTAGAATTACACCGGCATTTACTGAAACATACCAGATTTTACTTTTTGATCAAAGGGGACATGGGCGTAGCTTTCAGCCTCAGAGTGGCTACTCTCCCGAGAACTATGCTCAGGACTTGCGTATAATTTTGGAGGAATTAGACTGGCAAAATATAAATATAGTGGGCCACTCCATGGGAGGGCGCAACGCGTTAGTATTTGCAGATCTTTATCCGGAGTGTGTAAGCAAGCTTGTAATAGAAGATATAGGCCCTGATCTAAATCACGAGGCCGGGGAAAAAATAAAAAAGCTAATAAGTCTAGTGCCGGTTCCCTTTGCCAATAAAAGGGAGGCTCGCGAATTTTTTGAAGGTCCCTTTTTAAAGTTAACGCAGTCTTTGGCAAATCCTCAGGTACTGAGTCAGTATTTTTACACCAATATTGCAGAAAATTCACAAAAGCTGGCGGATTGGCGGTTTTACAAGGCTGGAATTATGGAAAGTCTTGATGAGGGTCGGAAAGTTGAAAGGTGGAAGGAGTGGGAGCGACTACAAATGCCTGTGCTTTTAATTAGGGGTGAATACTCCCAAGAGCTTTATTCTGAGGTGTACGAGGAGATGCTCCAGAGGAATCCCCGGGTCCAAGGAAAGGTCATTGCCGATTGTGGCCACTGGGTGCATGCGGAGAAACCTGATGAATTTATACAGATACTCAGTAATTTTTTGACATCTTGAAACCAAGTGGTAATTAAACAATGTGAAATTTATTGAATTGAAGTTGCACCCCAAAATTCTAGCAGGTGTCGAAGATCTGGGGTTTACGGAATGTACAGATATACAAAGTGTAGCTATTCCCTTGTTACTAGGGGGAAAAGACGTGGCTGGCCTATCTCAGACGGGTACGGGCAAGACAGCGGCCTACGTTCTGCCTCTTATGGAAAGAGTCCTCCGATCAGTTGAGTTAAAAAATCCTCATGGAACTCATCACAATGAGGCCAATATTGAAATAACTGATATTGAAAAAGCTAATGATGAAAAGACCAGTAGCGGAGAAATTAATAGCGAAAAATTTAATAGTGGGGAGTCCGAAAACGACGATCAACAATTGGGCCAAACCCTTATGGAGCCAGAAATTGCAGTTGATGATGCCGAAGGTGGTAATGACTTAACAAAGAGGGCCTTTGAGGCCTGGAAGCCAGGCAACTTCTGCCTTGTGCTTGTTCCCACACGTGAATTGGCTGAGCAAGTTAGAGAAAATATAAAAGTTCTTGGTGGCCATGCGGGAATGTCCTCGGTAGCGATTTATGGGGGAATGTCCTATGAACCTCAAAAAAAGGCTCTAAATAGGGGTGTTAACTTTGTAATTGCCACTCCGGGCCGTCTTATCGATCTTTATAAAGAGCACGTCGTAGATCTAAATCAAGTGCGAGCCGTTGTTTTTGACGAAGCGGACAGAATGTTCGATATGGGTTTTAAAGATGATATGAAGTATATCCTCAAAAGGATACCCAAAGATCGTCAGTTCATTGTTTTTAGTGCAACGTTAAACTTTGAAGTTATGAATGTGGCCTATGAGTTTGGCTCTAACCCGATAGAGTTAAATATCTCTAAAGATCAAACGAAAGCTGAGAATGTGACGGATGAGGTTTTTCATGTTGGGGAAGAGGACAAGCCTCAGTATCTTTTGAGTTTGCTGCAAAAGTACCAACCACAGCAGGCTATAGTTTTTAGCAATTTTAAACACCAGGTGGAAAGAATTGCAGATTTCCTTACTCGAAATGGCGTTCATGCTATGGGAATATCAAGTCTTTTAACTCAGGCTCAACGAAATCGAGTTATGGAACAATTTAAAGACACCCAAAGTAAGCACAATATATTGATAGCAACAGACGTGGCGGCTAGAGGTTTGGACGTTAAAGGTGTTGATCTCGTTATCAATTATGAGCTTCCGGATGATCCTGAAAATTATGTTCATCGCATAGGGCGAACTGGGCGCGCTGGGGCCAAAGGGTTGGCGTTCAGCTTATCAGGTCACCACGATGTGGAGGCCTTGGGAAGAATAGAAAATTATTTAGGACACAAGGTGGTCATTGGTTGGTTGGACGATAGTGATATCACGTCAGAGTTCAAGTCTATGGAAAGAGAAAGGCGACGTGAGCCCAAGCCCTTTTCACCTCGAGAAAACAGAGAGGGGCGCTTTAAGAGTGGAGCCGAGGGAGGGCGTGAGTCGCACAAAAGAAATGCCGGGCGTGGCCGAGCACAGGGAGCTGGGCAAGATCAAACATCAGGTCGAAGGCCCTCCAACGATAAGTACAGAGAAAGGTCCGCTACTGGTGAATTGAAAAATAATGAACAGCTTCGAACCTCCAACGGCCAATCTCAGAGATCAGGAAAGGGACATGATAGCTATGAATCTGGTCGGGGGCCTAAAGAGACCTCCCATCGCGATAGAAAGACCGGCCGCCATAAACCCAGGGAGCGCAAGTCCGGAGACCATAAATTAGCAGAACATAAGTTGGGAGAAAGGGTAAAAGGCTCCTCAAATATTTTGAGTGAAACAACCCCAAAATCTTCCAATCTTCAGAAGCCTTCTTCAAAGAGAAGAGCTTCATCTTCGCGAAAAACCTACACGCACCGGCCAGCAGGAGAGCGTTTTCACCCTGATTCTAACCCGTTGCGGACGCCTAAAGGAGGGGGAGCTACAGAGGGGGTTGGCTCTAAGGTTGCGAGTTTTTTTAAGAAGCTTTTTAGCTAAATGCGAGTTTAGATCCTTTATCTTGTAAAAAATAGATTCCATATTAAAAAAATTGACCCTTGTTTCTAGAGGGTGTTACAGGCTTTACAGAATGCAATTAAATTGCTTGGGGATAGGGTTAAAATCAATATAAAAATTCTGTAGGAGTTCTCGGGCCATGGGAAATCAATTACTTATTGGACAAGTGTTTGTTCAAAAAAAATGGTTACTAAGGGGAGCTTTGGCTCTTTTGATAGCTACACTGTTCTCTTTAAAGTCTGAGGCGAATCGTTCACGAACATGGGGGGTGCCGGAATATCTCGCAGATCCCTCAGCAAAATTCGATTTAGTAATAGAGGAAGATTTTGAGAACCCCAGGAGTTATACTGACCCTGATTTTGGCTTGGCCATTGATTTGCCGTCGCCTCTTGAAGACAGTAGGTTTGATTCCTACAATGTAATTGTCATCGTGAATCAGGAAGACACTGAAGAAGAGTTGGGGCAAACTATGAGAGTTTACGATAGAGAGGTCGGACTCAGGTATTTTTGGACGGTTTCGACAGCAAGAAAGGGGAAAGTTACTCCCGATGGCTATTTTCGAATCGAGAACTTTTCTTCTCGTCACCGTTCAAGTCTTTATAATAATGCACCCATGCCTTGGGCTGTGTTCTTTAATGGCAATATTGCCACTCATGGTGTTGAGGGGAACAATATTGATGCTCTTGGGAAAAGGGCTTCTGCGGGCTGTGTGAGAATGGAGCCTAGCCGTGCTCAAGCTTTATTCCACTTGATTGGTCACTCTGAAAGTGGCTATGTAGATGTCATTGGTCCAACAGGACAACCGCGTATTGATGGCCGAGGTGAGAGGCGAACTACGTGGGCGTATAGGACGTTGATCGTAATTAAATCATCTGAGAGATACTAATACCCATTCCAAAAAATAATCGTCTAAAATTTTGTGAATCCGCCTCATGCTCATACAGCCGCAGCCTTGAGGCTGCGGAACTGCGCGTGAGGCGGATTCACAAAATTTTAGACGATTATTTTTTGGAATTGGTATAACCATAGAGAGTTTTCTGTTTTTTTGTATTCAGTGGTAGTCGTAATTGTAGTTTGCAGGATCGGGTGACGGGTCGCTTGTGATTTGTATTGGGATACGGCTGATCTCTCGTCCATCCTCGTTTTCGAGTAGAACGCGCCAGCTCCCGATTTGGTAGTTAGATTTCATAGTGTAAGCACGGTAACCATTTTGTCGTCCACCAGTAATGGGAATAGGGACTTTGTCGGTCGTAATCCATTTGTCTTTTTGGTAGTTTTGCCAATGAAAAATGATCTGCCCCGAGACGTGAGTTGGAGCAAAAATTCGTACAAAGCAGTAGATCTTATCACCACTTTTAGCAGCAAAGCTTTGATCTCCATTTTGCCAAAACTTCCATTTTGGGCGCGTGTAACCCAACTGATAGATGTCACCCTCTTTATTAAGACTGTGATAGACTCCCATGTATTGGGCAGAAAGTGGTACGGGCGGCAAAACCTTGAGAAAGTAAAGAATCAAAAAGCCAAGGACTACGTAAAGGCTGGGTAATAGAATCTGCTTTTTCGCTTTGTCTTTATTTACTCCTCTTTTTATTGTGTCGCGATAATTGAGAAAGGAGATTAGGCTTCCAATAATTAGTGAACTTAAAAAAGCAGTTATACCAACAGTTCCTAAAATTATGGGAAGAAGAAAAAGTAAAAATGAATATAAACAAATCGAGTACAGGCAGTATTTGAATGTTAGATTTTTAGTTCTAAAAAAGGAGGTTTCATTAAGTATAAGTAGAGAGAATAGGGCTATCAAAAATAGTAGGGATGTAGAGAGGGAAGAGCTGATAAAAAAGAATAGCGTGTAGATACTGAGTAGACCTCCAAGAAAAAAATGAACAGCTTCGTTTTGATAGGTCCATAATTTTTGAATTTTAGTGTGTGGAGTCCAAAGTTGCTCTCGTTCAAAAAAGTGTTGGCGGAGTAGGAGACCAGCAACCCCTATATAGAGGCATTGCTGAGCTAGAGAAAAGATATTATCGACACGGCCAAGGGTTATAATATCAAAGAGAAAGCCTAGGCTAAAAAAGACGGCTGGTCGGAATTTTTTGTATTTATCAAGCTTGTATTTATTAAATTTATACAGACTAAAACCAATAGAATTTTCCAAGGACCGATCCTCCCCAAAAGGTGCCAGGGCTAGTTCGAAAGGTGCCAGGCCCTAGTTTGCACCGCTCTACGGTGCAAACTAGGGCCTGGCACCTTTCGAACTAGCCCTGACACCTTTCGAGGTCAGGGTAAAGTTGCGCATGATTTGGTTGCAGGATTTTACAGTCAACTTAAATTCATCCTGGTGGCCTCGGCAAGAAAGTATGTAAGCATTCTTTTCATTTAAGAAGACTACCTGGCGAACTTGTCTTTGGCTCTTTGAGTGGATGAGGTCAATCAAGAAACCTTCTTGTTTTGAAAGATTGATCTTTTTAGTCCCCAAAATGTTAAATCCTAAACGTGGGTAAACCTTAACCCACTCTCTCATATATTGGTTTAGAGTCTTTGAGCTTTCTAACTCGTCTACCCTCACTGACAAAAGAGCTTGAACGCCTTTGTAAGATTTGGGGGCCTTGTATAGGGTTGCAATATTTTTTTGATTTTCTGGGGGAGCTATATGAAGCCAGTTGGTCTTGTCCGAACTGATGCTAAATCCTAAGGGGCTTCTAAACAGTCCAATACCAGTTTGTAAGAATTCAGATGTTGATGTTGCAGGGATGGGAGCCGCTAACGTTGTGTGTGAAAGCGCCAATAAATAAAAAAGACCTGACAGTGTCCCAGTTCGGAAAGTGCTCATTTTTTAATTCTAACTGTTTAAGGTTGCAATGAGCAAGCTATTGGTGGATTAAACTTTATTTTAAAAATATGAAAGTTTCCCTCTAACTGACTTGAAAAGTATATAAATTGTCCGTCCGGACTAAAGACAGGGTCTATTTCTGCAGAGGCTAAATAAGTCAGTCTCTTTACACAGTTGTGAGAAAAATCATAAGTGTATAGCTCAAAATTTTTTTTATCATGTAGATTAGAAGAAAATAAGATATAGTCTCCACTAGGGTGCCAAACTGGGCTTAGAAAAAAGGTATCCATAGACTCGTTTGGATTTATTACTATCGTTGCCTGTCCTAAATTGTTACCAATAGCTATTCGAGAAGAAGAATAGTCGTTTCTAATTTGAAGCCATGTCCACATTTTTTTTGAAAATAAAAACACAGGATTTAAGGCATGATAGTCTTTAAGATCGGCTCTTGTACTAATATTGGAGTGTAGCCACTTATTTTTTTTCTTTGAAGCCTCTCTTAACCCAATAAGTTTTTTGGTTTCTGAAGAGTAAATGAAATGATCAGGTGTTAAAAATTGCACGCCGCCATCAAAGCCCGGCGACTGTGTAAGTCTCTCTATAGAAGAACCAACAAGATTGCTAGTGTAAATTTCGTAGTTGTCGATTTGTAGGAGCGATCTGATATCATCAAAACTAGGGAAAGGGTTAAAATCAATAATAGTTTCCCTAGTTTTTTTCACTTTTGAGCTAAAGGCTGTCTCTTTGTCTGAGTCCGTTGTGCTTTGATAAGATATTAATAGGCTCCTTCCTATAAACTGAGGGTGGCTAAGACGACCATTTTGATAGGTGATCCTTTTTTCTGTCTGAGCTAGAAGATCAAGTAGATACACCTGCTGGTGATCGTGTTTATCACGATTTGCAGATACATAGAGAAGAAACCTCTGATCTTGAGATAAAGAGGGGAAGCGATTTGTTCCCCTTTGAGTGATCTTCTCAGGAGTTTCGGGTTTATAGTCTTTTGGTGGATGGGGATGGTTTAAATCCCTGGGTTCATATTTTTTTCTGGTGGATTGACAGCTAATGCTGATAAGCAAACTCATAGCAGTAAAAAATAAGAAAAATACGTTTTTAATTTTCATACCTATTTTTTATATGACCCTTTTCAATTGTTTTTTTTATTAATGAAGAGGGATTAACCTTTGGCAATTCTGTATTTGAAATCCATTCCCAATCTCTATTTGGAAGAGAGGGGTTCTTTTTTTTAGAAATCTTCACATAAATTTCATGATGAGTAATAAAGTGCTTGAAGTCAAAATTATTCGGTGGCGTATTAAGACGCTTTCCCATTCCAGGAAAAATCCATTGATTTCTTAAAAATGGAAGCTCCAAATTTTTTATTAAAGCCCAATTTTGATTCTTCTCAATAAGTTGAGGTTCCCATAACCAAATTTCAGTCTTTTTTTTAGGTTTTTTTAGAGGAAGTAGAATCTTTGTTTTTTTAGAAAAAGTCTGGCAACTTTTGGCAATGGGGCACAGTTGACAATGAGGATTTTTGGGGCGGCATATCGTTGCCCCAAGCTCCATCAGAGCTTGATTTAATATAGCAGGCGGACCTTGTTGTGCTATTTTATCAGCGAGAGTCTGAAGTTGGTGACGACCAGCTGGTTTCCACCATTCAATGGGGAGGTGATAAAAGCGAGAGAGAATGCGAATGACATTTCCATCAATAACACCGACAGCTTCATCAAAAGAAAGGCTGCTAATAGCCCGAGAAGTGTAGGGACCAATTCCTGGCATTTTAATTAACTCACTCCATGTCCGAGGAAATTCAGGCAAGCTGTAGAGTTCTTTTGCGCATTTATGAAGGTTCCTGGCACGACTGTAGTAACCCAGACCCGCCCAGAGTTCTAATACGTCTTTTTCTTCTGCCTGAGCTAAACTCTTTAGGTTAGGAAACTTGGCAAGAAATTTCTCATAATAGGGTAACACTCCAACAGAGGTTGTTTGTTGAAGCATAGTTTCTGAGATCCATATCGGGTAAGGTTGTTTGTGTTTTCGCCATGGAAGCGGGCGATAATTTTGTTTATACCAAACTTGTAAGTTATTAATTTCTTTTTTATGCATAGAGGCGGTCCCGTCCTACTTGTCAGATATAATTTTTTTCATATTCTTGAAATAGACAGAGGGTCTTCCTTTTTCCTCTTTAAGTTTGTGAGGCAAAGCTTTATCGTAAAAATAGTGACCCTTTTCAAAAGTCAAGTTTCGACTTCTTTTTTGTACAGACTCACTAAATACAAGTGTAAGTTTTCGAGAATTGATTTCCAAAATATACCAGTTAAGGTTTTGCACTTCAGCATCTCCCGAGGGCTCAGTCCAGATCCATATCTCAATATAGAGTTGAGATCCAATTTTTTGAAGTTGTATATCTTTCCACTCCGTAAGTTTGCCGGTAAGAGGGATGGCCTCGATAGTTCTCCAGACTCCATCGTGGACCAATATCTTGTCTTCAGCAAAGTGGAGTTTAACTCCAAGAGTGTGCAACAGACAGTTTTTGAGTTCTAATTCACTACTATCACATTTCTTTTTGCTCTTTACGGCATAACAGGGGTTAGAAAATAGCAAAAACAAGGTAGCTAAAAGTGGAGTAAGATTTATAGGTTTTATCATAGGTGCAGATATATTCATTTGCAGCCTCATCCTTTAAAAAGTAGTTTTTTAATAACGACATGGGAAAACCCTCGACTCTGCAAGAATCGAACAGGTTTCTGTTTTTGCTCAAAAGTGTAAGATTCCCATTCGTCAAATTTGCTGTTAAGAAGAGATAGTCCCTTGTTGTACTCAAGACTTTCATCAATAACTACACTGGGTAAGTTTAATTTCTTGAGATAGTTTTGAATGTAAAGCTCTCCTTTTTTTTTGTCATTCAGAATTCTGTAAATTTGCTGAGCCAGCTCGCAGGGGGTTTTTAACCATCCCATTTCTTTTGCCGCGTCAATAGCTTGTAGAGCAGTTTGTTTTTCAAATCTTATTTTCAGTTTGTCATAAAGCTCTTTTTCTGAATGATCGCGACGGGCTAAATAAAAGGCAACTTTATTGAGGGCTTTATTTTTATCTGAGATTTTATCTGAGATTTTATCTGAGATTTTATCTGAGATTTTATCTGAGATTTTTTTTGAGCTAAGTTCATCCATCAAGGGTAAAAATGACATAGATATTCAGGTGCGGCAAGCTCTTGTAAGCCTCAACTAACCAAATTTCTGCAATTTGATGGATCTAAGACGACTCATTTGCGCAAATAGAAGACCGAACACCGAAATTAAGTTTTACTAACCACTTCTACGTTTTTTATTGTTGGGAATTGCTGGTGGTCTGGATAAATTAGAAGGGTAAGGCTTATTTCCAATTTTTGGTGTGGTCTCTTCAATTTTAATACTAGAATAGGAAGACTTATCTTTTAGAGAATGGGATTTTTCCAGTTCTATTTCTTCTAGATTGTTCCAAGCATTAGATACCACCTTCTGATACTTGCTATTGTTTCTCCACTTTTCTTTATCAGAATCATGTTGTTTAATTCCCCCAAAACGAATAGCAAAATCTTCACCGTTGTCGGTAAGCCTGATAGCTTCTTCATAGTTGATAACTTCTTGGGTAACCAGTTCAAAAAGGCTTTGGTCAAAAGTTTGTGTGCCAAATGTAACAAAGCCCTCTTCCAGTGCCAAAGGAATTTCCTTTGTTTTTTCTGGATGCTCAATCATTTCTCTCACGCGGGTGTTGTTCACAAGTATCTCGACGACAGGAACAAAGCCCTTTCCATCAGCTCGTTGAGCTAGACGCTGGCTGATGATGGCTCTCAATACAGCACCCAATTGGAGGCGTATTTGTTTTTGTTGTCCATCAGGAAAAACGGATACGATTCTATTGATAGACTCTTCACAGTTAACAGTGTGCATGGTAGAGAGAACAAGATGGCCTGTTTCAGCAGCTTGAAGAGCGGTCTCCATAGTTTCTTTGTCACGCATCTCACCAATAAAAATAACGTCAGGGTCTTGCCGCAATGAAGATCTCAGAGCTGTGGCAAAGCTGTTTGTATCAACACCGAGCTCTCGTTGAGTAATAATACTTCTTTTATCGCGAATAAGAAACTCAATAGGGTCTTCGATTGTAAGTATATGACGGTTTTTAGTGTTGTTAATGTAGTCTATCAGTGCTGCAATTGTCGTGGATTTTCCTGAACCCGTAGCTCCAGTGAGTAGAATAAGACCACGCTCGTGTTTGGCAATTTTATTTACGACAGGGGGAAGGTTTAAATCAGCTAACTGTGGAACTGAGTAGGGAACGTTGCGGATAACAACAGTTGTGCTGCCTCGCTGACGAAACACATTCATGCGAAATCTTCCTAGGCCGCGGATACCATAACCCAAGTCCATTTCTTTTTTTTCTTGGTATTCTTGATACTGTTTGGGGGTCATAAGTTCTTTAACAAGAGACTCTATGGCTTCGCCAGTGAGACCAGGTAGATCGGGGCTTAGAGGTCGCAATTTACCATGTTTTCTCATAACGGGAACTATCCCAGCTTTGAGATGGACATCACTAGCATTAGCTTCGACTGCCATTTTTAGGAGTTCATCAAGATTTAATACCATACATATAGAGATCGGCAAAATTCTTTAGAATCTTGAGGCTTGGGTCAGCCTCCATGTAGAGCTTTCGAAGTCAAATGTTGGGGTTGATCAAATGTGATGACAAACTTCTGTTTGTTATGAGAAAAATAATCATGAAAAATCTTGTGAAGTTTTTGGCTACAGGGGTTTACCTTGGACTTTTGCCTAGGGCACCGGGGACTTTTGGCTCATTGGGTGCTCTGTCCATCGCTTATATCTTGTTAACTTCTTTTAGTTTAGTTCATTACATGATAGCAACCTTTGTTTTTGTCCTCTTTGCCATTTTGATTTGCAAGCTTTACGAGGCGTTTTTTAACAAGCATGATGCAAAAGAGGTGGTTATTGACGAAGTTGCTGGAATTTTAATCACCATGGTGGGGCTGCCTATAACGTGGCAGAGCTTTGTATTGGGGTTTCTTTTGTTTCGGTTATTCGATATTTGGAAGCCCTTTCCCATTAGTTGGATGGATAAAAACATAAAAGGTGGTGTGGGAGTCGTGGCAGATGACCTTGTAGCGGGTATTTTCAGCAGTTTTATTTTGCAGATAGTTTATACAAACACGCCGTGGTTAGGAGTGCAACTTGTCGGATAGTCAAAATAACAGCGATAGAGAAAAGCTTTTAGACTGGATTCATTTTACATTTTGTGAGCGAGGTTTAACCCTGGGCCTTGCTGAAAGTTGTACGGGGGGACTAGTTTCGTCTTGGATTACTCAACGATCGGGTTCCTCACAGTATTTTATGGGAGCTGTTGTCTGTTATTCAGGGAAAGTTAAAGGGAAAATTCTAAAAGTTCCTTGGACTTTAATGCAAACTCTGGGAGAGGTGAGTTCCCCTGTAGCTAAATTTATGGCACGAGGCTCCAGAGACGTTCTGCAATGCGATTGGTCAATTGCCATCACGGGAATTGCCGGACCTACGGGCGGATCTTCAGATAAGCCCGTAGGAACAGTTTGTTTTGCCGTGAACGGCCCAGGTTTTGAATACGCAGAGCAAAAACACATTGAGGGTTCGGAGCGGGGAATAATTCAGCAAAGATCGGCGGAACACGCTTTGAAACTGCTGAAAATGGCGCTAGAGTCATAGCCTACAAACAAGGAGAAAATATGGCAACAACAACAAATACCGATAAAGCACGAGCTCTAGAATTAGCTCTTACCAACATTGAGAAGCAATTCGGAAAAGGCTCGGTCATAAAGATGGGAGGAGGAGAGAGTCTTTATGAAAATGTTCCAGTTATCAGTACGGGAGCATTAAGCTTAGACATTGCACTGGGTATTGGTGGATTGCCGAGAGGTCGAATTGTGGAAATCTACGGACCGGAGAGTTCTGGAAAAACCACTTTGGCGCTTTCGACGATTGCACAAGCTCAGAAGCTTGGTGGCACGGTGGCTTTTGTTGATGCTGAGCACGCACTGGACATCAATTATGCTAATAAATTAGGAGTGAATATTGATGAACTCTTGGTTTCTCAGCCTGATACGGGTGAACAGGCTTTAGAAATTGCAGAAACTTTGGTTCGCTCCGGTGCAGTTGATGTACTAGTTGTGGACTCTGTGGCCGCCCTAACCCCAAGGGCTGAGATAGAGGGAGATATGGGTGATAGTCATATGGGTTTACAGGCTCGCTTGATGTCTCAAGCTCTACGGAAGTTGACGGCAATAATTAACCGTAGCAACACTCTGGTCATTTTTATTAACCAGATTCGCATGAAAATTGGGGTTATGTTTGGCAATCCTGAGACGACAACAGGTGGGAACGCATTAAAGTTCTACTCGTCTGTCCGTTTGGATGTGCGTCGCATAGGTTCCATCAAAAATGGAGAGGATGTGACGGGCAACCGTACAGCAGTGAAGGTGGTCAAAAATAAAATGGCACCTCCATTCGCAAAGGTGGAATTTGATCTTATGTACGGTGAAGGCATTTCTGAAGAGGGCGATATTCTTGACTTAGCTGTAAAGCAAAACTTGATTGAAAAATCTGGTGCTTGGTTCAGCATTAACGGTGAGAGAATGGGTCAGGGCCGAGATGCGGCTAAGAATTTTTTGAAGGAAAATTCTACCTTGAAAAAAGAATTGCGAGCAAAACTTTTAATGGCTTATGGAATTGGGAAAGAGGCCAAAATGGCGGCGGCGGAGCAGGCAAAAGAGGCTTTAGCTAGGGCTGCGGCTGAAAAAGAGGAAATCACTGAGGAGATTAAAAGGGCGGCAAAGTCGACCGCAAAAGCGAAAAAATCTTAAAAGAGTTTCCTGTTAGGGTGGTTGTAACTAAAGCCACCTTAATAAACTAAATTTTAAATTGGGTGTAAAGGCCTAGCCGTTAAGGCTAGGCCTTTTTTATGGTGCCCATTAGGAAGAGAGGCTATTAGGGGACGACCCATAAGTGCTTGCTTACCTTCAAAGTGTAGACTACTACATAGAGCACAGTCTCAAGGGGGAATAAATGTCTATCCAATCGCTGAGTTTATTTTTTACGATTTTTGTTACAAGTCTTTGCTCTTGGGCGCAAAGGGAGAATTGTTCGTGGCAAGAGTTTACGGAATCACAGGCGAGAGTGGCTTTTGTACAAGATGGAGACACGTTAGCCCTTTGGGACTCAAAAGGTGTGCGAAGAAATGCAAGGCTGGTGGGAATAGACACGCCTGAAACTTATTTTCTTGGCAAGAGCCAAGGCTCGTGGGCTAAAGAGGCCTCTGATCGGCTAAAGGAATTGTTGCCTAGAGGGACTCGAGTGAGTATAGCATTTGATATTGAGCGTTGCGACACTGGTGGTCGCCTCTTGGTTCATGTTTTTTCTGGAGGTGTTCATCTCAACCGATTGATGATGGAAGAAGGGTGGGCTGTTAACTACTGTGTGGCACCCAACGAAATGTTCTGTAAAGAGTTTGGAGATATAGCCACTCAAAACTTGGTGGAGGGAGTTGGGTTTCTTGGAGACCCGAGCGTGCGGTTACCTTATTTATTTCGTTCGGAAGAAAGGGAAACGGAGTTTCATTATTTTGTTGGAAATCGATTGACTAAAGATGTGTACAAGTCTTCCAATATGGACAAAGTTCCCATTGGGGAACGCATTTTATTCTACAGTCGTCGGCATATCCGTCGTCCCTATAAAATGGCCAATTGATTCCTTTTGGGTATAAAACAAAGCCATTAAAATAAAACTACTAAAACAAAATCTCAAAATGAGCCGTTAAGATACTGACACGTTAAAGCAACTGACAGTTGTATAAGTAATTGTTTACAAATACCGATAATTTCCAAGAGAAGTCGATCAGAAGTGATCTGGCCTTGGTCTCAGATTTGCTTTTTATTTAGTTGAGACAAGGAGTTAGGGATAAACTGACAATGAAGCAATCACCTTTCTACACGAAAAACTTAATTTACAAAGCCTTCTGCCTTTTGGCCGTCATGACTTTTTTAGGATGTGAAAGTTCGTTCGAAAATCCTTGCCCAGAAGGCGATTGTGATTCCCTGAGCTCTAGTTCCACCCAAAAAGATTTAGAAATTGGATCTGCCGCATCCGGAACACAAGGGACGGGAAGGCAAGACGGAGGGGCTTCCTTTGTAAATCCAATTGGAATTTCTAGATCTGAAAGTGGAAATTCCTCGAACGGATCGGGTTCGGGGGAGGACTCAAGCGAAAGTACAAGTTCAAATGGTTTTGGTACAACTAATGGAGCTAACACATCAGGGGGGGGGACGTCCTCTGGCGCAGGTTCTTCTGTTGAACCCACTTCGAACAACTTTATGGTTATAGATCAACTTGCAGATAAAGTTGTTGAGACGGAAGACTATTTTGTTATTCAGTATATCGTAACAGGTGAGCCTCCCTTAACTTATCAGTGGTACAAAAAATCAGCATCGGGTGCAGATCAAAAAATTGGAGAGAACAAGGCTTTCTTTTACGAGCTTGATGTCAATTTCGGACATGCAGGAATTTATTATGCAATTGTAACGGACGGAAAAGGTAGAACTATAAAAAGTCGGGAGGCCAAAGTTCATGTCATTGCAGGAAGAAAACCCTGCGATAGCCAAAAGTATGCCCCCCGTTACAGAATGGACAGAAGTGGCCAGTTGGATTGGAACTATTTGTATGAGAAGCCTTACTTGGCCAATCGTGAACAGTGGGCGATTCAAACCGTGCGCAGTACAAGTGATTCGGGTTTTTATATTAAAAGTTGCGAAAACCGAGTCGCTGCTACTGGATATTGCTTTGGGGCGTGGAATGGTCATATTAAATACCAATGTCAAAATGGAAAGTTTAAACTTGTGCAAAACACTTGCTTCTGCTCGGAAGATTACAGTGGAGGGGGAAACTGATGAGAAAAATCAGAAATTATTCCCTTACCATTTTAAAATCTAGCAGGATAAAGCCTTTCATTTGGGTGTTCTCTACATTTTTTATCGCCTATTTTTTGAATTCATGCAGCGATACATTTCAATCTCCTGAAGGGTCTTCAGGGTCGAACTCGTCAATAAACAACCTTACAGAGTTGGGGCAAATTGGTTACGATGAAACCTCTCTAGTGAGAGTTATCAGCTACAATTCGGGAACGACCCATTCGGCTTCAGGGTTTGGAGCGGGAACATCGACCTCTACAGGAAGGACTTCACAGTCCAACTCCGGTGGATACGCCAGCGGTGGTGGACAATTAGATCAGGGAGTAGATTCAGAGTCTTCAACTTCATCAATAACTTATGACAATTACGATGGTAAAGGGTTTCATTATTTTGAGAAAATGACTGAGCCTGAAAATGCTTTTGTTTCTGAAGGTGAGGCTTTTGCTTTGCAGTTTGTAGCCATCGGTCGGTTTCCGCTGAAGTACGTTTGGTACAGGGAAGGAACAATGGGTAGGCAAGTAGTTGGAACGGACTCAACTGTCTTTTCTAAAATATCAGCAAGTCGCACCGATGCGGGGGTTTACTATGCGACGGTGCAAGACCGAGAAGGCAATACTCTGACCAGTCGTAAAGTCACACTCAGTATTCGTCCATCAGATAATTCCTGTTCTGCCGGTAATTATGGAAAGTTAGGGGCTACCTTCGACGAGTTGGTTTCTGAGAATTATGTGCCAACGGGGTACCGAAATTGGTTGGTGCAGCTTCCGTATAAACGAGGCACTTACACGGCAGAAGTGAGTTGTGAAAACTATAGAAGTTCTTTATTAACCACTTGCACAGGGACTTTAACCTATCAGTGTATAGATGGAAAATATAAAAGAATTGATGGGGAATGTGTGTGTAGTGATAATGGTGGAAACTGACAATTATGAACAGGCTTCTAAGTTCTGAATGACTTTTTCTGCCAAAGCGGAGTCGCAGAGACTATGAATGTGATTGTGATTGGAAACAATTTCAATAGCCTGAGGTTGTTCAATGTCCGCTAACAAGGTCAATTGGGCTGTTGAAGAGCCTGTAGGTGAGTCGCTAATTAAACTTACGAGACTTTTATCTTTTGCATATGGGATGTGTTCATTTTCCAACAATAAGAGGATGGGTTGTAGAGTTTCAATATTTCCCCAGAAGCAAGTCAAGTTCTGTACAGAAAATATATGAGGTTTGTTCAGTCTATGGGAGTTCATCTTCTCAATGAATTCAGAAGAGGCGAGATCGACTCGGACGACTCCATTTACAGAAACAATAGCTTTGAAATTGGGTTGTGGGCGAGAGGATACAGTTGTGTATTCATTTGGATTTTCAGCATTCACAATCTTATATTCAATGTCCATTTCTTTGGCCAGTTCTACTGCGGGCACATGAAGAACCTGTGAACCCAGTTGGCAAAGCAAAAGAAGTTGGTCGTGAGAAAGATATGGAATAGTTTTGGCTTTAGAAGACTTTTTGGGGTCAGCTGTACAGATTCCAGGAACGTCTTTGAATATTCGGCATTCGCTGCGGAAGTATTTTGCGAAAGCCATGGCTGTAGTGTCGGAACCGCCTCGACCAATTGTTGTAATTTCTTTTGTTTCGGGGTTTACGCCTTGAAAGCCCGCAACAATAACAATTTTTCCTTTGTTTAGCTCCTCCACCACTCGAACGGGTTTAATTTCAACAATTCGTGCATTATTGTGATCACTCTCAGTGAGAATGCCGGCCTGACTTCCCGTAAAACTTATGGTGGGACAGCCCATATCATTTAATATCATGCTCAACAGGGCCATGCTGACTCTCTCGCCGGTGGTCAGAAGCATATCCAGTTCGCGTCGTTGAGGTTGGTGGGAGACTTGATAAGCCAATTTTACTAAATCATTTGTGGTGTTACCCATTGCGCTGACAACCACTACAATCGAATATCCCTGTTGTCGCCACGAGCTTATAAGCTCCGCCCTTAGTTTCATTTTGTCGGTATTGGCTAAGCAACTCCCACCAAATTTCACAACCAAAACTTTTGATAAGTCATGTAACGACATAGAAGGGGATAATAAGGGGAGGGAGTTTGACTGACAAGCGGATTTCTAAAAAATTGTGCAGAAACTCGTAACGTGAGAATTTAGGGATTATTGTGTGTGGCTTGATATAAGACGTTTCATACTGAGACGTAAAGTTATTGTCCAAGTGCTTGATTTATAACAGAAACAAACCGAGAAGTCCTCACGAGGTTGACCTGAATAGGCCCTGTTTTTGCTTACTTAGGTAGTAAGGTTTACAAAAATATCCGAGGAAATCTTTGAATTATTTAGGTTTAATTTTTTTATCAATTTTGGTTCTTGCTGGCTGCGATACCAGCACATTTACTCCTCCCAAAATCTGCGATGGAGACAATTGCACATCCAGTTCTGAAAGTTCAGCATCTGGAGCATCCGGAGTTTCTGGAGCTAATAGCCAAACTGTAGGTGGCAATGGTGGAGTCACTTCAGGGGTTGGAACTATAACTCCTAATTCAGGAAGTGCCCCATCATCAGGAGGAGGCAGTCCCCCATTGTCTACAGGTTCTGGCGGTTTTGCTAATAGTGGTATATCATCAGGGGGAGGGTCAGACGCAAGGTCTGGTGGTAGTTCTGGTCAAACCATTATCGAATACAAGAGCCCAGGTGGCTACAGTAATTATTTTGCCAAAATTAATGAACCTATTGATCAACAAGTGAGCGAAAAACTCCCCTTTGCTTTAAAGTTTGTGGCCGTTGGGAAAATGCCTCTAAAGTACAGTTGGTTTAAAGAAGAAGGAGGAGGCTCTCGTCAACTGAGTGTAGATACAAGTGTATTTTCTAAGGACAGTGCGGCTCTGTCAGACTCGGGAACCTACTTCGCTAGGGTGGAGGACGCTGATGGTAATGTTTTAACTAGCCGTCGGGCCACGTTAAAAATAAACCAGGAAAGAAAGGAGTGCTTTGCTGGTGAGTACGGTCCCGAAAAGTATGACTCCCAGAGCCAGTCTTTTGATTATTCAAATCTTGTTCCTAGAGCCAGAATGAACCGCACAATTGGGGCAAAATTTTATAATTTAGGTGGAGAAATTGACGGTTATGCTCTTTCTGTCAACCGATGTATAAAATATTATGGAAGTGGAAGCGAATGCACTTCTGGTGGTACTTTGTTGCAATGTCAAAATGGGGCTTACACGATTGTGAGTACGACTTGCAGATGTTACAACTGACTGCGGATGTATTTGGCTACAATGGGAATGTAACCTTTGGGAACCCGAATTCTGTGGGATTTAACAAAGCCTGGTATGAACCCCATTTTTAAATCAGGGTTTAGTCTTTTTAGTTTGTCCTTAGAAACGCCAATGTAATTAGATAATGTATGGAGATCTGTGCCTCCTGGAACGTACATATAGTCGTACTCATAGGGAGTCATGGGGACGATGTCTTTAAATCCATAGAGTTTAGGAGCTTTTGAAATCAAGAGTACAGCCAGCATTTTTGGAATGTAATTCTTTGTTTCATCAGGAAAATCCTTTTTGTTCGCTAAAATCCAAAAATCTTGGGTCTGGTGCTTTTTAATAAGTCGATTTAATCGACCTTCGCCCATATTGTAGGCCGAAGCTGTTAGATACCACGAATTAAACATTTTATAGAGATCTCCCAGGTATCCCGCAGCGGCAAGTGTGCTTTTTAAAAAGTCTTGCCTCTCATCAATCCACCAGTCGATTTTAAGATTATAGCGTTTAGCAGTAGGCTCAATAAACTGCCAGTAACCTACTGCATCTGCTGTGCTAACAGCGTGGGCTGAGAAACCACTTTCAATCATAGAGATATAAGCGAGATCTTGAGGTAGGCCTTTTTCAGCTAAAGCTTTTTTCATAAAAGGTAAGTATTTATTACTTCTCTCGAGTCGTTTTTTTAGCCAATCTTTACCTGTAGTTTGATAATAACGGATCCAATTTTGTACCTCTTTATTGTAGGTAACAGGAATATCAAAAAAGGGTTTGTTTTCTACGGATGTATAATGTTGAGTTCCTTTTCGAATTACGTAAGGTGAATGCACACGCTTTTGACTCTTTTGTAGTCTTTGTTTTTGCAATTCATTAGCTATATCTTGAAAGCTTACAACGTCATTCTTATTAATAGCGGCCTGGACGGAACTGGTCCAACTTAGATTGCAAAAAGAATACAGATTGCAAAAATAAAATACTGTAAAAAACAAAATTCTTAACATGAGATTTAGTATGAATGAATTCTGCTCATTTGAGTAGACTTAGTATGTTATACTTCAGTCTAGTTTTATGTCATTTTCCTATCGCCTTGTGATAGTTTTTTGACGCCTCAAAAAAATTTTCAATGCTAATTCAGGTGTTTACTAGTGGCACACTCATTGCTTTGTAGAGTAGTGAGGAAGAGTATGAGTACGAAAGGAATCTACACGGCCGTTAGTGGAGCCATTGCACAAAGTGCGAGGGTGGACACTATAGCCAACAATATTGCTAACACCAATACAACTGCATTTAAAAAGAGTAAGCAAGTTTTTAATGAATATCTCACGGCTAATGAAAAGCTTCCTGATATTATTCAAGTCCCGAGAGTTCCAGCCTCAATAGATAGTTTTTATGACATGCAAGGGGGAGACAAAGCCTATGTGGATAAGTCTGGGACTTATGTTGATTTTTCACAAGGACAACTTAAACATACAGGGAATACTTTTGACGTAGCTATTGAAGGTTCTGCGTTTTTTGAAGTTTTGGGTCCAGAAGGTGTGCGTCTAACTCGAGATGGGTCATTTAAAAGAGATGTCGATGGTCGACTTGTAACAAAACAGGGTTATCCGGTTCTTAGTCGTGGGGCGGGAGATCCCTCAACTCGAATAGTCCAAATTGAATCAAATGATATGACAGTATCTTATAGTGGAGATTTATATTCAGGGGGGAATCTTGTGGGTCAGATTTCGATGGTTCAACCAACAGAAGCTTCCGCACTAAAACCTATAGGTATGAATTCATTTGTTTTAAAGCCAAATTATCAAAATAGTTTGATTCCCACAGAAGATGCGAAGTTGCATCAAGGATTTCTAGAGGGAAGCAATGTTAATGTTGTAGCCGAAATGACAGACATGATTGCTGCCACAAGAACTTTTGAAAGTACACAACAGGCCATAAAAGCCTTTGATTCAATGAACGAAAAATTAGTTAATGTTGTGCCAAGATTAAAATAGGGGTGTAGGGAATGATTAAATCTTTAAATACAGCGGCAACAGGTATGAAAGCTCAACAAACAAATATGGATGTTATAGCAAATAACATTGCGAATGCCTCAACAACAGGATTCAAAAAGGCAAGAGCTGAATTTGAAGAACTCATGTATCAAACAATTAAGGAGCCTGGCGCAGCCTCTGGAGCTAATTCTATTTCTCCAACTGGAGTACAGGTCGGCCTAGGAGTAAAAACGAATTCTGTTCAAAGAGATTTTGCTCAAGGCTCAACCACGATAACTAAAAATGCTTTGGATATTGAAATTCAAGGCTCTGGTTTTTTGCCCGTTCAACTTCCAAGCGGTCAAATTGCGTACACTCGAGACGGAGCGCTTAAAAAAGGCCCGGATGGGCGAGTTCAAGACAAGAACGGAAATGTCTTACAACCAGAAATCTCTGTACCACAAGGAGCAACAGGTGTGGAGATTTCACCAGATGGTCAAGTTAATATCATTACAGGACTAAATACAGAGCCTCAAAATATAGGACAAATCCAATTGGTAAATTTTGTTAATCCAGCAGGTTTAAAAAGTGTAGGGGCCAATTTATTTATTCCCACAAATGCGAGTGGTTTGCCACAGCAGGGGATACCAGGAACAAATGGAATGGGAATGCTTGCCCAAGGGCAGTTAGAAACAAGTAATGTGAATATAGTGGATGAGATGGTAAATATGATTGGAGCGCAAAGAACATACGAGACCAACTCAAAAGTTATTCAGGCATCAGACCAGATGTTGCAGTATATGAATAATCTGAGGTAGTGAAAGCATGAACAGAATGTTTTTTGTTTTTATATTCTTATTTTCGCTATTTGGTTATGGAAAAAACCAGATAGTGGCTATTTCTGAAATTGAGATTGAAAATAAAAAAATCATTACTTTGGGGGATGTCACAAATATAAAAGATTTTCCTGAGCTGTTGTCAAAGTCGTTGGAGTCAATAGAGCTAGGTAATGCTCCAGAGCTAGGAGAGGAAAGAATTTTCACAAGTTCTGCAATTGCCTTAATTCTTAGAAAAAAAATGACCAAGCAAGAATTGCAAAAATATCAATTAAGAATTCCAAATCAAGTGCGTGTAAAAATAAAAGACAACAGTTTAACGCAAGAAAACTTAAAACGGGAATTGATGGGTCATTGGCAGGTAAAGTGTCAAGAGTGTCGATTTAAAATAAAATATATAAATTTCCCAAGGATCTCATCCTCGGAGTCAGTCGAAAACTGGACCCTTGATGCTGGTGAAACTTTGCCAAAGGGGAATTTTAATGTAGCGCTCTATATACAAAACAAAGATAAATCAAGTCGCCAGTATTGGGTAAGCGGTCATGTGAGTTTATTTAAGAAGGTTCCAGTTGCAAAAAAAATGTTAAACCTTGGAGAAAAGTTTTCTCTAAATAATATAGGGATTGAAGAAAGGGAAATCACGCACTCAATGGACACGGCCCCTGAACTCTCTGAGCTTGTTGGTAAATCAGCAAATCAAGTTATACGGTCGGGCACAATTATTTGGCACAATGTAGTTCTTCGTGAAAAGGCAATTCTTAAAGGTGAATTGGTAAAGATTGTTATAGGAGGAGAAAAATTTGAACTCTCCACAGTTGGAAAGGCTAACCGAGATGCCTATCTGGGAGAAAGAGTAGATATAACCCCTATAGGAACTTCTAAACCATTGTTTGGTGCAGTTATCAACAAGGGAGAGGTGAGAATAGAATGACAAAAATGAATTTTTTTCTTGTTATACTTTCTTTGTATCTTGGGGGGTGTGCAAATTTCGGTATGAAGCTGAAGTCATTTCTGCGAGGAGAGGAAGTCAGATCGGGGGAGGTTGAAAACTCTCAAAAATTTGAAAAAAGATTTTCACAAGATCCAAATTATGCAGCTGGACCTAAAAGGCAATATAAAAGAACAACTAGATCGAGTTTAGAAAACGAAGCTTTGCTGGCAGAAAATTCAGGGTCGTTGTGGGTAATGGAGGGTCAGGGGGCTTATTTGTTTTCTCAGAATATTATGAGAATGATTGGAGATCCACTGGGTGTGAGAATTGAGGGAGAGTCGAAAGAACAGTTAGAATCGAAAGTTAAAATTATAACAGACCTCTTAAATCTTTTAGCTAATAAGAGAAAGATGGAGGCCCGTAAACTAGCTGAGGCTCAGGGAGCTGGTAAAAGTAACCAGGAAAAGAGCAAAGAAAAACCGGAAGAAAAAGCTGGAGAGAATGATCCTAAAGGCAAAGACGAAATGGCAGCAAGTTTTCCTGTAAAAACCGTACCTACACGTATAATTGAGAGATTAGTTGACGGTAACTATCGGGTTAAAGGAGCGCAGCCATTTATGATAGGTAAACGAGAGTACAGTGTCATAGTTACAGGAATAGTAAGGGCTGAAGACTTTGCTGAAGACGGAGTGAGTTCAACTCAGTTGTTAGATCCAAAGTTTGATATTGTCAGTAAAAAAAGAAGGGAAACAAGCTTATGAGTCGATGGCGCATAGGGTTTGCAATCATGGTACTTTTATCTTTTTCGCCGGCTCAATCTGCTCGTCTGAAAGATATTACAAATATCAGAGGTGTTAGAAGTAATCAGTTGATTGGCTACGGAATAGTAGTGGGACTTAATGGCTCAGGTGATAGCAAAGTCGACTATACAAATAAAAGTGTTGTGAGGATGTTAGATCGATTAGGTATGAAGGTCGATGCTAAATCTGGTTCAAGCAAGAACGTGGCCGCAGTGATATTAACGGCAGAGCTTCCGCCATTTGCAAGGGCAGGAAACCGGTTAGATATTACAGTAAGTGCGTTGGGGGATGCAACGAGTTTACGCGGAGGAACTCTGGTTCAGACTCCTCTGCGAGCAGCAGATCAGCAGGTATACGCTGTGGCTCAGGGTTCTGTAGTTGTCGGCTACAGTCAGTCAGGTGTTCACGAAACGGTGGCAAGATTGCCTAATGGGGCCATTATTGAAAGAGATATAGGAAAGGAGTTTGCTGGAAGAAAGATGTTCCGTGTCACTTTAAATAATCCAGACTTTACAACAGCGGCAAGAATTGCCAAACGAGTAAACATGGAGCTTGCAGGGAAGTATGCCACCGCCATTGATGGAGCAACGGTGGATATCGTTGCTCCACCCTCATATGAAGGAAAAGGCGTTGAATTAATGGCAGTAATTGAAAACGTAGATATTGAACCTGATACGAGAGCCCGTGTGATTGTTAATGAAAAGACGGGAACTGTAGTTATAGGTGACGGCGTAAAGTTGTCTAGGATAGCCATTAGTCATGGAGATCTAACATTAAAGGTGGGTGGAACTAAGTCTAGTAAAGATGCCGACAAAGTTATTGAGGTTGATGAGGCTGTAAACCTTAGAGACGTGGTTAAATCTATGAATAGACTAGGGGTTTCGCCAAAAGATTTGATAACCATTCTTCAGAACATAAAAGCCGCAGGAGCCTTGCAAGGTGAGTTGGAGGTTTTATGACAGATACAATGGCTAGTTTTGCAAAGGATGTTTCAGAAGAAGACACTTTTTATATTAAAATAAGAACAGGTGGTATTTACACATGGATGTGTAAAGTCCTCGAGGGGGATGGTGAGTTAGAGAGCCAAAGCCAAGGATGGTCAAGAGACTCCAGTTTCGCGCAGGAAACAGGGGAAAGATTCAGTCACAGTCAAGGAATGACGGTGTGCCGAGTTTGTTAAAAAAAGTGCAGGATGCACAAAAGTTCCTGGCTCATTATCCCTCATTTTTTTCTTGTTTTGCAAATGTGTTGCAGAAGCTTTCTATTATAACTATTCTGCTCATTTCAGATTTTAAATTAATTCTCGCCAAAGAAACCAATAAAGATAATCAGAATACAGAGTTAACAACTTCTCAACGTCACCAGGTATTTAAAGACTTAAATAAGCCTGCACTTTCACTAAATAAAAATCATTATATGAAACCAGAAGAACAGAAGAAGAATTTTGAAAAAAAACTGTATGATGCTGCTCAACTGTATGAAAGACAATTCCTAAATGAAATGGTAAAAGCGATGAGATCAACTGTAACGCACTCCGAATACTCCCAACCAACAATGGCTGAGAAAATATACCAGGATAAGATGTACGATAAGTACGTGCAGGATTGGTCAGACAGGGGTGGAGTAGGGTTCTCAAAAATTATTTATAATCAATTGCTAGAGCGTTACTCTCCCTATCACAATCAGAAGGTGAATACACAAGAGGGAGTCTTCTCATTAGAAAAATCATCTAGTAAGAGTTTTAATAAACCTCCTGAAAGCTCATTCAAGAAGTTAGAAGGGATTCAACAAGGAGGAGGTATCCATCCCGAAGTAGAGACCCAAAATTTAGAATTGGAGGCTGATAATGGTAGCCATATTGAATGACTCGACTTTAGAGTCAAATTTAGAGTCAAAAGCCCAGTTGGGCATTTGGTCGAGTCTACACATTTTTTCAAAAGTTAGAGGGATAGCATTGCGGCAGGATGTCTCAATATGCTACACTTAAAGAAGTAGCAGGGATGCGGAGGAAGTATGAAAATAAATAACTCAATTGGGCCTAATTTAACTCAGATTGATAATGCAAAATCTAAAGGTGCCACCGACTCAAATGTGGTAGGTAGAGGTTCAAGAGAATCTGGTGGAGTTGGAGAGTCAGCTCAAGTGCATGTATCCGAACGTGCCCAAATGATGAATAGAGCCAATGAAATTGCGAGCAATGGAATAGATAGTGTAGATGAAGCTAAAGTTGCGAGGTTGCAAAAATTAATTGACGAAGGGAAGTACAATATTAGTGCAGAAGCTATTGCTGATAGATTAGTGGACGAACATATGATGTTACCTTCGGAGTGATGAGGGATTAGTTCATGACGAATCATTCTACTTATCTAAATCTTGTAAATAATCTTGAGGATATCATCAAGATTTATAGAGCCTTGCTTTTAATTGTGAGAAGGGAAAAGGAAATCTTAATTTCGGCAAATCTGGATGACCTTAACGAGAATAATAAAGTAAAGGAAGAGACTCTACTGAAAGCCAAGAAGTTAGAGAGAGAAAGGTTAGAGATTGTAAAGAAGTTGGTAGCAGAAGACAGAATTCCAAATGAAAAGCCAACACTTTTGGAACTCTCTGTATTTTATGAGGGGGACAGAGGAGAGAAGCTTCAAAGTCTACATGCGGTGTTAGAGATTTTAGTAAAGAGATTAAAAGACATTAATAGTTTTAATGAGAAGTTAATTAATTCGGCGTTGCACAATATTACAGGCGCTATGAAATCGATAAAAGAATTATTAGAAGAAAACAAGACTTACCAGAAAGAGGGTGGAATACAATCTAGCCCTGCAACTCAAAGTTCAGGGCAGTTGGTAAGTAAGCAAGTGTAGTCACTTGCTACTGGAGACAGGATGTCGAGAATATGGTCCATGATGGACATTGGTCGGCGCACGATGATGAATAACCAGACGTCGCTGCAAACCGTGTCTCACAACATAGCAAATAAATCCACAGAGGGTTATTCTCGTCAAAGAGTAGAGCAGCAAACAAGCGTGCCTACGGGTTCTGGAAAATTGAGAATTGGAAATGGGGCTAGGTCCGTAAAGGTTACCAGAACTAATAACCCCTATTTGGAAAAACAAATACAAAATGAAACTGTTGGTCTTGGGTTGGCGCAGTCTAAGGCTGAAGTTCTTATGAGAGTTGAGCAAGTTTACAATGAGCAGATCAATAAGGGTTTAAATAAGTTCATGGGTGAATTTTTTAACTCTTTTAGAGAGCTTTCCAATAATCCCGAGAGTTTGGCCACTAGGACTCTAGTCAAGGAGTCAGCCGATTTCTTGGCAAGAGATTTTAAAAGGGTGAACAATCAATTAAAGAGCATTCAAAATGATGTGGACTTTCAAGTTGTTACCCATGTTCAACAGATAAATGAATTAACCAAAGAAATTGCAGCACTAAATGAAAAGGTGCAAGTTGTAGAATTAAACGATGTTCCTGCCAATGACGAAAGGGACAGGCGAGAGTTGTTACTTAAGCAATTGGGAGAGCTTATTAACATTAAATATACTGAGGGAGACACCGGCCTGGTGACTGTGACTGCGGGGAATACTGCCATATTGGTTTCAGGCCATAGTCATAGGGAATTAATGGCAGCTCCAACAGTTAAGCATCACAACAAGGATGAGGGAAATTTTGATGTTTTCTACAAGGCCACAGATTCTGGATCTCCTGTAAATATTACTCAGCAGATAAAGAGCGGAAAGTTGGGGGGGCTTATTGAAACGCGAGATAGTGTTATTAATGATCTGATTGGCCAAGTCGATAAAATGGCCTATGTGCTTGTGGATCAGGTTAATTCTGCTCACAGCCACGGGTATGATCGATATAATAAACCAGCCGGAGTTTTTTTTCGTCCTTTAGATATCAAAGGTGCAGCTGAAAATATTCAGTTAGATGAAGGAATTATGAAAGATGTGGGGTTGATTTCAGCTGGAGCAACTCCATTTGCTCCCGGAGATAATAGAATTGCCAATATCATATCGGACATTCAGTACAAGGGTGTTTTGAATTCTGGCGAAACAACACTTGATGAATTTTACAATTCTTTGGTTGGTCAAGTGGGGGTCACGACGGCTAGAGCGAATAATGAGTTGATATCTCAAGGTGATCTTGTTTCACAACTAAAAAATATTAGAGAAAGTGTAAGCGGAGTCAGTTTAGATGAAGAAACCGCTAAGATGATTGAATATCAAAAAGGCTTTGAGGCTTCTGCTCGTCTAATCCGCACGGCTGACGAGATGATGGACACTGTTTTGAACTTAAAGAGAGTTTAATTAAATGAGAGTTGCAGATAGAATGACATTCGATCAGGTTAACAAGAATCTGGCCAAAAATCGCTCAGAGATGGCAGATTTGCAAAATCAGGCAGCGACACAAAAGCGGGTGAACAAACCTTCAGATGATCCCATTGCTGCGGCCAGAGTGTTGACAACCAGAATCGATCTCCAAGGAACTCAGCAGTACATTAAGAATCTCAACTATGCACAATCTTTTTTAGAGTTTACAGATCAATCTCTGGATGAGCTGACTCAGACTCTTGTGCGCTTGAAGGAACTCATTATTAGCCAAACGAGTGATGCTAGTGCGAACCCAAACTCAAGACGAGTCGTGGCCACTGAAGTGGAACAGCTGTACAATCAAATTGTTAAAATAGGAAACCGTAAGATTGCCGACAGATTTATTTTTGGTGGATTCAAAACGACTCAACCTCCGTTTGATCCCAAAGGACAATACAAGGGAGATCAGGGTGAAATTTTAGTTGGAATTGATAAGCAAAGCTATTTAGCTATGAATGTACCAGGGGCAAAAGTCTTTTTGGGAGAAGGACTGTCGGCAGATGGGGTTTCACATGCGACATCTACACAGCCTTCAACGATAGAGGACTTTTTACAGTCTGAACAAAAAAAACATCTGCACTCTTCAGGAGAGAGCCGACGGGAGTTGGGTGAATCTCTAGAAATAAGAGGACCCGCTAGCGTGAGTCCGTCAGAGAGTTACGTCCCCTCGCCACAAGATTCACCTGAGTCTCAGATAAAAGGGGTCAATTTATTCTCGGCGGTGAGATCTGTAGAGTCGGCATTAAGAGCTGACGATAAGGTGGGTTTACAAAATTCTCTGGAAGTTATTGACGATGCCATTTCGCAGGTTATTTTGGCTCGCTCCCATGTGGGGGCCAGATCAATGGCGTTAAACAGCTCACTTGAAACCTTGCAAAAAGGCAAGGTCGATGCCCATGCTCAGATTTCAAACTTGGAAGACGCTGATGCCTTTAAGGTCATTAGCGACATTAATAAAACAGAGTCGACTCTTCAGGCAACCTTAGCCACTTCTGGAAAGATGATGCAATCTAGCCTTATGGATTTCATCCGTTAATTGTAAAAAAATCAGATCAAGTTGATTGAGGTGAGGTGAGGCCAGGTCAGGCCAGGCCAGGAACTCTCACCTCGCCTCAATCAACTTGATCTAGGAAAAAATATTCAAAAAAGAAATAAAGACTTGTTTTTTTATCGCATCGCATTAAATTGTCTGCCTGACGATTTAGAATTGTACATTCCGAAATTATCACCCTGAGTTTTCAAAAGAAAGGAGTAAAGGCTTCTAGAAGGAGGAAGTTTTGAAGAATCTAATAGTTATATTGACTGTGGCCCTCTCGGTGATCGGGTGCGGAAAGAAGAATGAAGGTAGAGGGCATAAATTTGATTCCAACCACAGGGGCACTTTGTGGCCAGAAGTCTCACCTGAAACAGTAGTTGTGAAGGTAGATGCGTCTACGGGAGAAGTCTACTATGCAACTTTAACATCAATACAGAGAGAAATGAGCTACCAAGATTTGATTCGTAACGATCAGCTCTCGTTCCGAAGACAGAGTTCAGATTCTGTTATTCTTCATAGCTATCCTACTGAACCTTCTGAGCAGCTTTATTTTGTAGAGAATGTTCAGGATTTTAAGAGGGAAAAAAGAGAAGTTAACAGTTATTATCTGCCTGGTGGAAATAGAGGGTACTATTATTATAATTGTGGTTATCAGTACGGTTATTGGGGCTACTACAACTATTGTGGTTCAGCTTACGCGCAATTTTATCACTACTATCCTATGAGTTGGTCTTATCAATATGAGTTTAGATACCAGCCTGTGTGGTATTGGAACTCAGTTTATTATTATTACACGCCAACTTATTATTACGATTATCGAGATTGTTATTACTACATTTATGTAAGATGAGATATGAGCTTAACATTTGTCTAGCGTAACAATATAAACAGTAAGACTTAGTGTTTGCCGGGGAAATTGAGACTTTTAGTGAGTTTTTTTTACAAAAAAACTTCAGTCGGTCTTAATTTTGATTACAATCAGTTTGCCTTAAGTTGACAAGGAAACCGAAAAATAATAGCTAAGGTTTCAAACTCTTTTTCCCGTAGAGAAGGATGCGGGACCCAAAAAAGGATTGGGAAGAGTTTTTAAGATTGAAAGCGAGTTCCGCTCAATCTTTGACTAGGATGTTGAAGGAGACCCACAATGTTGGTTTTAACTCGGAAACTCGGAGAAAGCATAGCCATAGACGACAATATCAAGATTCGTGTTGTGCAAATTAAGGGCAAACAAGTTCGCTTAGGCATTGAAGCTCCAAAAGATACCAAAATTCACAGAGAAGAAGTTTATCAGGCTATTCAAACTCAGAACGAACAGTCTGCGTTATCGAGTTCTGAAAGCTCACGCGCTGTAGCAAAGCTATTAAAAACTTAAGTTCTTGTTTTTACTTTAAAATTCAAATATTTGAGCGTTGACGGGCAGACTTCAGTTAAAATCTCGTTTTAATTTTTTTGATTATTTTACTTGATTTAACCATTTTTTGCCTTGCGGTGTCTGTTTTATAGGGGCATTCTTATACGTGGTAAGGGGGACAAATGAGAATCAAGACGTCTAGGTTTGGAGCAGTAGATCTGACCGAGGAAGACATTCTCACGTTTCCTGAAGGTTTGTTAGGTTTTTCGAATCTCAGGAAATTCGTTTTACTCGATGACCCAAATGATGAGATTTTTGCGTGGATGCAGAGTTGCGAGAACCCTGGCATCGCTTTTCCAATTCTTGAGCCAGAACTTTTTGCTGGTCAATATAAAGTAGAGTTGTCTAGACTCGATTACGAAGTTTTAGAGTCCACAAAACAAGATAACTTCAGATGTTTTACTATAGTTACAATTCCTGAAGATCCCACACAAATGACGGCTAACCTAAAGGCCCCAATAGTTATTAGTGTGAAGAGTCGGAAGGCTCGTCAGTGTGTATTGCAAGATAACAATCTGGCAATCAGAGAGCCTATTTTTTCTAAACTTCAACAAAGGGTTGTACAGAACCCTTCGGTTCCTATTAAAAGCCAGGCTTCAGAGCTAGGTGTGGCTGTAAAGCTACCCAATAACAGAGCTTCAGCACCAGAAATAGAAGTCTGACAAAGGTCTAAAAAAGATACGCTTAGTTAAGTTTCAAAAAAACAATCCCGATCTTCCTTCTAGAAGGATGGCTTCTCGCTGGCTTGAACGTTTAGTGCTTTAAGTCGGTCTATCTTGATAGATGAATGCGAGGAGATCCTGCCACGGAAGGCAAGTCAAAACATTTCACATGAGATGTGGAGGCCTTATATATGCTAAGGATGGTGCACCCAAGGAAAGGGAGAAAAGGGTATGCATTATTTTGTCTGTCTACTCATCGTGGTCGGCTCATTTATTAGTCAAAACTCATTGGCCAAAGAAGTTGCAATTTTTGATTCTAGAAAAAGTCTGACGCTATCGAAGGATGAACCTGTTTATAAAGATTTCTATATTAATGCAGGAACAGAAATTGGTTTGAGGCCGGGAGCTTTGGTAACCGTAATAAGGAACTCTTCACTCTATGATGCCTATCAGAACAAGTCTCCCGGAGATTTGACTATTTCAGTAGGGCAGGTATTGATTATTCACGCGCAAAAGGGACTGAGTGTGGGACGCTTACACAAAGTTTTTTCAAGGGAGTCTCGACCGGTTCTTGAGTACGATTATATAATGGTTGGAGACAGATTAGACATTTCAACAATCACGCGTTTGAAAGAAAAATCGGCCAGCAAAAAAGTGCAAGAGAAGGCAGAGAAAAAAAATAAACTGGTGGATTCAGAGGAAAAATTAGAGTCTACGGATTTCGCTTCCTCCCAACCTCCACCAGACTTGTCTAAAAATGACGAACCTACCGTTATGCCAAGTTTGCAATAATTCTGTAAGGGTAGTATGACCCTCACATGACTCATTATTATAAAGTTTTATTAATCGGATGCCAAAGATTTGAAGAAGATGACATTGCAGATTTCTGCTTTTCGTTCGGAGCAGAGGGGCTCAGTGAGGTGTTGAGCTTCACTCAAGATGATCCGTCAAATTATGCGCCCAAGACAATTCTTTCGCCAGTGTTTAATTTGGAGGTTTACTTTCAAAATAAACCGAGTGTGGAGTTTTTTGCAGAAATAAGAAAAATATTTACTATAAATGAAGTGGTATGTACCGAGGAGCCAAATAAAGACTGGTTAGAAGAGTGGAAAAAGGGCTACAAGGCATTTCCCTTGGTTAGAGACTTATGGGTGGTTCCTAGCTGGGAAAAGGCTCCAAGCGAAGCAAAAAAATACATTTCAATAGATCCTGGAATGGCATTTGGAACAGGGACACACGACACCACACAGCTTGTTTCTCAACTTTTAATTGGTGCGCTTGAGGAGGAGGGAGCAAAAACTCTCCTTGATGTTGGGACGGGATCGGCCATTTTGGCAATTCTAGCAAGCCATTTGGGAGTCAAACACTCTTGGGGGATTGATAATGATCCAGAATGTCTAAGGGTAGCTCGAGAGAATGTCATTTTAAACGGTGTACAAAGTACGGTGACAATACTTGATGAGAGTGTTGCAGAGTTAAATAAAAATTTTGATATTGTATTGGCCAATATAATTGATGGAGTTCTGCTTGGCTTAAAGCCACATTTAATTTCAAAGCTAACAGTTGGTGGACGTTTAATTTTGAGTGGTATTCTTTTAGAAAGATGGTCAAAATTTCAAAAAGAGTTTGTAGAGAGTAGTGGGTTAAGAGTTGTAGCCTTGAGGGAGCAAGGCGAATGGTTGGGGGTCGTTTTGCGTGCGTAGGTATTGGATAGATCATCATATACAAGAAGCCGAGGAAATCGAAATTGATGGAGATCTTTTCCATCACATATGTGGTGTTTGCAGACAAGATATTGGATCTAAATTTGAACTTCTTAATGAAGGGAAAAAGGCCTATTTGGTCGAGATTGTCGCAAAAGGTAAGAAGGTGGCGCTTGCCAGGGTTTTAGAGTCAAGAGATTTGCCAGAATTAAAAAAGCCTTTAATTCGCCTTTGTATATCGATGCCAAAATTTTCAACCTTTGAAACTATTTTAGAAAAGTCTGTAGAGTTGGGGATTCATAGAGTGCAGCCTTTTTTTTCGGACTACAGCTTTGTTCGAGAGGCAAATAAAATTAGTCCCTCACGTCGAGATCGTTGGAATAAAATTGTGAAGTCAGCTTGTGAGCAAACGGGAAGAAGTCCGCTGATGACAGTTGAGGAGACTTTGGATCTAAAGCCTCTTTTACAGGAGTGGAATTCTGTGACCACTGATGCTCACTCTCAACAAGTACTTGGGCCCATTAACCGAGGAGGGACTGTCGGGGGTCTGTTCTTATACGAGGGCTGTGGCCGACAAGATCTTGTCCAAATTTTAAAAGAAATGAAGAGTCAAAACCTCCAAGAAGTGTGGATATTTATTGGAAGTGAGGGGGGATTTTCAGATAAAGAAGTTGAGTTGTTTCAATCAGTTAATATGCCTCCTGTAAGTTTGGGGGAGCAGGTCTTGAGGGTAGAAACCGCTTGCTTAGCTGTGACTAGCATCATAAAGTATGGACTCAATCTTTTTTAATCCTTCCGGGGGAATAATGGATTCATTTGACGATTTTGAAATGCGCCCACTTACAAAGGGGTTAGGTTTTCACAATAGAAAAAAGCTTGATAATGAAATTGCCGAAGAAGTCAAAAAAGAGATCCCTAAATCTTCTTCGCAGTTGACGGAGGATCAAGAGCTGCAAGAATTAATGTCTGCCCTTGATAGAGTTTCTAATCGTTTGGCCGTTTCAATGACAGATGCAGAACTTAAAGAAAAGCAGATACCTCAAGCGAAGGAGACGGATATTGAGATTGTACATCCCCTCCCTAAGAAGTCTCAATTTTCTACAGTTCACATAGAGCCACAAATACCTCTAAAAGAAAATATGCCCCCGATACTAGAGAGAGAAGTTCCTCAGATAAAAAATCAGATAAAAAAAGAAATTTCATATCCAGATTCAGTTGTAAGGCCTACTATTAAAACTTCAGTTTCTCACCATCAAGCTCACGGTAAAAGAAGGGGATCTGCCGACTCACATTCTGCTCGCCTACAACCAGCTGTTTTTAGTTTTAGCGCAGCGATATTAGATACAATGATGGTTTTAGCTGTGGCCCTCATGTTTTTAATAACTTTGTTATTAGTTACAGGTGTTAAACTGGCAATGGTGTTTAAGGGAGTTCAAACTGATCTCATGACTCAAGCCAGTATGTTTTTACTCTACATATCCGTGTTACAACTGTATGTGATTGTCTCTCGAAGTTTTTTTGGAAAAACACTTGGTGAGTGGACCTTTGAGTATCAAATGGGCGATGATAAACAGATTCAGTCGGCTATGTATCCGATACTTGTTTTGTGGAGAAGCCTTGTCGTTATGGCAACTGGAGTGGTCACTCTTCCCTTGTTGTCGGTAGTTTTCCGAAGGGACCTAGCTTCCTTCTTAACGGGTTTGCAATTTTATAAAAAAGGTTAATTATGGGCACGGTGGTCAGTCGCCAGCAGTTGCTGGAGGTACTCCATTCAATTAGGAACTCAAATGAGGGATCCAATAAGGATTTGAATAAAGAGTCAAAAAAGGTTGTTTTTACTAATGGTTGCTTTGATATTTTACACATCGGTCATGTTCGCTATTTAAAACAAGCTAAGACTTTAGGGGATGTACTTGTTGTGGGAATGAATAGTGACGCGAGTGTGAAGCGCTTAAAAGGTCCGACTCGTCCCATTCAATGTGAGCAAGATCGATCTGAGATCCTATCTTCGTTGGAATGTGTAGATTATGTTTGTCTGTTTGAGGAAGATACGCCTTTTGAGCTAATCAGAGAGCTATTGCCAGATGTCTTAGTAAAGGGCGGCGACTGGCCCACTGAGAGTATCGTGGGGTATGAAATCGTACTACAAAATGGAGGACAAGTGTTGTCCTTAGATTTCGTAGAGGGTCGATCGAGCACAGCTATCATCAATAAAAGCAAAGACTCTCCAATATAAAAAAATTATTATATAACTCTAGGCTTGTGGGAATCTAGAACTGTGGCACTGAAGTCACTATCAAAGATAGTTCTACTTTTTAGAAATATTTAAGAATGGTCGTTTTGTTAGCATAAGGATGCGTCGAGAAACAGATCCCATAAGTAATCTTTTTGTTATGTTCTTTTCCTCAACTATTGTAATTATTGTCCAGGCTTTAACCTTGTCTGCGAAGTCTACAACTGTTTCAGGAACAGAGCCCTTTTCTTTTAATTTGTGAAGGCTACCGCTGACTCCTTTAGATTTTAATTTTTTTAATAATAGAGGAGCACTCTTTGTACTGGTATTTTTTGAACTTGAGAAAATTCTATTTACTAAATAAGATGGCGCTGGCTCTACGCAGACAATGTCAACATGGGCGCGCATAGTTTCTGCGAGCCTTATAATTGTTGTAATCTGTGTTTGAGAGTAGAGAAGGTTTTTATCTAAGGCGACAACTAGACGAGGTTTTTTTGCCAAATTTTTTAGCTTCAGTTGAGGTTTTATTATCCATACTGGAAGTTTTGCGGTCAATACTGCGGATTCAGCAAAGCTACCTAGCAACCAACGAGGGCGTCCTTCTTTTTCGTTGCTCATGATCACTAAAACATCACTGTTGATTTTTCTGGCAAATTTGTCCAACCTCTCAGACAAATAGTGATTTGAAGATCCCACTGCGCTCAACACTCGAATAGAATCAAAATCAAACTCTCCATCAAGTGTATTTAAAATCTTTTGATGAGCTTCACCCATGTACTTTGTTTCATTTTTATAAAACCAAGAGTTGGGAACCCCATACAAAGAGGAGTGAAGAATTGATGCTAACGTAGTTTGAGAAAAAACCCCCTGTTTTTGAAAGAGTCGAATGACATCAATAAAACTTTTCAGATATTTGTCTTTTTTTATTGTTGGACTTATTGCCACTAATGCTTTTTGCATTTCCGTATAACAGCACAGTTTAACAAAATATTCAATTGTGAAGATAGTTAGAAGCGTAAACCGAGCTTGCTGCTAAAGTAAGTGTCTGTATATCTGTCTATTTGAGCTGATATAAATATATTTGAGTATTCGATATTGATTCCAATAAAGGCTTGATTCATCAGTTGGATCTCTTTCTCTTCGTTTGCATTATTATCAAGAACTCCATTAGGGCCGCCTAAAAATCTTCCTGTGCCCTGCGCTTTTCCAAGCCCTAAAAAAACGGAAATGTTATCGACGTTTAGACCGGTAATCAGTTGAAGAGCAAAGGTTTCATTCACAAAGGTATCTGAAATTCTAATGCTATGACCAGTAGTTGAAACAGAAAAAGTAAGTGGCAAAAATTTAGCTTGGTAAAAACTCCACCTAATCATGCCCCCATAGGTTTGGATTTTATCTTGGTGATTAAACGGAGCAAAGTTAAAGAAAATATCAACGTCATTATAGAGGCCCTTCCCTAGTGAAAGTTCTATAATTGAGACAGAAGATTCGTTATTAGTTGTTTGCTGGCCGAGCAGAGAAATTTCTTTGGTGTTTAATCGAGAGTAACTCGCTCCAACTTCAATTCCCGGGTATCCTCCTAGAGAATAAGGGTTTGAAAGAAATTTTGTGCTAGAGGGGATTCCAAATTCTTTAACAATTTTTTGTCTGTCAGTTTTAGATAGACCTTTGGGCAGTTCTAGAGCCTGAAGGGTATAAGATGTCAGATAGGTGAGAAGAAAGATTATAAGCCTCAAAATAAACTCCTTAGAACAATGTGCAAAAGTATACACCCTACTATTTGATAGAGTCCATGGAGTAAAAGAATCAAACAGGGAAAATCCACCATTTTTAGCAGAAGCGAAAAAAGTTCTTAGACTACGATTTTAGTTTACAACTAAGGTTTGAACCTAGACTTTAAGAGATTCATCTATGACTTGAATAGCCTCTTGAATAGCAGAGATAAGATGGTTGTCTTGCAGCCTCAAAACAACAGCTGAAAGAAGTTCTCGCGTGAGCTCATAATTGCGTTTAATGTTTTCTACTAAGAGATTCGAGGTTTGCGGCGTGTTTTCAGAAGGAATGCCCTGTTCAGAAGAAGAGTCAGTTACATTCTCTTTCGGTTTTAAATTTTGTTTAGCAGATAGAGCAATAAGATTGGCCGCGAGGAGGCTGGCCGAAGCTTGTTCAGAGTCTACAACAATTGACCTTAAAACATTGAGATATTGTAAGTTTTTATATACAGACAACTGCTCTTTTGCCGACCCCTTGACCTTATTAGATTGTCCTTCCGCAATTATCGAAGTGAGAAATAGAAAGCTATTATAACTGGGGGTGCTTCCCGCTGCAGTTACAGCCAAGGCATTCATCTCTTCACGACTGTCTTCTGTCATGGCTGTTAACACTTCATAGAAGGTTGTGGCTGGGATCAGACGACTTTGATAATAGTCAACAAACTGCATAAGTAGCTTATAGTTAGGTTCTACTAGTAAAATTTTTAGCCACTCATCAGTAGACTGTGGAATTTCTGAGTCTGAAAAGTTGTTGTTAGGAGGGATAGGGCCTCCCCCTCCAGCTACATCTGAATTGGTACCATGGTTTTGTGCAGATGTATCTGGAGTGTCATCTGCTTTTTCATAATCCGCGCTGTAATCATCAGTGGTCGTGTTATCTTTAATTTTAACGACAGTTTTTTTCTTTTTTTTGTCTTTCTTTTTCTCTTTTTTGTTCTTTTCTTTTTTTGAGACTTCGCTAAAGGTGTGATCCTTTGCAAAGCCCGTTTTATCATTTTTATTCTTGTACAGTACTATAGCTTTTTGCCTGTCACTTTTAAGCTTTGTTGTTGAAGGGTGTTCTTTACTGACATGAAAAGGTTCAAAATCAAAAGCTTTCAATTCATGACCTTGGATTTCATTGGAGTTTCTTCCCAGAGAGGAATTCACTTGAAAGGACTTAAACATCTGCAAGGTCCCTCCAATTAGGAAGATGGCGGCATAAATATAAAGCTTTTGTCGATCTCTCATATACAACTAAGGGGCAGGATTTGTGCCAAAATGAGATGATATAATTAACTGATATTACTAGCGTTTTTCATTGAGTCCGCAAATGTATTCAAAAAAGGACTGACAAGTTTTATAAGAGAAAGCTCAATTTTTATAAAAATATTAATAATATCAATATGTTAATTGTTTACTGTGAAAAATCTTTAGGTGCAAAATTTGTCACATTAGTAAATATTTGCGATATCGCCCAGTTTCTTTTTCGTGCAGCAAGACAATAATGAAATAATGCGAAGCATTAAGTTATTGTAACTATTTCCGATATACTGGGCGGAGGTCTATAATTGAAACTGTCTTTAATTGAGCCTTTTGCCGTTCGTCCAGCCCAAGAGAATGAGGGTGCAGAGGGAGCTAATCCAATAAAAGAATTGATTGTGCCTCGGGTGCAAACAAATGTGGAGACCCAACCGGATTCTACAAATCAGGGGGGGGCTCGGCAGTCCTCTGTTATTTATTTAGATTTTGTCCGTGAAATGCGGAGTCGTAAAAGAAGAATTCTACAGGAGGGTCAAGGCCTGTGGGTGGCAAAAAAAATTGGCATTTATCACGACAATCAAGAAAACATGAGCCTCTTAGAACTGATCGGAACCCGCTTGAATAAAAACTATTAATTCGAGCCCCGGCAACCCCGGCAACCCCGGCGGTGCCAGGCCCTAATTTGCAAGTTTCGGTCCTGAGCTATCAATTTTTCTGTGGTTTGTGCAAATTAGGGCCTGGCACCGCCGGGATTGCCGGGGTTGCCGGGGTTGGTGCCTTTTTTTAGATCTTTTTTTAGGTTGAGACTTAAGTAATAACGCGATGCGCCGATAAGCCTTTTGACTACTGAAATGAAACTGTCTGTGGGCCCTTTTTCCTGTGGGAAGGAGAGGTGCTTCAATGGCTTTTAGAATACAATCGGGGACGGCTTCCATAGCGGCCCAGAGGTATCTTAGCAAGTCTCAGAATCAAGTTGAGACATCACTAAAAAAACTTTCTTCAGGCTCTCGCACTGTTAACGCTGGTAGCGATGCCGCAGGCTTTGCGATTGCAGAAGGTCTTCGTGGACAAGTGAGGGGTCTAAAGCAAGCTGAACAAAACGCTCAGACAGCCTTAGCATTTGTGCAGACAGCTGAGGGGGGATTAAATGAACAGAATAACATTCTGATAAGGTTGCGTGAACTGGCTGTTCAGTCTGCAAGTGACACCATTGGAGACACCGAGCGAGCTTTTGTAGATAAAGAATTCCAACAGCTTATAGCAGAGTTTGATCGCATAGCTCAGTCGACAAGGTTTGGTAACAGACAGTTGCTAACAGGCTCGGGGGAGGATTTTGAGTTTCACGTAGGGTCTACAAAAGGCTCGGACAGTATTATTAAATTCTCTCTCCATGCCAATACAACGGCAGATGAAGTGGAAATTGACGGTTTAGATGTCAGAGATCAAGACGAAGCAAGAGAAGCTTTGTCGGATATTGACTCAGCTCTATTAAAGTTGGCAGATGCGAGATCTACATTTGGAGCTGTTCAATCTCGATTCCAGTTCGCCATTGATAACTTGTCGGTCCAACAGCAGAATCTAGAAGAAGCTCGATCAATCATTGCTGATGTAGATGTTGCAGAGGAGATCAGCAATTTAACTAAGCATCAGATTTTACAGGATATTGGAGTCTCAGTTTTGGCTCAGGCCAATGCTACTCCACAGCGAGCATTAAAACTGATTAATTCGTAACAGGGCGGGCGATAATTTCTAAATAGGTGGGGTGTGGGATCCCCACTGTCTCCTTATTGAATTCTTTTCTGTAAATAACCACCGATTTTGTCTCAAATCACGACGGTTCAGTAAAAAAAAATAAAAAAAGATTGTTAAATAAAAACAGATACAAGATGCGCTGCGTTTATCAAAAACTAGACCAAAGCCTAAAGTTTCCTAGACCTAGGTCGATAGTGAGTGTGAACGCGTTGAAGCTCTTGAGAAGTTTTCATTTCAGTAGTCACGAAATGGTACCTCCCAAGTCCTAGATGCGGCAAAGGGTCAATCACCCCTTTGCCTCATTTACTTCAACATAAACAATTTACCAGACACGGATTAGTCCGCCGGGGTTTGCCTTATGCTCAGTGGGAACAATTGAGGGGTAGGCTTTGTGGCAGAGCTTTCTGGAGTGAAAGCCTAAAAATACGGAGGCCAAAATGGGCTTAAGAATAAACACAAACCAAGCGTCGATAGCTGCACAAAGGCAGTTGTCTAAGCAACAAAAGCGTTTAGAGCACTCGCAAACAGCTCTATCTTCAGGCTCGAGGATTGTTACCGCCAGTGATGATGCTGCTGGATTAACAATTGCTGAGAACATTCGAGGGCAAGTTGTAGGTATAAGGATGGCGAGGAACAACGCTTACAATGCCCAATCCCTTATTCAGATATCAGAGGGAGGATTGCAAGAAATCAACAATATTTTAATTCGTTTAAGAGAGTTGGGTGTTCAGGGTGCATCAGACACAGTTTCGGATGTAGAGCGTGAGTTTTTAAATCAAGAAGCTAAACAACTAGTAGAAGAATCTGAAAGGATTGCTCAGTCTACAAAGTTCGGAAATAAGACATTATTAAATGGATCTGGCGAGGAGCTGGAATATCATGTTGGCCCTTTTGCCGGACCCGAGAACGTTATCAAATACAGCATTGAGGCTGATGCAACGATTGGAACTCTAGGCATTGATGGAGTCTCGGTAGCAGATAAAGACTCGGCTAAAGATACGTTGAGTTCTGTTGATGAAGCTATAGTCAAACTAGGTAAGATGAGAGCCGACTTTGGAGCCGTTCAGTCAAGACTAAACATCACAGTTAGTAACTTGGATATTCAAAACGAGAATCTTACGGCTGCTCAAGGGCGCATTAAAGATGCGGATATTGCCTTCGAAACAGCTGAGATGACATCAGCTCAAGTCTTACAGCAGGCTTCTATTAATGTTTTAGCTCAGGCCAACCAAAACGGAGCCTCAGCTCTTAAACTTATATAAGTTAAAAGGAGGAAGGCTTACAGCCCCCGTAGGCCTTCCCATTTGCAATAGGCTCTTATTTGTGAGTGTACGTAAGCAAAAATCAGATAAGACAGACTTTTGGATAATTTTTTAACGTGAGTTCTTTTGTTTAAAAAGAACTTATTCTTAAGAAATTAAGTCTCCAGGCCCACAGACACGATGGAGACTTTTTAAGCCCGCCCTGGGGTTATCCCACATGCCCCAGGGTTTTTTAATACGCCACTCTCTTGCGCATTCCCTGTGAGGACAAACAAAAACAACTTTCTGGCCACGACAGCATCTACAATTTCCAAAGATTGAAGTCTTTGTAGGGTCTTAATTTTCTAGTAGGCCTTTTAGTAGGCTTTACAGTCTAGTGAGTAAACAGGGGTAGGAGCATTGCCAGAAGCTGTGTAATATAAAGAACCCGGAGTTCCTCCGGTTAGACCCAGAACATCATGAAAGGCGATTGAGCCGGAGAAGCCTTCAACTTCAATAGAGTCAGGGTCGGTTGGGCCAAAGTCAATTAGACGAATAGACCCATCAGAATCATGGAGAGTCAAAACTCTGTAGTCAGATAAAAGAACAAGATTTGGAGTTTCTAAAGAGAAGCCTTCCGGAGCTTGCGGAGTTTCGGGTTGGTTCGGAGTTGTCCAAAGGTACTCAGGTGTAATAATGGAAAGCTCCAATAATCTTTCGTTTTTATCAATCTTTATAAAAGCCTTGGTGTAGTAGTTGTCCTCGCGATCCACGCAAAAATACTTTCGTGTTTCAATTGAGTTTTGTCCGCCATTTACAATAGCCGAATAAAATAAAGATAATATGATTATAAAAAACTTCATTCCTTCACCCTCTTTTTTCATTATGATTACAGACCAATGTTCGGTCTTAGAACTCTCATAGTTGGATTGAATACGTCATGTCAAATTAAGTTCATGCCGGGAATGGAACTTGTAAAAAGGTGACGCATTGAAGTTTAAGCCTGATAAAATATCTTCAAGGTAAAGAGCTGTTTTTCCAGATAAGAATCACAATAAATACACAATTGAAATTCCACTTGTCGAATTTCTCACGCCCTAAAGTCCGAGCTTCTTTTACTGGTTAAGAAAATATTTAAAGAAAATTGGAGCCATCACAGACGATAGTCCAGTTTAATATAGACAATGGTCTAGTTTAGCTAGACTCGACTAAAGTAAACCTAGACCTGGCCGAATGTATGAGCATGTAAAGCAACACAACTGTTGTTGAGTAAAGAAGAAGAGACTATGGCTGAGTGATTGCAGACTTTAGTCTTGTTGAGGTCTTTATTCCATCAAGAGTGTTTCAACGCGTTCAACCAAGCACAGGGATTAGTGCGTTTCAATGAGGGGCAGTAGGTTGCTCCTTTACTGAAAATAAGAGGGAACTTTGTAAAAAATAGGGAGGCCCCAATGGGTTTACAGGTCACTACAAATGTTGCGTCTATAAATGCGCAACAACAGCTCACTCGTTCACAGCGAGAGATTAATAAATCTTACGCGCAGCTGGCTTCAGGCAGTCGCATAACAAAAGCCGCAGATGATGCTGCTGGCTTATCAATAAGTGAAACGCTGAAGTCTACCATTCGTGGATATACTCAAGCTCAGAGAAATGCTAACGATGGCATATCTATGGTGCAAGTGGCCGAAGGGGGGCTTGGGGAAATCTCTAATATTTTAACACGCCTTAGAGAGCTTGGTGTGCAGGCAGCCTCAGACACAGTAGGGGATACCGAAAGAGGTTTTATAAATAAAGAAGTTCAACAGTTAGTTTCAGAGGTGGATCGTATCGCGGATGCAACCCGCTTTGGAAAAACACAGCTGCTTAATGGAACGGGTGATATTTTTTCTTTTCAAGTTGATATTGGCAACGATGACAAAATAGACCGCATTGAGTTTGATTCTAGTCAACAGATTGCCACAGCATCAGAGTTGGGAGTGGACAGTTTTGACTTTTCAGACAAAGGTGATGCTCAGGCCGCTTTAGAAGTGCTTGAAGATGCACAAAGACAAGTGAATGGCTATAGAGCAAATTTGGGGGCTATTCAGAATAGACTATTTTCGACAACAGAAAACTTGGGTGTAGCTGTAGAAAATTTTAGTGCAGCTAACTCTCGCATTCGCGATGCTGATGTGGCGCAATCGAGTTCAGAGTTGACTAGAAACAACATTTTATTAAATGCTTCCATTGGTGTTCTTTCTCAAGCGAATCAAACACCGGCAGCGGCCTTGAAGCTCGTAGGCTAAGTGTGTGCCATATCTAACACATGTGTCACATAGAAGTATGTGTCGTATAAGGGTGTGACAAGATTTAAGGCACCAAAGCACGGGGTGGTTTAAATAAACCTCTGCAGTGCAGGTATAATATGTATTTGTTTAATAGGGAGGAGTCAGGTCTCCTTCTTCTCCCGGTACTGACCTACCTAGGGGGCTTTGCCCCCTAGGGTACTTAAAGTATCAATTATATTATTTATTGAATAAGGCTTATTGAACTAAGCCCTTTGAGATTAACCATTCGTATTCAGGGTACCACAAACTCTCTACAGTGAATGGTTGGCCAGAGTCCTTATCGCGATCTTCATAGCTTAGACATTTTTCAGAAAATACAGCATCAGAGAAGTTTATTTGAATTAAAGCCTCTGCACTTACGCAGGCACCCAGAATTTGTAATTGAAGAACAGTAAAAACAAGCAAGTATTTTGATACTTGTCTGTTGGCAAAAAACACCAGAGCGCCCACGATCCCCTCCTCTTGTTTCCCTTTTTATTTTCGTTGCTTTGCTTTGCAGTTCTCTCTTGCCAAGAATTCAATCTTTTAGCCTCGGGAGTAATTCAGAAAGCTACATCATGAAAAGGCAACAGAGACATGGATTTAACCAAAAGCGTGTAGATTATAATTTGTACAAGGCGAATGAAGCGGTGTTTATGATAACTATTGAATAGTTTATAAATGTTTAAATGTTTAAATGTTTAAATGTTTTGAAGTGAACTAAAGATAGTCAACTACTAATGGTGAACTACAGAGACTGCAGAGTAAAGATTCTTCAAGTGTTAGCATTTGTGTCTCTACTTTTTGCGACGTTCGGCGTATTTGGTCAGATTTTGTAAATCATGAAATCTTTATCTTATTTCACTCTCCATCGATTTTATATGAATTACAATATGTGTATTTTAAACGGAATTTATTGCTGTAGTTGTCATAATGTGAGCTTGTTATAGTCTATTGTTTAACATGGTTTTGTCGGAGTCATGTTAACTCACTCAAAATAAAAAAGGGTGTTTACCTATAATGGTAGGTAAATTTTAAATTTAGGAGGTAGTCATGAAACCTGTATTGTTGATTTTGTTTGTATGGAGTGTCTCAATAAATTCATTAGCTCAAAGAAACACGACTCCAAGTGAAAGAGAAAGCATAAGTCGATTGGAAAGGACAATTAATCGTTTACAGCAGCGAGTTGCCCAGATGGATTCTAGACTCAGTAACATTGAGAACTATCTAGACAATAATGGCTCCGCTCCGCCTAAAAAAATTATTCACGCTTGCATGGTGGTTGATTCCAATACAAAAAGAGTTTTTTTTGAAACCGCAAATACCAAAATAGATGCTGAATTTAAGTCTAAAGAATTGTGTGGTAAGTCTGTTTACCGCGGTGATTGCACAGGTCAGGATAGCCAGCATCTCAAGTGCGACTCAAATATCTATATCAGAGGAAGTTCTGTCGTTTGCATTATGAGTGACGGAAACACAAAACGAGTTTTTAGGGGAACGGGGGAGACGGCAGTTCTAGCCGAGGCAAATGCTAAAACTGCCTGTCAGAAAAGTGTCTACTCTGGATACTGTGGTTTACAGCCCGTGCAATGTGAAGAGGCTTATTAAAGAAGAGGTCTATTAAATTTGTTTACTAGATAAGTTTTTTCTCGGAGATCTACCAGATTCTTTAGTTGCAATTCCCACTCTAAAACCTAAGGTGATCTGCTTGAGATCAACTGATAGCCTATCAACGAGTATTCTATGGGCCTTGACTAGCCTATGCCGATCTTGGGTGGAAAAAATGTCTGCTCGAAGGTTTGTATTAAAACTCCAAAATATTAGTGAATTGCAGATGGGTTGAAAGGAATAGTTCATAGAGTTAACTGATACCCAAATTTCTTGAAAACACTTGCCCAAATCGATTAGGGATTTAGGGGAATTTTCTACAGATTGGATAAAGTAAAATGCCCCGGAATTAATAATGGATGTTTTAACAATCTTCTTAGCAATTGCGGCAGAAAGAAATTGAGAAAATAATGATCGGAGGAATCTATTTTTTTTATTAAATATATAAAGAAAGATTCAATCACAGAAAGTCCGAGCTGATTTATAGGGATCCCACATTGTTCTGCATAGGATTCCTTTTGGGTTTTGATTTCATGCAAAAGATCATTAAGAAATAAGAGATTTGAACATCTAACGATCTCAAGATATTGGTAACTTTCAATGACATGATTTAGAGAGTTTTGGCAATTTATAACTCTTACTTTTGGGTGTTTTTTTATTTTTTCTTCTATCAAATGATGGAGATTGAGCGATATGTCCTCTTTTTTAAAAGGGAATCTATTTGTATGTCTTTTTAAGATATCATTGAGTTTGTATTTAGTAATGCAATTACTAGTTCTAATAAATGTAAGGTGAATTGTAGTATTCCAATACAATTCACCTTTGACTCCCGGATTAACATATTGAGGCTGTCTCAGCCTAAACTAGAGGATGTCTTTGAGTTAATTGATAGTCGGCCATATATTCTGACAGGGTGGATTTCTCAGTTTGTTGATTGTAAAAAAATTCTATCTATGAAATCTGAGTTTCAAAAATTTGAGAGAGCGTTAGCTGTTGTTAGTAATGAACCTTTAAGTGGATTTGTAAATGCTGCACTTCAGTTGCAGGAATACATGGATTCACCCACACATTCAAATGATATTCTTCTCGATCATGTAGCATGTTCAGAATCAGAACTTAATCGCATACTTTCTATTTTGCAGAAGAATCGAATTATTGAGTTTAATGGGAAGAAATACTATCCAAAATTTCAGAGTTTGAGCTTTTCACTCCTGCCAAATAAAAATCTAAGGCCTCTTTATCAGCATGTTCACAGTTTTATAGATTCTCGATTTAAGTCCTCACCAGCAAATTCTTATCCTGAGTCTAATAAAAAAACGATCAATTTCTCCATGGCTTCAGTGAGAATAGCCCCTCTGTCAAAAAGAGCTTCAAAGAAGGCCGCCGAGCTTGTATCGAAATTTCATCACGAAATGGGAAAGATTGTAGAAGAGGACTCGGAGCCCAAAACTAACGTACAAGTTGTTCTTATACACAGCGTACCTACAAGTATTAATTTGCCGTCTAGATAATTAGAGATTCAAAAATAGGGGTGAGAGTGTTGCAAGTGACTAGACTCATTTTTAGTCTTAATAAACAAAAGTCTTACGGAGAAAAGTCAGGTCATTACGGACTATAAACCTAAGACCAAGGACGTAAAGTCCTAGACGTATATCATATTTTACAAAACTTAGGTCCAGAAGTCCCTAGACTTATGCCTATATTTTCAAGACGCGACTAAAGACTTTTCCAGACTAGCCGTTAGAAAGGCATGTGAGGCAACAAATCAAACTTTAGTTTTAAGACTAAGGTTGAGGTTTTAAGCAAGAGTAGGTTCCTTTCTTAGAACTTCTTAACAAAGGAGGACCCCATGGGTTTAACAGTTACTACGAATACAGCGTCAATTAATGCACAACAAAACCTTAATAGAACACAAAGAGAAATAGATAAATCTTATGCCCAATTGGCTTCAGGTAGTCGTATTACAAAAGCGGCTGACGATGCGGCAGGACTGTCAATCAGTGAAACTTTACAATCCACAATTCGTGGATATTCGCAGGCACAACGAAATGCGAACGATGGTATTTCTATGGTTCAGGTTGCAGAAGGTGGGTTGGGAGAAATTTCTAATATTTTAACAAGGCTTAGAGAGCTTGGTGTGCAAGCTGCATCTGATACAGTTGGAGATGTTGAACGGGGTTATATTAATAAAGAAGTTTCAAATCTTTTATCTGAAGTAGATCGTATTGCTATGTCTACAAGATATGGCAAAACAAATCTTCTGGATGGAAGTGGAGAAGAATATTCCTTTCAGATTGACATTAATAATGATGACTTTGTTGATCGAATAGGATTTGATGCCAGTCAACAGGCGGCAAAGACCAGTGATCTTGGCATTGATAGTTTTGATTTTTCTGATAAGGGCGATGCTCAAGAGGCCCTAGAGGTGCTTGAAGAAGCCCAAAAAACAGTGAATGGATTTCGAGCCAACTTGGGAGCTGTTCAGAATAGGTTAATTTCTACCAGTGAAAATTTAGGTGTGGCTATAGAAAACTTTAGTTCAGCGAATTCCAGAATAAGGGATACTGATGTTGCGCAGTCTTCTTCGGAAGTGACCCGCAATAATATTCTGATGAATGCTTCAATTGGTGTATTATCTCAAGCCAATCAAACACCTGCTGCGGCATTGAAGCTTATCGGTTAATTTTAAAATTAAAAGTGGAAAGGTAGTTGTCCTCCACCTTTCCACCCAGATTTTGTTAAGGGAGCAACATATCTTAACTTAATCGAAGTAGAACCTAGGGGGTGGGTGTATAAACACTCACCCTTTTTATAGGTTATAATAAGTGTTGCGAAAACAAGACTCCTAAAAAGTCGGGTACCCAGTACCATTGTATAGAGTATCTAGACTAATAAATTAAGACTTTGTATGTATTTGATATGATCTTTGTCCTGAACTCACCGACGAAAGAACAGTTCTCACTAGACTAAAAGTGGGATCTCCAAGACTTGACTAAAGACGTCCCAAGACTAGCCGTTAGAGAGTTATGTGCAGTAACAGTTTGTAAAACAGACTGTATTTTTGTGCAAATTCTAGATTCTCGAAGCAAGTATAAGGTCTAGGAAGTTGTAAAATAGGAGGATAGTCATTATGGCTCTTGTGGTGAGTACAAATATAGCGTCAATTAATGCTCAAAGATCATTGAATCAGTCGCAAAGAGAAATTGATAAATCCTATGCTCAGCTGGCCTCTGGTAGTCGAATTACGAAGGCAGCAGATGATGCTGCGGGATTGTCGATCAGTGAAACATTAAAATCGACAATTCGTGGATATCAACAGGCCCAAAGGAATACAAACGACGGTATGTCTATGGTTCAGGTTGCCGAGGGTGGACTTGGTGAAATTTCAAATATTTTAACGAGATTGAGAGAGCTGGGCGTTCAGGCATCTTCCGATACTGTAGGTTCTACAGAAAGAGAATTTATAAATAAAGAGGTAGTTCAGTTGAAGGAGGAGCTTCAGCGAATTGCTCAGTCAACAAGATTCGGGTCTAGAAACTTACTAGATGGGTCAGGCGCCGAATATGAGTTCCAAGTTGACATACATAATGATGACTTTCGAGACAGGATTGCATTTGATGCTTCTTTGCAAGAGGCCACTCTTTCATCTTTAGACATTGAAGATTTATCTTATGATTCAAAAGTGGGAGCTCAAGAGTCTTTAGAAGTGTTAGATGAAGCTCAGAACAAAGTGAATTCCTACAGGGCTAATTTAGGTGCTATACAAAATCGTCTAATTTCGACTAGTGAGAATTTAGGTGTGGCTATAGAAAACTTTAGTGCAGCCAATTCACGTATTCGCGATGCGGACATAGCGAGTTCGTCGGCGGAGGTAACAAGGAACAATATTCTTATGAACGCATCAATTGGAGTTTTGTCTCAAGCCAATAGTAATCCCGCCAGCTCTTTGAAGCTGTTATCTTAAAATCAAATATTAAAAACCCAATCCGTGGATAAAATGTGTCAATTTTTTCTCAAGGTCTTCAAAAGCGCTGTTAGCACCTTCTTCACCGCTTTCATCATTCAAGGGTCTTAAGTCTAATTACTCAGTAATCACTTAATTTAAATTATTTATTTACCGATGTTTTTATTGATGAATATAAAGTCACTGGCCTATAAAATTACTCCTATTGAGCGCGATTCGCAGGTGAGCGCAATAAATAAGTCCGTGAAATCGGAAAGTTCTAGTGCTGATCGAGATCCAAACGGACAAAGACAGAGAGATAAGGATAAGAACGCAAAGGACTTTTTAAACGATGAAGAAATGCAAAATGTGTTAGAGAAACTCAAGAATTTTCCGGGCGTACGTGACAATAACCTGACCGTAAAGCTTGTTGTCAATGAGATTGCTCGTTATGTTGTGATTACTGATGCCTTAGGAAAAACAGTTAGAAGAATCCCTGAAAGCGAGCTCTGGCCTCTTATCCAAGAAAAAGAGAATGACAAAGGCCATTTAATCGACAAGGCGGGATGAATGTCGAGTTACCTTGTTGGTGTGGGCACCGTGTTTTAAAATTGACGGTTTAGAAACTCTTGTCTTTTGTCCGTGACATATTATTGGCTCACGAATGATTTACATAATGAATATAATTAAGAGTATAAGACCTGTAGCGTCTTTGTGAATTTTGATATTTGAACTAGAAGGGTTCAAGAAACAACCAGGAGGGTTGTAATTTGGCAGCAATTTCATTTGGGGGTCTTAGTTCGGGACTTCCGCCAAATTTAGTAGATAATTTGATTGAGGCAGAAAGAATGCCCATTCAAAATCTTGAGATTCGTAAAGGCAAAACACAGTCTAAATTAGATCTTGTCAATACTTTATCTGAAAAGGTATCCAAACTTACTGAGTCCATAGGAACATTAGCCTCTACACGTGGGTTTAACGATATAAAATTACTGAGCGGTGATCCAAATATTGTTCAAGGAGTGGTCGATCCGGGTTTTGCAATCCCAGGTAGTTACAATATAGAGGTTTTGCAGTTAGCGCAGAAAGCGGCGGCAGTTACAAATGGTTTTCCAGATCGAGATAGAACTCAGTTAGGTGTAGGTTACTTTAAGTTCGAAACTCCAAGAGGTAGTGTCGACGTTTATATAAATGGATCAAATAATACTCTAGAGGGTGCCGTTAATGCTATCAATTCAGCAAATGTAGGGGTTAGAGCATCAATAATTAATGATCGCAAAAGCCCAGATGCGCCATTTAAGCTTTTAATCACTGGAGACAGTGTAGGCGAAGACAATGAAATAAAGTATCCAACACTTTACTTTTTGGATGGTGATCAAGATTTATATTTTGATCAAGAAATTGAAGCCAAGAACGGAGTCGTTAAAATTGATGGGTTTGAATTCGAGATTACAGACAATACGGTCAAAGACGTTATTCCTGGTGTGACTTTAGAGTTGAAACAAGCAGCCCCGGATCGAAATGTAAATGTAACCGTGAAGGAAGACCAAGAGATTGTAGCAGGAAAAGTCAAAGAGTTTGTTGATGGACTCAATGAGGTACTTAAATTTATACAATCACAAAGTAAAATGGATGCTAATACAGATACAAGCCGGACACTTGGGGGAGAGGGACTACTTAGATCTCTGGAGAATAGAATTCGTAGTTTAATACAAAATCCTCAAGTCGGTATTAATGGAAAAATAAGAAGCCTTAACCAGCTAGGAGTCACATTTAATAGGTCTGGGACCTTAGATTATGATGCCGACAAATTTAATTCGGTTTTAAGTCGAGACCCCCAGGCCGTTCAAAGTTTTTTTGCAGGAGATGGTTTTGCGGTAGGTTTTGTTCCGTCTCTTAAAAATCAAATACGAGTGATTATGGACCCTTCAATGGGACCAATTTCACTTAGGAAAAAATCGCTACAGGATCAGATAAAAAGATTAGACGATAATATCGAAAGAAAAGACAAGCAGCTTCTAAAAAAGGAAGAGTCTTTAAGGAGAAAATTTGCCAAACTCGAGGAAACAATGTCTCGCTTAAAGTCTCAAGGCGGAGCTGTAAATGCGATTGCTAATGTTGGAATCCCTAACTTTGGTGGAGGATAAAAAATGTTTGGGCATTAAAAGATAATTATTAAAAGATTATAAAGTTAAGAAGAATGAAATCCGAATTACATAATTGTAAGTAGAGTTAGTTTTAGAGGAGAAGAAGAGTGAGTCATAGCCCTTATCAAAAGTATAAAAAAACATCCGTTGAGAGCGCTAGTCGAGAGAAACTCTTATTGATGATGTATGAGGGTGCTATACGTTATGTGAAAAGAGCTATGATAGCCGTAGATAAGGGTGATATTGCAGATAGAGGCCAGAACATAGGTTGTGCATATGATGTAATAATGGAGCTTAACAACACCTTGAATCATGAAGTTGGTGGTGAGATTGCGAAAAATCTAGAGCAGCTCTACATGTTTATGACTGATGAATTGATCAAGGCCAATATTAAGGCTGATAAGGAAAAATTGAATAATGTTTTAAAAATATTAGAGACACTATATGAAGGTTGGTGTCAGGCAGTAGAAAAATTAAAAAAAGAATCAACAGCAGGGTAATTAATAGACCAAGGAGGGGATATGTCCAGCATCGTAGATCTACTTATAGAAAAAAATCATTTTTTAGATAAATTTCTGAGTCTTAATGAGTCAGAAATTCTGAATTTCATAGATGGAAACTTTGACAATCTTGATAACTTCTATAACTCAAGAGAGAAGATTCTTGGAATATTGTCTGAAATTGATAGTAAAATAGAAGAGGAAACTATTTTTGAATACGAAGAGTCATTATCTTCTGAATACAAAAAACAAGTCGTAAGAGCTTTGGACTACAAAAACGAAATTGTAAAAAGAATTTTGGCGCAAGACTTACAAATACTTTCTTTAATAGAAAGTGCAAAGTCTCATATCATTAAAGAGCTTTCTTCTGTAAAGTCCACCAGAAAGATTTTTAATTCATACAAATCTGGGAAAAATTCAGCACCAGAAAAAATTGACGAAAAGGTCTAGTCTGATTGAGAAAAATCGTTGAGGCAAAAGAGTTCTGTCAAATTTATGGCAGAATAGGATTTTAGACAAGTCAAGATGTCGTCAAAATATTTACGAGTTTAAAATTATCAGTCTTACAAACTGGCATCAATGTTGCTCATATAGAGTTTGAGAGGGGTAGAGAATGTCAGAATTTGAGACCAATGTCAGAGTGAGATTTCCCTTAAGGGAAAGAAGTATTCCATCAGAAGAAAATGATAATAAGAAAAAGTGTGATGAGCTAGCCGAGCCTTCTTTTTTATTGAAATCATCTGTAGATCGAAGAAAGTATTTAAAAGAATTTGATCAAGTCGAGCAAATTGAAGATCCTAAAGATATACAGCAAATATTTGAGTCGGCTGAATTATTTTACTTTCAGGGTTTGGATTCAAAAGCTTATGAGGCTTATTTAAGATATATAGGTAGTGGTAACTACAACCCTCATAATCTTTTTGTGGCCTATAAAAATATTGGAAATATCAAAATACGATCTGGTGATCTCGAGGGGGCTGAGGAATACTATCACAAAGCATATACTATAAACCCTGATTCAGACACGCTTCTGGTTAATCTTGGAACTTTGGAAATTCAAAAAAAGAATTTAGAAAAAGCTTTGGAGCGATATCGAATGGCTGTGGACGTTAATCCTAGAAATTCTAGAGGTTGGATTGGCCTTGCCTTGGCTCATAGAGAATATGGAGATATTGACTTGGCATGGGGAAATCTAGAAAGATCTTTAGATATTGAACCTTGTGATGATACAGCTCTTGAACTTCTAGTTCAGTGGGGAATAAAAGACAGTCGAATCGATATAGCAATTGAAAAATTAAGAAACTATTTAAGCATTAACCCAAATAATATTCATATGCGTTTGGCTTTAATTCATGTCTACATTATTGGTGGCCGTCTCAGTGTTGCACGAGGTTTTGTTGAAGAGTCATTGAAGTTAGATCCAAATAATGATGATCTATTGAACATTTTTAATAACTTGAAGACTATAACAGCGGAGGAACTGGCTTGATTCAATCCTTTACCTCTAGAACTAATATGCCGATTTTTACATGGAATGAGAAACACTTGTGCTCTAGAGTCGACCCCGTAGCTGAAGCGAAAGAGTGGGTGTGTAAATATAAGAATCAAATACAATCGTGCTCAGAAGTTATAGTTTTAGGACTAGGATGCGGGTATCATATTTTGGAAGTTATTAAAGAGTTTAGTGGAAAAAAAGTGACTGTCATTGAGTCTCAACCAGAAATCATCAGCTGGTTTGGTAGGTATTATCCCATGGAGTCTGCTAGTTTTAAGTGTTTAGTCATTAGGGCAGAAGAGGAGCTGTTGAAGTCCTCAGCTATCCAGAGCTCGATAAAACAGTTTTACACGGTTTTAGCACACAGGCCGAGTCTTGAAATATTTCCAGAATTAAAGATCTACCATAGGTGGCTCTTGGGAAGAACTTATGATTCGCTTAGTTGGATAACACAATTAAGATCAGAAAAAAGTTTATATGATTGGCAATCTCGATCTCTCTACGATTTAAATAAAGATGGGTTAACAATTATGGACTTAGAATTCAAAGATGAAAGCGGACGTGCAAATTGTCTGAGTGATATTCAACAGAAAATTTTAGCCTTGAGAGAACTTATTGCATGAAAGTACTAGCTGTTTCAATATTACGTTTGGGAGACATATTAATGATGGTGCCGGTCTTAAGGGCGTTAAAAGACCAGAACGAAAATGTTGAATTACATGTATTGATAAACAGGCAGTTTAATTTTGTTAGATATATTTTGCCATGGGTTGATAAATTTATAGTTTTAGATAGAGAGGAATTACAAAAAGGACTTGGAGAGTACAATCGTCCTATTTTTGAGCCGTTGGATAGGATAAGCGCTGTTATTGATTTTCTAAACCGACAAAATTACGACAAGATCGTGAACTTAAGTCACTCCAGATTTAGTGGTTTTATATGCGGAATGATAGATGCAAACGAAAAGTTAGGATTGTCTATAAATAGAAATAACACTGTGAGTTTTGGCAATAAGTGGTATTCGTATATGAATGAACAATGCACACTTCCGCGATCTTCATCGGCACACTTATTAGACGTTCACTATTATGGATCTGGTTTGACATACAGTCCATATAATTTTGATTATAGAATTTCAGCGAGGGGTGAGGCTGAAGCTGATGCCATTTTAGAATCGAATACTAAATTCATTTGTGTTCAGGTTCTTACGAGTGATGTAAAAAAGAATTGGGGATATGATAATTTTGCGGAATCTTTAAAAGTATTCAAAATGACAAATCCGAACATAGCTATATACAGTTTGGGAGCGCCGAGTGAAAGCCAAGACATTGCAGACTTTATAAGGATCTGTGAAGAGCGAGGGGTTAAAGTTGTGCCTGCCATATGTTCTTTAGAGGGGGCCTTGTCTATTCTTTCTAGGTGTGAATTATTAATCACGGGCGATACAAGCATAAAGCACTTAGCCTGTGGTGTTGATTGTAGTATCTTGGAGATCGCTGTTGGAAGTAGCGACTTCCTAAAAACTGGAGTTTATAAGAGTCAAAGTTATATAGTTTCTAGTCGTGAGGCTTGTTACCCTTGTATTCACAGTCACTCTTGTCATCAGCCAACACATGTTTGTTCAAATTCTATTGAGCCTGCAATCATCGGATTGTTAGCTAATCAAATATTAATTGGAGCTTCACGAGAAATAGAAATCGTAGCAAAAGAATATAACGATAAAGTGGTTGTTCATCGAACGTATTTTAGTCACTCAGGATTTTGGTATGTCCGCAACCTTGCAGAAAAGATTTCACCAAAGGACTTTGAGTCTGTAATTAAGCTATCTAGCTGGAAGCTATTGAATCAAGGCGAACATCATAAGTTAGTGGGGGCCTATGGAAGTGAGTCTATAAAATTAAAGGCGGCACTTAGGCAAGCCTATCCAGAGGCGAAGATCAAAGAAAAAAAACATTTTCTTACAGGACTGGAAAGCACAACAATAAAGAAAGGCGAAGCTATTTATAATCTTAAAACGGCACTGAGGCGCGCAACAAATAGTAGCCGGATATTAGAGGATATCAAATCTAATTATCAGATTTTATCAGATGAGCTGAGTCCAAATTTTGCTAACGAAGTTTTAAAATTTTTTGAAAACTACGATGGAGATGGCTCTAAAAATTTTTTAAACCTCAGGAAGTATTCAGAAACACTTGAGAATGTTTTCATAAGAAATCAGATACAACTTAAACTTTTAAGAAACATGATTGGTCAGACAATGGAGTAAGTATGAACAATAAACAACTAGAGAATCTTAAAAAATCATTAGGACAATTAGAGAAGGCTGCGCAGCAAATTGTAAATACAAGAGGATATACCAAAGAAGTTCAAAATATAAAAATATTAAGCGAACTCATTAGGGAGCAGTTAATTCATGAAAATATTGGTCATACAGCTCGCAAGATTGGGTGATATTTATCTTAGTTGGCCAGCATTATCAGGTCTAAGAAGAAAGTATCCCGATTCACAAATTGACATTCTCGTTAGAGAAAAGTTTGCATCGGCAGCTATTGGAAATATTGACATTGACAGTGTTATCCGACTTCCCACAGCGCATATTTTAAATTCAATTTTACAAGAGGCTGAAGTTTCAGAAAGCTTTGAGGCTATTGAAAAATTTTGTAGCTCGCTCAGAGATGAAAATTATAATAAAATTATTAATCTGAGTTTTTCACCCTTTTCCAGTTATTTGGTGTCTGCAATATCAGGGGGCTCGCTTGCTGAAGTTAAGGGTTACTCTCGTTATGAGGACGGGTATTTAAGTATTGGAGATGATGTTAGTGCTTATTTTTATGCTCAAGTAGGTATAGGAAAACCAAATAGAGTACACTTGGCTCAAATTTTTTCGGGAGTTGCAGGGGTAGAACTCATTGATGAAGATTGGAAGATCAGTGAGCTTGACGATTCTAAAAATAATTTTATTACGAAGTCCAAAGACCCGTATTTATTATTGCAGGTTGGAGCAAGTCAAATAGAAAAAACATATGGGGTTGATAAGTGGGCAGGAGTTCTCAATCATCTATCTAAGTTGTCGGATATAAAAGTTGTCCTTGTAGGTAGCTTATCAGAAAAAAAAATAGCTGCGGATCTTGTTGGTAAAACGAGCAATAAAAATATAATTAATATTGTGGGTCAGACTGAGGTGTCCCACTTAATGGGCTTAGCAAAAAATGCAAAACTTGTTGTAGGCTGTGACAGCTTAATGGTTCACATAGCTTCTTTAACTCGAGTTCCAACACTTAATGTTTCATTTGATACTGTTAATTTTTGGGAGACGGGCCCACTTGCAGATGGAAGTCGTGTTATTTACGGTAAGACTCCTAACGATATAGCTTCAGACCGTGTGGCTTACGAAATAAAATGTATGTTGGAAGGTAAAGAAAGTGGAAACCCTGTTTATTTAAGATTCAATGGAAATTTAGAGTCTTATATTCCCAGTGGATATGTTGATGAGAGCTTTTGTTGGAAATTTATATTGGCTCTTTATATGGAGAAAGAATTTCCAGTTGTAGATGATGAGATAACTTTGAAAGGTTTAGAGAAACTGTATGCAACCTCTCAACTGGCTTTAGAGCAGTTAAACCATTTAAAGAATTGTAAGCCAGGAAGTTACCAATTAAAAATTTTGTCATTTGTTGATGATATTATTTTACAGATTCCAAACTTAGCACCCCAGCTTCATCCCCTAGTCTCATGGTTTCAGACGGAAAGGGTGAGAATAGGTCCTGCATCATTTGAAGATCTACAGCTAAAGACTAAAAGTTTATTCCATAAATTTATGGATATCATTAATTTATGTTTAGATAATTTTGATTTGCCTGGAGTTGAAACGAAGGAGGCTGAGATTGCAAACGCAAATGTATTCGAATGAAGAACTAATGAAAAAATATAGTGAAGGTACTAAATTGAATCTAGTAGTGAAAGATTTAGAAGAAGAACAGTGGAAAAGTGGAAGAGTTATTTGTGAAATACATGTGAACGGCAACTATCTTTCTGAGGAAGAAGAGAAGAGCCTGGATCGTATGCCTCTGTCTAGTTTAAGCGTTTTAGAAATCATTACGCGAGATCAATCTGAACTTATTGAAGTTACACTAAGAACCATTTACCAATGGTTGCCAAAGCTAAAAGAAAGGTCTCTTGAGATATCTCGAGGCCTCGGTGAGAATGGTTATTCCATGCCCACTCAGTCTTTTGTTGAGCTTATAGATGGTTGCACATGGTTTTCAGATTCACTAAGTCTATTAAAACCAAAATTACAAGATCTTGTGGTTGTTCAAAATTTTGGGACCAATTGGGACAACTGCCAAACAGTGTTTACTTCTGTAGCCAAAGAATCTTTAAAAGCATTTGAGCTAAGTGATTGGGTTTTACTCAAGGATATTCTTGAATATGAAATTCCTGTTTCGCTAGACCAATGGCAGGATTTATTATTTAAACAACCTGAAATTTTCAAGATAGCTAATGTCTAGAGATTTATAGATATTTATTTTGTTAAAATACAAGAAGTTCATATGATTCTTTTGTCGTGCTGAATTGTCAAAAGAATGAGAATTGTGATATCTTTATACGGTGATAGATAGCGCTGGACCATTTGAAATATTTGTTCAAGAAGGGATTTCTCCTGGCTGGGGTTCAAAGTTTTTTTATAAGATATTTAAGCCCAACTGTAAGATAAAGGACTTTTTAACAGGTCGTATTTTAGTTATTGCCGCAGAGGATTTCAAAGTTTTGCCAGTGGATATTCCAGTAGAGACGATGGTTCTTTTAATTTTAAATCAATATCGCAGACAAGACTTTATTAAGTTCTCTCAAGGGCATAGCTGTATCGGACTATTTAAGTTAGCGGAAGTTAAAAAGGCTATGGATTTTCTCAGGAAGAGATTTTCTACAACTATTGATTGGCAATCTTATGATAAGTGGTCAGAAATTAATTTATTTGCCACAAAAGTATCAAAAATGTCATCGCTTTCAGATTTGTTATTTGAACTTAAAAAGGAATTTAAAAAAATAAAAAAAGTTAATCCACCTATAATGGGAATATATAAAAATGAAACACAGGTGGATATTTTCTCATTTCAAGGGGATAAAATTAATGTGACTTATGCTCGAATGAAGCTTGATTCAGAGGGAGATAGGTCATGTCTGGCAACGGCACTGGGTAGACCAGTGGCCAAAGTTTTGGCTATGCCGATTAAGGGGCTTTATCCAGTGACCTTTTTTATAGAGCACGATCTTACATCGGGTGAACTAGAGTATTTAAAGAGATTTGTATCAAGACGATTGCAGATAATAGAAACAATATTAGATATTTTATTGGTCGAACGAAAGTTAAAAGAGGCCTCCCATTTATGGGAAAAGACATTTGAGGGCATAGCAGACCCTGTTGCTATTGTAGATAAAAATTTTAATCTTCTGAGAGGTAATACAAATTTTAAGAAAAATTTAAATGAAGAAAAATGTTTTCAAGTTTTTGCAAAAACTGAAAGCGCCTGCGAGAATTGTCCAATAGTAAAAAGAAGTCTAACACAAAATCAAAAAGGAGAGGTTGTAGTAGACGGCAGAGTTTATGAAGTTCACAGTTCCCCAATCTTTTTATATAATCAGGAGAATATAGCCGGATATGCTAATCATTATGTAGATCAGACTGAGACTCTAGGCTTAAAAACTAAAATCATTCAGAGTGAAAAGATGGCAGCTATAGGCCACTTGGCCGGGAATATTGCTCATGAGCTGAATAATCCCCTTACTGGTATTAGATCCACGGCACAGATATTAATTTCCGAAAGCGAAGATGAAGAGGTTCGGTCGGATCTTATTGAGGTTGAGAAGGCCTCTGCAAGATGCCAATCTATTATTAACAATCTGTTGGAGTACACTCGTGGTCAACAAGGAGATCTAAAAAAGGTCTCCTTACAATCAGTGGTTAGAAAAACAATTCCTCTGCTCAAAACAGCCTTGCGAGGAATAAATTTAAATATTGAATTCCACAAGGAAGATATTTTTATAAATGCTCACGAACAATTATTGCAACAAGTTGTATTTAATATTGTATTAAATTCGACTCAGGCAATGAGTGGGGAGGGGCGTATAGATATTTTTGTTGATAAGATTAATGAAAACGGCTTTATACGCATTCAAGATAGTGGGCCGGGGATTGCCGTCGAATTATTACCAAAAGTATTTGATCCATTCTTTACAACCAAAGAAGTGGGGGTAGGTACTGGACTTGGATTAAGTATGGTAAAAAAGATTGTGGAGTCTTATGGAGGCGAGGTGACTCTACACAGCCAGGTGGGGCGTGGAACAGTTGTCTCGATATGTTTTTCCATTTGTGAAAGCTGAGAGGAGGGGCTCTGTGAGAGTATTAATAATTGATGATGAAGATCTTGTAAGAAAATCCCTAGGTAGGGCTTTCAAGTCAAAAAATCACGAAGTTTTTCTTGCGGAGGGTGGTCTAACGGGGCTAAGACTGTGGAAAGAATGCGAGCCAGAAATCGTGCTTTTGGATGTTTTAATGCCTGATTTAAGTGGGCCAAAATTATTAGAGGCCAATCCTGGGTCGGGGTTTGTGGTGTTGATGTCGGCTTACAAGGGTGAATATGACACTTTGACAGCCAAGAGCCTAGGGGCGCATGATTTTATATCAAAACCTTTTGAAGATATCTTCTTAACTGTGGAAAGGCTGGAGAAGGCTTATGAGAATTATAGCGGGTAAATTTAAAGGCCGCAGACTTGTGAGCTTTAAAGCGGATCACATCCGCCCTACAACAGACAGGGTTAAGGAAACCATTTTTAATATGTTACAGGCCCACATCGATGGAGCCAGAATATTGGATCTATTTTCTGGCACTGGCAATCTTTCCATTGAAAGTCTATCGCGGGGAGCACAATTTGTAACTGCGGTTGAGAAGAATCGTGAATCAGTTAAAATTATTAAAAAGAATCTTGCTGGATTTAATATCGACGAGGGTATTGAAGTCGTAGCAGCTGATGTAATGAAGTTTCTACAATTTTACAAGGGGCCTCCTTTTGACGTTATTTTGATAGATCCTCCTTTTACTGAGAAATTATCACATGATGTGCTTTCAAGCATTGGCAGCTCGCAAGTTTTAGGGGACGAGGGAATTATGGTGATTGAATCCGCTAAACAAGAAAGGGTAGATAAAAATTATAGTCGGCTAATTTTCTTGGACCAAAGACTCTTTGGTGATAAGAAAATAACCGTTTTTGAGGTTGAAAAAAATGATTGCAGTGTATCCGGGAAGCTTTGATCCTATCACGGTTGGTCACATTGACATAATTCAAAGGATGAGTTCAAAGTTCGAAGAATTTCATATTCTTGTCGCTAAGTCAGGAGATAAAGAATATTTTTTTTCGGAAGAAGAGAGAGTGGACCTTATTAAAGGAGCCTTGCCCAAAATATCAAATCTGAAAATTCACATCGGCAGTGGCTTAACTATAGATTTTGCAAAAAAGATTAAGGCGGACTGTATTTTAAGAGGACTAAGGGCTATTAGTGATTTCGAGTACGAAATGGCAATGGCAAATATGAATAAAAAGCTTGCGGCAGAAATTGAGACTTTAATTGTTTTTGCCAGCCCCCAGCATCATTTTATTTCCTCGCGATTAGTGAAAGAAGTCGCTAGGCATGGCGGCGACCTGAGCGGTCTAGTTCCCCCTATTGTCGAGCAGGCACTAATGAAAAAACAAGAATAGCTAAAAAAACAGAAAAATGTAAACCCACTTCAGGAGAAGAAATCATGTTATCAAACCGTGTGAAATTGCTTAAACCATCTCCAACACTAGCCCTTGCAGCAAAAGCAAAAGCTCTGAAGTCACAGGGTCACGACGTTATATCACTAACTGTAGGAGAGCCGGATTGGGATACCTACGACAACATCAAACACGTAGCTAAACAGGCCATAGATTGGGGTGAAACAAAATACACTCCGTCGAATGGGAACCCAGAATTGAGAGAGGCCATAGCTGTTCAGACGTCCGGGGACCTTTCTGTGGATTACGATCCATCGGAGGTGACGGTTTCAACCGGGGGGAAGTTTGTTATTTTTAGTGCTTTACAGTCGGTTTTGAATCCAGGCGATGAGGTTATTATTCCAGCTCCTTATTGGGTAAGTTATCCAACTCAAGTTGAGCTTGCAGAGGGGCACCCTATTGTTGTGAAAACAAAAAGTGAAAATCGCTTTACATTAACGGCATCAGAATTCAGTGCGGCCATTACTCCAAAGACAAAGTTGTTAATATTAAACTCTCCGAGTAACCCAACTGGAAATATGTACACGGCAGAAGGGTTAAAGGAAATTTCTGAGGTTTTAGATCGTCACCCCAATATTTTAGTTATGAGTGATGATATATACAATCGATTGGTGTTTACAGAAAGTGGATTAGCTCCTCACCTATTACATGTGGCTCCTCATCTGAAGGACAGGACCATTATTATTAACGGAGTTTCGAAGACATATGCGATGACGGGCTGGAGATTGGGTTGGGCTCTTGGGCACAAGGACATTATTGGCGCAATGACAAACTATCAGAGTCAATCTGTTAGCTGTGTACCTGGTTTTATTCAGAGGGCTGCGGTTACGGCAATTAAAAATACCAAAAATGAATTCAGTGATTCTCTGAAGAAACTGAAAAGCCGTAGAGATAAGGTTATTAAATTGTTACAGGCCATTCCAAACATAGAGGTTTCGGTTCCAGACGGTGCTTTTTATATCTGGCCAAATATTTCTCATTTTTTTGGAAGGGTTTGGAAAGGTAAGGTTTTGGAAACTTCTAGCGACTTTTCTGCAGCGCTATTGGAGAGCAAGATGGTGGTTGTGGTTCCCGGAGTGGAATTTGGTCAAGAGGGATACCTTCGGTTGAGTTATGCTCTGAGCGAAGATCAAATGAGTATGGCTATTGGGAGATTTGCAGACTTTTTGAAAGAAATTAATTAACCTTCTTCAATCTTCTTATTGATACACAATATTGATACAGACATACTGTGCCTAAGTCTATTGTGACTTTTTGAAACCAGATGTAAAATCAAAATAGTAGACTAGTCTTATTGACTAGAAAGCTACTATTAGTGAGTTAGTGTGGAGGCGTTTGTGTCACTTTGGATGATTGTACAGTTGATACTTAATATTTTACTGGCACTTTTTGTATATATTATTTGGGTTAAACTCCGAAGACCGCCTCAAGATGATCCTAGGCTTAGTAAGGGGCTTCAGTTGTTGCAGAGTAAGATCTCTGTTTTGACTGACTTGTCAGATAAGACAGAAGTCCAGGTGGAGAAGTTAAATGCATTTATGGAAAAAAAGCTTAAGCAGGTTCAGGCCTGTTTAATTGAGGCGGATTCAAAAATGCAACAAATTGAGTTGGCGACAAGAAAAACAAAAGAAGTGGCTCAGATTTTTCAAGAAGAGATTCCCCATGATGAGATCGTTAAACGACAGAATACGATTAAATACATAAAGGCAGCAAAGCTTGCCAACAAGGGAGCAACTGTCGAGGAGATTGCTGAAGAGATAGATTTGCCACTAAGTGAAATTGAACTAATTGCGAAATTAAATAAAGACAACTTGGTTTTTGACGATGACAGTCTTCCAGAGTGGGCCAAGGAAGAAGAACAGCTTTCAACGGCTCCAGAAATTGAAATTTACACCCCAGATTTTAGCGATTCACTTAAATCCAGCGAAGCCGATTATAGCACATTGAAACGTTTGGGGGAGCAGTTCCGTCAGGCTTGTACAGAATATCAAACTCAGCAAGAAGCGAAGGAGTCTCCCAGCCAGATTATAGAAAAGATGAAAAGTGTATCAAATGAATTAACCAGTTTGGGGGCGGGACTGGCCTCAACCATTTCTCAGAGAGTGCAACATACAGTAGATTCGTTGAGTGCCCCTCCGACTATTAAGGCCACGTTTGAAGAGCCCACACAAAATAAAGTTGAGCCAGGTGAGAAAACATCTGAAACACCGGGCTTGGACGGTTCAGAAGCTCAATATATATCTTCTTCTGGTAGTCTTTTAGAAGAGTCTGTGCCTAAGAGAGGGTTGAGCATAGAGTCGGTTGGACAAAAAAACTCCCCGGCCTTTGTTTTGAACGAACTACAATCAAAAAAAAGATTGGAGCTTTCAAAGGGGGATGTCATCAAAAAAGTCCATTTCCCTAAGCTGGAAGTGGATGTCAACAAAACATTGGGTTGAGATCGGCGTGTTTCTGGGTCAGATTGTGCAGGCAGAGTTTGTTGAGCAGGTGAGTCCCCAGACGTTTATTGTAAACTTTAATGGAAAGTTGATGCGTGTAAAAAACTCCACTCGGAAGATATTCAAACCCAAAGATAAAATCGAGTTAAAGGTGTCTTCAATAAACCCTCTTTCCTTCACTCTCCTGAAAGGTGCCAGGCCCTAACTTGCACCACTAAGCGTTAATCTGCGGACTTGGGGGATCACTTTAGAGTGGTAAGTTGGCGCGGACTACTAGAGCTAGTGGTTGGCGCTAAGATGTATAAAAAGTGTGAAGTAGTATTTGACTAGGCTTTCAAGATTAAAAACTTGTCCTTCGTAGGTCCATTGTATATCAAATGGTCCCCACTGAGCCTTGAGGACATTGACTAATCCCGATGGACTTTTTTTGCCCTCGATGATGGGAGCGCCTAGCACGGAAGCATTGAGTTGGGTGGAGTAGATTTGAATAACTCCTGGCTGTATCATTGAAAAAATAAGTTGAATATTGTTGCGAAATAACATGAAGTCACAGGCTGTATTAGATACTCCATAGAGTTTGATCTGATTGGGAATTTCTCTTTTCATGGCATTGTAGGCTGTAGCCGCCTCGCCAAAGGCCCCTCGTAATTGTTTCAGAAATTGCATTGTGGACTTCTCGATAGAAACTGACTTTTGAAGATCAAATTTGAGATCGACAAGTCCTTTTTGTTCCTTTTCTTGCTCTTCTAGAACCAGGTCTTTAATCCAGTCAAGTTTGTCCACTCTGCCCCCTAAAAATGAAAACGCTCATTACAAAAGAATCTGCGATTAAACAACAAATAATTTTAGTGACTTGCTATTTTCAGATAATTATTCCCAATTGATAGCAATCAGCAAGAACTATAATCAGCGAAAGAAGTCTTGCGCCGCAGCGAGCAAAGAGAGTGTGGATTTGACATTTAAAAGCCATTATCTAGAATGTGACGTGTTTACAAGGAGTTGAGTATGGCTAAAAAAGTTTTGTTTCTTCTTTCGGTTCTTGTGTTTTCTTTTACAATCTCTTGTGGTAGCAAGCAGAAAAAGTCTGATGAGAGTGGCGTTGTGCCAGGTGGAGAGCCGGGGGCTGAGATCTCATCTCGGAATATGAGCTTCGATCCTGAAGGTAGTGACGGTGGAAAAATTGAGGGATTGAGCACTGTAAATTTTGACTACGATAAAGCCACGTTGACTGATCGAGCACGCAATCAACTTAAAGACAATGCAAATTGGATTAAATCCAAATCTGATGTGGTTGTGCAAATAGAAGGTCACTGTGATACGAGAGGTTCTGTTGAGTACAATTTAGCTTTGGGAGAGCGACGAGCAAAATCAGTAAAGAACTATCTTGTAAGTTTGGGTGTAGATGCAAAAAGGCTGACAATTATCAGCTATGGAGAAGAAAAACCATTGGATGATGGATCGGGTGAGGACGCTCATGCGAGGAATAGAAGAGCTAACTTTGTTCCACTACCTAAATAGGAAATTTGTTTTGAGAAAATTTATTGAAGCCGATGTCCTCAAGATGTCGGCTTTTTTTATTTTGTTTCTAACTCTAGTGGGGTGTGCCGGTCCTCGGCCCCTAGAGGAAATGGTTTTAGCCAAAGTCGCTTTGGACTCGGCTCGTGAATCGGGAGCTGTTACTTTTGCCTCTGGTTATTGGTACCGAGCAGAAGAAAGCTACAGGAAGGGCGTGGTGTCTCTTCAGGGAAATTACAATTATGATGCAAAGGAGCAGTTTCAGGAAGCCAAGATTTATGCTGAAAAGGCAGAGAACTCAACACGATTAAAAAAATTTAAATCAGGAGAAAGTTATCCATGAAGAAGAAGTTGAACTACTTTTTTGTAATATTGATTTCAATGGTTCTTGTGGGATGTTTGACTACCAGAACTCAGTTGCGTGAACAAAATCGTTTGCAGTCTGATGTGGCCACCCTTCAAGAAAATAAAGCTGAATACGAGGCCAGGAATCAGGAAGTTGAAAATCAAATGAGAGATTTTAATGGTCGGATCGAGGTACTAGAATTAAAAGCTAGAGAGATTCGAGATTCTTTTGCAAAAAAAGAGGATCAATCCAAGCTGGATGCCGAATTATTGGAAAATAAGTTTAAATTTATTCAAGAAGCTCTGGTAAAAATAGATTCAGAGTTGCAACGATTGAGCAATGAGATATCTAATGTCAAGAAGAATCAAAGCACAAAGGCCGCCACATCGCCAAGTTCAACCTCGTCGCCAGGGAATTACGTTCAAGCAGAAAAGGACTTTGCAAATAAGAAGTGGAAAGAGGCTGCAGTTGGTTACCAAAAATACAGAGATCTTAACCCAAAGGGTAAGAATTATGCCGACGCAACTTACAAAATTGGTGTGTGTTTTCAAGAGATGGGTATGAAATCTGAAGCCAAGGCTTTTTTTGAAGAAGCTATGGAGAGGTATCCTAGTACACGCACGGCAGAAAAGGCAAAGTATAGACTCAAGACTTTAAAATGAACAAAATTCAACGAGTACTTGCAGTTGAAACTAGTTGTGATGATACATCTGTAGCTATTGTCAGAACATCAGGGTTTGTCGAGTACATGACGTCCCTATCACAGGATGAGGTGCACAAGCCATTTGGTGGAGTCGTTCCAGAGGTTGCGAGTCGTGCACATTCAGAAAAAATACTTCACCTAATTGATAGAGCCATACAGGCTACCAGTTTGGGCTGGAAAGATATCGACGGTCTAGTTGTAACTAGTCGTCCAGGTTTGGTAGGCTCCTTACTTGTTGGATTAGTAACAGTTAAAACACTAGCTATAATTTATAAAAAACCATTTGTTGGTGTTAATCATATTGAGGGGCATATCTGGGCCCCTTTTGTTTATTCGGAAGAAACTCAAACAAAAATAGTACCAAATGAATTTCTTAGCCTGGCTGTAAGCGGAGGGCATACTCAAATTATTCATGTTAAGGGGTTTGGGAATTATACTATTTTAGGTAAGACTGTTGATGATGCCGCCGGTGAAGCTTTTGATAAATTTGCAAAGCTCTTGGGTTTGGGATACCCAGGTGGAGTTCTTGTCGATCAGCAAGCTCAACATGGAAACCCTCATGCCTACAAGTTTCCGCGTCCGATGTTAAGGTCAGGAAACCTTGACTTCAGCTTTTCAGGGTTAAAAACTGCAGCATGGAATGTTATTTCTAATTTAGAAACGGGCGAGTTATCGACGGAAATTCCAAATCTGTGTGCGAGCTACCAAGAGGCAATTGTGGACGTGTTATTGGAAAAACTTAAAATGTCGATTAGCAAAGTCGGCAATATGCCTGTAACCGTGACGGGTGGAGTATCAGCTAATAGCCGTTTTAGAGAAAAGGTTGAGGTTTGGGCAGAAAAAGAAAAACTTTCCTTTTGTAAGCCGGAATTAAAGTACTGTACGGACAATGCGGCCATGATAGGATACGCCGGGGCAAGAAGATTAGCTAAAGGAGAGTCAAGCTCTTTAGACCTTGGTCCATTCCCAAGCTCTTTAGAAAATGATTTCAAATATGAAGATTTCTGAAGTTAAAAGCCTTTGTGAGAATTTGGGAATTAGACCCACTAAAAGTTTAGGACAAAACTTTTTAGTTGATGAAAGTGTATGCAAAAAAATAGTAAGCCATACCATCGGTGAATATATCAATATTTTTGAAATCGGTCCGGGCTTGGGAGCTTTAACGAGAGGGCTATCTGAAATTCATCCAAATTTAAGATTAATAGAGTTAGATGGCAAGTTGGCAAATTATTGGCAACAAGAAGGTTTTGAAGTCAGCAATATAGATGCAGCTAAACTAGATTGGAAGGTTTTAACGAGCTCAGGAGCAACCCTAGTTGTTAGTAATTTGCCATATCAAATATCTTCAGTCATCGTCGTGGAGTTGTCGAGCATTAGCAATGTGATAAAAATGGTTTTGATGTTTCAAAAAGAAGTGGCACAAAGATTATCTTCAAAGCCTCGATCAAAAGACTATGGGTTTTTATCAGTTATAGCTCAAACCTTTTGGAATATAGAGAAACTCGTTGATGTTTCAGCAGGTGCATTTTACCCTCCACCTAAAATTGAAAGTCGAGTCCTTGTTTTTAATAGGATAGATGGAATAACATTCTCAGAAAAATTTACTACCTTTGTTAAAAAAGCGTTTAGTCAGAGACGCAAGTATTTAGTTAAGAATTTAAGCGTATATGACTCTTCCCAGAGACCTATTAGAGAGGTCTTTCTTAAAATGGGATTGGAATTGAATGTGAGAGCAGAAGAGTTGTCAGTTAAGCAGTATCAAAATTTATATAATGAGTTAGGATTATGAGTATTAAAATTGTCAGCGAAAATAAAAAAGCAAGGCACGACTATGAAATCATTGAGAAGTACGAAGCTGGTATTGTGCTAACTGGCAGTGAAGTTAAATCTTTAAGAGAAAGCCAAATTACACTAAAAGATGCCTATGTGTCGTTTAAGGGAGATGAAGCCTATTTACAAAATGCGCATATTGCTGAATACAAACAGAGTAGCTATTTTAATCATGAGCCTGAGCGTCTGCGAAAGCTTCTTTTAAATCGAAGAGAAATTAATGAAATTCACGCGGCAGTCAAAGAAAAGGGATATTCTTGTATTCCACTAAAAGTGTACTTTAAAAAAGGTAGGGCTAAAGTTGAGATTGCTCTTGTAAGAGGTAAACTTAAAGGAGATAAACGAGAAAGCCTTAAGACGCGTGACGCGAATTTGGAGCTTCAGAGACAGTTGCGCCGTTCGAGGTAATCTGAACCTCATCTAAGCCTATTTGTAATCTTTTTCTATTTATTAAATTTATCCATTCTTGGTGTTGAGGGTGGTCAATTGGAATATTTAAGTTTATTAAGTTTTCCACCTCTTGGTTTTGTATTTCGCGAATAAAATAATACAGATGATTATAGAGTCCTATGATTTCCGTGAATTCACTATAATTTTTTTCAATTATTGGACCACTATTCCACTTTCCGTGACTTAGATTTCTTATTTTATTTTTTACAACTTGTAGTGTTCGATCTACTCGCGATAGGAGTCTAAATACAATTACAGTTAAGACTAATAAAGAGGCTAGAACGGTAGCTATAAAGAGGTTGTTAATCCAAAATTTCTCTTTTTCTAACTGTTGCACAATAGCTGGAGTACTTTCATATGCCAGTTCAATAAATAAATCATAGTTAAAGTTAATGTAATAGATAACAGGAATTGAGAAAAACACCAGACTGAGTGCAAACACTCCTACAATAAAAAGTGTGTATTTAAATTCAATGCGTTTTAACACTTCGAATTTCTTATGCCCGTCAGGTTTATCACTGAACTTAGTTGTCAATGGGGTCCACATGTCTATATTCTAATTTAGGTTGTCTTTTAATTAAAGGCTGCATATCATAAAGTAATGAACTCCCATCTATTGTCCATCGGCAAAATTTGCCTATACCTTATTTTTGTCTTGTTGCTATCTTCATGTGTTTCAAATCGTAAAATGGGAGGCATGGGGTCTGAGGGCGGAAATATTGAGAATTCGGAGTTTGAATTATCTTTAACTTCGGAACGTGAAAATTTAGAAAAATTGCGTGATAATATTCCCAAAGAAGTCAGAGAATCTAATGATTCTCTGAAGGAAATTCTTAAACAAATGGGTGAGCTAAAAATTCACCCTCAAAAAGTTAGAGAAAATTTTGATAAGATGCAGAGAAAGCAGAGAACAATTTTTCAGAAAGCACAAAAAAAATCTAGAGAAGCTTACACCAAAGAGGAAGCAAAGAATCGGGAAAGTTTTCTTAAACAGCAGAAAGCATTAAGAGATAAGTCTAGAAAAGAGGATATGGATCGCGATCAGAGGTCTGAATTTTATAATGAATTAGATTTACGTAGGCGAGAGTTTTTTTCTGAACAAAGAGATAAAAGAAAAGAATTTGAGTCAGAATTAAAAGAAAAGAATAATGATTTTTATCACAACCTAACAACTCAGAGAAAAGAGTTTAATGAGGAATGGAAGTCTTACAATACTAGGTGGCAAGAATGGCAAAGAAACAAAAAGAGCAAACCCTTGACTAGTTCTGAGAGATCAAGCTCAAATAGTTTTTTTAGTCCACAAGAAGCTGCCGAATTTGATAGATTAAGAAAATTAGAAGGACAGAGGCAAAGACTTTCAACAGAAGACAACTAGTCAATTTTTACGTCAGTTTATGACTTCAATTTGCATTTGATTCTTGAGAGCTTTAGAGAAATTTTCTTCATTATGAATCCAAACGTTAAAACTTCCTGAAGAGTATTCTGGTCCGTCATGAAATGACCAGCTAACATTGGATTGGACATTGGTTTCAATTTTAAGAAATAAAATGGGAACAGTATTTTTAGAAAAATTTTGTTTGACGGCGGGTTTGTTGTCAAAGCCGATTTCAATTGTGCACCCATCAATACACTGAACTTTTGGAAAAATTGGAATTTGTCCGCCATTGGAGTGTAAAAATACATGATTATTAGGAGGAAACGGGGCTTCATAGGTCAACGGCATGTGGTTTTTTTCTAAACCTATATTAACGCCTTCTGGGAGGCTAGGTTTTACGTCTTCAGAATTGTTGGCAGGATCTCTTGCTCGCCCATCGGTATGGGTGTTTCTAGAGGTTTGTATTCCCTTTTTGTTATTTATCAGGGCCTTTTTGTCTTTAAGAGCGACTTGATCTCCTCTGTATTTAACATTGATGCTTCGATCAAAACTAATGACCTCCATTCCTATACCAGGTTTATAGGATACTGAGAACTGAGCATCCTTTTCGCCATTAATTGTAACAGACTCCTGATTGGCTTTAATTTCAATTTCCTCAGATTCTCCAAGGGAACCGGATACTCCGCCCTTTTCAATTTTCATATCTACTTTTCCATTAAATTCGCGAAGTACAACTAGGCTTTGCTCGCCGATAACTAATTGAGAGCCTTTAAGAAATTTAAGCATAATCTTGGAATTATCACCTGAAAAAATAGAGTCTCCATTGCCAATAATATCTCCGGATTTAACTTCATCAAATTCAAAGCTCATTGGCATTCGACGTCTAACTTGTTGATCCGTACTAATAACTTCAGCAATTTTATCGTCTGGGTGGATTTTTCTTTTTGCAAATAATGACTCAAAGTAAATGAGAAAAATAATTGCTGATACAAATATCGAACAAGAGAGTGTCACTAGAATTTTTTCGATGGGGCTGCATCTATTCCACATTCTATTCATCTTGTTTTAAAAACTCCTCTAAAAGCCACAATTGTACGTTAGATGACATATTTTTATCGGATTTTAAGTTTGAAGTTACAGTCTAGTTGATCGTAGTGGTGCCATACAAATGGCTATTTTGGCTATTTGTCCAGTTACATAAAGTGAGTGTATTATTATAAACTCAGAATGGTGCTGAACAATTCTGTATTGTCACCCGCCAGATATTTTGTGTAATAATTTTTTCTAGAATTGAACGTTTGCCTATAAGACTTGAGGCCAGTAGACTGAGCTTTGAAATGTTGACCTCAACAAAATTATTACGTTATGGATTTATACTTTTTGGTATTTACATTGCCTATGCGGGGATGATGGGCATAAATCAGAGGTTCTCCCCAGTTTTCGATAGTGATGACAAGAAGATGCGCGAGCAAGAGTCACTTGAGACGGCAATGGCGGCAGTTGCGAAGGCTCTAAGTCCCGATTCAAAGAAAAGAATTGAACGCGACTTACTCACCTCTCTTCAATCCTCGACTGTAGAGAATAAGTATAAAATTATAAAATTTTTATCTTACTTAGACATCGCTGGGGACGAACTGGAGAGCTATTTAATAAGAGTATTGCAAGATCCACTTCAAGAGAACTTATACAGTGTATCAATGAAGTATTTAGCAAGACAGAAGAGTCAGTGGTTGTCTGAAAATCTTAATGTGTTTTTAACGAACTCAAGTGACTTCGTTCGTCTTGTGGCTTTAGGTGTTCTATTGGACTTGTGTCCTGTTGATGCGACTAATTTATTGGAGCAGTTTCTAATTGCTGAGAAGAACTTACAGTTAAAAAACTATGCTTTTAAAATTAAAAGTAAACTGGATTTATGCGAGTCTTTTTTTTGAACTGTTTGTTTCTGTGTCTATTTAAACCCAAATCTGCGGATAAAATGCATCAAAATTTCCTCAAACCCTTTGACTTGCGGGGCTCCGATGAGCCGGAGGCGATCAC